>NZ_JBQTHN010000261.1:0-21189 GCF_052389815.1 Bradyrhizobium sp. | reverse complement strand
CGGGATCACAATAACCGTTCCAGCCGGGACCTTCAAAGATTGTGTGAGAACACGCGAGTATAGCCTCACCAATCCATCCGATATCACGGACAAGTGGTGGTGCCCTGGAGTGGGACTCGTCAAGGACACCTCGGATGGCGAACTGGTTGCGTCCGACGCATTGCCTGGCTCGGACATGGCGAGCTTCGGAAAACACCATCGGGAGCCTCGGAAGCAGACTGTGCCACCGGTTGCAAAAATCAGCTCGTCGGAGGCGACGGAAACCGCACTCAAGGAAGTCCCGGGCAAGGTCACGTCGATGAAGATTGAGAGATACGGAAAGTACAATGTCTACGCCGTGGAGATCATTGCCGCACAGGACGGAGTGGAAACCGATGTCTTCATTGACATCGAGACGGGGAAGGTGGTGGGCACGGATAAGTAACCGTTGTTCGCGATTGAGCGGAAAATGTCCTCTCTGGAGGAGGCCGAAAGGATAGTGATGAAAGGGTACCGTCATGAGGAAAGGAATTTGCGCGGGACTGTTCGCAATCCTGTTCACCCCTGTGGCCGCGGCCGGAGTGGAGGCGCCAAAGGGCCTCGGCTCCGAGGAATTCGGCCTGACTCCACGTGAGCTGGTCCAAGCGATCGAAAAGACCGAGCAGCTGATCGCGCGTTGCATGAGCGAACAGGGCTTCAAATACATTGCGGCCGACGCCACCACGGTTCGGGCCGGCATGGCGGCGGACAAGAACCTTCCCGGCCTCAGCGAGGAGGAATTCGTCAACCGGTATGGCTTTGGTGTATCCACCTTCTACACCGGTCTGCCACCTCAGCTATCGACCGGCTACAACCCGGGTCGCGTGGGTCTTGGCGAACGCAACGTGCAGATTTTTCGCAACCTCTCCGCTGCGGATCAAGTCGCCTACAATCGCGCACTGCTCGGGGACGACGCCTCCGCGACCTTCGCGGTCGCGCTGGAGATAGAGGATCTGTCCCGGACTAGTGGTTGCACGCGCAAGGCCGTCTCGGAAACGTTCAAACCCGATCAGCTGAAGGCCAGCCACTACAATCCCCAGGATGCGCTCATCAACAAGGACCAGCGCATGAAGGCCGCCCTCGGATACTGGCAACGCGAGATGAAGAAGGCGGGCTTCGAATACAGCCACCCGGACGAGATCGAGCCCGATCTGAGAAACCGGCTCAGCGCGCTGACCGAGGGTGGCAAGCTCTTGGTTTCCAAGATGTCGAAGGACCAGAAGGCCGCGCTGCGGAAGCTTCAGGATTACGAACGCAGTGTGGCTGCGAAGAGCTTCAAGATGTCAGAGGAGGTGCTGAAACCGGTCGAGGAACGGATCCAGGAGGAACTGTTCTCCCGGAAGGTACAATGAGGCAGCCCGTCACGTCCCGGACTTCCCCGGATCAGCGGCGACGAGTAAGCTTGCTTCCCGGCGGGCACTGCGTGGAAGGCTAGCGTAACGCTTCAAGCCAGGAGGTCCCGCGCGCTTTTATTTGGGCAAGGACTACGGCATGATTGCGAGCCGCGTAAATGTTCTGTGGGTGGTTCTGAGCGCGGTGGGCGGTATGGCGCTTGGCGCGTGGTACATGGGTTCCAGGATTCAGTCGCCTGCCGAGATGGCGGCGCGGACCGCACCGCCTGAACCCTCCCCGATCCTGGTACCTGTCGAGTCCCGGGTCCTGAGTACTGATGTGGTCACCCGCGGCACGGTTCGCTTCGGGCTTCCGCAGCCCGTGTCGATTGCGCCTTCCACCGTCAAGGGCGGGGCCGGGCTGATCTCGTCGCTGCCGCGGCCAAATACACCGTTTAACGAAGGCGAGGTCCTGATGTCTGCGTCTGGACGTCCTGTCTTCGTCCTGCGTGGCGCAGCGCCGGGCTTCCGCGACATGTCGCCAGGAACCAGCGGGAGCGACGTGCAGCAGGTCGAGGCCGCGTTGGCCCGACTCGGCTTCGATCCGGGACCAGTCGACGGCAACTATGACCAGAAGACATCCGCCGCGGTCGAGCGCATGTACCAAAAGGCCGGTTGGGATGCGTTCGGACCGACGCGCGAACAACGCGCCGCGATTGCCGCTATCGAGCGAGACTGGTCGGATGCCGCGCGAAGCCGGCTTGCAGCCGAGACGGCGCGCGACACGGCGGTGAAAGCGGTGGCCGCCGCGCGGGCTATCGGAGAGCAGAACATTCGCCAGGCAACGATCGACAGCGCGGCGCGCTACGGCACGGCCAAGCAGCTTGCAGACGCCCGGGCGGGCAAATCCCTCCTCGTTGAAGCAGAGCGTGCCCGGGGCACGCATGCTGCAGCAATGGCCGACGCCGATATCAAGACACAGGTTGCCGATCGTGCCTTGGTCGTTCTCGATCCGCGCCAGACCGAGATGACGAAGGCTGCGGCCGAGGCCAAACTGCGAGTAGCGCAAAGCGCGCAGCGCAAGGCAAGGGTCGAGGCCGAGCTTGCGATTGAGAACGCGACGCGGGAAGCCAGCCTGGCCGACGAACGGATCAAGGCTGCCGAGGGCGCCGTGAAGGCAGCGCGCCTTGAAGGTGAGCGGAGCGTGCGCGCGGCCCAGGAGCAACAGACACTTTCCGAATTCGACGTCAAAGTCGCAACCGAACGATTCGAGCGGTTGGACCGCGAACTCGCGGCGGCGCGCGCGAGACTCGGCATCCAGGTACCTGCGGACGAAGTCGTGTTCATCCCGTCGCTGCCGATTCGCGTGCACGAAGTGACAGCGGTCGTTGCCGGCAGTGCTTCCGGACCGGTGATGAGCGTAACGGACAACGAGCTCAGCATCGACTCACAAGTGGCCATCGAGGCCGCGCCGCTGGTGAAACCCGGCATGAAGGTCGCGGTCGACGAGCAGGCGCTTGGGATCAAGGCGAGCGGCGTCGTGGAGACGGTGGCCAACACGCCCGGCACGCGCGGCGTCGATGGGTACCACTTCTATCTCGGGGTCAAGGTCGAGAACACGCCGGTGCCACTTGCTGGGTTTTCCGTCCGCTTGACCATCCCGATCGAAACCACGAAGGGGGCGGTGATCGCAGTGCCGACCAGCGCGGTGTCGCTTGCCGCCGACGGAACATCGCGCGTGCTGGTCGATCGCGGCGGCCGGCAGGAATATGTTACCGTGCAACCTGGGCTTTCAACAGGAGGATATGTCGAGGTCAACGCCCCCAACGGGCAACTCGTCCCCGGCCAACTCGTGGTGGTCGGCTACAAGACCGCGGAGCCAGTAGCAATGAAATGACAGTCAGCTTCAAGCTACGTCAAGCCCCGACGATCAAAGCGGCTTCCGCCGATCCCGACTTGGTGCTCGACCTGCGCAAGGTTTGCAAGCAATTCGGGAGCGACCCCGCGGTCAACGCGTTGATTGATGTCGACCTGGTGCTGCAGCGTGGCGAGTGGCTGTCGATAACGGGTCCGTCCGGCTCGGGGAAAACCACTCTGTTGAATGTGCTCGGTTGCCTCGACCGGCCAACCAGCGGCCAGTACCTGCTTGATGGCACCGAAACGACAACGCTGAGCGAGAAAGAGCGGGCCGGATTGCGCGGCCGGCGCATCGGCTTCATCTTCCAGTCGTTCCACCTGCTGCCGTATCGCACGGTTCTCGAGAACGTCATGCTGGCGGAAGTGTACCGGGGGCGCACCGCTCGCGGGCGGCGCGAGCGTGCGATGGAGCAAATTCGCCGCGTCGGTCTCGCGCATCGCGCCGATTTTCTGCCTTCCAAATTGTCAGGTGGCGAACGTCAGCGAGTGGCGATCGCGCGGGCCCTGATGGGCTCGCCGAGCCTGCTGCTGTGCGACGAACCGACCGGCAATCTCGATTCCAAGAATACTGAATCGATCCTGGACTTCTTCGCCGAGCTCAACAAGGAAGGAATGACGATCGTTGTCGTTACGCACGACGAAAACGTGGCGCACCGTGGCTCGCGCAGGGTCAATATGAAAGATGGCGAACTTTTCGGCGGACGCGAGCCATCAGCATCATCTCTATCCAGGGTGCGCATTGCGGCGTCAGGGATCACAGCGCGCGACCTCGTCAACGAGGCGATAGCCGGAGCGATCTCTCGACCGGCGCGTATGGCGCTGACCGTGCTTGGCATCGTGATCGGCATGTCGGCGCTCGTCGCTACAGTCGGCCTCACGCGAACCGCCGGCAACCGCATCATCAGCCAGTTCGACCAGCTTGCGGCCACGGAGCTCTTCATCTCGGCACGGCCAGGCGGCGCTGTCGGCATGATTGATCCACGTGCCATTCCGTGGGACGCACCGGAACGACTCACGCGGCTCAACGGTGTTGTCGCCGCAGGCTTGCTGAGCGATGTCAAAGTCCAGGATTTGCTTATCAGTGCATCCCCGGTGGTGGATCCAGCCAATCAGACGGCAATCAGGCTGGCGGTGCGCGCTGCCTCGCCCGATCTGTTCCGCGCGGTGCGCGGCGAACTTGCCTCGGGACGGTTTCTGGATGATGGACATTCGGAACGTGCGGACCGCGTCGCGATACTCGGTCCAGATGCCGCGCGACGCCTGGGTATCAGTGGCGTCGAGCGACTGCCCGCGATCTATGTCGGCGATCACCTCTATCTCGTGATCGGTATACTTCGCGATGTGGTGCGAAAGCCTGAGCTGCTTGGCTCCGTCATCATCCCCGAGGGCACAGCGCGGCGGTATTTCAACCTCCTGGGGCCTGGCTTGGTGGTTGTAGAGACGAAGATCGGCGCCGCTTCCCTGATCGCACTTCAGGCACGGCCGGCGCTGCGGCCGGACGACCCACGCGCGCTTCGCGTGCAGTTGCCACAGGAGCCGCGACGGGTGCGCGACGACGTACAGACCGATCTCAACGTCATGTTCCTGCTGCTGGGCGGACTGTCGCTCGTAGTCGGCGCGCTGGGCATCGCAAATATCACGCTCGTTGGCGTGATGGAGCGGACGGGAGAGATCGGACTGCGCCGTGCTATTGGCGCGACTCGTCGCCACATCGCGGAGCAGTTCCTTGTTGAGAGTGCGGCCATTGGGACTGTGGGGGGGCTGCTTGGATCCAGCATCGGCGTGCTCATTGTGGTCGGCGTCTCAGCATATCAGGTTTGGACACCGGTGCTCGATCCGCTCGCTCCCTTGCTCGCGCCGATAGTCGGCGGCGTGATCGGTCTTCTATCCGGAGTATATCCAGCGCTACGCGCAGCTGCGCTGGAACCCGCCGAAGCGCTCCGGAGTTAGTTCAGACGGGATTTGCCTGACAGCATCAATCGGGAATCTGTCGTCAAAAGAGGCCGCGCCAGTGAGCGGCCTTTGGTTCCTGGCTACCGGCCGCGAATGACGAACCTTGGTCCGCCGTAGTAACCGTATCCGCGATCATAGTAGCCGGGACCAGCGTAGTAGTTGTAGCCGCGGCCGACGACGTAGCTGGGGTCATCCCGGTAGTAGTAGCGCCGGACATGGCGCGGTCCGCGAGTCCGCCAGCAGCGTCCATACTCGTTGCAGACCAAGCGGACTTGGTTGACACTGAGGACTTCGGTGTGGCCGATCGCTATCGCGTTGAGAGGGGCGGCGGAAGCGACGGACGCGACCAGCGCGGCACCGAATGCGCCCAGTGCGATGGCCTTCATGGACTTCTCCCTTCGTTGCGCGAGACAATCGATCTCGAGGAAGCGGTCCCGGATCAAGCCTTGGTCTCGAATATCTGCTCTACGGCTTCCCGAAATGCCGACTGTGCGGCAGGTCGAGATCATGATCGGCCCTCTGCCGGGGACGACCATAGAATGTGAATGAAGCCTCGCACCCGAGGTCAGTCAATAGCAGCTGTGGGTCAAAGGCGACTTCGCGACAAGTGCCGCTATCGGTGCAGAGCGGAGATTGCCAAGCTGGTCGACGTTGATGGGGCCGTTCGATGACAAAAGCGCACTGCGCTGCTTGGCCTTTTCTTGCGATAGAGCCGCCGAATCTACGATCGGGTGGAGAGGCCATAGCCACATCACATGTGGAGCAGTAGTTTACGGGCTGCCGAAGCATGGCAACGAGCAACGAAGTGAGGCGTTTCTGGTGCGGTGGCCCAACGGGCGGCGAAATGAAAGCCTGATAAACCTCTGATTTCGCTGGTGGGCCCGGCAGGACTCGAACCTGCAACCAGACCGTTATGAGCGGCCGGCTCTAACCATTGAGCTACGGGCCCCGCCGCGGGCGGCCACTTGCGGCGGCCGGCAACGGTGCCGCAACCGTTTACAGGCTGACCGGCCATCCCGCAATGCCGCCTCTGGTCCCCCGAACCCCGGCGAGTTCGAGCACCTTGTGTCACCTTGCGGTGTCGTCGGCGACGAACTCGTCGAACCCGGCGGGGTCATCGGCTCCCGGATATCGCCGACATCGGCCACCTGCGTGAGGCCTTCATGTCGCCTATTTCTTGACCAGCGAACACTCCGGGTTCGGCGGACCAAACGCCTCCTCGCCCGGAATCTTCGCAAGGATCTGATAGTAATCCCACGGATACTTCGACTCTTCCGGCTTCTTGACCTGCACCAGCCAGAGATCGTGCACCATCAGGTTGTCCTCGCGCAGTTTGCCGTTGCGGGAGAAGAAATCCTCGACCGGCTTCTCGCGCATCTTCGCCGCCACCTTCAGGGGATCGTCGGTGCCGGTTTCCTTGATGGCGTTGAGGTAGTGCATCACCGACGAGTAGACGCCCGCCTGCCACATCGTCGGCATTCGGTTCAACTTGGCGAAGAAGCGCTTCGACCATTCGCGCGTCTTGTCGTCCATGTCCCAGTAGAACGAGGTCGTCAGCAACAGGCCCTGCGCCGCCGGCAGGCCCAGCGAATGGATATCGGTGATCAGCGCCAGCAGCGCCGCCATCTGCTGGCCGCCCTTGAACACGCCGAACTCGGCGCCGGTCTTGATCTCGTTCATGTTGTTGGGGGGACCGGCGGCGATGCCGATGATCTTGGCCTTGGAGGCCTGCGCCTGCAGCACGAAGGAAGACAGGTCCGGCGTCGCCAGCGGCGGGCGCACCGAGCCCAGCACCTTGCCGCCGTTCTTCGTCACCACGGCGGCGGCGTCGCGCTCGAGAGCGTGTCCGAACGCATAGTCGTCGGTGACGAAGAACCAACTGTCGCCGCCGCGCTTGACCACCGCCTGTGCCGTGCCGACCGCAAGCGAACGGGTATCGATCACCCATTGCATCGCGTAGGGCGAGCAGGATTTGCCGTGGAAGTCGGCGGCGAGGGTCGAATGGGTGATGAACAGCTTCTTCTTCTCATTGGCGATGCCCTGCACCGCAAGCCCGACTGCGGAAACCGGCACGTCCAGGATCAGGTCGACCTGCTCGACATCGTACCAGCGCCGCGCGATGCCGCCGCCGATGTCGGGCTTGAGCTGATGATCGCCGACAATGATGCTGATCGGCTTGCCCAGCACCTTGCCGCCGAAATCGTCGATCGCCATCTGCGCCGCGGCGACGGAGCCCGGTCCGGTCGGCGTGGCGGCAGGGCCGTTCATGTCGGTGAGCACGCCGATCTTGACGACGTCGTCGGAGACCTGTGCGAGCGCCGCCGATGAGGCAAGCATCGCCGCCGCGCCCAGCACCGCCGCGGAAAACTTCCTGGACATTCCCATTCCCTCCTAGAGCATCGGCGCTTTGGCCGTTCTTGTGCGGCGGCTCGATAGCGCCAATTGGTCTCATTTGCAACTAGTTTTGAGATCCATCTGACTTGCCCGCACTGGATAGTTCGGCGACCGCCGCCTGTCTGTCCCCACAACTGGGGACACCGTCATTGGGTCCAATCGGCGCATGCCGCGGCGGTATTTGGTTCTGTATTTCCGGCCCGATTCAGGGCATAGGCGAACCCATGACCTCGTCCCAGCGCCTGCCGGCTTCGCTCACGCCGCTCGATGTCGCGCTCAATGCCCTGTTGAATGGACTGGAACCGGTGGCCCCGGTGGAACTGGCGCTGACGCAGGCGCTGGGGTGCATCGCGGCCGAGATGCCGATGCTTGCCGCGCACCCTCCGCATGACGTCGCCGCCACCGATGGTTTTGCATTGCGCGCGGACGATCTGGTCGGCGCGTCGTCGTATTCGCCGGTGGAGCTGACCTCGTCGCCCGCCTGGGTTGAGGCAGGCGAGGCCATGCCAGGTGGCTGCGACTGCGTGGTGGACGCCGACTCCGTCGATGCGTCGGGTCCGTCAGTGCAAGTCATGGCCGAAGCCGTGCCGGGGCAGGGCGTTCGCCGCGCCGGCAGCGATCTTGCGGCCGACAGTGTTGTTGCCGCACCCGGCCGTCGCATTCTGCCGCGCGATCTCCTGATCGCGAGGGCCGCGGGGTTGAAAGCGTTGCGCGTGCGGCGGCCGCGGCTGCGTATCGTCAACATTCCCGGCGCCGGACTCACGGCGGATCTGATCGCGGAGAGCGGGCGCAGCGCAGGTGCCGAAGTGACCAGCGTCGAAGCGGCAGGACGCGATGCAGCCTCGACCGCGAGCGCGCTCGGTGACGGAGGCTGCGATCTCCTCATCGTCGTCGGGGGCAGCGGCGTTGGCCGCAACGACGCGGCGCTGTTGGCGCTGGCCGAGCGCGGCAAAGTCATTGCGCATGGCATTGCCCTGCAGCCCGGCCGTACCTCCGGCGTCGGGCGGATCGGCAAGACGCCGGTTGTCGTGCTGCCGGGCGCGCCGGACCAGGCTCTCGCCGCGTGGTGGACATTGGCGCTGCCGGCGCTGGATCGCCTCTCGGCGCGCCGGCCGCGCAAGGCGATCGGCCTGCCGCTGGCGCGCAAGATTGCTTCCAGCGCAGGTCTTGCCGAAATCGTGCTGCTGGAACGCAGGAACGACGGCTGGGCGACACTCGCTTCCGGCGAACTCTCGCTGGGAGCGATTGCCCGGGCGGAGGCCTGGCTCGTCGTGCCCGGTGGGTCCGAAGGATTTGCAGCGGGCACGACGGTCGATGCCTATATGCTGAAGGAATGACAAGAGCGTCCGCATGACCCGCGATATCCATCAGCATCGTCATTCCGGGGCGCGCGCTAGCGCGAACCCGGAATCTCGAGATTCCGGGTCTGGTGCTGGCGCGCCATCCCGGAATGACAGTGGTTCTCATCTCGACCAGGGCCAGTTCCTGACCATCCTGTCGCGCGAAGAGGCGATCGCTCGGTTCGAGGCCGCGCTGTTCCCGCGTACCGTGCCGGGCGAAAGACGAAGACTCGCCGATGCACTCGGCTGTGCGCTGGCCGAGGACGTGACCGCGCCTATCGATGTGCCGCCGTTCGATCGTTCCAATGTCGACGGTTTTGCCGTGCGCTCGGCCGATCTCGCCGCCGCCAGCGAGGCGGCGCCGGTGCGGTTGATCCTCAACGACGAGGTGATCGCCTGCGGCATCGCGCCGATGCGGCCGGTACTGTCGGGCTCCGCGACGACGATCGCGACCGGCGGCCCGGTTCCGCGCGGGGCGGATGCCGTCGTCATGATCGAGCACACCCAGCCGGCGGGCAACCGCGCCATCGAGGTTCGCCGCGCCGCTTCGCCGGGGCAGTTCGTTTCCCATGCGGGCTCCGACATCGCGCGCGGCGAGGCGCTCTTGCGTGCCGGCACCATGATGGGCTCGCGCGAGATCGGCATGCTCGCGGCGTGCGGCATCGCTGAAGTGGCGGTTGCGCGTCGCCCACGGGTGGCAATCCTGTCGACCGGCGACGAGCTCGTGCAGCCGGGCAACCCGCTGTGCCCCGCCGCGATCTACGACACCAACGGTGCCGTCGTCACGGCGGCGATTGCCGAGAACGGCGGCGAGACGAACTTCCTCGGCGCGATTCCCGACGACGAGCAGGCGCTGGAGACTGCCATGCGCAGCGCACTGGCAGCGAGCGACATGCTGGTCATGTCGGGCGGGACATCGAAGGGCGCGGGCGATATCTCCCATCGCATCATCGGCAGGCTGGGTAAGCCCGGCATCGTCGCGCACGGCGTGGCGCTCAAGCCCGGCAAGCCGCTCTGCCTTGCGGTGTGCGACGGCAAGCCTGTCGTGATCCTGCCGGGCTTCCCGACGTCTGCGATGTTCACGTTCCACGACATCATCGTGCCGGTGCTGCGCAGGATGGCCGGTCTGCCACCCCGCGCCGACGCCAAGGTTTCCGCGCGCGTGCCGGTGCGGATTGCGTCGGAGCTCGGCCGAACCGAATTCGTCATGGTGTCGCTGGTCGAGGGCGCCGAGGGGCTGATCGCCTATCCCACCGGAAAGGGCTCCGGCGCGATCACGTCCTTTGCCCAGGCCGATGGATTCCTGAAGATCGACGCGCTGGCCGACCAGCTGCCGGCCAACTCCGAGACCGACATCACGCTGTTCACGCCGCATGTACGCGTACCCGACCTCGTCATCATCGGCAGCCATTGCACCGGGCTCGATCTCATCACCGCGCCGATGGCGCATGCCGGACTTGTCGTGCGATCGATTGCGGTCGGCAGTCTTGGTGGACTCGCCGCCGCCAGGCGCGGCGAGTGCGATCTGGCGCCGATCCATCTGTTCGATGAGAAGAGCGAGAGCTACAACACGTCATATCTCACCGAGAACCTCGAACTCGTTCCGGGCTGGCGCCGCATGCAGGGCATCGTCTTCCGCAAGGGCGATGCCCGCTTCGAGGGATTGGGTGTGGAGGACGCCGTGCGCGCCGCGCTTGCCGACCCCGCCTGCATCATGGTCAACCGCAACCAGGGGGCGGGCACCCGCATCCTGATCGACCGCCTGCTCGGCGGTGCCCGTCCCGACGGCTACTGGAATCAGCCGCGCTCGCACAATGCGGTGGCGGCCGCCGTGGCGCAGCATCGCGCCGACTGGGGAATGACGATTGCGCCGGTCGCGCATGCGGCGGGGCTGGGCTTCATTCCCTATGCCGAGGAGCATTACGACTTCGCGCTGGTGAAGGCACGCAAGCAGCGGCCGGCCGTGCAGGCTTTTCTCGATGCGCTGGCATCGGAAGCGGGCCGCACGGCGCTGGAACGAGCCGGTTTCAGACCCGCCTGAAGCTACCGTCGATTTCCATCCAGCGCCGCCAGGCGGTCGGCCTCGGCAATGTCCTCCACCGTATTGGCATTGAAGAAGGGATCGAGCGGCGTGGCCGGCCACGTCACGGTGGCAAGGCGGTAGCGCGCCGTCCAGCGGTCGATTTTCCTGATGTCCTCGACGACAAGCGAATGCCGGAGCTCTTCGCGCAGCGCCACGCTCCACAGCCCGATAACCGGGTGGGATTGTCCGTCGGACGCGGCGACGGCGAGCTGTGCGTTGTCGGCGATCATTGCCGCATGCAGGCGCGCGACGAGGTCACGCGGCAGGAAGGGGCAATCCGCCGCGGCGCTCAGCACCAGCGAGACATCGGGCCGGTTTGCCGCGACCCAATCCAGCGCCGCCAGGATTCCGGCGAGGGGGCCGGGAAAGTCCGCGACGCTATCGGCAACCACGGGCAATCCAAATGAGGCAAAGCGGGCCGGATCGCCATTGGCGTTGATGATCAGCCCGTCGCATTGCGGCGCAAGCCGCGCGATCACGCGGTCGAGGATAGTGCGGCCGGCGATGGTGCGCATCGGCTTGTCGCCACCGCCCATCCGCCGCGCCAGACCGCCGGCCAGCAGAACACCTGGAATTTTCGACGCGCCCTCGCGCGCAACGTCAGTCGTCACGCGCTTCGCCCTTGCGCTTGTGACGCGCGGATTCTTCCTCGACATAGTCGAGGTTCTGGTCGTAGACGAGCCGATCCTGCCCGGACAACGCGATGAAGCGCTTGCCGCGGGTGCGGCCGACCAGCGTGAGCCCGACCTGCCGCGCCAGCTCGACGCCCCACGCCGTGAAGCCGGAGCGCGAGACCAAAATCGGGATTCCCATCCGCACCGTCTTGATCACCATCTCGGACGTCAGCCGCCCGGTCGTGTACATGATCTTGTCGGCAGGATCGACGCCATGGCGGAACATCCAGCCTGCGATCTTGTCGACCGCGTTGTGGCGGCCGACGTCCTCGGTGTAGCAGATCGGCGTGCCCTCTTTGCACAGCACGCAGCCGTGGATCGCGCCGGCCTCCAGATACAGCGACGGCATGGTGTTGATGGCATGGGTCATCTGGTAGAGCCAGGAGGTGCGAAGCTCCGCCTTCGGCAGATCGACGTTTTCGATCGCCTCCATCAAATCGCCGAACGCGGTGCCCTGGGCGCAGCCGGAAGTTTGCGTGCGCTTCTTCAGCTTCTGTTCGAAATTGGTGTTGTGCTCGGTGCGCACCACCACCACCTGAAGGTCGTCGTGATATTCGACCTCGGTGACGACGTCTTCGTATTTGAGCATGTTCTGGTTGAGCAGATAGCCGAGCGCCAGATATTCCGGATAGTCGCCGATCGTCATCATGGTGACGATCTCCTGCGCGTTCAAATACAGCGTCAGCGGCCGCTCGACCGGAACCTTGATCTCGACCTCCGCCCCATGCTGGTCGGTGCCGCGGACGCGCTCGGTCAGCCGCGGATCGTCCGGATTCGGCACTATCAGGGGGACAGGGGCCTTTTCGATCTTCATCATGACCGCGACGTTAGCATGACTTTCCCTGCGCTCCGATATAATGCAACTAGGGACGAGGTTTAAGGCTGGTTCCGGCCGGCCATTGGGAAGGCGACAATGAAGGTAATTGGTCTCGCGGGATGGAGCGGCGCCGGCAAGACCACCTTGCTGCAGCGCGCGATTCCGCGTCTGCTCGAGGAGGGACTTCGCGTCTCCGTGGTCAAGCACGCCCACCACGAATTCGACGTCGACGTGCCCGGCAAGGACTCCTGGGTGCACCGCCGGTCCGGCGCGTCGGAGGTGCTGGTCGCCTCGAGCCGGCGTTGGGCCTTGATGCATGAACTGCGCGGTGCGGCCGAGCCCCGGCTGCAGGAACTGCTGGCCAAGATGGCGCCGGTCGATCTGGTGCTGGTCGAGGGATTCAAGCGCGAGCCGCATCGCAAGATCGAGGTGCACCGCGCCGCCAACGGCAAGCCGTGGCTGTTTCCCGGCGACTCCGGCATCGTCGGCATCGTGACCGATGCGGAGGTCGAGACGAGGCTGCCGGTCGTCCATCTCGACGATATCGATGCAGTCACCGCGCTGATCAAGCGCGCCGCGATTTCGATCGAGGACCTCTTTTCGGAAGCGACTGCATAGGGCCGGCAAGCGATGGCGCAACTGTCCGACGATTGCTTTGCCTTTGGCGGCCCGATGATGTCGGTCGATGAAGCCGTCGGTCTCATTGCGGCCCGGGTCAACAAGGTCGAGGAGATCGAGACTGTCGGGCTGGCTGATGCCGACGGGCGCATCCTCGCGCATGATATCGCCGCGCCGTTGCCGCTGCCGCCCTTCACGAACTCCGCGGTGGATGGCTATGCGGTTGCAAGCCGCGATTTGCCGAAGGGTGAGGCCGAAGCCTTTCCCGTGACTGGCCGCGTGCAGGCGGGCGCTTCCGCCGGCGACGCCATCACGGCGCGGCATGCGGTGCGCATTTTCACGGGCGCGCCGATGCCCGCCGGCGCCGACACCGTCTTCATGCAGGAGGACGTGACGGTGGAGGCCGGCAAGGTGGTGCTTCCCGCGGGGCTCAAGCCCGGCGCCAATGTTCGTCCCGCGGGCGAGGACATTCCGCTCGGCTTTGCCGCGCTGAAGGCCGGGCAGCGGCTGCGGCCGCAGGATGTCGCGCTTGTCGCAGCTTTCGGGCTGACGCATATCCAGGTCTGCCGGCGCATTCGCGTCGCGGTGTTCTCCACCGGCAACGAACTGGTGTCGCCGGGCGAGGCGCGCGCCGCGCCGCAGCTGTTCGATTCCAACCGCTTCATGCTGATGGCGATGCTGCGCCGGCTCGGCTGCGAGGTCAGCGATCTCGGCATCTTCGCCGATGAAAAGATATCGCTCGCGACCGCCTTGAAGCGCGTGGCCGGCCAGCACGATCTGCTGCTTACCACCGGCGGCGTCTCGACCGGCGAAGAGGATCACGTCAAGGCGGCGGTCGAGAGCGCCGGCTCGCTCGTGCTGTGGCGGATGGCGATCAAGCCCGGACGTCCCGTCGCGATGGGCATCATCGGCGGCACGCCGTTCATCGGGCTGCCCGGCAATCCCGTGGCGAGCTTCGTCACCTTCGTCCATGTGGTGCGCCCGACCATCCTGGCGCTGTCGGGCGCGCGGCAGGAGAAGCTCATGCCAATGCCGGTGCGGGCGGCGTTCTCGTACAGGAAGAAGATCTCGCGCCGCGAATATGTCCGCGTCTCCCTCCGCCGGGGCGCAGACGGTGTGCTGGAGGCGACCAAGTTCCCCCGCGAGGGCGCAGGCCTGTTGTCGTCGCTCGCCGATACCGACGGTCTTGCCGAGCTTGGCGAGGATGTCACCCAGGTCTCGCCCGGCGAGACGATCGGCTTTTTGTCCTGGGCCAGCCTGATCAACTGATCCGTCGTTGACGATGTCAGGTCCGTTCGCCATCCTCACCTGATGACCACAACCAAGCTCGATCTCGCCGGTCTGAAATGTCCGTTGCCGGCCTTGAAGACGCGGAAGGCCCTGAAGTCGCTCGCCGCTGGCGACCGGCTGGAAGTGCTGTGCACCGACCCGCTGTCGGTGATCGACATTCCCAACCTCATTCGCGAGACCGGCGACAAGGTCGAGATCACCGAGCGCAGCGAAAGCCGCATCGTCTTCCTGATCGAGAAGACCAATGGATCGATAGGCAAAGCCGATACTGCGTCGTCGACGCATAATTGAGTTTTGGTTTGCTGCGCTGTGCCGGTAGACTCCGCCGATCGACCGACAGCGGAAAGCACTGCGAGATGTACACGAAGCAGCGGAACTGCCATTTTGACCGTTCCCGGGTAAGCGCGCGCCCCGTTCGAAAGGGATCCTTTGCCGATTGTTGGCCCGGAATGACGATTTCCTTAAATCCTTATCCAGGCGCGAGAATTCTCTTGGCATCTGGCATGCCAGAGAATAGAGTCGCTGAAGATCAAGACTAGGGAACGAGACGTTTTTCAAATGGCTCACGACGTCCAACAGGTCCGCGTGTTCGATCATCCCGGCGAGGGCCGCAAGCGCGCCAAGGCGACGCCGAAGGGACGCCAGATCGATCCCGCGGCCGCGCACGAGATCGAGCTTTTGCTCGGCGACCGGCCGCGCCGGCGCGATCTCCTGATCGAGTATCTGCATCTGATCCAGGACAAGTACCATCAGATATCGGCGGCGAATCTTGCCGCGCTTGCCGACGAGATGAAGCTCTCCTTCGCCGAAGTGTTCGAGACTGCGACCTTCTATGCGCATTTCGACGTGGTGAAGGAAGGCGAGAAGGACATCGCGCCGCTCACCATCCGCGTCTGCGACTCGCTCACCTGCGCGATGATGGGCGCGGAAAAGCTGCTGGAGGAATTGCAGAGCAAGGCCGGCCCCGGCATCCGCGTGGGGCGCGCGCCCTGCGTCGGGCGCTGCGACACCGCGCCGGCCGCTGAAGTCGGCCATAACTTTGTCGATCGCGCCAGCGTCGATAATGTGTTGGCAACCGCGAAGGCGGGCGACACGCATGCGCATCTGCCCGACTACGTCGGCTACGACAAATACCTGGTCGGCGGCGGCTACAAGCTGCTGAGCCGCCTGCGCTCGGGCGAATTGTCCAGGGAAGACCTGCTGAAGTCGCTCGATGACGCCTCGTTGCGCGGCCTCGGCGGCGCCGGCTTTCCCACCGGCCGCAAATGGCGCGCGGTGCTCGGCGAGCCCGGCCCGCGGCTGATGGCGATCAACGGCGACGAGGGCGAGCCCGGCACCTTCAAGGACCGCTTCTATCTCGAGACCGATCCGCATCGCTTCATCGAGGGCATGCTGATCGGCGCGCATGTCGTCGAGGCCGCCGAGGTCTACATCTACATCCGCGACGAATACCCGGCCTCGCGCGAAATTCTGGCGCGCGAAATTGCGAAGCTGTCTCCGGGCGGGCCGAAGCTGCATTTGCGCCGCGGTGCCGGCGCCTATATCTGCGGCGAGGAATCCTCGCTGCTGGAGAGCCTCGAAGGCAAGCGCGGCCTGCCGCGGCACAAGCCGCCTTATCCGTTCCAGGTCGGCCTGTTCGGCCTGCCGACCCTGATCAACAATGTCGAGACGCTGTGGTGGGTGCGCGACATCGTGGAGAAGGGTGCCGACTGGTGGAAGAGCCACGGCCGCAACGGCCGCCAGGGCCTGCGCAGTTTCTCGGTCTCGGGTCATGTGAAGAACCCCGGCGTCAAGCTCGCGCCCGCCGGCATCACCGTGTGCGAGCTCATCGACGAATATTGCGGCGGCATGGCCGACGGCCACAAATTCCGCGCGTACCTGCCGGGCGGCGCATCGGGCGGCATTTTGCCGGCTTCGATGAGCGACATTCCGCTCGATTTCGGCACGCTAGAAAAATACGGCTGCTTCATCGGCTCGGCCGCGGTCGTGATCCTTTCCGACAAGGACAGCGTGCGCGGGGCGGCACTGAACCTGATGCGCTTCTTCGAGGACGAGAGCTGCGGCCAGTGCACGCCTTGCCGCGTCGGCACGCAGAAGGCGGCGCTGCTGATGGAACGCCCGGTGTGGAACCGGGCGCTGCTCGACGAATTGAGCCAGACGATGCGCGATGCCTCGATCTGCGGCCTCGGCCAGGCGGCGGCCAATCCGCTGAGCTCGGTGATCAAATACTTCCCGGACGAGTTCAAGGAAGCTGCGGAATGACGAAGATTACGTTCGAGCTCGACGGCAGGCAGGTCGAAGCCGGACCCGGCGAGACCATCTGGCAGGTGGCCAAACGCCAGGGCCGCGACATCCCGCATCTGTGCTATTCGCCGGCGCCCGATTATCGCCCCGACGGCAATTGCCGCGCCTGCATGGTGGAGATCGAGGGCGAGCGCGTGCTCGCCGCCTCCTGCAAGCGCACGCCGACGATCGGCATGAAGGTGAAGACCGAAAGCGCCCGCGCGGTGGCCGCGCAGAAGATGGTGATGGAGCTTCTGGTCTCCGACCAGCCGGCGCGTGAGACGTCGCACGATCCGGACTCCAAGTTCTGGAACTGGGCCGAGACCATTGGCGTCACCAAAAGCCGCTTCCCCGCCGCACAGCGCTGGCAAGGCGATGCCAGCCATCCGGCGATGCGGGTCAATCTCGATGCCTGCATCCAGTGCGGCCTGTGCGTGCGCGCCTGCCGCGAGGTTCAGGTCAACGACGTCATCGGCATGGCTTACCGCAATGCCGACGCCAAGATTGTGTTCGACTTCGACGATCCCATGGGGGAATCGACTTGCGTCGCCTGCGGCGAATGCGTGCAGGCCTGCCCCACCGGTGCGCTGATGCCCGCCGTGATGCTGGACGAGCAGCAAACCCGCGTCGTCTACGCCGACAAGAAGGTGGACTCGCTGTGCCCGTTCTGCGGCGTCGGCTGCCAGGTCACCTATCAGGTCAAGGACGAGAAGGTGATCTATGCGGAGGGCCGTGACGGCCCGGCCAACCGCAACCGCCTCTGCGTCAAGGGCCGCTTCGGCTTCGACTACATTCACCATCCGCACCGCCTGACAAAACCGCTGGTGCGGCTGCCGAACGCGAGGAAGGACGCCAACGACCAGGTCGATCCCGCCAATCCCTTCACGCATTTCCGCGAGGCGTCGTGGGAAGAGGCGCTGGACATCGCCGCCAAGGGCTTGGTGAAGATCCGCGACGAAAGGGGCGTCAAGGCGCTGGCCGGCTTCGGCTCGGCCAAGGGCTCCAACGAAGAGGCCTATCTGTTCCAGAAGCTGGTGCGCACCGGCTTCGGCTCCAACAATGTCGACCACTGCACCCGGCTCTGCCATGCCTCCTCGGTGGCTGCGCTGTTCGAAGGCTTGCACTCTGGCGCGGTGTCGGCGCCGTTCTCGGCCGCGATGGACGCCGAGGTCATCATCGTGATCGGCGCCAACCCGACCGTGAACCATCCGGTCGCCGCGACCTACTTCAAGAACGCGGTCAAGCGCGGCGCCAGGCTGATCGTGATGGATCCCCGCCGGCAGGCGCTGTCGCGCCATGCCTGGAAGAACCTTGCCTTCAAGCCCGGCGCCGACGTCGCCATGCTGAATGCGATGCTCAACACCATCATCACCGAGGGCCTGACCGACCAGCAATATATCGCGGGCTACACCGAGGGCTTCGACGAGCTCGCCGAAAAGATCAGGGAATTCACGCCGGAGAGGATGGCGCCAATCTGCGGCATCGACGCCGAAACTCTGCGCGAGGTGGCGCGCACCTATGCGCGCTCGCGCGCCTCGATCATCTTCTGGGGCATGGGCATCAGCCAGCACGTCCACGGCACCGACAACGCGCGCTGCCTGATTGCGCTGGCGCTGACCACGGGGCAGATCGGCCGTCCCGGCACCGGCCTGCATCCGCTGCGCGGCCAGAACAACGTGCAAGGCGCGTCCGACGCCGGCCTGATCCCGATGTTCCTGCCGGACTACCAGCCGGTCGGCCGCACCGATCTGCGCCAGCCGTTCGAGAAGCTTTGGCATCAGGAACTCGATCCCGTGCGCGGTCTGACCGTGGTCGAGATCATGAATGCGATCCACGCTGGCGAGATCACCGGCATGTATATCGAGGGCGAGAACCCCGCGATGTCCGATCCGGACCTGCAGCACGCCCGCGGGGCGCTCGCAAAACTCGATCATCTCGTTGTGCAGGATCTCTTCGTCACCGAAACTGCATTCCACGCCGACGTCATCCTGCCGGCTTCCGCCTTTGCGGAAAAGTCCGGCACCTTCACCAACACCGACCGCCGCGTGCAACTGGCGCGCGAAGTGGTCAGGCCGCCGGGCGATGCGCGGCAGGATCTGTGGATCATCCAGGAGATCGGCAAGCGCATGGGCCTGCCGTGGAACTATGGCGGCCCGGCCGACGTGTTCGCCGAGATGACGCAGGTGATGCCGTCGCTGAAGAACATCACCTGGGATCGCCTGGTGCGCGAGGGCGCCGTCACCTATCCGGTCGACGATCCCACGAAGCCCGGCAACGAGATCATCTTCACCACGGGTTTTCCGACCGAAAGCGGCCGCGGCAAGATCGTGCCGGCCAAGGTCGTGCCGCCGGACGAGCTGCCCGACGCCGAATACCCGATGGTGCTTTCCACCGGCCGCGTGCTCGAGCACTGGCACACGGGCTCGATGACCCGCCGCGCTGCCGTGCTCGACCAGATCGAGCCCGAGGCGGTCGCCTTCATGTCGCCGAAGGACATGCGGCGGCTCAACGTCTGGCCGGGCGATTCCATCCGCCTCATGACCCGCCGCGGTGCCGTCGAGGTCAAGGTACGCTCCGACGGCGACGTGCCCGAGAACATGGTGTTCATGCCGTTCTGCTACGCGGAGGCGGCGGCGAATTTGCTGACCAATCCGGCGCTCGATCCGTTCGGCAAGATTCCCGAGTTCAAGTTCTGCGCGGTCAAGGCGGAGAAGGTCGAGCAGCGGATTGCGGCGGAGTAGCACGGTCCTTGCGGACGAAATCCTCGTTGCGGCGCTTCACTGCGCGGGAAGGACAAAGACCTGCCCCGGATAGATCAGGTTCGGATTACGGATCTGTGCCCGGTTCGCTTTGTAAATGACGGCGTAGCGCGTGCCCGCGCCATACGTCAGTTGGCTGAGACGCCAGAGGCTATCTCCACGCGATACCGTTGTGGTCGTAATCTTCGGCACCACCACGGTGGAGGGCGGCGCGCCTTTGTCCGGAACGACGGTAGCCCCTGCGGCCGCAAGCTGCGGCTGTTGCGTAGCTGTCGATTCCGGACGCTTCGGCGCCGTGGCCTGCGGCGGCACGGAGGCCGTAGTATGCGGGGCGTTGAACGGCACTTCGGCGCGCGCACGCACCGAGCCGGAACTCGATGCCTCGTCCAGTCTGACGCGGTAGTTCCCGGGCGCCACCCCTTCATTGATGGTCACTGCAAAACGCCCATCCGTGTCGGCTGTTACCGAGGTAACGAAGCTGTCGTTGAGGTAGAGCCTCAAGGCCGCGCCGGCGCGTGCCTGGCCGCTCACATGGAACTTGCCGCCCGGCTCGATCTCGACGGTCTCCACGACCACGGCGCCGGCCGCCGGTTTCGGTGCGGCCGGTTGCGACAGCACGACGGTGGGTTTGTCAGGCGTGATCAGCGCCACGATCGGCTGGTCGGTCGATCTCGGCTCCAGCGCTGCGGTCACGCGCTGTCTGGACGTGGCTTGCTTGCCGTCTGCTTGTTTGGATCGCAGCGTCAGGTCGTAAGTGCCTGGCGGAAGCTTTGGCGGGACCATGACGAACTGTCCCGATTTATCAGCGACCGCGCGATCATGCACCTCGCCATCGCGCAGCAACTCGACCGTTGCGCCTGGCGCTGCCCGGCCCGCGACGACGGCTTCGCCCGTCGGCTGGATCCTGGCGACGTCGAACGTCGGTACGCCATCGCCGCTCTCTGGCGGCGGACGTGATCCGATCAGAGCGTCCATAACGGCGCTTGTTTCCGATTCGGCCCTTGCGAGTGAGGGTGCGCTCCGCTCTCGTGCGCCAGGTGCAGGCTCCGGGATCACCGGCGCTGCCGTTGCAACTCTGGCCTCAACCGGCGGCTCGCGGCGGACGTATTGGATGGCGAAGACAACGCCACTGGCCGTAACAACCGTCAACAGGGCTACGACTACTCGGCTAATCGATATGGCAGTCATGACACTCTACCCCTGCCGGATCGCTGCTCGTGTACTCTATACCTTCTCGAGCAAGGAGGGTACCAATTCGCAGTCGGAAGATGAGGTCTTACGTGAAAATTATCACTGCAAATCGGCTCCCAATAGCGGGTTGGCATTCTGCGGCCACTGCCGGGACGCTAGTCCGGTTCCGCGGCGGGCTGGTGCGCCGGGCTTCGACGAAGGCGCTCAGCACTGCAAGCGCGAGATGGCCGCGGTGGGACAGGTCTCTATGAGATTCCTATAACGCTCCCACCAGGCACCGATGCGTCGTTGCGAGCTTCGGCGGACCGGCCGCTCGCAATGACGTGGGGAGAACATGGACGTGGAGAGAACATGCGCACTCGTTCTCACGGCGCGGAATCGCCTGAGTTTTGCATCTTCGTTGCTCCCTCCTGGATAGAGGGCGCGGAGAAGGCCGGGCGCCGGCTGCGCCCGCAGCACCGTGTGCAACGGTAGTAAGAAAACGCACACGGATTTGACAGGTACAGCCAGGACATCCCGAC
>NZ_JBQTHN010000260.1:0-10719 GCF_052389815.1 Bradyrhizobium sp. | reverse complement strand
AGCAATACCGCAAGGAGGTGATGGGCGCCCGCCTGATCCTGGTCGAGGGCTACATCCAGAGCAGTCCCGAGGAAGTGACGCATCTCGTGGCGCAACGCCTCACCGACCGCTCGCACGATCTGATCGGCCTTGCCAACGACGCCCTCTCGCGCACCGCGTTGCCCAACGGCCCGGCCTTGGTCGAGCCGCTGCACGACGACCGCCGCCAGCATCCGGACAACCCCGCGCAGAAAATCCGCCACCCCCGCAACGTCCGCATCCTGCCGGCCTCGCGGGATTTTCACTAAATGTGAAGATCGTTGTCGTGGAGTGCAATGCGCGTTTCTCGCGCCAGATCGATTCAGCAGCGCGCTCGCTTGGTCCAAAGTCAATTCGCCTTGAGATTGGGGACTCGCGTCCAGTACTGATGATACTCGTCGCCAATTGCGTAGATGGTTTGATCCGACTTGAGGTCCAATATCATATCCTCCTTCAGATCCCGGCTGCGGAATTTCCAACCGCTCGGTAGCTTCAGCTTTTCGCCAAGACTGGCCAGCGTATCGGCCGGAAATTTTTCCTCGTGCGCCTGCAGGACGTAGACGTTGCGGTCGGGGTCGACAAGCTCGTAAACGGGCTTGCCCTTGGCGTACACCATTCTCTGGGTCTTCTTCGGGTTGAAGACGTTGTAGGGCTTTGAGCCCGTCGCGGCTTCCAGCGCCGTGAGCAGCGGCAGGCGGGCTACCCACCGCGCATCAATCCCGCCGAACGATGCCTTGCTTCCGAACGACACCGTTTGCGAGTCCATCATCCAGAAATGGGGTCCGTTCTTTTCGACCTTGAGCGCCTTGAATTGCCGGCGGAGCTTGGCCGTGTCGAGCGCATTCCACAGTTGGGCCGGGCAGTCGCTGACCCCGGTCGTATTGTAGACCTCGATGCCTCTAGCCTTCACGACAAGAATTTCGCAAAACCGCATATCGCGCGTCTTATCAACCGTATCCGGTTTGAGGACTCCCTCTGCCTGCGCCAGGGAGACGGCGCCGAACAGCAAAACACACGCTGCCATCGCGCCCGCTTTCGAGGAATGCGCCGCCGATGAGGGCCGGTGACTGGGATATCGTTTCATAATTTCCCCCGATGCTGATAATCGTCTATTTCAGCGGCCCCTCGGCCTCGAACTCAGCCTTCGTGGTGTAGTAGCCGCGCGGATAGTACGGCCCCATGACGGCAGCTTCCGTGCCGGGCTTGGTGACCTTCGCCGGGCTAAACTCCCAACCTTTCTGCGGGACCATGAAGCGCATGAGCAACATGCCCCAGTCCTTACGGTTGCGCGGATCGCTCAGGCCCTCGCCGGGGCCCCAGTCGATCCATGCGATGCCGTTTTCGTTCGTCGCGTTCTTTGGCCGATCCTCCGGACGACTGACGACGATCGTGTAATAGCCTTCCTTGTCTAGGGGCACCTGCATGTCGAAGACGCCATCCCACAGTTCGCCCGAAGGTGCGGAGGCGACCGTCACCACCGACCAGTAGGCAACCTGGCCCTCGGTCATTGTCCCGACACCCGCAAAGGTGTCCGGGAAAGTCGGCAGCTTGGCCCGAAAAACGTAGATGGGGCCGAACTGCCGAGAGAGATAGTTGACCATGTACTCGGTGGTGGGATCGCCACCACCCTCCATCTCGGTCGCGACCGTGATCTTCGCCCGGTCCTCGGGTTTCATGAACGCACCGGCGACCGTGTACTTCATGCCCCAGAACAGTTCGAACTGGGGATCGCGGCGAGCGGGCGCCGTCGCGGGCGTTAGCGCAGGGTCGTTGTCCTTTGCATCGATCAATTTGTACCATTGATCCACACTGAGCGGCGGAGGCGCCGAGCCCATCGGCCGGCCCCATTGCTTGACGACTTGTTCACCCGAGAGCTGAGTCCCGTCGGGGAGTATGCCCTGATAGGTGATGCCAGGACCGTCAAGGGAGGGCGTGTCCGAAGGACCCCAACCCGCGCCATCATATCCCATGTCCGAAACATAGATGCGGAAACCGGCCTGTACTACTTTTTCGTCCCTGCCGGCATAAATCGTATTCCTCGGACGGTCGACTGCGTTTGCCGGCGGGTCTTCGGCGAGCACCCGGAGCGTGAAATTGCGATTGGGCACCAGACGGTCCGCGCCGATCTTGTATGGATTGGCTGAGCCGGCGTCGGGTTCAATATCGTAGCCCGCGAGTGATGCGCCGGGGATGGCGACGAAGGTGTTGCGTTCAAACTTGTACAGGTTGAACTTGAAATAGCGCGCGTACGGATATCTTCCCCGGAGGGTAAGTGAGCTTCCAGCGGGCATCGCGAGCTGCCCGAAAAAATATGTTGGCCGCTGATCGGGCCATAGGTTGGGATTCTGATAGGGCTTGGGGTCAGGCAGAAGATTCCAGTAGGCCCAGCCACGCGGGCCCTGGAATAGGCCATTCTGGTTGTAACGTTCGTCGGTACGGATGACCGCTCCCAACGGAACGTCACCATATCGATTGACGCTCTTCGCTGTAGCACGTCGCTCGAGTGAAAAGGTGTCTTCGGCATCGGCCGAAACGCTGGTCATGAAAAACGCGGTGGTGAAAAGCACAAACAATCGCGCGCCCATCTTTACCTCCGTAAAGTTTACGAGGTCGGGACAAGGAAAGGATGCGGTTCGAAGCATATTCCCGTACTGAGACCTATATCAAGGGCTTCTGGTTCTGGCCCCTGACCCCAAAATATCAAAAATCAGAAAAATTGATCTTGATGCTTACGTAAATCAGAATTAGATTGCATCCCAGCCCGTGCCGCCATGAGGGACGTTCGCGCGATCGTCACCGAGCGTGGCGCGGGTTGCGATGGACGCTTGCCGCGTCAGGCGCTTTCTGCGCCCGACGAAACGCGGCAGCGTACGGCGAAATCGTGTGGTCCTGGCGCCGCGACCCTGGCGTCTATCCGGCCCGCCTGTGCGGGCCCGGCAACGGTGACAACAAAGGCCGCTCACCGGGGAGAGTACGTATAAGCCGTAAAGCCATTGCGTGGGGAAGGCCGGGATGCCTCGGCTGTACCTGTCAAACCCGTGTGCGTTCTTCCACTTTTTTGCACACGGTGCTGCGGGCGCAGCCAGCGCCCGGCCTTCCCTGCGCCCTCTTTCCAAAGAGGGAGCAACGAAGATGCAAACCTCAGGCGAAATCGCGCCGTGAGAATGAGAGCGCATGTCTCTCCACCGTCATTGCGAGCAAAGCGAAGCAATCCATCTATCCCCGCGGGGACAGATGGATTGCTTCGTCGCTTCGCTTCTCGCAATGACGACGTTGGCTGATCGCACAGAAGCTGTAGGGTGGGCAAAGCGTAAGCGTGCCCACCATCGCGAGCACGCTGGTAAAGGTGGGCACGGCGCAAGGGCGCCTTTGCCCACCCTACAAAACGGTCGCGCGAACCGCTTCTCACTCCACCGCGGCGCCCACCGGCGGGCCGCCGGGCGGGCGGTGCAGGAAGGTGATGGTGAAATACGCACCCAGCCACGATCCCAACCCCGCGAACGCCACGTAGATCCAGTTCTCGGTGTAGCTGATCACCGCATACGACGACAGCACGTACCAGATACTGCTCCAGGTCGCGGCCGGCACGCGCTTCTTGGCCACCACGGCCGCGGTGAACATGACGTAGACGGCGTCGGTGAGGGCGGTGGCGAGCAGCACGCCGCCCGCGGTGAGGGGATCGATGGCAGCCATTGCAACTCCTTCAGCGGTGGGACATCGTTCGAAGCCGTTAGAGCATGGCCGTGAGATGCGGGCACCTTTCTTCGAAGCAATCAAGCACAAGATCGAGTGATGGCAATGCAAAGTCCTCGCGAGATTCTCAGCGATGTCTGGACTTCCGCCGGCGGCGATCCCGCCGCGCTCGATGCGGTGACGCTATCAGGCGAAGAGCCGCAGCTGCCATCGTCATTCCGCATGGGCGCTGCCGCGCAAGTCAGCATCGCCGCGCCCGCTCTTGCCGCCGCCGAAATCTGGCGACTGCGCTCTGGCGAGGCGCAGGGCGTTGCCGTCGACATGCGCCATGCCACGGTGGAGTGTCGTTCCGAGCGATATCTGCGCGTTGCCGGCAAGCCGCCGCCGCCGGCGTGGGACGCCATCGCCGGAATCTACCGGACCGGCGATGACCGCTTCGTGCGGCTGCACACCAATTTTCCGCATCACCGCGCCGCCGTCTGCAAGGTGCTCGACTGCAAGGCCGAACGCGACGACGTGCAGAAGGCGCTGATGCGATGGGAGGCGGAAGCCTTCGAGACCGCGGCCCATGCCGCCGGCGGTGTCGTCGCGATGATGCGCTCCTGCGACGAATGGCAGGCAACGCCGCACGCCAAGGCGCTGGCGCAACTGCCGCTCATCGCCATCGAGAAGATTGGCGATGCCGCGCCAAAACCCTGGCCGAAAGGCGATCGCCCGCTCGCCGGCATCCGCGTGCTCGATCTGTCGCGCGTTATCGCCGGTCCCGTCGCAGGCCGCACGCTGGCCGCGCACGGCGCCGACGTGCTGCTGGTGTCCGGCCCCGAACTGCCTGATATCCCGTGGCTCTCCATCGACAATGGCCGCGGCAAGCTTTGCTGCTTCATCGAGCTGAAGAGCGAGGCCGGCCGTGCCGCTATGCGCGAGCTGCTGGCAGGGGCGGACATCCTCTCGCAAGGCTACCGGCCGCGCGCGCTCGCTTCCCTCGGCTTTGCGCCGGAGGACGCCGCCGCGCTCAACCCGGGCATCGTCTATGTGACGCTGTCGGCCTACGGCCATGCCGGGCCCTGGGCCGAGCGGCGCGGCTTCGACTCGCTGGTGCAGACGTCGACCGGCTTCAACCATGCCGAGGGCGTGGCGGCCGGCGTCGATGGGCCGAAGGAATTGCCGGCGCAGATGCTCGACCACGCCACCGGCTACTTCATGGCGTTCGGCGCCATGATGGCGAAGGCACGCCAGGCCCGCGAGGGCGGCAGCTGGCATGTACGGGTCTCGCTGGCGCAGACCGGCCGCTGGCTATGGAATCTCGGCCGGCTCGACGATGGGCTGAAAACCGAGGACCTGAAGGGCGAAAGCATACGGTCCTTCATGGAAGAGCTGACGTCCGGCTACGGGCAACTAAGCTCGGTCAAGCCGTCCTCGATTCTTTCGAGGACACCAGCGTTCTGGGCCCGGCCTTCGCTTCCGCTCGGCAGTCATCCGCCGCAATGGCCGTCACGTTAGCCATGACGGATTTCCGACTCCGTGCCGTTGCGTTTGTTGCCGGCGGCGTTATTGGATTGGGCGTGTGCCCACAAATCCTGCCCACTTGGTTTGTGGTTGACGATCCCTCCCTGGCTCTCCTTGATTGGCCGACGAAAAACCGTGGGGATCAACCATGCGGATCGAGGAACGCCAGCCCACCGCCACCGCCGAGCAGGTTCTCGGCGAGATCCGGGAGTTCTGCCGCGCCACCCAGACCGCCGAGTCCACTTTCGGCCGCCTGGTGGTCAACGACGGCAAGCTGGTGTCGCGCCTGCGCGACGGGGCCAGAATCACCACCGGCACGCTCGACAAGGTGCGCGCCTATCTCACCTCGCACCGTCCCGATTTGCCTGTGGTCAACGGCTCGGCGCTGCCGCGCAGCGCAGGCAACGGCGCAGCGCCGGTGGCGGCGGCAGCGCCGCCCGGCTTCCGCTTCTTCGACAACCGGCAAAAATACCTGCTGTTCGTCTCCACTTGCAGCGAGAAGACCGAGATCGCCAACCGCGTCTCGCTCGAGCTCGCCGGCTTGCAGCCGGCGCCGCCGGCCCTGCGCATCTTCGATGCCGGCGTCGGCGACGGCACGGTGCTGTCGCGGGTGATGCGCTCCGTGCATGCGCGCTTCCCCACCATGCCGCTTTATGTCGTGGCCAAGGAGATTTCCTACGAGGACGTCCGCCTGATGCTGGAGAAGATGGCCGACCGCCTGTTCGAGCACCCGGCGACCGTGCTGGTCGTGACCAACCTTTACTACGGCGAAGCGCCGTGGCTGACGCCGCGCTCCGCCACCGCTGCGCAGGGATTGATATGGAAGGACGTCACGCTGTCCGGCAACACCGCCCACGGCTTTGCCGAGCAGATCGCCGGCCTCGAAGGCTTCCTCGCCGAGAACTGGCGAGCCGGCATCAGCCCGACCTCGGGCAACCCCGTCTACACACGGCCGATCGTGCTGACGATCCGGCGCGAGGATCATTCCTTTCTGCTCGATCCCATCATGCCGCGGCCAGGCCGGGTAATGGCCGATTACGACCTCGTCATTGCCTCGCAGCCTTACCGGGCGCGCGTCGGCGTCGAGTTCAAGGCCTCGAAGGTCATCACGCCGCTGGTGAAGTCGCTGCGGCCGGGCGGCCGGCTGATCGGCATCCATTCGCACGGCAAGGACCCCGGCATCGAGATCATCGAGCAGGTCTGGCCCGGCGACGATCCCTTCAAGACCGACCGCTACGCCATCCTGCGCCAGGTCAAGCACGAACTGGGCGGCATGGCGCGCCACTACAATTTCAACGCCTCTTCGGATGCGCGCTCGATCTTCCGCTATCGCATGCACACGCTGCCCGACGAGGTGAGCGGTCCGATCGGCACCTCGACCCTGTTCGCGGCCTGGAATGCGGCGATCTACGTGGCGCAGATCGAGGACGACCGGCTCTCCGAAGTCGTGCGCGACGGCCGCTATCTCGAAGCCACCGACCGCGTGGTGCGCCAGCACGGCGGCCTCTGGTTCAACGACGAAACCTACGTGATCTCGCGGCGCCGTGCGCCGGTCTGATCCGGGAGCCCGACCATGAGCGCTCGTCTCTCCGGACTTCTCGCATCCGCTTCTGTCGAGGTTTCCTCCAGCGGAAGCCATCTCGGAGAGCTGGCCGATCATTTCCCTGCCGGCACCGACGTCTCCATCACCTTCCTGCCCGGCGACAATTACCGACACAATGTCGAGACCGCGGCCGCGCTGCGCCGCGCCGGCTTCGCTCCCGTGCTGCACATCGCCGCGCGCGAAATGCCCTCGCGCGAGGCTCTCAACGATTTTCTGGTGCGGGCCCGGCGCGAGGCCGACGTCAGACGCGTGGTGCTGATCGCAGGCGACGTCGCAGCGGCGAAGGGGCCGTTCAAATCGAGTCGCGATGGCGCCGCCAGCGGCCTGATCGAGGCGCACGGCATCAATGCGGTGAGCGTGGCCGGCTATCCCGAGGGACACCCGTATCTCGAGGGTGCGGACGCCTTCGCGGCGCTGTCGGCATGGCAGGATTGGGGAGGGCAGACCGGCGTTCGCGTCGATATCGTGACTCAGTTCTGCTTCGAGAGCGGGCCGATCCTGACATGGCTCGCGGAACTGCAAATGCGCGGCATCGGCCTTCCCGTCACCATCGGCCTGGCGGGACCGGCGACGCTGGCGACGCTGACGAAGTTCGGTTTGCGCTGCGGTATCGGCAATTCGATGCGCGCGTTGCGCGGGCACATCGGCCGCTTCGGCCGGTTGCTCACTGACAACGGTCCGGACGAGGTCGTGCGCGGCCTGCTGGCCGCGCCGCCGTCCGCGACCGCGGCGATCTCGGGCTTCCACCTGTTTCCGTTCGGCGGCTTGCGCAAGGCCGGCCTGTGGCTGCGCGATTTCGAGCACGAATTGCAGGCGGCGCCGCCAACGCCGCCGCGAAGCGCGGTTCAGAGTCCGTAGAGCCTACGCCGGGTTGTCGGCGAGAGAGCGAGAGAACGGCAGCTCATGCCGCCATCGCATGCGCCGCGCGGATCAATTCGGCATTGTTTTCGGCAACCGCGCCGGAGGGGAGGTGCTTGCCGTCCTCCAGCCCGATCCGCGTATCGAGACCATGCGCCAGCGCTTCGCGATAGAAGTCCCACATGGTGGCATCGAGCCCATGCAGCAGGCGCGGCAGGCCAATGCCGGCGCGATCGAGGAGAGCCAAGATTCCGCGACAGGCCGCCATTCCGGCGGACAGATCCTGCTCGTTGATCTCGATCAGCGCGCGCAGGCAGCGGCGCGCATCGGGATGGGCGACGAATTTTTCGGCATCGGCGACGGACCAGATGCCGGCTTCCACCCCGATGCCTTTCGACAGCGCGAGATCGATCACCTCGGCGGAATCCTCCTCGATCAGATTGATCGAGACGTAGTCGGGCAGGGCCTGCCACGCCGGGATGTGTTCCTGCCGCGCGCGTCCCTTGGGCGGAATCCACCAGCCGGTGGAGAGCCCGAGCGGCACGCCAGGCACGGCCGATCGCACGGCAGCGAGCGTGCGTGCGACATCGTCGGGGTGCAGGCTTTCCTTGCCGTCGCCGCCGCGGACATGCAGATGAATTTGCTGCGCGCCGGCAGCGATGACGGCTTTGGCGTCCGCGGCCAGTTCATCGGCCGACAGCGGGACGGCCGGATGAAAGTCGCGGGGCCGGCCGCCGTTGAGGCATGCTTGCAGCATGAGGGAATCTCCGCTTTTGCGCTTGTTTCGAACCGGACACGCGTGGATTTGACTAATGAGGCAAGCGCCGGGATGATCCGGTTCCCACCTGGAATCGATTTATGCAGAAATTTTCCTCGAAGTTCAAAGCGACCGTTTCGGCGGTCGCCGTGCTTGCCGTGCTGTTCGGCGTCTACGGCTTTCGCAAGCTGCAGGCACTGGCCGCCGATCCCGATGGCGAGAAGAATTGCCGCACCGCCAACAGCGAAGACCAGGGCAAGACCGATCTCGAGAAGATCAAGGCGATCGCGCCGCTGCAGGGCGTGAGATGGTCGCAGCTCGGCGGCGCCATCAATGACGCGAGCTGCCTCAACAAGACCGAGATCTACGGCATCGTCGAGGTGCGTAGCGTCGACGACATTGCGAAGACGCTGACCTTTGCGCGCGATAACAAGCTGTCGGTGACCACGGCCGGCGTTCGCCACAGCATGGGCGGGCAGGCGTTCCGAAAAGGCGGCATCGTGCTCGACATGCGGACCTTCAACCGCATCGTGCTGAACGAAGTCTCGCGCTCGGTGACGGTGCAGCCCGGCGCAACCTGGCACGACATCCAGAACGCGCTGCATCCGCGCTTTGCGGTACGCGCCATGCAGTCGACCGACATCTTCACCGTCGGCGGCTCGATCTCGGTCAACGCCCACGGCATGGACCACCAGGCAGGCGCACTGGCGAAATCGATCAAGTCGATGAAGGTGATGCTGGCGGATGGCTCGGTGAAGACGGCGTCACCGACCGAGAACAAGGAGCTGTTCGATCTCGTGGTCGGCGGCTATGGCCTGTTCGGCGTCATCGTCGAGGCCGAGCTCGATATCGCCGACAACCTCGTCTACCAAACCGGGCGTCGCGTGCTCGACTACAAGGAGTTTCCGGCGCTGTTCGCCGGCGAGATCGACAAGGACATGAAGGTCGGCCTGATGTACGGCCATCTGTCGACCGCGCCGAGCAGCTTTCTGAAGGAGATGCTGCTCTACACCTACACCACGGTCGATGGCGGCGACTTCAAGCGCCGGCCGCTCGGCGAAGTCTCCGGCGTCAAGCTGCGCCGGCTCACCGTCAATCTCTCCAAGCAGGGACCGCTGTTCCAGGAGATGAAGTGGTTCTCGGAAAAGCACATCGAGCACCGCATAGAGAACTGCACGGTGACGCGGGCGCAGGCGATCGGCTCGGCGGAAGCGTGCCTGGTCAACCGCAACGATCCGATGCACGATTCCGTGCCCTATTTGCGCAACGCGCTGCCGGACGATACCGATATCCTGCACGAATATTTCATTCCGCGCAGCCAGTTCGTCGCGTTCGTCGACGGCCTGCGCAGGATCATGATCGACAACAAAACCAATCTGCTCAACGCCTCGGTGCGCGTCGTGCACAGGGAAGAAAACTTCCTGACCTATTCGCCGGAGCCTGCCTTCTCGCTGGTGCTCTACATCAACCAGGCCACGGATGATGAGGGCAACCGGCAGATGAAGAGGACGACCGAGCAGCTGATCGACCTCACCATCGCGCACAAGGGCCGGTTCTTCCTGCCGTACCAGCTCTATTATTCGCGCGAGCAGTTGCAGCGGTCCTATCCGCAGATCGATGCGTTCTTCGCAGCGAAGCGGAAGTACGATCCGGATGGGCTGTTCACCAACACGTTCTATCAGAAGTACGGGGTGTGAGCGGTTAGCCACGCTCTCTCAACGGGTCGCCCCGGCGAAAGCCGGGGTCCATAACCACCGGATCGCGTTGTTAGAGCAAGCTGTGGCTCCATCGTGCTCAATAGCGAACGCCTGTGGTTATGGATCCCGGATCGCGCTCGCTGTGCTCGCTTGTCCGGGACGACAACGGGGTTACAACTTCGCCACCGTCCGCTTCGGCGGCAGGCCGCTGCAGCCGCCGGCCTGGTCGGCGTCGAGAACCAGCAGTGCGCCGGCCGCGTAGAGGCGGCCGACGAAGCCAGCTTCCTCCGAGCGGGCGATGGTGACGTAGTCATAGGCGACGAGGATGCGGCCCTTCGCCTTCACCACGGCCACGATCGCCTCGGCCTGCGGGCCGACGATGGCGATGGATTTTCCAGGGCCTGCGGCGAAGGCCATGCCGACCGCTAGCGCCAGCCAGCCGCAAACCACCAGCGCGACGGCGCCTGCGATCCGCAGCGGCATGCGCAGCCGTTCTCTAGTAGTCGTAGAAGTGCTCAATATTGGCACCCCGGGCCTTCAGCTCGCGATTGATGTCCACGAGACGGTCGATCCTAGCCTTCAGGCCG
>NZ_JBQTHN010000259.1:0-4527 GCF_052389815.1 Bradyrhizobium sp. | reverse complement strand
GCGCGTTCACGCTGTCGCGCGCGGCGGAGTAGGCGATGGGGGTTCGGCTCGGCAGACGCGCGGAGGCATCCGATCTCGCCGAAGTGCACGAGATCAACGTCACGCCGTTCATCGACGTGATGCTGGTCCTGCTCATCATCTTCATGGTGGCGGCGCCGCTCGCCACCGTCGATCTCGGCGTCGATCTGCCGGCCAGCGCCATCGAGCCGCAGCCGCGTCCGGACAAGCCGGTATTCGTCACCGTGAAGCCGGATCTTTCCATCGCCGTCGGCGAGGACATTATCGCCCGCGAGGCGCTGACCGCGACGCTCGACGCTGCCGCGAAAGGCAACAAGGACGAGCGCATTTATCTGCGCGCCGACAAGGCCGTCAGCTACGGCGACCTGATGGAGGTGATGAACCTGCTGCGCAATGCGGGCTACCTGAAAGTCGCGCTGGTCGGCCTCGACGGACGGTCGTGACATGAATGCATACGCGCTGCATGACGTAGCCGACGACGCGCTGCTGCAGCGCTGGGGCACGTCGGCGCTGGCGATCGCCGCGCTGCATGCGGCGCTGATCGGGCTGGCCGTCACCTGGTATCGTCAGCCGCCACCGCCGGGCGTCGCACTGCCGGCGATCATGGTCGACATGTCGCCGGTGACCTCGGCGCCGCAGCCGACCGAGCTCGACCTCGCGCCGGGGCCCGTCATGCAGCAGGCCGATGCCTCGCCGCCGGAGGCCGCGAAGCAGGAGGCCGTGGAGGAGCAGATCGCGCCAACCCCGCCGCAGGAAAAGCCCGAAGTGGTGGCGCCGCCGGAGCCGAAGCAGGCCACCCCCGAGAAGCCTGAGCCGGCAAAGGTAGTAGCCGAACACAAGCCCGCGCCGGTCAAGCCGAAGGTCGTGCGAAGGGATGCGAAGAAGCCGAGCGAGGCACCGCCCGCGCCGCGCACCACCGCCTCGCCGAGAGCCGAGCGCCAGGCCCCGGCCGCATCCGCCGTCAGCTCCGGCGCGTCCGCAGCCGCGGTTGCCAGCTACAAGCAGATGGTCGCCGCGCACCTGCAGCGCTTCAAGCAGTATCCGCCGGCCGCCAAGGCCGCCGGCCAGCAGGGCACTGCACGGATCAGCTTCACGCTCAGCCGCGGCGGCTCGGTGATTTCCGCCGGCCTCGGCGGCTCGTCCGGACATTCGGCGCTCGATGCCGAGACACTGGCGATGGTGCGCCGCGCCCAGCCTTTCCCGGCCTTCCCGCCCGACGTGAAGCAATCCTCGATGAGCTTCAGCGCGCCGGTCGCGTTCTACATCCGCTAGCTAAACTAGCTGTTCGGGCCGCGGTCCATCCCGACGGGCTGCCAGCGGCGCAGCGCGGTGTTCTGCAGCACCGACGGGTTGACGCAACTCACCGGCCACATGCCCTGCAGCACCAGCGACAATTCGTAGCCCACGCGGCGCTTGCGCGCCTCGTCGAAGCGCGCCGAGGCGGAAGCGACGTGAGCCGTCAGCGTCACGTTGTCCATGCGCAGCATCGGATTGTTGTGCGAGGGCGGCTCCGTTTCCAGCACGTCGAGCGCGGCATGCGCGATCCAGCCTTCCTGCAGCGCCTTGATCAGCGCGACCTCGTCCACGGTGGCGCCGCGGCCGGTGTTGACGAAGGTGGCGGTCTTCTTCATCTGGCGGAAATGCTTCTCGCCGAGCATGTGATGCACCTCGGGGCGCGCCGGCGCGTGCATGGAGACGAAGTCCGACTGCGACAGGACTTCGGAGAGCGTCGCCGGCATTACGCCGTGATCGTACATCAGCGTTTCCTGGACGAACGGGTCGAACGCCATCATCCGCAGGCCGAACGGCGCGGCGCGCTTTGCCACCGCGCGCGCGACGCGGCCGAAGGAGATGAAGCCGAGCGTCTGGCCCATCAGCCGCGGAATCTTCAGGAGTGCGGGGCGGCCCTCAGCCCAGCGACCTTCGCGCACCATCCTGTCCTGCTCGACCAGGCGGCGGAAGCCGCCGAGCAAGAGCGCCATGGCGTGGTCGGCGACTTCCTCGATGAAGGTGTCGGGCACGTTGGTGACGGGAATGCCGCGCGCGGTGGCGGCCTTGACGTCCACGCTGTCGACGCCGACCGAGCCGAGCGTGATCACCTTGCAGTTCTCCAGCGCATCGATGATCGCCTTGGAGATCGGCATGCCCTTGGCGTAGATCGCATCGGCGTTCCTCGCAGCCGCGATGAACTCCGCCTCGTTCGCCGGCGCCTCGACGATCTCGGCGCCGATCGGTTCGAGCGCCTCCAGCTCATAGTCGTAGCCGCCGCCGGCGACCGTGAAGCTCGCGCCTTTCGGCGTCACTACCCTGAATTTCGGCATTTCCTGCTCCCGATTTGATTCGTCGGTGTTGCTTGTGATCTGCGGTCGTCAGGCCGCGCATGAGACCACCTCAGTATCGCAATTGCCGGTTGTAGAACCGGAGGGTGCCTCCTCTTTCGCGCTCAGGACTTCTACGGGGAACCCGTAAGGAACCGCTAAAGGGTCTCACGATAACGTGCAGCGAATCAATCGCAACTGCCGCGCCCCGCCGACTATTTTTGCCCGGAGACCCTCGTGAAACTGACCAATCTGAAGATCACGCCCAAGCTCGGGATCCTCTTGGGTGTGACGCTGCTCGGCCTGTGCATGGCAGGCGCTCTCGCCGGCTACCTGATGCAGCGCGAGATGCTGAACGCACGCATCGAGCAGACCAAGGCCATCGTCGAAATGGCGAAGAACATGGCCGCCAGCTACAAGAAGCAGATCGATGCCGGTCAAATGACGAAGGAGCAGGCCCGCGCCGAGTTCGGCAAGCGCGCCAATGCCCTGACCTACGACAACGGCAACGGCTATCTGTTCGGCACGACCTATGAGGGCATCACCGTGATGGCGCCGAACCCGGCGGCGATCGGCCAGAACCGCATGGACGTCGTCACCAACGGGCGGAAGCTCTCCCAGGAGCTGATGGACGGCGTCAAGAAAAACGGCGAAATCCTGCTCTGGTACGATTACATGAAGCCCGGCACCGAGAAGCCGATCCGTAAGATCGGCTATGCGGTGGCGGCCCCCGGCCTCGACATGTATGTCGGCACCGGCGCCTATCTCGACGATCTCGACACCAAGATGGCCCCGATCGCCTGGCTGCTCGGGCTTGCCGTGCTCGGCATCGCCGTCGTCTCCGGCAGCATCGCCTGGATGATCGGCCGCAGCATCTCCAAGCCGCTCGGTGAGCTCGGTACGCGCATGCAGGCGCTGGCCGAAGGCAAGCTGGATGGCGACATTCCCGGCACCGGCCGCGGCGACGAGATCGGCGCCATGGCCGCCACCGTCCAGATATTCAAGGACAATGCGCTTCGCATCCGCGGGCTCGAGCAGGCCGAGGCCGAGAACCGGAAGCACGCGGCCGCCGAACGCCGCACCGCGATGGAAAGCCTCGCCGGCGATTTCGAACGCTCGGTCAGCGGCATCGTCCGCTCGGTATCGACGGCGGCGACCGGCATGCAGGGCACCGCGCAATCGATGACGGCGACCGCCAGCGACGCCAGTGCGCGCGCCGCCATGGTGAGCGCGACGTCCGAAAGCGCCTCCAACAATGTCGGCACGGTTGCCGCGGCGGCCGAGGAGCTCTCGAGCTCGGTTGCGGAAATCTCGCGCCAGGTGTCGCGCTCCAGTGAGATCGCAAGCCAGGCGGTGCAGGATGCCCAGCGCACCAACGGCATCGTTCAGGCGCTCTCCACCGGCGCCGAAAAGATCGGCGAGGTGGTGAAGCTGATCCACAGCATCGCGGCGCAAACCAACCTGCTGGCGCTCAACGCCACCATCGAGGCGGCCCGCGCCGGCGAATCCGGCCGCGGCTTTGCGGTGGTCGCTTCCGAGGTGAAGGCGCTGGCCAACCAGACCGCGAAGGCCACCGAAGAGATTTCCGCCCAGGTCGCGGCGATGCAGTCTTCCACCAGCGAGGCCGTGGCCTCGATCGGCGGCATCAGCCAGACCATCGCGCAGATGAGCGAGATCACGTCCTCGATCTCGACCTCGATCGACCAGCAGGGCGATGCGACCCGCGAAATCGCGCGCAACATCCAGCAGGTGGCGGCCGGCTCCAGCGAGATCAACGCCAATATCGGCAGCGTCACTACGGCGGCGTCGGCCACCGGCAACGCGGCTTCCGACGTGCTCGCCAACGCCAGGGAGCTCGACAATCAGTCCGGCATGCTGCGCGACGCGGTCGACCAGTTCCTGGCCAAGGTCCGCGCGGCGTAAGATTTCTCAGCACCGACCGCGCATGAAAGTGCCCGGCCTCGCAGCCGGGCATTTTTGTTGAGGGCAATTCGTAGGGTGGGCAAAGGCGCGCACGCGCCGTGCCCACCTTCAAGAGCGCACTCGTAGAGGTGGGCACGCTTCCGAGGCTGGGCAAATATTCAATCGGCCATCGACGCAGTAGAAATCCATTCGCAGTCCGACGCCATAGCGCCGAAAATATTCTGTTGCCGTCATTGCGCAAGCAGTGCAGAGAATGAACTTTCTACGA
>NZ_JBQTHN010000258.1:0-19258 GCF_052389815.1 Bradyrhizobium sp. | reverse complement strand
CAGCTGCCGCGGCCCCGGCCCTTGTCGGTATTGAGCTTCAGCGCCATCTTCGGATCGAGCGGCTTGTCGATCGCCTCGAGCGCGAGCGCCGGCTTGCTGAACTTGCCGCCGACCGACACGATCGAGTTGCCGCGATAGACGTAGTAGAGGTGCTGGTCGCCGACGATCGTCGGCGTGCCGTATTTGTCCATCACCTGCCTGATCATGTCGGCCCTGGCCGGCTGCTCGCCCTCGGCGAAGTTCAGCGTGCGCGAAACGAAGAAGACGCGGTTCTCGCTGGCCGGAGAGGAGAAGCCCGCGACCAGCGCCTCGCCGCTTTGCCTGGCGTTGAGGGGCACGCTGTAATTAAGCGTCGCGGTGTAGCTGACGGACGAAGTGCCGAACCTGGCTCGCCCGATTTCGCTCGTGCTGTCGGTCCGCCCCTTGAAGGTGGCTTCGAACACGCTACGCGCCGTGTCGGCCGTCGCATCCGCCGAGATGCCGAGGATGTCCGGGCGGAGCTTGCCGGCGAAAGCGCTGTCCGGCGTTTTCGGCTTGATCTCGGTGGCGAGGGACACCCCAGGCAGGATCGCCGCCAGGGCCAACAGGACGAGCGGGGCGCGCAACGGCATGAATCACCTGCAACCAAAAATTCGATGCGCCTGACTACGCCAATTCCTGAACCGCGATGTCAATGTTGGTCGACCGTTGGTCGGGGGCAAATCCCTCAATTCCGGTGCCAATCTCCCCCGTTAACGCTTTGACCTGCCTCGCTTTGCCTTGCCACGGCCATATCGTTAGGGTAACGCCGCGCCAAGGTGGGGACCGGGCGCATGGCGCCGCTCCCTTCAGCCAGCGGCTCATCGGCGGTGGGATAGCCTTAAGTGTCTGAATTATTTGATGAAGTAGACGAGGAAGTACGTCGGGAGCAGTTCAAGCAGCTGTGGGACAAGTACTCGATCTACATTATTGCCTTGGCGATCGTGATCGTCGCGGGCGTGGGCGGCTGGCGCGGCTACCAGTATCTGGAAGCCAAGAAGGCCGCCGAGGCCGGTGCGGCGTTCGACCGTGCAGCGGAGCTCGCCGATCAGAACAAGCATGCCGAGGCCGAGGCTGCCTTTGCCGATCTCGCCGCGAAGGCGCCGACCGGCTACCGCATCCTGGCGCGGCTGCGCACCGCCGCGGAAGTCGCCGCGCGCGACAAGCCGGCCGCAGCCAAGATGTTCGACGACATCGCCGCCGACAATTCCGTTGCCGCGCCGGAGCGCGATCTGGCCCGTGTCCGCGCCGCGCAATTGCTGCTGGAAACCACGACCTATCCCAACATGCTGCAGCGGCTGGAGCCGGCCGCGGGCAAGGACGGCGCCTTCCGCCACAGCGCGCGCGAGCTGCTGGCGCTGTCGGCCTGGCGCGCCAACGACACGACCGCGACGCGGCAGTGGCTGGATATGATCGCGAACGACGGCGATACGCCGCCGGGCCTGCGCTCGCGCGCCGAAGCGCTGCAGGCGCTGCTGCCGCCGGTCGCCAAGAGCTGACGGGATCTTAAGGACCATGCGCGGATCGCAACGCCTGATCGCCCTGTCCGTCCTGATCGCCCTTTCGGGCGTGCTGGGCGGCTGCAGCGGCGGCCTGGCCAATTTCGATCCGGCCGACCTGCTCGACTGGATGGACACCAAGAAGAAGCTGCCGGGCGAGCGCAAGCCGGTATTCCCCGACGGCGTGCCGGGGCTCGAGCAGGGCGTGCCGAAGGACCTCTACAAGGGCGCGCGCCAGGAACAGATCGACCAGCAGAACGCGGCGGCCGCGGCCGCCGCGCCTCCGACGCTGCTGGAGCCGCCGCCCGGCTCGCACGCTGCGAAATCCAAGAGCAAGTCGAAGCAGGCCACAGCCCCCGCCGCGGCACCCGATCCCGACGCTGCCGCCGCCGACGATGAAAACAGCGTCGCCGCCGCGCCGCCGCCGCCGAAGCCGGCCAAGATCGTGCGCCGCCGCACCACCGCGCCGCCGCCGGATCCGGCGCCGCAGCAGGCCCAGCCGCCGCAGCAACAACAATCCGCCTTCCCGGCGCCGCTGCCGAGCGGCAGTTTCTCGCGTTAATTCATACCCCTCGCATTGACAGGCACGGCAAAACCGGCGCTTGAAAACGTCTCATGTCTTTCACGATCGCCATTATCGGCCGGCCCAATGTCGGCAAGTCGACGCTGTTCAACCGGCTGGTCGGACAGAAGCTTGCGCTGGTCGACGACCTGCCGGGCGTCACCCGGGACCGCCGCGAGGGCGAGGCGAAGCTCTACGATCTCGCCTTCACCATCATCGACACCGCCGGCCTCGATGAAGGCGCCAGGGGCTCGCTGACCGCGCGGATGCAGGAGCAGACGGAGACCGCGATCGCGCAGGCCGACGCGCTGATGTTCGTGATCGACGCCCGCATGGGCCTGACGCCCACGGACCGCGCCTTTGCCGATTTCGCCCGCCGCGCCAACAAGCCGGTGGTGCTGGTCGCCAACAAGGCCGAGGGCAAGCATGGTGAAGTGGGCGCGATGGAATCCTACGCGCTCGGGCTCGGCGATCCCGTGCAGATCTCCGCCGAGCACGGCGAGGGCATGGGCGACCTCTACGACGCGTTGCGCGCGCTGATGCCGGAGCCCGTCGAGGATGAAGCGGAGGCCGAGGATGAGGACATCTCGGAAGAAGAAGCCGCGACACGCCCCATTCGCGTCGCCATCGTCGGCCGGCCCAATGCCGGCAAGTCGACGCTGATCAACCAACTGCTCGGCGAGGAGCGGCTGCTGACCAGTCCCGAAGCCGGCACTACCCGCGATTCCATCGCGGTCGAGATCGAATGGCAGAGCCGCAAGTTTCGCGTGTTCGATACTGCGGGCCTGCGCCGCCGCTCGCGGATCGAGGAGAAGCTGGAGAAGCTTTCGGTGGCCGATGCGCTGCGCGCGGTGCGCTTTGCCGAAGTCGTCGTGCTCATGATGGATGCTCAGAACAAGTTCGAGGAACAGGACCTGCGCATCGCCGATCTGATCGAGCGCGAGGGCCGCGCCATCGTGCTCGCGGTCAACAAATGGGACCTGGTCGAGCGCAAGCCGAACTTGATCTCCGCACTGCGCACCGATGCCGATCACTGGCTGCCGCAGGTCAAGGGCGCGCCGCTGGTGGCCGTGTCGGGAATGACGGGCGAGGGCATCGATCGCCTGATGACGGCCATTCAACAGGCCTATTCGGTGTGGAACCGGCGCGTTCCGACCGCGGCGCTCAATCGCTGGTTCGAGCAGGCGGTCTCGGCCAATCCGCCGCCGGCGGTGTCGGGCCGCCGGCTGAAGCTGAACTACATCACCCAGACCAAGGCCCGGCCGCCGAGCTTCGTGCTGTTCTGCTCGCGCGCCGATGCCGTGCCGCAATCCTACCTGCGCTATCTCGTCAATTCGCTGCGCGAGGCATTCGAGCTGCCGGGCACGCCGATCCGCATCACGCTGCGCGAGAAGGCCAACCCCTTCGCGCACAAGCGGAAGCGGCCGTCATGAGCGGCGAGGCGCCGGCAAATCGAGCGGCAGCAACGCCGCGCGGTGCGGCGGTCGCGTTCATCTTCGTCACCATCCTGCTCGACATGCTGGCGCTCGGCGTGATCATTCCGATCCTGCCCAAGCTGATCGAGAGCTTCGTCGACAACGATACCGCCAACGCCGCGCGCATCTACGGCCTGTTCGGCACGGCTTGGGCGGTGATGCAGTTCTTCTTCTCGCCGGTGCTGGGCGCGCTGTCCGATCGCTTCGGACGCCGTCCGGTGATTCTGCTGTCGAATTTCGGGCTCGCGCTCGATTATGTGCTGATGGCGCTGGCGCCGTCGCTGGCCTGGCTGTTCGTGGGGCGGCTGATCTCCGGCATCACCTCGGCGAGCATCTCGACCGCGTTTGCCTATATCGCCGACATCACCGCGCCGGAGCGTCGCGCCGCGGTGTTCGGCAAGATCGGCGTCGCCTTCGGTGCGGGATTCATTCTCGGCCCCGCGCTCGGCGGGCTGCTCGGCGACATCGATCCGCGGCTGCCGTTCTGGGCGGCGGCGGGCCTCAGCTTCGCCAACACGCTGTATGGCCTCTTGATCCTGCCGGAGTCGCTGCCGAGGGAACGACGCTCGCCATGGCGCTGGAAGAGCGCAAGCCCGGTGGGCGCGTTGCGTCTCCTGAAGTCCGACCGCGAGTTGGCGGGATTATCGCTGGCGAATTTCTTCGCGCAGCTCGCCCATGTCGTGCTGCCTTCCGTCTTCGTGCTGTATGCGGGCTATCGCTATGGCTGGGACGCCAAGACCGTCGGGCTGACCCTGGCGCTGGTCGGCATCTGCCAGATGGTGGTGCAGGGCGCGGCGATCGGACCGATCGTGAAGCGTTTCGGCGAGCGGAAAGCGTTGTTCTTCGGGCTGGCCTGCGGCACGGTCGGCTTCCTGATCTGCGGCACGGCGCCGACCGGGACCTGGTTCCTGACGGGCATCCCCGTGATGGCGCTGTGGGGCGTTTCGGGCGCCGCGACGCAGGCGCTGATGACGCGGCTGGTTTCGCCGGAGCAACAGGGGCAGTTGCAGGGGGCAACCACCAGCGTGCAGAGCATTTCGCAGCTGATCGGGCCGTTCCTGTTCACGCTGACCTTTGCCAATTTCATCGGCCCGCAGACCGCGTTCCAGCTGCCGGGCGCACCGTTCCTGCTGGCTGCCGCGCTGGTTCTGCTGGCGCTGGCGATTGCGATGCGGACGCTGGCGGGCAGGAAGTCGGCCGGCGAGGACATCGCGCGCGGGCCCTGAGGGCGCTTCAGCCGGCCGCGGCGGGCTCGGGCGCGCCCGGACCGGGATGGGTGTGGACTTCCCTGGCCTTGAGCGGCTCGCCGCATTCCGAGCAGATCATCACGGGATCGAAGACCTTGCCGCAATTCTTGTGCTGATGGAGCAGGGGCCTGCCGCGCTCGTCGACCATGTGCGTGTCGCCCCAATGCACGATCGCCATCACGATCGGATATAGGTCGAGCCCGCGCTGCGTCAGGATGTATTCGTAGCGCGCGGGACGCTCCTGGTATTTTACCCGCCGGAGCACGCCGAACTTCACGAACTTCTTCAGCCGGTCCGCGAGCAGATGCCGGGTGATGGCGAGGCGCGACTGGAACTCCTCGAAGCGGCGGACGCGAAGGAAGCACTCGCGCAGCACCAGCAGGCTCCAGCGGTCGCCAATGACCGCAACGGTCCGCGCCAGCGAACACTGCTCTTCCTCGAGGCTGTCCCATCTCATCGCGACTCTCCGCGCGCCGTCATCCGACGTTGATCAATACGACATAACATATTGCATTCCAAATAGGAATTAACAAACTACAATTTCGATTCAGCTGCGCGAAGCGTTACCATTTTACAGTTCTGTTTTAGAACGGTATGTCTGAGCCTATTGAGCCGGCGCTGCGACCGGCCAGACGGGGATGCAGATGGCCGATCGTGCGTTGCTCAAGGTTCAATTCATGTTCGATTTCGGCAGCCCGAACGCCTATCTGGCGGCCAAGTTCATTCCAGAGGTGGAGAAGCGGACCGGCGTCAGCTTCGACTACGTGCCGGTGTTACTTGGCGGCATCTACAAGCTGACGGGCAACTCTTCCCCCGCCGACTATCTCAGGGGCATCCGCAACAAGCGCGAATACATGGAAGTGGAGACCGAGCGGTTCATCCGCCGCTACGACATCGCGAGTTTCCGCAAGAACCCGTTCTTTCCCGTCAACACCCTGCAGCTGATGCGCGGCGCGGTCGCGGCGCAGGCCGAAGGAATGTTCCGGCCGTATTTCCACGCCGTCTACCATCACATGTGGGAAGAGCCGAAGAAGATGGACGATCCCGAGGTGATGCAGGCGGCGCTTGCGTCGTCGGGTATCGACGTCGGTCGCATTGTCGCGAAATCGCAGGCGCCGGCGGTCAAGAGCCGGCTGGTGCAGCTCACCGAGGACGCGGTCTCGCGCGGCGCATTCGGCTCACCGACATTCTTCGTTGGCGACGAGATGTTCTTCGGCAAGGACCAGCTGCGCGACGTCGAGGAGGAAATTCAGGCGCAACTGGCCCGCGGGCGCGAGCCGATGCGAGCTGGCGCCGCGTCCTGACGGGCGGAAGGCAGCAGAACAAGGGCGAACGGCCCGCTTGCGAGGGAGGAAGCGATGAAGGCGAGGATCGACACATTCGGCAGAGAAGAGTTGTTGCGCGACCTGCCGTCGCGGATTCACGAGGTCTATGCCCGCTTCGTGAAGGAGATGCCGGATCATCCCGCCTTCGTCGAAGGCGATCGGGTCTGGAGCTATCGCGCGTTCTCCGAGGCTGTGGATGCCGCCGCTGCCGATCTGTCGCGTCTCGGTATCCGGCCAGGCGATCGGCTGATGGTGGCGAGCGAGAACAGCGTCGCGCTCGGCGCTTTGCTGTTTGCCGCAAGCAAGCTCGATGCATGGGGGATTGCCGTGAACCCGCGGCTGTCGGCGCGCGAGCTGGACCAGATCGCCGAACACAGCGGGGCGCGCCGGGTCCTGCTGAATTCCGGCCTGTCGCAGGAAGCCGCCGCCCATGCGGATCGCCTCGGCGCACGAATGGGCTCGATCGGTCCGTTCACGGTCGGGATCGGTCCGCTGAACGAAACGGCGCAGCCGGAGCCTGTAATGCCGGACCGCGCCAAACAGGTGGCGGGCCTGATGTACACCTCCGGCACGACGGGCACGCCGAAAGGCGTGATGCTGACGCACCAGAACCTGCTCGTCGCGGCGAGGACGTCGGGCCTGCTGCGGAAAACCGTCCCTGTGGACCGCATCTATGGCGTGCTGCCGATGTCGCACATCGTCGGCTATGCGGTGCTTCTGATTGCGACGCTCATGCACGGCGCGACGCTCCACGTTGTGCCGAAGGCGGACCCGGCGGCGCTGGCGCGGGCGATTGCGCAGGAGGGCATCACGACACTGTTCGGCGTTCCCGCCACCTATCAGCGACTGCTCGAATACAAGGCGGTGCAAGGCCTCTCGAGGCTCGCGCGTGGCAATCTGCGCATGATGTGCGTCGCCGGCGCGCCGCTCGACCTGGTGCTGAAGGGCCGCATCGAAGCCGAGTTCGGCATCCCCTTGCTCAACAACTACGGCATCACCGAGTGCTCTCCGGGTCTATCGGGCGTGCGCGAGGATGAACTCGCTGATGACGATACGGTCGGACGCTTCCTTCCCGGCATCGAGCATCGCGTCGTCAACAATCAGAGCAGCGAGGTTCGTTCGGGCGAGGTCGGCGAGCTGCATGTCCGCGGGCTCAATGTCATGCTCGGTTACTACCGGGCACCTGAGCTCACGGCCGCCGCAATCGACAAGGAGGGCTGGTTCAACACCGGCGATCTCGCCCGGGTAAACGCGGAGGGCGAGCTCTACATCGCCGGCCGCACCAAGGAACTGATCATCCGCTCGGGCTTCAACGTCTACCCGGCCGAGGTCGAGGCGGTGCTCAATTCCCACGGCCTGGTGGTGCAATCGGCCGTGGTCGGCCGCGCCGTCGAAGGCAATGAGGAGGTCGTCGCCTTCGTGCAGCTCTTGCCGGGCGCCAAGCTGACGGCCGCGGACCTGCAGGCCTACGCCGCCGTGCAACTGACCTCCTACAAGCGGCCGAGCGAGATCGTGATCCTCGAGGCGCTGCCCGCGGCATCCACCGGCAAGATCCTCAAGAACAAGCTGAAGGAAGCCGCCATCGCGCGCGGTGTTTCCGCAACCGCACGCAAAGCAGCCGCAGGCTGACCGGATTTTGGCGGCTGCCGGTTCCGATGCCGTCGAGGAAAACAAGATGACCAAGCGAAACGCCACCGCCGCGATCATTGGTGCAGGCGACTATATCGGCGCCGAAATCGCCAAGAAGTTCGCAGGCGAGGGGTTTTCGATCTTCGCCGGCCGCCGCAATGGCGAGAAGCTCGCACCGCTGGTGAAGGACATCGAGGCTGCCGGCGGCACGATTGCCGCGCGCTCGCTGGATGCGCGCAAGGAGGAGGAGATCGTCTCCTTCCTCAACGATGCCGATCGGCAGGCACCGCTGGAAGCGTGCATCTTCAACATCGGCGCCAACGTCAACTTCCCGATCCTCGACACGACCGAGCGCGTGTTCCGCAAGGTTTGGGAGATGGCCTGCTATTCCGGATTCCTCGCAGGCCGCGAGGCGGCCCGCCTGATGCTGCCGCGCGGGCAGGGCAACATCTTCTTCACCGGCGCCACCGCGTCCTTGCGCGGCGGCTCGGGCTATGCGGCCTTTGCCAGCGCCAAGTTCGGCCTTCGCGCGGTAGTGCAGGCGATGGCGCGCGAACTCGGGCCGCAGAACATCCATGTCGCCCATCTCATCATCGATTCCGGCGTCAATACCGAGTGGGTGCGCCAGCGCCGCCTCGAGGCGCTCGGGCCTGACGCGCTGAACGATCCGGACGCGCTGATGCCGCCGACCTCGGTGGCGGAGGCCTACTGGCAGCTCTACCAGCAGCCGCGCAGCGCCTGGACGTTCGAACTGGAAATCCGCCCGTTCAAGGAAAAGTGGTGAACACGCCAAACGGGCATCGCGGCCAACAGGGAGGGAGAAGACGATGTTGAGGAAGATAGTTGCCGCAGTCGCGGCCATCACGGTATTCGCGGTTGCTGCCGCGCATGCCGAAACGCCTGGCGTCACCGAGCAGGAGATCAAGATCGGCGCGACGTTCCCGTTCAGCGGACCGGCGTCGTCACTGAGCAATGTCGGCAAGGGGCTCATCGCCTACGTCAATTCGATCAACGACCGCGGCGGCATCAACGGGCGGAAGATCAACCTCATCACTTACGACGACGCCTACAGCCCGCCGAAGACGGTCGAGCAGACCCGAAAGCTGATCGAGAGCGACGAGGTGGCGTTCCTGTTCAGCCCGCTGGGCACGCCGGGCATCGGCGCCACTATCAAATACGTGAATGCCAGGAAGGTGCCGCATCTGTTCGCGGTGAGCGGGGCGACGAAGTTCGCCAACTTCAGCGAATTCCCGATGACCACGACGGGCCTGCCGAGCTACACCACCGAGGGCCTGATCTATGCGAAGTATATTGCCAAGGCCCGGCCCAATGCGAAGATTGCGATCCTATATCAGAACGACGATCTCGGCAGGGACTTCGTCAGCGCTTTCAAGTCGTACCTGAAGGACGATTTCGACAAGAAGGTCGTCGCTTCCTCCTATGAAGTCAGCGAGCCGACCATCGATTCCCATGTGGTCTCGCTGAAGTCGTCGGGCGCGGAGGCCCTTCTGTTCGCGGGCACGCCGAAGTTCGCGGCCCAGGCCATCAAGAAGGCTGACGAGATCGGTTGGAAGCCGCTGTTTCTCATCAATGTGGTGTCGACTTCGGTCGCCTCCACCATCGTGCCCGCGGGCCCCGAGAAGGCAGTGGGCATCGTCGCCGCGACGTTCCTCAAGGATCCCGGCGACAAGAAATGGGCCGACGATCCCGGCATGAAATGGTACCGCGCGCATTTCGCAAAATACCTGCCGGGCGCCGATATCGGCGACGCCAACTACCTGTACGGCACCCAGCAGGGCCAGATCCTCGAGCAGGTGCTCAAGCAATGCGGCAACGACCTGTCGCGCGAGAGCATCGTCAAGCAGGCGCGGAGCATACGCGGGCTGTCGCTGCCGACGCTGATACCGGGGATCATGGTCAATACCGGTTCTGACAACAGCATGGCCTATACGCAGCTCCAGTTGCAGCGCTGGACCGGTAGCTCGTGGGAGCAGTTCGGCGAAGTGCTCGGCGCCGGGCAAAAATGACAGTCGCTGGCGGACCGGACCGCGTGTGCGCTCCGGACCTGCCGGCAAACGACGGAGTGCGAATGTCGATTGACGTGCTTTTCCGGCCCTTCAAGCTCAAGGGGCTGACCCTGCCGAACCGCGTCGTCATGGCGCCGATGACGCGGTCGTTCTCGCCGGGCGGCATCGCCACCGAAGCGGTCGCGCAGTACTACCGTCGCCGCGCGGAAGGCAGGGTCAGCCTGATTATCTCGGAGGGGACGGGCGTGGACCGTCCGGCATCGCTGAACGATCCGAATGTTCCCCGCTTTCATGGTGAGAAGGAGCTCGCGGCGTGGCGTCGCGTCGTCGACGAGGTGCATGCCGCCGGCGGCCTGATGGCGCCGCAGCTGTGGCATGTCGGGTGCGTCCGCACCAGCGCTAAGGACTGGTCGCCGCCCGGCGCCTATGACAGTCCGTCCGGCCTGTCGCGGCCGGGCAAGAGGTTCGGCGAGCCGATGAGCGAGGAGGACATCGCGGACGCCGTTCGTGCCTTCGCCGATGCCGCGCTGGCGGCCAAGCGCCTGGGCTTCGATGCCGTCGAACTGCATGGCGCCCATGGTTATCTCATCGACCAATTCTTCTGGGACGGCACCAACCGGCGCGAGGACGCCTATGGCGGCAAGGACCTGCCGGGCAGAGCGCGCTTTGCCGCCGAGATCGTCCATGCCGTGCGCAGGGCGGTGGGTGAGGAGTTTCCGATCATGCTCCGCGTCAGCCAGTGGAAGCAGCAGGACTTTGCGGTGAAGCTGGCGGAGACGCCGCGTGCATTGGAAGCCTGGCTCAAGCCGCTGGTCGATGCCGGCGTCGACGTGCTGCATTGCTCGCAGCGCCGCTTCTGGGAGCCGGAGTTCGAAGCCTCCGACCTCAACTTTGCCGGATGGGCCAAGAAGCTGACGGGCGTGCCGACGATCACGGTCGGCTCGGTCGGCTTGACCGGCGAATTCGTTGCCGCCTTTGGTGGCGAGAGTTCACAGCCGGCTTCTCTCGACGAACTGATCCGGCGCCTGGAGCGTGATGAGTTCGATCTCGTTGCCGTTGGCCGGGCGCTGCTTCAAGATCCGCAATGGCTGGTCAAGGTTCGTGACGGCCGGCTGGATGAATTGATGCCGTTCGAAAAGAATGCGCTGGCGGCGTTGAGCTGAAAGCCCGGATGCGCATTGAGCGCATCCGGGAAATGACGGCTACGCCGTCACTTCTTCACCATCGGGCAGTCGCTGGCTTCCAGCGGCTTAGCGGCGTCTTCCGGCGCGATGGTGGCGACCAGCTTGTAGTAGTCCCACGGTCCCTTGGATTCCTCGGGCTTCTTCACCTCGAACAGATAGGCCGGGATCAGGCGGCGGCCGTCGGCGCGCAGCGGGCCCTTGCCGAACAGGGGATCGTCGGTCGGCAGCTCCTTCATCTTGGCGACGACCTTGGCGCCGTCACGCGGATTGCTGCCGAGCGCTTCCATCGCCTTCAGGTAATGGAGTATCTCCGCATAGAGCCCCGCGACCGTCATCGAGGGCATCGCGCCCTTCGGCGAGACCTTCTGGAAACGCTTCGACCATTCGCGGGTCTTGTCGTTGAGATCCCAATAGAAGGATTCGGTGAAGGTCAGGCCCTGCGCCGTTCTTAGACCAAGCGCGTGCACGTCGTTGATGAAGAGCAGCAACGCGGCGAGCTTCTGGCCGCCCTGGACAATGCCGAATTCGGCCGCCTGCTTGATCGAGTTGGTGGTGTCGCCACCGGCATTGGCAAGCCCGATGACCTTGGCCTTCGACGATTGCGCCTGCAGCAGGAAGGACGAGAAGTCCGACGTGTTGAGCGGATGCCTGACCGCGCCCACCACCTTGCCGCCGGTCTTGGTGACGACGTTGCCGGTGTCGCGCTCCAGCGCATGGCCGAAGGCGTAGTCGGCAGTGAGGAAGAACCAGGTATCGCCGCCGGCCTTGGTCAGCGCCTTGCCGGTGCCGTTGGCGAGCATGTAGGTGTCGTAGGTGAAGGAGATGGTGTTGGGATTGCACGCCTTGCCGGTGAGGTCGGCGGTGGCGGCGCCCGAATTGAGCAGCACCGAGTTTTTGTCCTTCACGAGATTGCTTACCGCGAGCGCCACGCCGGAGTTCGGCGTGTCGGCGATGGCATCGACCTTGTCGGCATCGATCCACTGCCGCGCGATGTTGACGCCGATGTCGGGCTTGTTCTGGTGGTCGCCGCTCAGCACCTCGATGTTCCAGCCCCTGGCCTTGAGACCGGAATCCTCGACCGCCATCTTGACCGCGGCGAGCGAGTTCGGCCCGCCGATATCCGCGTAGAGGCTCGACATGTCGTTGAGCACGCCGATCTTGATGTTCTTGTCCTGGGCGAAGGCGGGGCTCGCGAGCGAGAAGCCGGCGAGCACGATCAGCGCGGCGGAGTTCCGCGCAAGTCCGTTTTTCATGTTGTTTTTCCTCCAAAGGTTGATGCCGGGCGGATCCCGTTTCGAGATCCGGTCCGGCATTCTTCTTGATTGCCCGCCGCGAGCGGGAATGACAATGCGCCTGACGTCAAAGCAGGTTTGCGCGTCGCGATGCCCTTTCGTTGCGGTCGCGGCACCAAGGATTTCCGCCGAACGTCAACTTCGTTCCTGCGTCAGGCCGGTGCTCTGAACGTCATCAGCGTCCGCGTCCTGTAGTCGTAAAGCCTGCCGGTCTCGGTCCATTCCGGCGAGCACAGCGGCACGATGAATTCGGCGGCTTGCTCGGGCGTCTCCAGCGTCATCGGGTCCTCACCCGGGAAGACCGTTGCACGCATGCGGGTGCGGATTGGGCCGGGGCTGAAGAGATTGACACGCAATGGCAGCGAGGCGGTCTCGTTGGCCCAGACGCGCACCAGGGTCTCCAGCGCGGCTTTCGAGGCGGCGTAGGGGCCGAGATAGGCATTGGCCTTGCTGGCGGCGCCGGAGGTGACGAACACCGCGCGGCCGGCATCGGATTGCTTCAGCAGCGGCTCCATGCAGCGGATGAGCTGGAAGTTCGCGGTGACGTTGACCGCAAACGCGTCGTTCCACTGCTTCAGCTCGATATGGCCGAGCGGCGAGGAGGGGCCGGGCACGCCGGCATTGCCGACGAGGATGTCGAGCTTGCCGTGGCGCTCATGGAGTGCCGCGCCGAGCCGCGCGATGCCGTCGGTGTCGGTGAGGCTGAGCGGCGCCAGCGTGGCGCTGCCGCCCTCCTTACGGATTTCGTCGTCGAGCTCTTCCAGCCCGCCTTGCGTGCGCGCTACCGCCACGACATGCGCGCCGCGCCTGGCGAGTGCGATCGCAGTGGCATAGCCGATGCCGCGCGAGGCGCCGGTCACGAGGGCGATACGATTGGCGAGGGGCTTTGTCATCGAAGGCAACTCTCTCCACGGGTCGTCCCCGCGAACGCGGGGACCCATACTCCGTGAAGGTCATGATGGGAGATGGTGCTAGTGTCCAGCCCTGTTCCAACAACGAGGGCCGGTGGTTATGGGTCCCTGCGTTCGCAGGGACGACAATATCAGCTCGCTTCCGCCAGCAGCGAGAGCTGCCGCGGCTGTGGCTCCGGCTGGTTCTGGTCGGTGAGGCCGGTCGGGTAGGTGCCGGTGAAGCAGTGATCGGAGAATTTTGGATTGGCCGGATCGCGGCCGGGATAGCCCATGGCGCGGTACACGCCGTCGATCGACAGGAAGGCGAGCGAGTCGGCGCCGATGATCTCGCGCATCTCCTCCAGCGAATGGGTGGCCGCCAGCAGCCCGCCGCGGTCGGGCAGGTCGATGCCGTAATAGTCGGGATAGAGGATCGGGGGCGAGGCGAGGCGGAAATGCACTTCCTTCGCGCCGGCATCGCGCATCATGCGCACGATCTTCTTCGAGGTCGTGCCGCGCACCAGCGAGTCGTCGATCAAAAGGATGCGCTTGCCCTCGATGGCGATGCGGTTGGCGGCATGCTTCATGCGCACGCCGATTTCGCGGCCGCTCTGGGTCGGCTGGATGAAGGTGCGGCCGACATAGTGGTTGCGGATGATGCCGAGCTCGAACGGCACGCCGGAATGCTGGCTGTAGCCGAGCGCGGCGGGCACGCCGGAATCCGGCACCGGCACGACGACGTCGATATCGACATGGCTTTCGCGCGCGAGCTGCGCGCCGAAGGCCTTGCGCACATCGTAGACCGAGCGGCCGCCGACGATGGAGTCGGGGCGGGAGAAGTAGATGTATTCGAAGATGCAGGGCCGCGGCGGCTTCGGCGGAAACGGCTTGTGGCTGTGCGCGCCGCTCTCGTCGAACACGACGATCTCGCCGGGCTCGATGTCGCGGACGTATTTGGCGCCGATCATGTCGAGCGCGCAGGTTTCCGAGGCGAGGATCGGGCTGCCGTCGAGGTCGCCCAGCACCAGCGGGCGGATGCCGAGCGGATCGCGGGCGCCGATCAGCTTCTTGTTGGTGAGTGCGGTCAGCGAATAGGCGCCTTCGAGCGCGCGTAGCGCCTCGATGAAACGGTCGATGAAATGGTTGCGCTTGGAACGGGCGACTAGGTGCAGGATCACCTCGGTGTCGGTGGTCGACTGCATCATGGCGCCGTCGCGCACGAGGTCGCGCCGCAGCGACAGGCCGTTGGTGAGGTTGCCGTTATGGCCGACGGCGAAGCCGCCGGCGTTGAGCTCGGCGAACAGCGGCTGCACGTTGCGCAGGATGGTGGCGCCGGTCGTGGAGTAGCGGACGTGGCCGACCGCGACATTGCCGGGCAGCCGCTCGATCACCTCGCGCCTGGAGAAGGTGTCGCCGACGAGGCCGAGGCGGCGTTCCGAGTGGAAGCGCGTGCCGTCGTAGGAGACGATGCCGGCGGCCTCCTGGCCGCGATGCTGCAGGGCGTGCAGTCCGAGCGCGGTGATGGCGGCAGCTTCGGGGTGCCCATAAATGCCAAACACGCCGCATTCTTCACGCAGCGTGTCGCCTTCGAGGTCGTCCTGCAGGTCGATGCCCATCCCGGGTCGGTCGGCGGGATCGGAAGGGTTTTGCATCTCGTCCATCGCGCCTCTCTATGTCGGCCTCAAAAAGGTTAACGGCCCGCGGGTTTTTCGATCAGCTTTTTAAGGCCGTCGCGGGAAGACTTGTTATAGCCGTCGCCGGTACCCGGCTGAGCCGGCTCGGCGTCAGTCTGGTCATCCTCGGGCTTATTCTTCTTGAATTTCTTTAAGATGGTGTTCTCGGGGTCGTCAGGCAAGAGGCTCATCAGCCACTCGCCGGAGGCATCCAGCACCGCGCGGGACTTGGCATGCTGGACCCAGTCCGGCCGCTGCTTTTCCGGAACCAGCCAGATGAAGAATTCGTAGGCGACGACCACGATCAGAAGGCCCCGGGCGAGGCCGAACAGGAAGCCCAGGGTGCGGTCCAGCGCCCCGATCCGCGAATCCAGGATCATGTCGGAGATCCGGACCGTGATGACGGAGACGACGATCAGGGTGGCGAGGAAGGTGCCGACCACGACGACGGCGAGTGCGACGGTATCGTTGCCGAAGTAGCCCTTGGCCGTCGGCAGCAGTTTTGCGTAGCTGTACAGCGTCACCAGTGCCGCCGCGCCCCAGGCCGCGATCGACAGGATTTCGCGCATGAAGCCGCGCACGAGGGCCAGAAGGCCGGAAACCAGCATGACGCCGAGCAGGACGAGATCGAGGACGGGAAGAAACGGCATCGGCTGGTCAGGTCCGCTCTAATTCGATGGCTGTGACGAATCGGAAGCGTCAGTGCCGTCTTACCTGACGGTGAACCGCCGCAACCCGCAAGGCCGGATGTCGTTCCATCCCGCCCGCCTTTTGCGCGGGTGGTATAGCGGCGCGGGCAGCTAACGTCACGTCCGCTTTAGCCATTTTCCCTACGGAATCGGGCCGGTGTGGCATTTTTCTCAAGCTGTGTCGCATCGCGGGAACTCTCGCGGCCGCCGCGCGGCACCCCGCGCGCCGCGATTTCCGCAACCAGCGTGGTTAGCCCGCCGACCGGATTGAGGCTGAGCCCGGCATCGCCGGAAACCTCGCCGCGCGCCGATTCCGGCAGCACGGCGCGGCCGAAGCCGAGCTTGGCGGCCTCCTTCAGCCGGGCGGCGGTCTGTGCCACCGGACGGACCACGCCGGAGAGCGAAATCTCGCCGAAATAGACCGCATCCGTCGGCAATTGCGCGTTCACCAGCGAGGAGACCAGCGCGGCGGCGGCGGCAAGGTCGGCGGCGGGCTCCTGGATGCGCAGGCCGCCGGCGACGTTCAGATACACGTCGTGGCCGGAGAGCTTGACCCCGCAATGGGCCTCCAGCACTGCCAGCACCATGGATAGCCGGCTCGGGTCCCAACCGACCACGGCCCGGCGGGGCGTGCCGAGCGAGGTCGGAGCCACCAGCGCCTGCAATTCGACCAGCACGGGGCGGGTGCCTTCGATGCCGGCAAAGACGGCGGTGCCGGGCGTGCCGAGGTCGCGCTCGGACAGGAACAGCTCGGAAGGGTTGGTGACTTCGCGCAGGCCGAGGCCCGTCATCTCGAACACGCCGATCTCGTCGGTCGGGCCGAAGCGGTTCTTCACCGCGCGCAGGATGCGGAATTGCTGCGAGCCTTCACCCTCGAACGACATCACGGCGTCGACCATGTGCTCGACCACGCGGGGGCCGGCGATCTGGCCGTCCTTGGTGACATGGCCGACCAGGATGATGGCGGCGCCCGTCTTCTTGGCGAAGCGAATGAGGGCCTGCGCGGAGGCGCGGACCTGGGTGACCGTGCCGGGCGCGGACTCCACCGTGTCGGTCCACATGGTCTGGATCGAATCGATCACGATCAGGCGGGGGACCGCGCCTTCCGAAAGGGTTGAGACGATGTCTTCAACCGAAGTCTCCGCGGCGAGCTGCACCGGCGCGTCGGCCAGCCCCAGCCGTTCGGCGCGCAGCCGCACCTGCGCGATCGCTTCTTCGCCTGATATATAGACCGCGCGGTGGCCGGTGCGCGCCAGCATGGCGGTGGCCTGCGTCAGCAGCGTCGACTTGCCGATGCCGGGATCGCCGCCGACCAGCAGCACCGAGCCGCGGACGAAGCCGCCGCCGGTGACGCGGTCGAGCTCGGCCATCCCGGATGAAAGGCGAGGCGCGTCCTGGCTCTTGCCGGACAGCGACTCCAGCGCGAACTGCCGGCCCTTGCGCTTCGAGCGGATCGAGACCGGAACGGCGGTCGCGCCTTCCTCCTCGGACAGCGTGTTCCACTCGCCGCACGCCTCGCACTTGCCCTGCCAGCGGTTATACGCCGCGCCGCAGTTCTGGCAGACGAAGGAGAGGGAGGATTTGGCCATGTGAGCTTAGCAGCGATCAAAGGGAGAGTGTGCGTTCATAGCACAAAACGAAATTCGGTCGGCCATAGACAATTCGGCAGTACATTCGAGCCGGGTCTCCGGCGAGATTGGAGTTTCCGCCGGAATAAGAAAGAACTATCGCCGAGCTGACAAGGCGAACCTCTCGAATTCGCTCAGGATATCGATGTGTTCGGATGAGGTCATGTTTGCTAGGCAAAAATACCGATTGAGTGCGTAGGGCATCGATGCGCGCCGATCGATACGAAAGATACTGGGATTGACCCCCCGCCATCTTGGGTCGGCAATAACCGTTGCGTCAAAATTTGTCGCGATGTTGAGCAAGCAAGACTGGCCGTCGATTGGCATCGCTGCGGATATCTTCTTAAGCAGCGATTTGGGGAGAATGTTTTCGAGAGCGCACTCAAAATCGGCAATGATCTGGCTTTGGAAAAACTCTAGCACCTCTGTTGTTGGGCGACGAACTCCCATTTCAAAAAAAAATGAAAGCGCCGCCCTGAGAATCTTCTCTGCATCATCAGTGGTGGTTGGAACCTGAATGTTCAAACCATCATTAAAGACGGAGAGCCTTGTTATCAGAATGTCTTGTCCGTCACTGGCTAGCCGTCCGTTTTGGAACTCTGCGGTTCCTTCTTTGATTTGAGGCGGCGTCGCAAAATTGAAAGTTGACTGGATACCCGCGAAGAGCCTTGGCCCGTCGATGCCGCGAGCAGGCCGAATTTCGTCGGGCAGGGCAATCCACCAAACTTGAGCTTCCGTAGTTTGTATCTTCATGCGGCCACGCTTTTTGCGTCGACTGCGGTGCTCATCGCAGTGCTAATTTTTTCGGCAGGCGTTACATTCGACGATCTGGTCAGTGCGTTTGTGTTGCCCACTGCGCCGAGCGCCTGCGGTCGTTGAGGCGAGATCACCATGTTCATAATGGCCTGCGCGGCAGCTAAAGCAGCGCCGCCGGTCGCCGCAAAGGACGCTGGCATGTTGGCCTGCTTAACCAACTCGTCTAGGTCAAAGCCTGAGCGTCGATGTGTCGGCGCCGGAGCGCTTCCAATCAGCGCAAACCAGTCTTCCCATTCCGGCATGTCGATCCAGACCGGAAGATCGAATGCTGCCGCAACATCCAGCAGCGATTGAAGCGACATTTTTCCGTAGTTCGGATCTTCAAAGCGCGAGATGACATTCTGAGGCTTCCCGGCTCGTTCGCCAAGTTCGGCCTGCGTCCAGTTTCGATCGGGCTGCTCTCGTAGCGCGCGGATCAACTGGGCGAGCCGAGCACGAACCTGGTCGGCGACGAACTCGCTTCGAACGTCCTTGTCCGAGAGTTGCCGTACGAATTGTTCACTCCAGGGCGAGCCATAGGGCATGCTTGAGGTTTCCATTGCTTAAGACTTCAGCCTTGCGTGCCAACGCAATTTCACATGATTTCTTGGGAACGAACTTGCCACCTTTTTCACGCGCCCAAAACAGAATGATGAACTCGTTATCGGTGACATTAAAACCTAAGGGTCTTTGCTGGACATTGTCTGCCTCAAATCGGATTTCCCAAAGGCCGTCACAGGGGCCTGAGAGCTTCTTGAAATAGCCCTCGTGCCACCGTGCCCGCGGCAGTTCTGCCAGTATCCTGAGCCGAGAAAGTGTCCGCGCCTTAAGGCGTGCTGTTCCCTGCTCATAGGTGTCGCGAACGTCGCTTTTGACACGCTCAGCGGTCATCTCGCCATAGTAGCTAAATGACGAGACAAGTGGCAAGGCGATATTCCATTTTTGCGATAAATTCGTTAATGCACGCCGAAAAATGGGGTTTTTAAGAGGCGGCTCCTACGAACTCCCCAAGCTAACGTGTTGAATCGCCTTATCAGTTGTCAAGTGGTTGTCGCCATCGTTTGGGTTGCGTGTAGGTCTCCTCCTGGCCGATTTTGCCAACGCCTGAGCCAAAATGTGGTGGCGCAGGTCCAGTCATACGCTAGCATTCCCGCGGCGTGTTTTTCGCCCGGGTCTTGCGAATTCGTTGCGCTCTCTCGAGTAGAGGGCGCGGAGAAGGCCGGGCGCCGGCTGCGCCCGCAGCACCGTGTGCAACGGTAGTAAGAAAACGCACACGGATTTGACAGGTACAGCCAGGACATCCCGACCTTCCCCGCGCAATGGTT
>NZ_JBQTHN010000257.1:0-2708 GCF_052389815.1 Bradyrhizobium sp. | reverse complement strand
CCCGCACCTATACCGGGACGGCGATCCGCGCCATCTCGCAGGACCGCCAGATCATGTCGCTGATGGGCGTGGATACCAAGCGCATCTATCTCATCACCTCGGCGCTCGGCGGCGCGCTCGCCGGCCTCGCCGCTTGCCTGCTGGTGCTGCAATATGACGTGCATCCCGTTGTCGGGCTGTCGTTCGGGCCGAGCCCCTTCCTGATCTGCGTGCTCGGCGGCCTCGGCAATTTCGTAGGCGGCTTCATCGCTGCGTTCGTGTTCGCCGAGATCATCTCGCTGGGCGGCCTGTTCTCCGATCTCGAGTGGGGCTATGTGCTGGCCTTCGCCTTCTTCATCGTCATGATGTTCATCCGGCCCGCGGGCCTTATGGCGAGGCGCTCGTGAATTCCCGCTATGCCGCCTGGGCGACAGGCCTCGCCGCGCTGATCGCGCTGCCCTTCGTGTACCGCGAACCCTATCACCTGCACCTGCTGGTGCTGATCCTGATCTGGTCGTTTGCCTACACCTCGTGGTCGATCATGGGCCGCTTCGGCCTGGTCTCGCTCGGCCATGGCGGCTTCATGGGGGTGGGCGCCTACGTCACGGCGCTGCTCTGGAATCACCTCGGCGTCTCGCCGTGGATCGGCATTCCCGTCAGCATGGTGGCGGCCGGCGTCCTCGCGCTCATCGTCGCCTATCCCTGCTTCCGCTTCCGCATCACCGGGCATTATTTCGTGCTGGTGACGCTGGCGCTGTCCGGCATCGTGCTGCAGGTCATCACCGCAACGCGCGACTATACCGGCGGCTCGCTCGGCTACACGCCGAACCGCGCCCCCAGCGGCAAGGGGTTTTGGGCGCTGCAGTTCGACGACAAGACGACATGGTATCTGATCGCGCTCGGCGTCTGGGTCGTCGGCCTGGTCATCTGGCGCGCGATCGACCGCAGCATGACCCGCTACGCCATGGAGGCGATCTCCGAGGACGAGGACGCCGCTGCCGCGGCCGGCGTCAACGTCACCGCCGAGAAGCTGAAGGTCACGCTGATCTCCGCGCTGATGACGGCGCTGGCGGGCGCGCTCTACTGCCAGTACCAGATGTTCATCTCGCCGGACACCGTGAGCGGCATCGCGGTGTCCCTGCAGATGGTGTTCGCCGTCATCGTCGGCGGACTCTACGTCACGCTCGGCCCGACCGTCGGCGCCGTCATCACCATCCTGCTCGCGGAAACCTTGCGCATCGGCTTCGGCACCAAGGCGGTCGGCTGGGACAACCTGGTCTACGGCGTGCTCTTGGTGCTGTTCATCATCTTCCTGCCCAAGGGCATCCTGGGCAGCATCGCCGAGCGGCTGAAGTGGAAGAGGGCGTAGCGCTTCTTCTCCCTCGCCCCGCTCTCTTGTCCGCCGAAGCCCGCCTTCGGGCGAAGGCGGATGCGGGGAGAGGGCCGGGGTGAGGGGTGTCTCCGCGAGTTCGGTGTCGATGGTGAGACCTGTACCCCCTCACCCGGATCGCATCTGCGATGCGATCCGACCTCTCCCCGCAAGGGGCGAGGTGAAGGAAATTCAGCCCGCCACGAACGCCAGCAGCACGCCGTTCGCCGCGGCCGGCGGCACCACGACAGCACTGCCGCTCGTCAATGCCTTTGCACCGATCGCGCCTTTCGCGGCGGCAAGGTCGCTGACCACGAGCTCGAGCCCTGCGCCGGCGCGCGCAGGCAGGGCGCCGACGTCGACGCCGGGATAGCGCTTGCCCAACGCATCGCGGCTGAGGAATACGAAATCCGCCCGGCCGGATCCCGTCGGCACCACGGCCGATCCGTCGGCGTCGCCGCGTACCTCGCCCGCAATCATCGTCGCCAGATGTCTCGCATCCGCTTCCACGTCAGGCGTCACGATGAAGACCCGCGCGATGCGATGAGCCGTGTTGGCATGGTTCTGCAGTACGGGTATCCACACCGTCTCGCGCGTCTTGTGCTGGCAGGCGAACAGCCGCACGCCGCCGGGCGCTTCCGCAACGGGCCACTGGAAGGTCGCGAACTTCGCGGCGCTCTTGCTGCCGTCCGGCATCATGACCGGCCGCTCGAAATCGGTCGGGCCGATCGCCGCATAGCCCATGGTGCGCAGCTCCGCCGCGCCCGCCGCCGCGCTCAGCGTCGTGAACGCGATGCGCTCGATGCCGCCGCCGGTCGCCTCCAGATAAACCCGCGTCGGCGCGTTGTGCTCGGTGGCGTTGAGCACGCCGAGCAGCTCCATGTAGTCCTCGGCCAGCATGATGGTGTAATTGCCGGTCCCCATATGCGCGCTGTGGGTGCCGCGCGGCGAGAGGGTGAAGCCGAGCTGCTTCCAGTTGGCGGCGGCCTCGTCGAGGTCTTTCACCGCGACGACGGCGTGGTCGATACCGGCGATGCTCTTGATGGTCACGCTTGCACGCTTGTCCTTGTCATTAGGCAGACCGTAGGATGGGTTGAGCTCTTGCGAAACCCATCCTGCCTGCCGCCCAATTCGATGGGTTTCGCAAAGAGCTCAACCCATCCTTGTATCAGCACGACCTGCTAAGGTGTGAGGGTTCCGCAAGGAATGGCCCGGCCTGGGTGGCCACCCGGTCCGGGCCGCTGACCGTTGGATCGTAACCCATCGAAGCATCGTGAGCTGATCTTCGTAGCAGGATCACGGTCGGCATCTTCATGAGGCCCGCATTGTTGAATGAGCATCAGGCTCGCATTCAAGGGAG
>NZ_JBQTHN010000256.1:0-17674 GCF_052389815.1 Bradyrhizobium sp. | reverse complement strand
TGGATAGAGGGCGCGGAGAAGGCCGGGCGCCGGCTGCGCCCGCAGCACCGTGTGCAACGGGTAGTAAAGAACGCACACGGATTTGACAGGTACAGCCAGGACATCCCGACCTTCCCCGCGCAATGGTTTTATGGCTTATACGTGATCTCCCCGGGGAACGGCCTTTCTTGCCCCCGTTGCCCCGCCGGCACAGACCAGCAAGGATAGACGCCAGGGTCGCGGCGCCAGGACCACACGACTTCACCGTCCGCCGCAGCGTTTCGCCCGGCGAGAATGAACCCACCTGACGCCGCAACGGCCCATCGCCACCCGCGCCAACGTGTCGTGACGATCATGATACGTCCCCTCGCGGGGCACGGGATGGGCGGATTATGGCACCGTTTTCCGAAAAATGGAAGTCACGAATTGTTACAGATAATCCGAAATTAGAAGATGCTGAGAGCATTCACGATTTCCGATTTTCTGCGGAGCCTCAGATAGTAGGATGGGTAGAGCTCTTCGCGAAACCCATCACCTTTGTTGCGTATACATGATGGGTTTCGCTTGCGCTCTACCCATCCTACTCCTTCATCATCTCGCGCAGCGCGGTCTTCAAAACCTTGCCGTAATTGTTCTTCGGCAGGGCATCGAGATAGACGTAGCGTTTCGGGCGCTTGAAGCGGGCGATGGAGGCGAGGCAATGGGCGTCGAGCTTGCCGTCATCGGCTACAGCGCCCTCTTCCAGCACGCCGCAGGCGACGATGATCTCGCCCCAGTCGGCGTCGGGCACGCCGATGGCGGAGACTTCGCGTACGTCGGGATGGGTGAGCAGCGCTTCCTCGACCTCGCGCGGATAGATATTGGTGCCGCCGGAGATGATGACGTCCTTGGAGCGGTCGGACAGCGTGAGGAAACCGTCCTCGTCGAGGCGGCCGACGTCGCCGGTGCGCAGCCAGCCGTCCTTCAGCGTCTCGGCATTGGCCTTCGGGTTGTTCCAGTAGCCGAGCATGACGGCGGCGCCCTTGGCTTCGACCTCACCGGTCTCGCCTGCGGGCAAGGGACGTCCGTCCTTGTCGGTGATGCGCACGCGCATCACGCTTTGCGCCGTACCGACGGACGAGAGCCGTTCGAGATAGCGCGGGTGTTCGGTGCGCTTGTGCCAGTCGCGGCCGAGCGCCGTGATGGTCATCGGCGACTCGCCCTGGCCGTAGATCTGCACGAAGCGCTGGCCCATGACGGCGATGGCGTCACGGATGTCGGCGAGATACATCGGCCCGCCGCCATAGATGACGGTGCGCAGCCCCTCGCCGTTCTCGCCGCGCCTCCTGGCGGCATCGACCAGCCGCCGCACCATGGTGGGCGCGGCGAACATCACGACATTGTCGAGCTGGCGGCCGAGGTTGAGCACCTCGTCCGGATCGAAGCCGCCGCTATCAGGCACGACGTGGCGGCCGCCGGCGCGCACGATCGGGAAATTGTAGAGGCCGGCGCCATGGGAAATCGGCGCGGCGTAGACCGCGCAATCATCGGGCGTCGCGTGATCGACGTCGGCCATGTAGCACAGCGACATCGCCATCAGATTGCCGTGGCTGATCATGACGCCCTTGGGGCGGCCGGTGGTGCCTGACGTGTAGAACAGCCAGGCGAGATCGTCGGTCTTGCGCACCAGCGGCGACGGCGGCCCCTCGTCGCTTCGCATGTTCTGAAACTCGCCGCCGTCGATGGAAACCATCTTCATGCCGGCGGGCAGATCGCTCTTGGCCTCGATCAACGCGCCGATGGTGTCGCCGGAGACGAACGCAAGGCTGGCGCCGCCATCGGAGCAGATCCACGCGGCCTCGCGGCCGTGCAGCTTGGCGTTGATGGGGATGGCGACCGCGCCGATCCACCAGATGCCGTAGAGGCATTCGAGATACTGCGTGCAATTGCCGGCGAACAGCGCGACCCGGTCGCCCGGCGCAATGCCGTGGTCGCGCCACAGCGCAGCGCCGATGGAGGCGGCGCGCCGCGCGAACGTCCGGTAGTCGGCGTCGAGATTAAAGCCGGTGAGCAGCGCCGGCGCTTCGGGCCGCGCCCGCGCCGTCGCCGCCAGCCATTCGGCGATGTTCATGGCTTGGGCCTTACGAAATCAGATGCTGTGATTGTAACTCGTCATGCCCGGGCTTGTCCCGGGCATCCACGTTCTTTGGTGCCCCGTGTAAAGAAAGACGTGGATGGCCGGGTCTCTCTTGTTAAAGACGCGCTTCGCGCTTTTTGCCCGGCCATGATGGACTCAATTACTTCGCCGGCTCAAGCACCGAGACGTAATTGGCGACGGCCGCGCCGCCCATGTTGAAGATGCCGCCGAGTTTCGGGTTCGGAAGCTGCATGCCCTCCGGCGCTTGGCCGGCGAGCTGCATCGCGGTCATCACATGCATGGAGACTCCCGTCGCGCCGATCGGATGGCCCTTGGCCTTGAGGCCGCCTGACGGATTGACCGGCAGCTTGCCGTCCTTCTGGGTCCAGCCTTCCTTGATGGCGCGGAAACCCTGCCCCTTCGGCGTCAGGCCCATCGCTTCATATTCGATCAGCTCGGCGACGGTGAAGCAGTCGTGGGTCTCGACGAAGGAGAGATCGGAAAGCGTGACGCCGGCCTTCTGCAGCGCGCGCTGCCAGGCCACCGTGCAACCCTCGAACTGCAAAATGTCGCGCTTGGACATCGGCAGGAAATCCTGGGCATGGGCGGTGGCGCGGAAGTTGATCGCCTTGCCCATGGTCTTCGCGGTCTCGGCATCGGTCAGCACCAGCGCCGCGGCGCCGTCGGAGACCAGCGAGCAGTCGGTGCGCTTCAGGGGACCGGCGACATAGGGGTTCTTCTCGCTCTCGGCACGGCAGAACTCGAAGCCGAAATCCTTGCGCATTTGCGCGAAGGGATTGGCGACGCCGTTCTTGTGGTTCTTGGCGGCGATCATGGCGAGCGCATCGGACTGGTCGCCGTACTTCTGGAAATAGCTCTGCGCGATCTTGCCGAACACGCCGGCAAAGCCGCCGACCGTGTCGCCGTCTTCGGGCAGGTACGAGGCCTTCAGCAGGTTCTTGCCGATCTCGGCCGACGGCGTGCGGGTCATCTGCTCGACGCCGACCACCAGCACGATCTTGGCCGCGCCGCATTCGATGGCGCGGATGCCCTGGTGCACGGCGGCAGATCCCGTGGCGCAGGCGTTCTCGACGCGGGTCGCGGGCTTGAAGCGCAGCGCCGGATCGGCCTGCAGCACCAGCGAGGCGGTGAAGTCCTGCGGGGAGAAGCCGGCGTTGAAATGGCCGAGCACGATCTCGTCAACGTCGGCAGCGGCAATGCCGGCATCGGCCAGCGCCTCATTGGCGACCTTGACGACGAGGCTTTCAACGGTCTCGGCGTCGAACTTCCCGAAGGGCGTGTGCGCCCATCCTACGATGCTGGCAGTCATGGCATTTCTCCCGAAATAGGCTCGGGAGGATATGTAGCCTATCGGCGGGCGGACTTCACGCCGGTTTCAGCGATTTCATGGTCCGATCGCACATGGCGGTTATGCCGGCCCAGTTGCCGGCGCGGATATCGGCGGCGGGACAGAGCCAGGAACCGCCGACGCAGAGCACGTTGGGCTCGGCCAGCCAGGTCGCGGCATTGGCCTCGCCGATGCCGCCGGTCGGGCAGACCCGGATGTGCGGGAACGGCCCCGCCAGCGCCCGCAATGCCCTAATACCGCCGGCCTGCTCGGCCGGGAAGAATTTGACGACGTCAAAGCCTGCGGCCAACGCCTGCATCAGCTCGGAGGCCGTCGCGATGCCCGGCGCGAACGGCAGATCGCCGGCGGCGGCGGCTTTCAGCAGCTCGGGCGTCGCACCGGGGCTGATGCCGAATTTGGCGCCGAGCGCCTTGGCGCGCGCGAAGTCGTCCGCGTTGAGGATGGTGCCGATACCGACGATGGCGTCCGGCACTTCGGCGATGATAGCCTTGGCCGCGGCGACGGCCGCGTCGGTGCGCAGTGTCACCTCCAGCGTGCGCACGCCACCGGCCACCAGCGCCTTCGCCAGCGGAACGGCGTGCTCCACCTCCTCGATGGTCAGCACCGGGATCACCACCGCCTGCTTGAAGAGCGCGGCCAGTTTTGCCTGTTTTGGTAACGCAGTCATTGGGCAACCTTTGCGGGCGCGGGCATCGCCTCGCGCGGAATGATGGCGCCGGGATAGCACACCACGACGCCGGCGAGATGGTGTCCGGCGCAAGCGGCGGCAATGGGGTCGGCGCCGGTCAGCCGGGCCGCGAGATAGGCGGCGGCGAAACTGTCGCCGGCGGCCGTGGTGTCCACCACGGGCTTTGCCGGCGGCTCGGCCCTCACCTCCTCGGCGGCGCCCTTGAAGCGCACGATGCTCGCGGGCTCGGCGAGTTTCAGCACGGCCTCGAGGCTGACGATGCGCGCCAGCAAGGCCTCGTTGGTTTCACCTGGCCAGAGCGGCAGCAGGTCTTCGCTCGAGGCGAGCGCGATATCGGCGGTCTCGAAAGCCTGCGTAAAGACGCGGCGCGCGACGTCGAGATCGGGCCAGCCGCGGGCGCGAAAGTTGGTGTCGAAGGCGACGCGCGTTCCTTCCTGGCGCGCGCGGGAGAGCGCGGCAAACAGCCTTGCGCGGCCCTCCTCGCCGTAGATCGACAGCGTGATCGCCGAGAAATAGACGGCGTGGTAGGCGGCGAGCGAATTCAGGATGACGCCGGTCTGCGGCAAGTCCATCAAGAGCCGCGCGGCCGCGCTTTCGCGCCAGTGGAAGAAGCGCCGCTCGCCGCCGGCGTCGGTTTCGATCATGTAGAGACCCGGCAGCTTGCCGGGCACGCGCGCCACCTTGGAGGTGTTGACGCCCTCCGCCTGCCAGCCCGCGATCATCTCCTCGCTGAGGGAGTCATCGCCGAGCGCGGTGATGTAGTCGGTGGCGATGCCGAGGCGCGAGAGGTAAACGGCGGTATTGAGCGTGTCGCCGCCAAAGCCGCGCGAGTAAAACCCGCCCGGCGCCTGCCTGAGCTCGATCATGCATTCGCCGATACAGGCGACCTTGGTCATCTCATCCGCTTAGCGTCGTTGCTTGCGCATGACCTTGTCCAAAAACCGGTGCCCACTTTTCGGGGTCATGCGCTAGGCGGCAAACTTCCCGCCGAGTTCATCCTCTATATGGATACGGATGATGTCGTCAAAGGTCTTCTCGGCCGTGGTGAAGCCGAGCCTGGCCGCCCGGTCGGTGGAAAAATTGCGCGGCCAGCCGTCGACGATGCCGATGATGGCGGGATCGGGCACGCGCTTGATGCGGGAGACCACGTTCTTGCCCGCAACGCGCTCCAGCGCAGCGATCTGCTCGCCGACGGTGACGGAAAGGCCGGGCATCGAGACATTGCGGCGCGCGCCGACCGTGCCCAGATCCATGGTGCCGGCGTGGAGCAGGAAGCCGACCGCCGATTTCGGCGTGGCGTGCCAGTGGCGGACGTCCTCGGAGACCGGCAGCACGGCCTCCTGGCCCGCCAGCGGCTCGCGGATGATGTTGGAGAAGAAGCCGGACGCGGCCTTGTTCGGCTTGCCCGGCCGCACGCAGATGGTGGGCAGGCGGATGCTGATGCCGTCCAGCATGCCCTTGCGGGTGTAGTCGTTGATCAGGAGCTCGCAGATCAGCTTTTGCGTGCCGTAGCTGGTCAGCGGCGTGTGGAAGAATTCGTCGCCGATCTTTTCCGGGAACGGCGCCCCGAACACCGCGATCGAGGACGTGAAGACCAGGCGCGGCTTGTAGCCGCCGCCGGCGTGGCGGATCGCCTCGATCAGGTAGCGCGTACCGTCGAGATTGATGCGGTAGCCCTTGTCGAACTCCGCCTCCGCCTCGCCCGAGACGATGGCGGCGAGATGGAAGATCACCTCGGGGCGGTCGGCGAGCAGGCCGGGCGCCGCGCCCGCATCGGCAAAATCGGAGGCGACCACCTTGACCGGCATCGGCGCCTTCGCCGGTTTCTCCGGCGCAACGACGTCCTGCAGGGTCATGCCGGAAATTTCGCGGTCACCCAGGCGGCCGTCCTTCAGCAGGCGCTCCGTCAGCTTGCGGCCGACCATGCCGGCCGCACCGAGGATCAGTACGTGCAAGACCCTACTCCTTCTTGGTCGTCCCGGCCTTGAGCCGGGACCCATACGCCGCGGCCGATGTTGTCAAGACGGGATGGTTGACGGCTTCGTTTCAACAATGGTCGCCGGTGATTATGGGTGCCTGCTTTCGCAGGGACGACAGCTATTGTCATATTGATTGTGGGCGCCCGCTCACTCTTTGACGGCGCCGGTCATCGCCGACACATAGTGCTCGACGAAGAAGGCATAGAGGATGACGAGCGGCAGCGAGCCAGCCAGCGCGCCCGCCATCAGCGAGCCCCAGCGATAGACGTCGCCGTCGACGAACACGTTGACGATCGCCACCGGCACGGTCTTGTTCTGCACCGATTGCAGGAAGGTCAGCGCGTAGATGAACTCGTTCCAGCACAGCGTGAAGCAGAAGATGAAGGCCGAGATCAGCCCGGGCACCGCCAGCGGCAGCACGATCTTGATCAGGATCTGCCAGCGGCTGGCGCCGTCGATCAGCGCGCACTCCTCCAGCTCGAACGGGATGGTCTTGAAATAGCCCATCAACAGCCAGGTCGAGAACGGGATCAGGATGGTCGGATAGGTCAGGATCAGCGCCAGCGGCGAATCGAACAGGCCGTACTGGAACACGACGGTGGCGAGCGGGATGAACAGGATCGACGGCGGCACCAGGTAAGCGAGGAAAATCAGGCCGCCGACCATGTTGGCGCCCTTGTAGCGCAGCCGCACGATGGCGTAGGCGGCGAGCACGGATGCGACGATCGAAAGGATGGTGGAGGCGACCGCCACATACATCGTGTTCCACAGCCACAGCGGATAGTGGCTGTCGAACAGGAGCTTGTAGAAATGCTTGAAGGTCGGATTCCAGGTCCAGAACGGTGAGTAGGTCTCCATGTCCAGCAGCTGCGAATCCGGCTTCACCGCCGTCAGCGCCATCCAGTAGAACGGGAACAGCAGCACGAACACGATGATCGACAGCGGCAGATAGAGCGTCACCATCCGGCGCGGCACCGACTGCAGATAGCTCATGCCCTCGCTGTGGTCTTCCTTCACGGAAGCCGTCAGCACACCCTTGAGGTTGACGTGTGTGGTCGGGAGATCAGTCATTGTTTTCTCCCTGCTGCCATTTGCGGCGCTGCAGACCGAACCAGGAGATCATGATGGCGGCGAGCAGGAACGGGATCATGGCGCTCGCGATCGCCGCGCCCTCGCCGAGCTGGCCGCCGATGATCGCGCGCTGATAGGACAACGTCGCCATCAGGTGCGTCGCGTTCACCGGGCCGCCGCGGGTCATCGCCCAGATCAGCTGGAAGTCGGTGAAGGTGAACAGCACCGAGAAGGTCATCACGACCGCGATGATCGGCGTCAGCAAGGGATAGGTGATGTGGCGGAACATCTGCCAGCGCGTCGCGCCGTCGAGCGTCGCCGCCTCGTAGAGCGAGGGCGAGACCGTCTGCAGGCCCGCGAGCAGCGTGATCGCCACGAAAGGCACGCCGCGCCAGATGTTGGCGAAGATCACGCAGATCCGCGCCCAGGTCGTGTCGCCGAGGAAGTTGATGTTCTGGCTGATGAGGCCGAGCTGCTTGAGCGACCACGATATGATGGAAAACTGCGAGTCGAATATCCACCAGAACGCCAGCGCCGAAAGCACCGTGGGCACGATGAAGGGGATCAGCACCATGGCGCGCAACATCGCCTTGAACGGCATGTTCTCGTTGAGCAGCAGCGCGAGATAGAGGCCGATGCCGAATTTGATGGCGCTGGCGAGGAAGGTGTAGAGCAGCGTGTTGAACACCGACAGCCAGAACACCCCGTCGTCCCACAGCCACTCGTAGTTTTCGTAGCCGATGAACTGACCGACCCTGCCGATCTTGGTGTCGGTGAAGGACAGCCAGATACCCAGGCCCAGCGGATAGGCCAGGAACAGGATCAGGAAGGCCATCGCCGGCACCATGAACCAGAAGCCCAACCAGTTGCTGTTGTGCTTGAGCTGGTCCCACGCAGTCGCTTCGCGAAGCTGCGATTTGGCTTTTGCCGGCGCGAGTGCAATGTCAGCCATGAGCCAAATTCCCTGGCGGTGTCGTTTCTGGTTGGATTGGGAACGGGCGGCGGACAGCCGCCGCCCGTTCCGCGTTCGTTACCGGTAGATGCGCTTCAGCTGCCGCTCGGCTTCCGCCATGGCGGTCTTGGCATCCTTGGTGCCGGTGCAGTAGTTGGCGAACATGTCGACCACGATGAAGTCGGCGATCGCGGTCGCCGCCTTCTCGCCGACCTTGCCGATGCCGGAGGCCGGCAGCGAGCGCTTGGAGGCCTGGGCGAACACCGCATTCTTCGGATCGGCGGTCCAGACCGGCGAATTTTCGTAGGCGTTCAGCGTGTGGGACAGGTAGCCGCGCGAACCGGTCAGCCACTTGTCGAAATTTTCCTTCTCCAGCATGAAGGCGACGAAGGCCTTTGCTGCGTTCGGATATTTCGTGAAGTTGAACGCCAGGATCGGAACGGTGAGCTGCAGCTCGGTCGGCTTGCCGATCGGACCGACCGGATACAGCGCGTGCTGGGTATCCGCGGTGATCTCCTTCTTGGTCGGGTCATCCTTGGCTGCGACGTAGATCGAGATGCCGTTCGCGGTGCAGTACAACTCACCTGCAAGGTAGGCCTTGTTGTTGGACGAGTCGTTCCACGACGCCGTACCCGGAATAAAGGTCTCGGAAAGCGCCTTGACGTATTCCAGCGCCTTGGCGGTCTCCGGCGAGTTGATGATGACCTTGTCGTCCTTGTCGACGGTCCAGGCGTTGTGGCCCCACAGCATCCAGTGCAGCCAGCCGTTGGCGTCGCCCGAGGCATGGCCGAGCGCGAAGCCGGCCGGCGTGTTGTTTTTCTTCAGCGCCTTGCACAGCTCGAGGAAGCTCGGAAAGTCCTTCGGGAATTCCTTGAAGCCGGCCTTGTCGGTCGCCGACTTGCGGTAGGTCATGTAGCCGCCGATGGTGGCGACGGGAATGCCGAGCCAGTCATTGCCCTGCTTGCAGGTGAGCGCCGCCGCATCGGTCCAGCCGCCGTACTTCTTGCCGAGGTAATCGGCAACGTCGTTCATCTTCAGGACCTTGGTGGGGAAGAGCTGCGGCAGCGTATGCAGGCCCCACACCATGTCGAGGCCCGAACCGGTGTTGGCCGAGACCGAGGCCTTCGGCTGCACGTCCTCGAACGCCTCGCTGAACACGTTCATCTGAACGCCGGTTGCGCTCTGGAATGCGGCGACCATGGCGTTGAACGCCTCGTCTTCCGCCGGCACGAAGCGCTTCCAGCGCATCACGGTCAGCTTGGCGCCGGATTCCGGCTTGAAGGGCGCGGCCTGCGCCCAGGCCTTGGCGAAATCGAAGAGCGCAGGTCCGGTCAGGGCACCGGCCGCCGCCAGTGCCGTACCGCCCTGCAGAAGCGAGCGGCGGGTAAACTCGTTCATGGTCGTTCCTCCTTGGTAGTATTTTTTATGTTCAACTATTCAGTCGCTTGCCGGTGGTCTCGTCGAACAGATGCACGAGCGTCGGGTCCGGCTTGAGCCGTACCTTGTCGCCCGGACTGAATTGGTGGCGCTCGCGGAACACGGCGACGACCTGCTCGCCGCCCAATTTTGCGAACACCTGGGTTTCCGAGCCGGTCGGCTCGACCACGATGATCTCGGCCTCCGCGCCGTCGTCGGCGATAGTGAAGTGCTCGGGGCGCACGCCATAGACCACCGGCTTGCCGTCGGAATTGCCCGGCGCCCTTGCGAGCGGCAGCTTGACGCCGTTCGGCCCTTCGAACGTGGCCGCGCCGTTCACCTGCAGCCTTCCTTTCAGGAAATTCATCGCCGGCGAGCCGATGAAGCCGGCGACGAACTGATTGTCCGGCGTGTCGTACAGCTCCAGCGGCGAGCCCATCTGCTCGACGATGCCGTCATGCATCACCACGATCTTGTCCGCCATGGTCATGGCCTCGATCTGGTCGTGGGTGACGTAGACGGTGGTGGTCTTCAGCCGCTGGTGCAGCTCCTTGATCTCGGTGCGCATGGCCACGCGCAGCTTGGCGTCGAGGTTGGAGAGCGGCTCGTCGAACAGGAACACCTGGGGATCGCGCACGATGGCGCGGCCCATGGCGACGCGCTGGCGCTGGCCGCCGGACAACTGCCGCGGATAGCGCTCCAGCAGCGGCGTCAGCGCGAGAATTTCCGCAGCGCGCTTGACGCGGGTGTTGATCTCTTCCTGCCGGGCGCCGCGCAGCTTGAGCGAAAAACCCATGTTGTCAGACACCGTCATGTGCGGATAGAGCGCGTAGTTCTGGAACACCATGGCAATGTCCCGCTCCTTGGGCTGGACATTGTTGACGATGCGCTCGCCGATCGAAATGGTGCCGGAGGTGATGTTCTCGAGGCCGGCGAGCATGCGCAGCAGGGTGGACTTGCCGCAGCCGGAGGGGCCGACCAGAACGACGAACTCGCCATCCTCGATCGGGATCGTCACGCCGTGCAGCACCTCGAAGCTGCCGAACGATTTGCGCACGTCGCGAATTTGGACCGACGACATCCAAGTCCCTCCCTAAGATTGGCCCGGCGATTTCCGTCACCGCCGCGACCGCTTCGTTCTTGTTATGGCTCCGCGGGTCCGCGCGAGCCTGGTGGGCCGCGGACATAGTCCGCAGTTTGAGCGGCTTTGGCAATCGGTTGAATAGCCGCGGCTTGGTAGCGCTGTCAATAGTTCTTTGTCCGCGGGGCTCATTGTGGTATGAGCGCGAACATGGCGCGGAAACGTACAAAGCCAGGCAAGATCCGTCTCACTGAAGTGGCGAAACTCGCCGGAGTGAGCCCGATCACCGCATCGCGTTTCTTCCGCACACCCGAAGCGCTCTCCATCAACAAGCGCGTGCGGGTCGAAAGTGCGGCCAAAGAGCTCGGTTACGTGCCCAATCTTGCGGCACGGGCGCTGGCCTCGCAGCGCACCGAGGTGATCGGTGTCCTGATCCCCTCGCTGACCAACAACGTGTTCTCCGACGTGCTGCGCGGCATCTACGATGCGGTGGACGGCAGCCGCTACACCATTCAGCTTGCGAATACGCGCTACTCCATCCTGCAGGAGGAAAAGCTGCTGCGCGTGTTCCTGGCGCAGAAGCCGGCCGGGCTGATCGTCACCGGCATCGACCAGACGCCGGAATCGCGCTCGCTGATGGAAGCGGCCGACTGCCCGATCGTGCAGCTGATGGAAATCGGCGATCACCCGGTCGACATGATGATCGGTTTTTCCCATGCGGATGCTTGCCACGCAGCGATTTCGCACTTGCTCGACCAGGGCTGCCGCCGGATCGCGTTCCTCGGCGCGCGCATGGATCCGCGGGTGCAGCGCCGCTTCCTCGGTTACCAGCAGGCCATGAAGGAAGCCGGCCTCACCGATCCCCGCCTCGTGGTGACGACGCCGCTGCCGACGTCGGTCACGCTCGGCGGCACGCTGTTTGCCGATTTGCTGGCGAAGGCACCGGATACCGATGCGGTATTCTGTGCCAATGACGACCTTGCGCTAGGCGTGCTCTTCGAGTGCCGGCGACGGCAGATCTCGGTTCCCGAGCAGATGCTGATCTCGGGCTTCAACGACCTCGAATTCATGGGCGCTGCCGTTCCCACCCTCACCAGCGTGCGCACCAACCGGTACGAAATGGGCAGAAGTTCTGCCACGATGGTGATCGAGGCGATCGAGGGCCGGCGTCCGGAACAGAAGATCGTCGACCTCGGATACACCGTGATGGTGCGCCAGAGCTCGGTCCGCCCGGGCCATAGCGGTCGCGCCGCTGCCGAACAGCAAAGCGCGGCCGAATAAGACAATATGATAGCGCAATCATATCGCTTGCACTAAGGTCCGGCGCAAAGGCTGCGCGGAAAGCGGCCGGCCGCGGAGTTTGTCAGGTGCACGATTTTGCGCTTGGGTCAGCGCTGCGGTTCAAAACGACGCGCCGGCGTACTTTGCATTGCGGGAGAGAAACGTATGAACAAGAGCCACGGCAACGGTCAGGACAAATCGGCAGGCGGCAAGGGCCGCAAACTCCGCTCCACCGAGTGGTTCAACAATCCGCACAATCCCGGCATGACCGCGCTCTACCTGGAGCGCTACCTCAATTACGGCCTGACCCGCGAGGAACTGCAGTCCGGCAAGCCGATCATCGGCATCGCCCAGACCGGCAACGACCTCTCCCCCTGCAACCGGCACCACCTCGATCTCGCCAAGCGCGTGCGCGAGGGCATCCGCGCCGCAGGCGGCATCGCCATGGAGTTTCCCACCCATCCGATCCAGGAGACGGGCAAGCGCCCGACCGCAGCCCTCGACCGCAACCTCGCCTATCTCGGGCTGGTCGAAATCCTGTTCGGCTATCCCCTCGACGGCGTGGTGCTGACCACCGGCTGCGACAAGACCACGCCCGCCTGCCTGATGGCGGCAGCCACCGTGAACCTGCCCGCCATCGTGCTGTCGGGCGGGCCGATGCTGAACGGCTGGCACAAGGGCGAGCGCACCGGCTCCGGCACCATCGTCTGGAAGGCGCGCGAGCAGCTCGCTGCTGGAGAGATCGACTACGAGGGGTTCATCAACCTGGTGGCCTCCTCGACGCCATCCGTCGGCCACTGCAACACCATGGGCACGGCCTCCACCATGAACTCGCTGGCTGAAGCGCTCGGCATGTCCCTGCCCGGCTGCGCGGCGATCCCGGCGCCGCACCGCGAGCGCGGCCAGATCGCCTATGAGACCGGCAAGCGGATCGTCGAGATGGTGTGGGAGGACCTGAAACCCTCCGACATCCTGACGCGCAAGGCCTTCGAGAACTGCATCGCCGTCAATTCGGCGATCGGCGGCTCGACCAACGCGCCGATCCACATCAACGCGCTGGCGCGCCATATCGGCGTGCAGCTTGACATCGACGACTGGCAGAAGCACGGGCTCGACGTGCCGCTGCTGGTCAACATGCAGCCGGCCGGCCTCTATCTCGGCGAGGAGTATCACCGCGCCGGCGGCGTGCCGGCGGTGGTACGCGAGCTGATGCAGCACAAGCGCATCCACGAGGACGCGCTTACCGTCAACGGCCGCACCATGGGCGAGAACTGCCGCGAGGCGCCGCCGCCCGACGGCGACGTGATCTGGAGCTACGACAAGCCGCTGGTGAAGGATGCCGGCTTCGCCGTGCTGCGCGGCAATCTGTTCGATTCCGCGATCATGAAGACCAGCGTGATCTCGAAGGAATTCCGCGATCGCTATCTCAGCAACCCGAAGGAGCCGAACGCGTGGGAAGGCCGCGCCATCGTGTTCGAGGGCCCGGAGGACTATCACGACCGCATCGACGATCCCTCGCTTGGCATCGACGAGCACTGCATGCTGTTCATCCGCGGCGCCGGCCCGATCGGCTATCCCGGCGGCGCCGAAGTGGTGAACATGCAGCCGCCGGCGGCGCTGATCAAACGCGGCATCCTGGCCCTGCCCTGCATCGGCGACGGAAGGCAATCCGGCACGTCTGGCTCGCCCTCGATCCTCAACGCTTCGCCGGAAGCTGCCGCCAATGGCGGGCTCGCCATCCTCAAGACCGGCGACCGGGTGCGCATCGACCTCAACAAGGGCAGCGCCAACATTCTCATCTCCGACGACGAGGTGAAGCAGCGCCACGCCGAGCTGACCGCGCAAGGGGGCTTCCGCTTCCCGCCGAACCAGACGCCGTGGCAGGAGATCTACCGCAACACCGTCGGCCAGCAGGCCACCGGCGCCTGCATGGAGCTCGCCACGCGCTACCAGAACATCGCCGGCACGGTCGGCGTGGCGCGGGATAACCATTAGAAATCCAACTCGTCATTGCCGGGCTTGACCCGGCAATCCATCGCTCTTGCGAAGAAGATGGATACGCGGGTCAAGCCCGCGTATGACCACTGAAGAAATCTCAGGGAGAACTGAATGTCAGACCGCCTGAAGGGCAAACGCGCCGTTGTCACCGCAGCGGCCGCGGGCATTGGACGGGCCTGCGCCGTCGCGTTCGCGCGGGAGGGTGCCACGGTGATCGCGACCGATATCGATGAAAACGGCCTCGCGACCTTGCCTAAGGAAGGCATCGCCGAGACCGCGCGGCTCGACGTCCGTTCTACGGCCGACGTCGACGCCTTCGCCGGGCGCGTCGGCAAGATCGATGTCCTGCTCAACGCGGCGGGCTTCGTCCATCACGGCACCATCCTGGAATGTTCGGAGCAGGACTGGGATTTCTCGTTCGACCTCAACGTCAAGTCCATGCACCGGACCATCAAGGCGTTCCTGCCGGCGATGCTGGCGGGCGGAGGCGGCAGCATCATCAACATCTCGTCCTGCGCGGCGCTGCGACCGCCGGCCAACCGCTATGTCTACAGCGCCTCCAAAGCGGCGGTCTCGCTGCTCTCACGCTCGATCGCGCTCGACTTCATCAACCAGGGCGTCCGCTGCAACAGCATCTGCCCCGGCACGGTGGAAACGCCCTCGATGCTGCAGCGCGCCGCCGCGGCCGGTCCGGACGGGCGCGAAAAATTCGTCTCTCGCCAGAAGATGGGCCGGCTGGGCACCGCGGAGGAAATCGCCGCCATGGCCGTGTATCTCGCCAGCGACGAAAGTGCATTCACCACCGGCGTCGACCTCGTCGTCGACGGCGGCTACATGCTCTGACATCCACTCGACCGGGATTTCCAACATGAACAAGATCGATCTCGACAACCGCTGCGCCGTCGTCACCGGCGGTGCGCAGGGCTTCGGCAAAGCCATCGCCGAGCGCTTCGTCGCCTCCGGCGCCAGGGTCGCAATCTGGGATCACGACCATGCGCTGGCGGAAAAGACCGCCAAGGCGATCGGCCCTGCCGTCACCGCGATCAAGGTCGACGTCACCGATCTCGCCGCGGTGGAGAAAGCCCGCGATGCGACGCTCGCCGCCTTCGGCAAGATCGACATCCTCGTCAACAATGCCGGCATCGCCGGCGTCAACAAGACGGTGTGGGAGACCGACCTCGACGAGTGGCGCAAGGTGCTGCGCATCAACCTCGACGGCCCCTTCATTTGTTGCAAGGCGGTGGTGCCGGCCATGCTGACGCAGAAGTACGGCCGCATCGTCAACATCGCCTCCATCGCCGGCAAGGAAGGCAATCCGAACGCCGCGCATTATTCCTCCTCCAAGGCCGGCCTGATCGCGCTGACCAAGTCGCTCGGCAAGGAGCTCGCCGCGCACGACATCCTCGTCAATGCAGTGACGCCGGCCGCGGCCAGGACCGCGATCTTCGATCAGATGACGCAGCAGCACATCGACTTCATGCTGTCGAAGATCCCGAAGAACCGCTTCGTGCTGGTCGAGGAGCTGGCCTCGATGGTGGCGTGGCTGGCGTCGGAGGATTGCGCGTTCTCGACGGGAGCGGTGTTCGATATTTCCGGCGGCCGGGCGACGTATTAAGCCGTCATTGCGAGCGAAGCGAAGCAATCCACCTATCCCCGCGCGGAACCATGGATTGCTTCGTCGCTATCGCTCCTCGCAATGACGAAGAAGGAGCCAGATCATGACCCGACAAGGCGGATGCCTGTGCGGCGCGGTGCGCTTCAAGGCCGAGGGCGAGCCGCTCAATGTGCGCATCTGCCATTGCCGCAACTGCCAGAAGGCGATGGGCTCGCCGTTCTTTGCGCGCGCGCTGTTTCCGCAGAGCGCGCTGAGCGTCGAGGGCGAGACCTCGCGTTACCCGACCTCGGCGAGGCTCGAGCGGGTGTTCTGCACGAAATGCGGGACGCGGCTGTTCGGCTGGCGCACCGACGGCACGGCAGCCGGCGTGGCGCTGGCGGCGTTCGACGACCGTAACGCCTTTCGCCCGACCGAACACATCTGGCTGTCCGAGAAGATGGACTGGGTGCGGATCGACGACGGGCTAAAGCAATACGAGGAGTCGGTGCCGCAATAGTCCGTCGCCCCGGCGCAGGCCAGGCGCAGGCCGGGGCATCGCCTCGAATATTGGTTGCTGAAACCAGCTGGAGCTCTAGTCCGGCTTAACCACACGCATTCGCGGCCATGGGTCCCGGCTTTCCAGGCCGTGTAAAAACCCGCGCATCGCGATTCGCGCTAGAATCTAATTCTATCGCGAGTGGGAAGAGAAGATCGAATACATCGCGAACGCCAGACAAAATCGCTCGCATAGTATTCTGTTCTATCGAAGCTCGCGGTCTTTGAGTTTTTACACGGCCTGTTTCGCCGGGACGACCTAGGGTGCTAACCTGACGCCGAACGCGCAAAGTCCCGGGGCATCCCTATTGAATATCTCGCTATACGGCGTTTCGGTGTGGGTGCTGCCGCTCCTCTTCGCCATCACCTTTCACGAGGCCGCCCATGGCTTTGTCGCCTGGCGGCTCGGCGACGATACCGCCAAGCAGCTCGGCCGCGTCAGCTTCAATCCGCTGCGCCATATCGATCCCTTTGGTACCGTGATCCTGCCGGGCGTGCTGCTGATGGCCCAGTCGCCGTTCCTGTTCGGCTATGCCAAGCCGGTGCCGGTGAATTTCCGCAATCTCAACAATCCCCGGCTCGACATGGTCTGGGTGGCGCTGGCAGGTCCCGCCACCAACATCCTGCTGGCTCTGGCGGCGGCGACCGCCTTCCATGCCATGCCCTGGGTGCCGGCGGACTATGCCAAATGGACCGCGGATAATTTGAAAAACTCGCTTATCATCAATGCGGTGCTGGCGGTTTTTAACATGATGCCAATACCGCCTTTGGACGGCGGGCGGGTCGCGGTCGGGCTGCTGCCGAACTTTATTGCGTACCCGCTGGCCCGGCTCGAACCCTACGGCATGCTGATTTTGATCGGGGCCCTCATTTTTCTGCCATTGCTCGGCGGCCAACTCGGTCTAAATCTTGATGTTATCTCGACGATACTGCGGACGCTGACTGGCTACGTGCTGACCGCCGTTCTATTCCTGACAGGCAACACGTAAGCTCGCCGGGAACCCAAACTGAGGGCAAGATTGGCCAAAGCCGCAGACATGTTGATCGCAAGACGGGCCGATACGCGGGCACGGGCGGACTTTGCGACCTGGAAGATGATGGCGAAGCTGAACGGGGCGTCGGCGCTGCCGCAGCATGCCCAGGACTTCCTGCTCGCCTACCAGAAGTTCCTCAAGCAGATGACGGAGGCGGACGCGAGCGAGGCCACGATCGCGCAGATGTACCGCAGCTACTATGCCGAGATGGGCGGCGGCGGCGCGCCGCCCGATATCCCCGCGCGCCAGAGCGAGCCGGCCCCCGACAACGTCACCGCCTTCCGCCGCCCGGCCCCGAAGCCGAAGCCGAAGCCGGCCGCCTCCTATCCGTCGGGCCAGGCCACCAAGCCGCGATTGCCGGTGGCCCTGATCTTCATCTGCCTCGTCGTGGTTTACGTCGGCATCCGGTATTTGTGGCAATAGAACGCCGGAATCCGTAGGGCGGATTAGTACTACTGAGTCAAGCGGTCGCAGTCTTTGGGGCTGAGAATCAAGTAATTGAGGAGATTCACTATTTGGCACGTGGAGGGCCAGATGAATCTCGATCAGAGCGAAGCACGG
>NZ_JBQTHN010000255.1:0-3641 GCF_052389815.1 Bradyrhizobium sp. | reverse complement strand
TGAATGCCGTTCCCTGATCGTCGGCCTGGAACAGATTGGCGCGGATCGGTTGTCTTAAGGTCGGACCGTCAAGGTGCAGCGAAACGTAGTCACCGGCCTTCTCGCCGTTGCGTTTCCAGCCCGCGCCCACTTCCGGGCCGATCGCCAGGCCATCGTCATCCCCGAGATGGATGCGATAATCCGGCGCGTTTTCTGCATCTTTCTTGTCGACCGGGACGAGAACGAGCTTCGCATCGAGCGCGAGCGTGCGAACGTGCCCGGAAAAACCTGTCTTTGTCCGCTTGAATGTGCCGATCTGTGCCATAGGAGTTTCTTTCTGATGATGGTTGGTAGGGGGGGTCAACGTGTCGGCGCGCGCCATTGGTAGCGGCCGTCACCTCCCTCATCGGTCCACAGTGGAAGCGCGCGGCCGATGACAGAGCTTTTGGGGGTCGGTCCGAAGTAGCGGCCATCGAGGCTGTCCCGGACGTCCCAGTTCATGAGGAAGATTTCGCTCGCGCGAAGCGTGCGACAGCCCTGCCAGACGGGCAGCTCGCGGCCGCGCCGATCGCGCGCCAACGCCTCGCCCATCGCGACGTTGTCAACGCTGACATTGCGTCCGCTACGGCACACGGTTTGTCCGGGAAGCGCTGCGATGCGCTTCATCAGCGGCACGCCGCGCGGCAGGTATTCGCGTTCCCAGAGAAAACTCGCCAACGGTTCAGGCGCGTCGACGGCAACGAGATCGGTGACGTCGAGATCGGCGGCTGTTCGCACGGTGTAGAGGCCAATCGGCGCGCTTGCCGACGCATTCCAGATCAAACTCGGCGTGATCGGGACGAATGACGAGCCAACGATTGCCAACACGACAAAGGACGTCGACATGACATAGCTGAGGCGTGTCATGGCGCGATCCTCTGCCGCTTCAGCCAGGCCGCGTGGCGTTCGCGCGTGTAGGCGTGAGGGATCGCGCCCGCCGTCAGCCAGTTGCGAATGTGCCGCCAGTGGTCCGGCGTAACGTCGGCCGGATCGACGCCCAGTGCCTCGATGGCATCGATCGCCTGCAGCACGCGCTCTACCTTTGGCCAGCCGCATACCCGCAACAGACTTTCGCCGCCGGGGCGGACAAAGCCGACCGTCGAACAGGGTTCGCCAGGACGAACGGCGCGCAGGATGTCGATACGCGAGACGACGGTGCCGAAATCGTTCGAAGCCCAGCGGACGAAAGCGAAGACGTCGCTAGGGGCGAAGGCAACGATGCTGCGCTGCCGATCGATCATCTGCTCGGAGGTTGCACGGCCGAAGCGTATCCAGCGCTGGACGCGCTTCTCGATCCAAATCAGATCGACACAAGTGAGCGCGTCGGCCGTGACGTGAGCCTCTTCTTGCCGAGGTCGCCACTCCCTTGGAGGAGCGCTCGTCATCGCTTGCTCCTCTCGGGTTTCGAACGGCGATTGACATCACGGCTCTCTTGAGCCGGCTCCTCAGCGGAAGTTGCTGTCGATATCGGATGCGAGTCCACGGTGCTGCGCACCGGTTCACGAAACTCGGCACCGGCACCGCGGCCCTCACGCGCGCACGCCAAAACAGAAGAGTTAGACTCTGTGTTAGACTCTAGGTTAGCAGTCCGACTTGGCCGCTCAGGCAACCGATTCAACTGCGGTAGGTGCGCCTGTTCTGCCGATACGGTTTGCGCCTGATCTGCCGATACCCTTGCGCCCGATCTGCCGAGCCCGTTCACAGGGTTGTTCACAGGCACTGTGGATGGATCGGACGGCAGGAAACGCAGCAGTTCGGTGCGGCCCTTGCGCTCGATCAGAAGGCGATAGCCGGGTAGCCGCTGACGCGCCGCGACGCGCCTGATGTCGAGCGCAAAATCCGAGACGCGCGCGAGACTGCCCGACTTGGCGTGGAGATGCGCGAACTCGAACACCCAGCCATGCCGCTGGCGACCGGCGTGCTTGCGCGCCACCCGATAGAGCCAGCGCTCGACGCCACCCGTGAGCCGGAAGTAGGCGGGATCGATGGTCAGCACCAGCGAGCGGTCGATGACGCTGCTGTAGAACCATTCGGGCAGCACGAACTCCATGCCCTCGACCCGACCAGCTCGCGTCGACATTTCCTCCCATTCGTTGATCCAGGAGAATTGCCGCCGCCGCCAATGCTCACCGTTGCGGATGGTGGTGGCGATAACCGTGGATTGAAGACGGGCCAGCGCCGCCTTCAACAGTAGATATTGCTGATTGCCGGTCGGGCGGCCGACACCGCGCAGCAGCTGATAGGGCGTGAAGCGGAAGAAGCGCGAGGTGGCGAGGCCCAGATTCTCGGCCCGGACGATCTGGCTTGCTGCCCAGATCAGCACATCGGCGTCCCAGATCGTCGCCATGCCATGCTCGGGCATGCCGAACACCTGCACCTCGATGTCATTGGCCTTGTAAAGGATCGGCTTGGTGCGTGGCGACTTCGACAGTGAGAAGAACGGCCGCTCCATCAGATCGCGCTGGTCGCGCGGGCTGGCGTCGCCGCCGATCGCCACGAAGGGATCGAGATTGTTTCGCTCGCTCAGGCGCGGCGCGCGCCTGCGCTGCTGCTCCAGGTGGTCTGACATTCAGCGCGTCCCGCGTTCGGCCGGTGTCAAGCGGCGAGCCGGGAATACGCGCTGGGCGGTCTTCTCGGTGGTCGACTTGCGCGCGCCGATCGCGGTCCAGGCCTGCAGATCCTCGACGGCGTAAACGACGCGGCCGCCGATCTTGCGATAGACCGGCCCGGTGCCATAGGTTCGATGCTTCTCCAGGGTGCGGATTGAAATTCCGAGAAAGCGCGCGGCATCGGGCGTACGCAGAAGTCGTGGCGGCAGACCTGCCATCGGGTCGGGCATCAAGATCATCTCCGGTTTGCGGATCGCGTGCTGCCGGTAGCGACAGCGCGTCATGGCGAACCGTGGCGGAGAAACGGCTGCTTGGAGCGTGCCGTATTTGTGCACATGTGCTGACGGCACCCCGGATCCCGAGTGTGGAGCTATGCCAATCCGGCTGTAACGGATCAGCGGGTGCTAACGGCGGGATAGCTTGATCGGATAGTGCAGCAGCGTTCGGTACCCGCCCCGCATCATGCGCTGGCCGGAGGCCACGAGACGGCGCGCCTTGTTCTTGCGCGGATCGCTTTCCCAATCGGTCTTGGTGCCATGAAAGCCAAGCAGTGCTTCGGCGATGGTCCGGTAGCTCTCGCCGCACTGGCGCGCGTCCAGCGCACGCAATGTCAGGATATGCAATTGCCTGAGTTGAGCTGGCATCGCCCGAAAGGGGCGGCCCGGCGACCGGCCGTGGAACGCGCGCCACAACCGCCGCGCCGCATGCGCGCGCAACTCGAACAAGGCATCGAACGGCAAAGTCAGGGTATAGGTCGCGTCGGTGTCCGACGGCCTCTCGGTAAGCCAGAAGGGATGGACGGTCCCGCCCGCGTGCCACAGACCATGCCAGCCATCATCGGCACGCCGAAGATCCAGCCCGGGAAGACGTGTCAGGTCAACCGACGCGGCGGCAGGCCCGCGCGCGGACGCCGCCGTAGACAACAGCACCGCTTCCGGCTGCAGGCTTGGAATCCAGAATACCGACTCCCGATCAGCCGGTTCCAGCGGATTACGTGGGAAACCGCAACCCCCA
>NZ_JBQTHN010000254.1:0-7870 GCF_052389815.1 Bradyrhizobium sp. | reverse complement strand
CTCAGGTACAGCCGGTCCGGCGGCAGCGGCTTGTAGATCGCCCCGCCGCCCGGATGCTCCATCGCCTCGCGGCGGGCCTCGTAGTAATCGAGGATCTGCTGGAAGCGCTCGCGCGCGGCGTCCTCGCCTTGCGGCTCGATCGCGACCGGCGCGCCGTCGAGATACTCGAACAGCGTGTCCATCCTTTCCTGGAACAGCGGCAACCAGTGTTCCATGCCGGGATGGCGGCGGCCCTCGGTGACGGCCTCGTAAAGCCCATCGTCGCGCTCGGGCGCGCCGAAGGCGGCGACATAGCCCATGCGGAAACGGCGGATGGTTTCCGTCACCAGCTGGAATTCCGAGACCGGCACGAGATCGAGCCCGCGCATGTCGAGCATGGTGCGCTGGGTTTCGGCATCGAAGCTGCGGATCGATTCCAGGGAATCGCCGAAGAAATCGAAGCGCACGGGCATGTCGAGCCCGGCCGGAAACAGGTCGAGGATGCCGCCGCGCACGGCATATTCGCCGGGCTCGCGCACAGTGGAGGAGCGGCTGTAGCCATTATGCTCGAGCCAGGCGACGATGGAATCCATCGGCACCACATTGCCCGGCGCGACCGACAGCGCCTGCGCCGCAACCACATCGCGCGAGGGCACGCGCTGCGTGATAGCGTTGACCGTCGTCAGCACGATCAGCGGCTTGTCGCTGCCGGTCAGCCGCGACAGCTTCGCCAGCGTGGTAAGGCGCTGCGCGAGGATGCCGCCATGCGGCGAGACGCGGTCATAGGGTTGGCAGTCCCAGGCCGGGAACTGCATGACCGGCAAGTCCGGCGCGAAGAACTCCAGCGAGCGCGCCAGCTGCTGCATGCGCGGTCCGTCGCGGCAGACCACGGCAAGGCTGACGGCCGGCGGATTCGGCCGCGCCGCGATGGCGCGCGCCAGATCCGACACGACGAGCCCTTCGGCGCCCTCGGCGACGTTGGCGAAGGTGAGCGCGCGGCCGGGTGCGAGCTGGACTGCGGGAGATTTGGCGGGCGGTTTCATACGTCCTGGTCCACCGCGCGAAATGCCTTGATGCGGTCGAACAGCGCGCTCGCATATTCCGGGGGCACGGCCGTGTCGCCAGTCATTGCCGCGTAGAGATCGGGATCCGGCGCATCGAGCAGCCGTTCGAGCGTGCCCAGCTCGTCGTCGGACAGGTTTGCAATCTCGGCGTCGGCGAAACGGCCGAGAATCAGGTCCATCTCACGGATGCCGCGACGCCAGCAGCGAAACAGCAACCGTTTACGGCGGTCATCGAGGTCCCCGCTCGATCGTGTCGTACCTGTCATTTCTCAATCCCAAGCCAAACGCCAAAAGCCCGGACGTGCCGGGCGGGGTTGATATAGCGAGACCGGGCGGCGATGTCAGCCCTTCCGCCCCTGGAATTATCCGGTTCAGATCGTCGTTGCCGGGCTTGACCCGGCAATCCATCCTCCGTTGAAGATGGATGCGCGGGGCAAGCCCGCGCGTGACGGATTGTGTACGCCGAGACATTCGATGCGCCCTGCCCTGCTCAATCCGCTGTTTGCGCCGGTCACGAGCCTTCCTGGCGTCGGGCCGAAGCAGGACAAGCTGCTGCGCTATCTGCTCGACCGCAGCGAGACGCCGCGCCTGGTCGACCTGCTGATGCATCTGCCGGCCAGCGTGATCGACCGCCGGGCGCGGCCCAAGATCCGCGACGCCTCGCCGGGAACCGTGGTGACCCTGGAGGTCACCGTCGATCGCCATCGCCCGCCGCCGCGCAACTCGCGCGCGCCCTACCTCGTATATGCCAGCGACGATACCGGCGACGTCGTGTTGACCTTCTTCCGCGCCAAGCCCGGCTATGTCGAAAAGCTGCTGCCGGTCGGCGCCAGGCGCTACGTCTCGGGTACGCTGCAGTTCTACGACGGCATGCCGCAGATGGTGCATCCGGACCGTATCGTAGACGAGGCCGCATTCGCACAACTCTCCGGCATCGATCCCGTCTATCCCCTGACCGAGGGCCTCGCGCTGGGTTCGTTGCGCCGGGCGGTCGGCCAGGCCCTGCTGAAGCTGCCGGCGCTGCCGGAATGGTCGAGCCCGGAGGTGATGCGGCGCTGCAAGTTTCCGCTCGTGGCGGAGGCTTTCCGGCGCGTGCACCAGCCGGTCGAGCCGACCGACATCCTGCCCGACGGCCCGTTCTGGTCGCGGCTCGCCTTCGACGAACTGCTCGCGGGCCAGCTGGCGCTGGCGCTGATCCGCGCGCAATTGCGGCGGCCGGCCGGCGACCGCAATGCCGGCGACGGCCACCTGCGCAACAAGATCATCGACGCGCTGCCCTATGCGCTGACGGCGTCGCAGCGGCAGGCCGTTGCCGCCATCACCGACGACCTGCGCCAGCCGGTGCGCATGCTGCGGCTGCTGCAGGGCGATGTCGGCTCCGGCAAGACTGTGGTGGCGCTGCTGGCGGCTGCCGCCGTCACCGAGGTCGGCAAGCAGGCGGCGCTGATGGCGCCGACCGAAATTCTGGCGCGGCAGCACATCAACACCATCGCGCCTCTCGCCGAGCGGGCGGGCCTGCGGGTTGCGATCCTGACCGGCCGCGAAAAAGGCAAGGAGCGCCGCGACATCCTGGCGCGCCTCGAGGCCGGCGAGATCGATCTTTTGGTCGGGACGCATGCGCTGATTCAGGACGACGTCGTCTACGGGACGCTGGCGCTGGCCGTCGTCGACGAGCAGCATCGCTTCGGTGTGCGCGAACGGCTTGCGCTGACCTCCAAGGGCGAAGCCGTGGACGTGCTGGTGCTCAGCGCGACGCCGATTCCGCGCACGCTGGTGCTGACCTATTTCGGCGACATGGACGTCTCCGAGCTGCGCGAGAAGCCGGCCGGCCGCCAGCCGATCGACACCCGCGCCGTGCCGCTCGGCAGGCTCGAGGAGGTCATGGACGGCGTCGGCCGGACGCTGAGATCGGGCAAGCGCGTCTACTGGATCTGCCCGCTGGTCGAGGAATCCGAGGCCGAGGGCACCGAGCATCTCACCAACGCGACCAGACGTTTCGAGAGCCTGCGGAAGCGATTCGGCGAGGCGGTCGGGCTTGTCCACGGCCAGATGAAGGGCGCCGACAAGGATCGCGTGATGGCGCAATTCGCCTCCGGCGAGATCGGCCTCCTCGTCGCCACCACCGTGGTGGAGGTGGGCGTCGACGTGCCCGCGGCCTCGATCATGGTGATCGAGAACGCCGAGCGCTTTGGCCTCGCGCAATTGCACCAGCTGCGCGGACGGATCGGGCGCGGCGCGGAAGCCTCGACCTGCCTTCTTCTCTACAAGGAGCCGCTCAACGACATGTCGAAGGCGCGGCTCAACGTGATCCGCGAGACGTCAGACGGTTTCCGCATCGCCGAGGAGGACCTCAAGCTGCGCGGCGAAGGCGACGTGCTCGGCGTGCGCCAGAGCGGCCTGCCCGGCTATCGCATCGCGCGTTCCGACGTCCACGGCCAGCTGATCGCGCAGGCGCGCGAGGAGGCACTGCGCATCATGAAGGACAACCCCAAACTCGCCGGCGAGCGCGGCGAAGCGCTGCGCTGCCTCCTTTACCTGTTCGAGCGCGACGAGGCCGTGCCCCTGATCGGCGCGGGGTAACTCTCGCGAAGATCGGCAATGCGGCGCCGGTAGTGTTCGGTGCCCTCGACGATCTTGTCGAGTAGCGCGTCCAGCGCCCAAAATTTCTCTTTGATGTCGAAAGTGACGGCGCGGCTGTCGGTGCAGTCGAAGGTGCCGAGGCGCTGATGATAGAGTTTTGCCAGTTTGGGATAACCCATCGGCTCGGCCATGGCGGAGAGCGCGAGGTAGACGGAAAGCTCATCCGCCAGCGCAGGTTCTGCGGCGTGCTCCGTCATCAGCCACTTGTAGAGATCGGGATGAAAGTTCGTGAACACGCCGGTGAAGCCGCGTGAGCCGGCCTTCATCGCATCGAAGGCGATCGCCGCATTGGCGTTGACGATGGCGAGCGGCCTGCCCTTCGTCAGCGCCACCCGGCGTTCGACGGTTTCGAGGTCGCAGGATACGTCCTTGAGGATGACGAAGCGGCCGGTCCGGGCGCAGAATGCGAGCTCCTCGTCAGTGAGCAGCCGGCGATAGGGTGCCGGGCACTCGTAGAGACCGAGCGGGATGGGCGCAGGGAGCCGGTCGAGCAGCCAGTTCAGATCGTCGATGAACTTGCTGCCGCCTTCTCTCCCGGCGTCGAGGCGGTTGGTGACGAGCACCATGCCGTCGACGCCGGTCGCGGCAATTGCCATCAACTCCGCAAGCTGGTCGTCGAGGCTCTCGCTGACGTGACCGGATGCGATCACCGGTACGCGGCCGGCTGCGGCTTTCTTGACGAACGCGGCGAGCGCGACGCGCTCGTCGAGCCTGAGAAACTGCATCTCGCTGGACTGGCAGACCGCAAACAGCGCGTCCGAGCCGTTGTCGATGTACCATTCCACCAGCCTCGCCACGCCGGGATAGTCGATCTCGCCGTTCGCGGTGAACGGCGTGATCATCACGGGAATGATGCCTTCGATTTTCCTGGTCATGCTTTTCAGTCTGCCGAGGCGATGGCGGACGCCCTACTCCACCTTCGCTGGCTGCGGCTGCCGCGCGCCCGCGTTGGCGATCTGCGCGGCGTGGGCCATGCCGGCGAGCGCGGCGATCTTCTTCTGCTGTTCGGAGCCGGGCTGCACCACGCCGGCGGACATGATCAGCGTCGCGGCGGCCTCGGCCGACAACTCGACCTCGATCACCCTGCTCTTCGGCACATAGAAGAAAAAGCCGGTGGTCGGGTTCGGCGAGCATGGCAGGAACACCGAGATGTGCTCTTCCTTGCCCGGCAGATGGCTCGATACCTCCTCGCTCGGCGGCTGCGAGATCAGCACGATCGACCACATGCCCGGCGCGGGAAATTCGACCAGGCCGACGCGGCGGAAGCTGTTGCCGTTGCCGGAGAACAGCGTCTCGAACACCTGCTTGAGGCTGCGATAGATCGCCCGCACCACGGGCATGCGGCCGAGCAGCCGCTCGCCCCAATCGACCAGCTTGCGGCCGACCAGATTGGCGGCGAGGAAGCCGAGCAGGGTCAGCGCGAACACCGCGATGATCAGGCCGGCGCCGGGCAGGCCGAACGGCAGGTAGGTTTCCGGCCGGTAGGCGACCGGCACGAACGGGCGGACCAGCCCGTCGACCCAGGTCACGAACCACCAGGTTAGATACAGGGTGATCGCGATCGGACCTGCGACAATCAGTCCGGTCAGGAAATAGTTGCGGAAGCGGGCCATAAGGCCCGGCGGGTGGCCCGGCGGGTGGCCCGGCTCCAGCTCGCCCGGGGCGACGGTCGGCGGCAGATCTTCGCGGTTCATGAGGTTCCAGGCAGGCCGGACGGGGCCTCTTCAGCACACCAGCTAAGCCATCCCGGCAGGTTTTTGAAGAGGCTAGCGTGACGCGCCCTACTCGACCGTGACCGATTTCGCCAGATTCCGGGGCTGGTCGACGTCGGTGCCCATGATGACGGCGGTATGGTAGGCGAGCAGCTGGACCGGAACGGCATAGACCATCGGCGTAAAGGCCGCCGCCATGTCGGGCAGCACGATCGTCACCAGCGACTCGATGGTGGCTTCCGCCGCCCCCTTGGCGTCCGTCATCAGGATGATCTTGCCGCCGCGCGCGGCGACCTCCTGCATGTTGGAGACGGTCTTCTCGAACACCCGGTCATGCGGCGCGATCACGACGACCGGCATGTTCTCGTCGATCAGCGCGATCGGCCCGTGCTTGAGCTCGCCGGCGGCATAGCCCTCGGCGTGGATGTAGGAGATTTCCTTCAGCTTCAGCGCGCCCTCCAGCGCCAGCGGATAGCTGGTGCCGCGGCCGAGATAGAGCACGTCCTTTGACTTTGCGATGTCGCGCGCGAGCTTTTCGATCTGCGGCTCTGACGTCAGCGCCGCCGCCATCAGCCGCGGCACCTCGACGAGGCCGTGCACCAGCCTGCTCTCGTCCTCGGCCGACAAATGGCCGCGCGCCGTCCCTGACGCAATCGACAGTGCCGCCAGGGTCATCAGCTGGCAGGTGAACGCCTTGGTGGAGGCAACGCCGATCTCGGGGCCGGCAACGGTCGGCAGCACCGTCTCGGCCTCGCGCGCGATGGTCGAGCTCGGCACGTTGACGACGGCGAGCGTATGGACGCCCTGCTCTTTCGCGTAGCGCAGCGCCGCCAGCGTGTCGGCGGTCTCGCCGGACTGCGAGATGAAGATGGCCAGATCGCCCTTGCGCAAGGGCACCTCGCGGTAGCGGAATTCGGAAGCGACGTCGATCTCGACCGGGACGCGGCCGAACCGCTCCAGCCAGTATTTGGCGACATAGCCGGCATAGCTCGCCGTGCCGCAGGCGACGATCGAGATGCGCTGGATATCCCTGAAGTCGAACGGCAGCTTGACCGGCATGGTCACCCGCTCGCTCGCCATGTCGACGTAGCGCGCCAGCGTATGGCCGACCACCTCCGGCTGCTCGTGGATTTCCTTGGCCATGAAGTGGCGGTAGTTCGCCTTGTCGACCAGCGAGGTCGCGGCCGAATGTTTGGTGAGCTCACGATTCACGATGGCATCGGTCTTGTCGTAGACGGTGGCGCCCTTGCGGGTCAGCACCACCCAGTCGCCGTCCTCGAGATAGGCGATGGTGTCGGTGAACGGGCCGAGCGCGATCGCGTCCGAGCCGAGATACATCTCGCCCTCGCCGTAGCCGATCGCGAGCGGCGGGCCGTTGCGCGCGCCGATCATCAGATCGCCTTCGCCGGCGAAGATGAAGCCGAGCGCGAACGCGCCGCGCAGCTGCGACAGCGCCGCCCGCACCGCCTCGACCGGTGTGAGGCCGCCCCTCAGCATGTCGTCGACGAGATGCAGCACGATCTCGGTGTCGGTCTCGGTCTTGAAGACCGTGCCCTTCTTCTCCAGCGCCTCGCGCAGCTCGCGGAAATTCTCGATGATGCCGTTGTGGACGACGGCGACGCGCTCGGTCGAATGCGGATGCGCGTTGTTCTCGGTCGGCCTGCCGTGGGTGGCCCAGCGGGTGTGGCCGATGCCGGTATGCCCGGCAAGCGGCCTTGCCTCGAGCCTGGCCTCCAGATTCTTCAATTTGCCTTCGGCGCGGCGGCGGTCGAGCTTCTTGCCCTCCAGCGTAGCGACGCCTGCGGAATCATAGCCGCGGTATTCCAGCCGCTTGAGCGAATCCACCAGCAGCTCCGCGACCGGAGCGCGTCCCAAAATGCCGACAATGCCGCACATGCGGTGTAAAACCCCAAAACGAAAGAAGAACGAGCGCGCGACTCTCTTAACGAAAATCGACCATCGAGAAACTCAATATTTGTTGCGCATTGAGACAGGGTTAAGTCGAAAGCTTAATGTCGGGCCGAAATGGCACGCGCTCTCGTTCCCGCGGCACGATTTTCGCCCGGGTTTTGCTGTTTCGTTGCACCCCCTTGAACAGAGGGCGCGGAGAAGGCCGGGCGCCGACTGCGCCCGCAGCACCGTGTGCAACGGTAGTGGGTAGAACGCACACGGATTTGACAGGTACAGCCAGGACATCCCGACCTTCCCCGCGCAATGGTTCTAAGACTTACTTCGTGCTCTCCCCGGTGAGCGGCCTTTTTTGTCACCGTTGCCGAGCCCGCACAGGCAGGCCGGATAGACGCCAGGGTCGCGGCGCCAGGACCACACGACTTCGCCGTCCGCAGCTAGCGTTTCGCCCGGTGACTTTATTTGAGCATGATCCTGATCGGAAAACCGGTCACCCACTTTTCCGGGATCATGCTGTCACCTGACGCAGCAAGCGGCCCATCGCAACCCGCACCACGTTTCGTGACG
>NZ_JBQTHN010000253.1:0-8664 GCF_052389815.1 Bradyrhizobium sp. | reverse complement strand
TCCTTTGGCGGCGGAGCGCTGGTCTGATGGAGGAGGTCCCCGGATTTGCAGCACCCGTTCATCGCGCGCTCACCGAGCACATCTTGCTCGGCGGCGCACCGCGCGCGGTCGCAATTCTCAATGGCACACTCGCAGCAGCTCTTGGTCTCGGCCTGCGGCTGTGGATCGCCGGTCTCTTGCTCGGGATCCTCGGTCAGGCCGCCGCCATCTGGGCCGCCAGGCGCGATCCACTGTTCGTCGACGTCGTGCGCCGCCATCTGCGCATCCCCGGCCACCTTTCCGTTTGAGGCACGCGCATGATGAATCTCACCGAGTATCGCAGGTCCCAGTCGCATCTGGCGGATTTCCTGCCTTGGGCCGCTTTGGTCGACGAGGGCATCGTCCTCAACAAGGATGGCTCGTTTCAGCGCACGGCGAAGTTTCGGGGGCCGGATCTGGATTCCGCGGTGCCGGCGGAACTAGTCGGCGTCGCCGGCCGGCTGAACAACGCCTTGCGGCGGCTTGGCTCCGGCTGGGCTGTTTTCGTCGAAGCGCAGCGCCACCCTGCCAGCCAATATCCGCAAGGATATTTTCCAGACGTGGCGTCAGCCCTGGTCGACGTCGAGCGCCGCGCCCAATTCGAGGAGGAGGGGGCGCATTACGAGTCCAACTACTTCCTGACCTTTCTCTATTTGCCGCCGCCAGAAGACACCGCGCGCGCGGAAGGGTTTTTCTACGAGGGACGCGATCGCAGCAGAGATCAGGATGCCCGCCAAGTGCAACGTGGATTCGTCGACCGGACCGACCGCGTGCTTGGGCTTGTCGAAGGCTTTATGCCCGAACTCAGATGGCTCGATGATGAGGAAACGCTGACCTATCTGCATTCGACCGTCTCGACCAAACGTCAGCGCGTCCGCGTGCCGGAGATACCGATGTATCTCGACGCCGTCTTGGCCGACCAGCCCCTGGCCGGTGGGTTGGAGCCGATGCTCGGCACTTCCCATCTGCGCGTGCTGACCGTTGTCGGGTTCCCGACCGTCACGACCCCCGGGATTCTGGACGAACTCAACCGGTTGGCCTTCCCATACCGCTGGTCGACCCGTGCGATCATGCTCGACAAGTCTGATGCAACGAGGTTGCTGACCAAAATCCGGCGGCAATGGTTTGCCAAGCGTAAATCGGTCGCCGCGATCCTGAAGGAGGTGATGACCAACGAAGCCTCGAGCCTGCTCGACACCGACGCCCATAACAAGGCCATGGATGCTGACGCGGCCCTTCAGGAACTCGGATCCGACGCGATTGGTCAAGCCTACGTTACCGCCACCGTAACCGTGTGGGATGACGATATCAGCGTCGCCGACGAAAAGCTCCGTCTCGTCGAGAAAGTCATTCAGGGACGCGATTTCACCTGCATGGCGGAGAGCGTCAACGCGGTGGAGGCGTGGCTGGGGTCGCTGCCTGGCCATGCCTACGCCAACGTCCGGCAGCTGCCGGTCTCGACGCTCAATCTCGCGCACATGATCCCGCTCTCCGCCGTCTGGGCAGGCTCTGCCCGAGACGAGCATTTGGGCGCGCCGCCGCTGTTCCTGGGCAAGACCGAGGGCGCAACGCCGTTTCGATTTTCGCTCCATGTCGGCGATGTCGGCCACACCCTCGTCGTCGGCCCGACCGGCGCGGGCAAGTCGGTATTGCTGGCGCTGATGGCGCTGCAATTCCGACGCTATCCGCGCAATCAGATTTTTGCTTTCGATTTCGGCGGCTCGATCCGCGCCGCGGCGCTTGCGATTGGAGCGGACTGGCATGATCTCGGCGGCGATTTGACCGACGGCGCTCAGGCGTCCGTCTCGCTGCAGCCGCTGGCGCGTATTCAAGACGTTCCCGAGCGCGCCTGGGCCGCAGATTGGATCGTCAATATCCTGACGCGCGAGGGCGTCACCATCACGCCAGAGGTTAGGGAATATCTCTGGTCGGCGTTGACCTCGCTCGCCTCAGCGCCGGTTACGGAACGCACGCTCACCGGCCTGTCCGTATTGCTGCAATCCCAAGACCTCAAGCGCGCGCTGCAATCCTATTGCATCGGTGGGCCCTCAGGGCGGCTGCTCGACGCCGAGACCGAGCGGCTTGGCGATGCCTCGGTGCAAGTGTTCGAGACGGAGGGGCTGATTGGCACCGGAGCCGCGCCTGCCGTGCTCGCCTATCTCTTTCATCGTATAGAGCAACGCCTCGACGGCCGGCCGACGCTGCTGATCATCGACGAAGGTTGGCTGGCGCTGGACGACGAGGGTTATGCCGGCCAGGTGCGGGAGTGGCTGAAAACGCTGCGGAAGAAGAACGCCTCCGTCGTCTTCGCCACGCAATCGCTGTCCGATATTGACGGTTCGCACATCGCGCCCGCCATCATCGAGAGCTGCCCGACGCGACTGTTGTTGCCGAACGAGCGCGCGATCGAGCCGCAGATCTCAGCCATCTATCGCCGGTTCGGGCTCAACGACCGTCAGATCGAGATTTTGACGCGCGCCACGCCAAAGCGCGATTATTACTGCCAATCGCGCCGCGGCGACCGGCTGTTCGAGCTCGGCCTTGGCGAGGTCGCGCTCGCCTTCTGCGCGGCGTCCTCCAGGACCGATCAGGCCACGATCACTGGCGCGCTCGCCGAACACGGCCGCGACGGCTTTGTGGCCGCCTGGCTGCGCCTGCGTGGCGCGGGCTGGGCAGCCGATCTCATCCCCGGCCTTCGCAACCTGGAGATATCTTCATGACAAAACTCCGTCATCTGGCGGCGGCGAGCACGGTCGCGTTGTGGCTTACCGCCGCACCGCCGCTCTCCGTGTCTGTGTTGGCACAGGCAATCGTGTTCGACCTCCAAAACTATGCGCAGAACGTCTTGATCGCGGCACGTGAGCTGCAGCAGATCAATAACCAGATCGCCGCGCTGCAAAATCAGCGCGAGAGCCTGATCAACCAGGCGCGCAATCTCGCGAGCCTGCCATACTCTTCGCTGCAACAGCTTCAGTCCTCGATCCAGCGCACGCAACAGCTGCTCGCGCAAGCCGAGAGGATCGCCTTCAACGTTCGTGAGATCGATCATGCCTTTCAGACCACGTACGGCAGCGCCAACGCCAGCCAGTCCAGTCAGACCCTGATCGCCTACGCGCAAGCGCGTTGGCAGAACTCCGTCGCGGCCCTGCAGGATGCGCTGCGTGTGCAAGCTGGCGTCGTCGGCAACCTCGACACCAACCGCACACAGATGTCGGCCTTGGTGACGTCGAGTCAGGCGGCAACCGGCGGCCTTGCGGCAACGCAAGCCGGCAACCAGCTTCTCGCCCTGCAGGCACAGCAACTCGCCGACCTCACCGCAACCGTGGTTGCCCAGGGCCGGGCGCAGTCGCTTCAGGCCGCGCAGCAGGCCGCAGCGCAAGACCAGGGCAGGGAGCAGCTCCGCCGCTTTCTTACCCCTGGCACCGGCTATCAATCGACCAATGTGACGATGTTTCATCGATGAGCGTGCGCAGCAGAATAGATCGACTGTCAATGGTGGCAGGCGTCGCGGCGATGGTTCTGGTCGTCGCGGCCTGCGCCATCAAACTCCGTGACGACGAAAGGCAAATCTCGTCTGCATCTTCAGCGTCTCCAGATGCATATCCGCTGACGGCCGAACTGGCGCGCTGCCGGAGGGTGATGCCAGAGCAAACGGACGCGCTTGAGGCGTGTCGGCGTGTTTGGGCCGAGCACCGCCGGCAATTCCTCGGGCATAGCAAAACTCCAGCTCCAACGGCACATCCGAACGACAACGCGCCGAATCGTCAATCGCCGGCGCCCGCGCTGCGAAACGAAATGAGTCGCCTGCCACAGGGATGGCCGCCGATCTCTCCCAGGGAAAGCGAGTGAGCGCATGGGTGGGACCAGCGTCATCGACCGCTTTTTGGGGGTTTTTACCCAATATATCGACAGCGGATTCGGGCTGCTACAGCCCGAAGTGGCCTTCGTCGCCACCACGCTGATCGCGATCGACATCACGCTGGCGGCGCTGTTCTGGTCGTGGGGCGGCGACGACGACATCATCGCGCGGCTGGTGAAGAAGACGCTGTTCGTCGGCGTCTTCGCCTATCTCATCGGCAACTGGAACAATCTCGCCCGCATCATCTTCGAGAGCTTTTCCGGCCTCGGCCTGAAAGCCGCCGGCTCCGGTCTGTCGGCCGCCGACTTCCTGCGCCCCGGCCGCGTCGCCCAGGTCGGGCTCGACGCCGGCCGGCCGCTGCTCGATTCGATTTCCGGGCTGATGGGTTACATCTCCTTCTTCGAAAACTTCATCCAGATCATGGTGCTGCTGTTCGCCTGGCTGGTGGTGCTATCAGCCTTCTTCATCCTGGCAATCCAGCTCTTCGTCACCCTGATCGAATTCAAGCTGACGACACTCGCGGGTTTCGCGCTCATTCCGTTCGGCCTGTTCGGCAAATCCGCGTTCATGGCCGAGCGCGTGCTCGGCAATGTCATCTCATCCGGCATCAAGGTGCTGGTGCTTGCCGTCATCGTCGGCATCGGCTCGACGCTGTTTTCACAGTTCACCACGGGGACGGCCGGCACCCCGCCATCGATCGACGACGCCATGGCGATCGTGCTTGCCGCGCTCTCGCTGCTCGGCTTAAGCATTTTCGGACCTGGCATTGCCAATGGCCTTGTGTCCGGTGGACCGCAACTCGGTGCCGGCGCCGCTGTCGGCGCGGCAGCGGCCGGTGGTGGCGTCGCAGCAGTCGGATTGGCTGGCGCCGGTATGGCGGCGGGCGGACTTGCCGCGGCCGGTGGCATGGCCGCCGGAGCCGCTCGCGGCAGTGCCGCGCTCGCCGGCGGCGCTACCGCAGCCTATCGCGCCGGCGGCGCATCCGGTGTCGTGAAGAGTGGCCTTTGGAAAGGGGCTGATGCCGCGATGAGCCCGCTGCGCCGTGCCGCCAGCAGCCTCAAGAGCAGTTTTGAGGCCGGGGGCAGGGGCGCGACAGGCGAGGGGAGCATGGCAGGCTCCGACGCCGCTGCATCGTCAGCCGTAGCAACTGCCAGCAATCCGCCCGCCTGGGCGCGCCGCATGAAGCGCGCGCAAACCATCAACCATGGGACCTCGACCGCGGCGCATGCCGTTCGCTCCGGCGATCACGGTGGTGGCGGCGCGTCTGTTGACCTGTCTGAGGGGGAATAGTGCATGTTTCGAAGACCATCGGTCCGCTATGGCCGCACGCCCCAACCCGAGACGCCCTACCAGAAGGCGGCACAGGTCTGGGACGAACGTATCGGCTCAGCGCGGGTCCAGGCCAGGAACTGGCGGCTGATGGCGTTCGGTTCGCTGATCCTGTCGGCGGGTTTGGCGCTCGGTCTCCTCTCGCAGTCATTGCGCGGCACCGTTACGCCCTGGGTCGTGCAGGTCGACCGCCTCGGTCAGGCGCAAGCAGTCGCGCCCGCGACATCGGACTATCAGCCGACCGAAGCGCAGATCGCCTATCACCTCGCACGCTTCATCGAGGATATCAGGGGATTGCCAGTCGATCCGGTTCTGCTGCGCCAGCAATGGCTGCGCGCCTACGACTTCACCACCGATCGCGGCGCCACCGCCCTCAACGATTTCGCCCTCAGCAGCGACCCCTTCGCCAATCTCGGCAAAATCCAGATCTCGATCGAGGTCTCCAGCGTCATCCGCGCCTCGCCGCAGTCCTTTCGCGTCGCCTGGATCCAGCGCACTTACGAGAATGGCTCGCTCGCCACGACGGAGCGATGGACCGCGATTCTGACCATCGTGACTCAAACCCCGCACGACGCCGATCGTTTGCGGAAAAATCCTCTCGGAATCTACGTCAACGCCATCAACTGGTCGAGGGAACTCGGACAATGACACCGCCTTTCCGAGGAATCACGGTCCCGGCTTCGCGTCAATTTAGCCATACATCCTTCGGTCAATCCGCGTTGGCGCTTCTGTTGATGGCTACGTCCATGCTTGGCGGCTGCTCGCATTTGCAAAAACCGCCAGAGATTGCGCTCGACGATCCCGCGGAGCCCGCCGTGCTGCTCGCCGATCCGCCGGCGCGGGTCGAGGTCGTGGAGCTGCCGAAGCCGCTGCCGCTGCCCGGGCAGTTGAAGCCGTTGCCCCGCGGTAAATCCACGCCCGAGGCAGCGGACCCCGCGGCACGCGTCAACCAGGCCAATGCCGCCGCCCGCGTCCAGCCGGTGCGCAACGGATTTATCAACGCGGTACAGGTCTATCCATTCACCGGCGGCGCGCTCTATCAGGTCTATGCCGCGCCCGGCCAGATCACCGACGTTGCGCTCCAGGCCGGCGAGCAACTCAGTGGCTCCGGCCCCGTCGCAGCCGGCGATACCGTACGCTGGATCATCGGTGACACCGAGAGCGGAACCGGCGCTGCCAAGAAGGTTCACATCCTGATCAAGCCGACCCGCCCCGATCTCGTCACCAACCTCGTCATCAACACCGATCGGCGGACCTATTTGCTCGAACTGCGCTCGACCGAGAAGACCTACATGGCCTCGGTGTCCTGGCAGTATCCCGACGACCAGCTCATTGCACTTCGCCGTCAGAACGTGGCGGCTGCGACCGCGGCGCCGATCGACGCCGGCATCGATATCTCAAAACTGCGCTTCCGCTATGTCATCACCGGCGATAATCCGCCGTGGCGGCCGCTTTCCGCCTTCGATGACGGATCCAAGGTCTATATCGAGATGCCGCGCGGGATTGCGCAGGGCGAAGCGCCGCCGCTGTTCGTGATTGGTCCGGAAGGCGACGGCCAGCTCGTCAATTACCGGATGCGGCAAAACTACTACATCGTCGACCGGCTGTTCGGCGCCGCCGAACTGCGGCTTGGTGGCGAGCATCAGCAGGCCGTTCGTATCTCTCGCACCGACGGGAGGCTGCGGTGAGCGACGAGCGACAGGAGAACGCAGCACCCGATCCAATCAGGCCCGGCGACCCCGCCGCCGCGCTGCGGCTGCGGCCGCCGCGCCCGAGCGTGACGCGGCTGTCGCGCAAGGTGCTGACAGGTGGTGCCGCGATCGCGCTCGTCGCTATGTCCGGCGCCGTATTCTGGGCCTTGCAGAACAGTCGCCATCGTAACGCCGCGCCCGAAGAACTTTACAGCACCGATCACCGCACCACGGCGGATGGATTGGCCGGCTTGCCGCGCGATTATGCCGGAATCCCGCGGCAAGCGCCGCCGCTGGGTCCACCTCTGCCCGGCGACCTCGGCCGCCCCATGCTCAACGCCGGCGCCGTGCCGAACACGGTTATTCCGGCTGGGCCCGCGGTCGATCCGGAGGCACAGCGGCGTGCGCAGGAGATCGAGGCGGCGCGGTTGAGCCGGCTGTTCGCATCGACCAATATCCGGGAACTGCCTTCGATAACACCGACATCGCCATCGGCGTCAACACCTGACGCCAGCGCCGCGACGAATTCCCTCACTCAGCCACCGACCGACACGGCCTTCGCGCAGAACGGCCAGGACAGAAAACTCGCATTCGTCAACGCTTCAGCCGATGGTCGAACGACCAGTGCAGCCAGGTTGGTGCCGCCGGCATCGCGCTACGTGGTGCAGGCCGGCACTGTCATATCAGGAGCGCTGATCACCGGTATCCGCTCCGATCTGCCGGGCCAGATCACCGCCCAGGTATCAGAGAACGTTTATGATACCCCGACCGGCAAGTATCTTCTCGTCCCGCAGGGTGCGCGCCTGATCGGCCAGTACGACAGTCAGGTCGCCTTCGGGCAGTCGCGCGTGCTGCTGGTCTGGACCCGGCTTCTCATGCCGAACGGTACGTCGATTGTGCTGGAACGCCAGCCCGGCGCCGACACATCAGGCTATTCCGGGCTTGAGGACGAGGTCGATAACCATTGGGCTGGGCTGTTGAAGGCAGCGCTGCTCTCGACCCTGCTCAGCGTCGTATCGGAAGCCGGTACGACCGGTAATCAGAACGATCTCGTCCAGGCGATCCGGCGCGGCGGCTCGCAGAGCTTTAACCAGGTCGGGCAGCGGGTCGTGAGCCGCAACCTGGATATTCAGCCGACGCTGACGATTCGGCCGGGATTTCCGGTGCGTGTGGTCGTCAGTCGCGACCTCGTGCTAGCACCCTACAACCAGGAGGTACCGCGATGACAAAGCTCAAGCTCTGGCCGCTTATCGATGACAAACCGGTCAAGCTCACCATCGAATTGCCTGCATCTGTTCATCGCGATCTCGTCGCGTATGGAGCACAGCTGGCGCGAATCGCGGGCGCCGCAAAGCCGTTAGAGCCGGTCCAACTGATCGCGCCGATGCTGGAACGGTTTATGGCGACAGATCGGGTCTTTGCAAAGGCGCGGCGGTTGTCGTCATCGACTTCCGGTTGACAAGCCCTGGGATTTCCGTTGCGCAAGCGCGAGAAGATGAAGCAGCGTCTGACTGCGGTTGTGCGGCGACCAGAGGGCGCTGAAGGTGATTGGTTCAGGCTCGTCGAGAATAGGCCGGAATACGACGCCAGGAAAAGCCGCTTGCGCTGCCGCTTCACTGGTCAACGTGATGCCATAGCCTTGTGCGACCATCGACATCAGCGTGTCCCGTTCAACATCAAAGCGCTGAATGCGAAGTTGGCCCCAGTTCCCAGCGAGGCGCAGCACGATATGGTCGTGCGCCTGTGGCCCGGCGCCGCCGGAGCGAG
>NZ_JBQTHN010000252.1:0-15864 GCF_052389815.1 Bradyrhizobium sp. | reverse complement strand
TCGTTATAGAGGATCTTGTAGGTGATGTTGGCGCCCGAGGCGATCGACTGGCGGATCGCCAGCGAGCCGGAGTGGAAATAGGTGCCGTCGCCGAGATTGGCGAAGACGTGCTTCTCCTTGGTGAAGGGCGCAACCCCCACCCACGGCACGCCCTCGCCTCCCATATGGGTGTAGGTCTCGGTGTTGCGGTCCATCCACAGCGCCATGAAGTGACAGCCGATGCCGGCGAAGGCGCGGCTCCCCTCCGGCACCTTGGTCGACGTGTTGTGCGGACAGCCCGAGCAGAAATACGGGGTGCGGGTGACGGGCGCGACCGCCTGCATCTGGGTCGCCTGCCGGCCGTTGAACCAGTCGGCCTTGGCGCGCAGCATCTGCGCGATTTCGGGATTGAGATTGAGTCGAAGCAGGCGCTCGCTCAGCGAGCTCGCGAGCGAAGCGACGGAAAGTTCGGCAGCGAAGGTCAGGAAGCGCTTGTCGTGGTCGTCCATCTTGCCGACGATGCGCGGGCGGACGTCGTCGCGCCAGTTGAACAGCTCCTGCTTGACCTGGTTCTCGACGATCTCGCGCCGCTCCTCGATGATGAAGATCTCCTCGAGGCCGACGGCGAAGTTACGCACGCCTTCCGGCTCCAGCGGCCAGGGCATGCCGATCTTGTAGAGGCGAAGCCCGATCTTGGCGGCGACTTCCTCGGTGATGCCAAGCTCGCGTAGCGCCTGGCGGATGTCCTCGTAGCTCTTGCCGGATGCCATGATGCCGTAGCGCGCGTTCGGCGAATCCATGGTGATGCGGTTGATCTTGTTGGCGCGGGCAAAGGCAATCGCCGCATAGCCCTTGTAGTCCTGCAGGCGCAGGTCCTGCAGATAGCGGTCGTCGGGCCAGCGGATGTTGAGGCCGCCCGGCGGCATCTCGAAATCGGGCGGGATGATGAAGGGCTTCATCTCGTCCGTGAGATCGATCTCGGCCGTGGTCTCCACGGTCTCGGTGATCACCTTCATGCCGACCCAGCAGCCGGAGTAGCGCGACATCGCGATACCCAGAAGGCCCATCTCGATCATTTCGTGGATGCTGGAGGGATAGAGGTACGGCATCAGCGCGGACATGAAGGCGTGGTCGGACTGATGCGGGACGGTGGAGGATTTCGCGCCATGGTCATCGCCGGCAAGGCAGAGCACGCCACCGTTCTTGGCCGAGCCGGCGGTGTTGGCGTGGCGGAACACGTCGCCGCAGCGGTCGACGCCGGGGCCCTTGCCGTACCAGATGCCGACCACGCCATCATATTGCGCGCCGGGGGACAGGCTGAGCTGCTGCGAGCCCCAGATCGCCGTTGCCGCCAGGTCCTCGTTCACGCCGGGCTGGAACTTGATGTTATATTGCTCGAGATGCTTTCGCGCCGCAAAAAGCTGCTGATCGTAGCCGCCGAGCGGCGAGCCGCGGTAGCCGGAGACGAAGCCCGCGGTATTCAGCCCCATGGCGCGGTCGCGCCTGATTTGCGCCATCGGCAGGCGGACCAGCGCCTGGATACCGGTCATGAAGACGTGACCGGTGCCTTGGGTGTATTTCTGGTCGAGACTGATCGGACCCTGGTTGATTCCCATTGAAGCCCTCGTAAGCCTTGGTCGCGACGACTGATTTTAGCTAGCCATCCAAGCTGGTTAGAACCAGTCTATGTCGGTTCTTTCATGCTCCGCAGCACAAATATCGGCGGAAACGCCGCGTTCGCGAAAATCGCAATTTCGTGCCGGCAAGCTCCGTAACCCATTTCAGTTTGTGTCGTACAAAGGCCTTGGCGCGAAACGGCGTGACGCCGCTATAATGCGCCCGGCAGGTGGATGATGCAGCAAACCGGTCGCAGGCTCGCAACGATTCTCGTCACCCTCGTTTTGTGCGGTGCAATCCGCAGCGAGGCGGCCGAGCCGTCGGCCGACACCATCGCCCGCGGCAAGGCGCTGGTGGTGGCCGGCAATTGCGCGAGCTGCCATACCGCCGATCCGGCAAAGCCGTTTGCCGGGGGCAAGCGGATCGCAACGCCGTTCGGTGGCATTTACGCGCCCAATCTGACGCCGGACGGTGATACCGGATTGGGCCTCTGGCGCGACGAGGATTTCCTGCGCGCAATGCGCCGGGGCATCGCGCCCGATGGCACGCGCTACTACCCCGCGTTCCCCTACCCCTATTTCACCAGACTGATCCGCGACGACATCCTGGCGATCCGCGTCTATCTCGGGACGCTCGAGCCGGTGCGCAACAAGGTGCCGCCGCCGGAGCCGCGCTTTCCCTTCAACCTGCGCGTCGGCATGCGGCTGTGGAACTGGCTCTACCTGGAGCCCGGCATCATCATGCCGGACCAGGCCAAGGGTACGGAATGGAATCGCGGTCGCTATCTCGTCGAGGGCCTCGGCCATTGCGGCGCCTGCCATACGCCGAAGAATTTTCTCGGCGCCGACAAGCGGGGACAGGCCTTTGGCGGCAACCGCATGAGCGACGACGCGGCGGTACCCCGTCTCGATAACGCCGATGGCAGCCCGATGAAGTCGTGGAGCGTCGACGACATCACGGAGTACTTGCGCGACGGCCGCAACGCCAAGGGCAAGGCCGGTCCGGTGATGTCCGCCATCGTCGCCGACTCCACGTCCAGAATGGACGACAAGGACGTACGCGCGATGGCCGTTTACCTGAAGTCCCTTCCCTTGCGGTGATCTACTTCCTCTCCTCGAACACGAATTTCGGCATCACCCATTCGCTCCTCTCCAGCGGCGGAACCTTGCGGGTTCCCATCCCTGCAGTCCACCGGCAAGTACGGAGTTCCCGGAACATCATCCGCTGCCGGAGGTTGTCTTCCGGCAGTCTGGAGGAACCGATCATGGCTTACCAACCCACCGATCCCTACCGCGCCTCGCCATCGGAGGACGAAATCCGCCGTCAGGCGCGGCTCGACAATGAGTTACAGCCCGATCCGATGCTCGATGAGAGCGGACCGAGCGGTACCAAGGTCGCGATGTTCGCGGTCGCCATTGCCGTCGTGCTCGGCGCCCTGTTCTACGGCCTGAACAACACCAGCGTGAACCAGGCCGGCACCGAGCCCGGTTCGCGGACGGCGCAGACCGAGCCGGCCAAGCCGTCAGCGCCTCCGGGCATGCGCGACGTGACGCCGAAGGCGAACGACGCGCCTGGCACGACTACCGGCGCAGCACCCGCCCGTCCGGCTCAGCCGCAGACGGACAATCCGGGGGCGAAGTAACGTAGCGTAACAGTTGAGCAGCGAGAGCAACTCGCGCCGCGGACACGGCGTCCGCGGCGCTTTTTTGTTTACTGAAACATCTTGTTCAGTTCGCCGCCGGGGTAGCCATTGGCGAACTCGGAGAAGGTCCCCTTCTCGGCCATTTCCTTCGACGCTTTCATGAAGCCTGCCCAAGCCATGCGCGCCAGCGATCCACCGATACTAATGCGGCGTACGCCGAGCGCACCGATCTCTGTGAGCGAGCCTGCTGCGCCGACCAGCAGATTGACGGGTCTTGGATGCACCGCCTTCACGACCGCGGAAATCTCCTCCCTGGTCGAGATGCCCGGCGCGTAGAGGCAGTCGGCACCGGCTTCCGCATAGGCGGTGAGCCGGTCGATCACGAGGTTCATATCCTTTACGCCGCGCAGGAAGGCCTCGCAGCGCCCGGTGAGCAGGACGCCGCTGCTATCGGCATCGATCGCCTTGCGCGCGGCCTTGATGCGCTCCACGGCGAGCGCGCGATCGAACAGGGGTTTTGCGGCGTCGCCCGTATAGTCCTCGATCGACAGGCCGGCGACGCCGGTTTTGACCGCGCGTGCGACGTTGGCGCCGACCTTGTCCGGCTCGTGGGCAAAGCCGTCTTCGAAATCGGCATTGACGGGGATATCGACCGCCGAACAGATCGCGGTGAGATGATTGCAGACGTCATCGACGGTGACGCGGTTGTCGGGCTTGCCCATGGTCCAGGCGAAACCGGCGCTGGTCGAGGCCAGCGCCTTGAAGCCGAGATGCTGCAACGCCTTGGCGCTGCCGACGTCGAAGGGGTTCGGGATGATGAAGCATCCGGACTCATGGAGTTTCCTGAAGGCGACGCGCTTGTCAGCAGTTGTCAGCATGATCTCTCCCCATCTTGTTCGTTGGCGCGGGGAACATAGTGATGCGCCGTCGCCTTCGCCAGCCGCTTCACGCCACGACCTTGCGCAGGAAGCTGCGCTCCTCCGCGAGGATGAATTTGTTCTCCTCTGCAAAGCCAAAGTTCGCGGCGCCTTCCGAGTCCGCCCGCAAACGCGCGCGATAGCTTTCGTAGGCCGCGAGGCTATCGAAGGAGATCAGCGCGAAGGCGACGTTGTTGGTGCCTTCGTGCGGCATCCAGTAGCCGATCAGGTCGCCGCCGCATTTTGGGATGATGGTGAGCCAGTTTTTCGAGTATTGCTCGAACATCGCGCGCTTGAAGGGATCGAGCGTGTAGCGGATGAAGACGGTGACGGTCATAAGTCCCTCGATTTTCACAGCCGTCATTGCGAAGTGCAAAGCGACGAGGCAATCCATCGCGCGGAACGATGGATTGCTTCGCTCCGCTCGCAATGACGAATTCGATATCCGCCAACATATCCCCTTGCCCGACATCAATGCTTCGTCTATCATCGAACTATGAAGGTCGGCCCCGACATTTCCATGGTCGCCGCCCTGGTCGGCGATCCCGCGCGCTCCAACATGCTGACCGCGCTGATGAGCGGCCGGGCGCTGACCGCCAGCGAGCTGGCGCAGGAGGCCGGCATCACGCCGCAGACCGCGAGCTCGCATCTGGCCAAGCTCGAAGCCGGCGGTCTGATCGAGCCGGAGAAGCAAGGCCGCCACCGCTACTACCGCCTCACCGGGCCCGACGTCGCCCATGTGCTGGAGGGCCTTGCCGGGCTTGCCGCACGTGCCGGCCACATGCGCGTGCGGACCGGGCCGAAGGATCCGGCGCTGCGCCGCGCCCGCATCTGCTACGACCATCTCGCCGGCGATCTCGGCGTGCAGATGCTGGACTCCCTGCGGAAACAGCGGCTGGTGCGGCAAACCAAGGACGCCATTGAGCTGACCGGCGAAGGCAGGCGCTTCATGGCAAATAGCCTGCAGATCGATGCCGATAGCCTCGCCCATCCGCGCCGTCCGGTGTGCAAGGCGTGCCTCGACTGGAGCGAGCGGCGCCATCATCTGGCGGGCACTCTCGGCGCTGCGATCATGACGCGCTTCACCGAGTTGAACTGGGCGGCGCGCGACACGGCGCCGGGCAGCCGCGTGGTCAACTTCACCCGCACGGGCGAGAAGAAATTCGGCGCGCTGTTCGGCGCGGGATAGCTCACCCTTTACAGGACGACGAACTCACCAGTAGTAGCGACGACGACGCCAGTAGCGGCGGCGCCAACGGCGGCGGCGGCGCCAGCCATACCAGCGGCGGCGGCGCCAGTAACGGCGGCGCCAGCCCCAGTGGCGGCGCCCCCAGCCGCGGTGGCGACCACGGCCCCAGCGCGCTTCTTCCGGCTGAAGGCGGTCGGCCTCTTCCTGCGAGGTCACGGCTGGATGCGCCGGATCTTGCGGCAGCTTCGCATCCTCGTTCAGCGGCTGCGGTATCAACGGCGCGGCGTGGGCCCCGGTGGCGAACGCCGCAAAGCCGGCGGCAGCACCCGCTGCGATCTTCAGAAATTCGCGGCGTTCCATGATTCCCTCCTCCGGTCGCGCGTGATGCGCGGCGAGTTTCACAGCGCCGCCATGAATGCGTGCTGAACCGCGCATTCATGTCTGTGGCGCGTGTGACAAGGAGAAGTCGATGGGAGGCGCGTTGTTCCGGTTGGTCCGGGAAGCGACACGGAAAAAGAGCCTACACCGTCATTGCGAGGAGCGAAGCGACGAAGCAGTATGCGATTGAACATTCGTAGCTGGGGACCTGCCATGAACCAATCCGGAGGGGCTCGCCGGGCCCCGCGAGATCGCCGCCGCAATGCCTTTCAACCGCCGGCGCGGCTTGCTCTGCTCTGCTGGGCGATCGCCCTCATTGCGGTTCCGCAATGGGCGCTTGCCGCACCGGCTGCCAGCACGAAGATCCGCTCGAACATGCAGCTCTCGTTCGACTGTCAGCGGCCGTGGAATGTGCAGAATTACGGCGCGCGCGCCACCTTCGAGGCGATCCTGAACGGCGATGGCTCGGCCACGGCGGATTTGACGATCAACGGCTTTGGGCTTGCATCCACCGTGCATTTCGAGGCGCGGCTCGGCCGCGGCAGCCGGCCCGCCCCCGGCGGCGCAGCGCAACTGCGCGTGGTCAGCGCCAGTGCGTTGCGCGGCATCTGGTCGTTGCCGAACAACAACCTGATCATCGACATCACCACTTCGGGCAAAAGCTGCGCCGTCGCGGTCAGCTTTGCGCTCAAGCCGGGGCAGAAGGAATATTCGCTCTGGGGCGGCAGCAAGTTCTACTACTGCAGCGCCGCTCGCGTCCTGCAGGCGAGCTGCAGCGCGCAATAAATAGCAGTATCAGCGCGCGGGGAACTCCTCCGCCAGCACCAGCACCTCGCGCGTACGGGTCACGTCGGGCCAGTCGCGGTTGAAGTCGGCAACCAGCCGCTTCATCTCCTCGCCGCCGGTGGCGCGTTCCAGCGCCGCTTCGTCGGCGAACCGGTACATCGCCTGGTGCAGGGATGGGTCGGTGGCGCTCCAGAACCGCCACGCCTCCTGCACGCCAAAGGATTTGGTCGCATCCGGCAGGTGCTCACGCGAATACCAGGCGTCGAACGCGGCGCGCCTGGCGGGATCGCTGACCGTAGCGCGGACGATGAAATAAGCGGCGGGCATGGGGACCTCCAATTACTTCTTTCTTGCTTGGGCGGGTCGGTCCGCTTGAGGCGTCAAAAGAATAGACGGTGCCCTGCACTTCGCCAATCCGCCCCCACCCGGGCCGGTTTCTGCTTGATCTGGCGCAAATTGAAGGCGGCATGTCCCGATAAACTGCCCTCCTCTTCTCGCCAGCTCTGGAGGACAAATGCTTGAAGCGTTGGCTCTCTGGTTCGGTCATCAGCGCGAACGCGCCGCGCTCGGGTTGTCGCATACCGAAACGTTCGACGCACTGGCGAAGGATCTCGGCATCAGCCCGAACGAGCTCAGCTATCTCGTCAATTCGGCCCCCGATCCCCTGCAATTGCCTGACATGCTGAAGGCGCTCGGTATCGACGAAGCGGCGTTGCGCCGCTCGCATCCAACTCTGCTGCGCGTCATGCAGGATAACTGTGCGCAATGCACAACGCTGGGCCGATGCAAATACATGCTCGCGCGAGGCGTGGCTGCCAGCAACTACGAGCAATTCTGTCCGAATGCGACGAGCCTGACCTCCCTTCGTGCCAAGCAGGCCTAGGCCTCTCGCTCGCCGGGCTTCCGCCGTCCGCTCTCGTTGCATCAAACCGGCAAAGTTCGCTTTTGATGCGCGCGTCCCCTGGCGGCGGCTTGCTCGCTGTGGCCGGCGACGACGCGCACGCCCTCCTCGATCCGCTCGACGATGTTGTCCGGCGTACAGGACTGCAGGAAGGCGACGCCGCTCTTGCGACAGGCGGCGAGGATGCGATCGCGCGCCCTTTGCATCTCGGCGGGGAAGGGCTCCGGCGGGATCGTGCGGTAGCCGAGCGAAAGGCTGAGATCGCCCGGGCCGATCTCGGCAAAGCCTAGCCCCGGCACGGCGATGATCTCCTCGCAATTGGCGACCCCTTCGGGGCTCTCCAGCTTCACGCCCAGCAACAGCTCGCCCCGGGGATTGAGCGGCCACGGATCGCAGCGGTCCATGTATTCCTCGGTGGACAGGCCCCAGACCGGCGCCGCCGTGCTTTCCGATCCGCGCCCGCGCGTGCCGACGCCGATCAACTTGCGACCGGCGGCATCCGTGCCGCCCTCTGCCGCGCGTCTTGCGCCCTCCATCCGCGCCAGCGGCGAGGGGATCGCCGGATCGACCCCGAGCGTGTTGTGCGGATAACGGCAGGATTCCACGAACGCCCGTACCGCGTCCGCACTCTCGGCCTGGCACAGCAGGATGCCGTGCACGCCGCGGCCGAGGATCTGGCGGAACTGCCAGGCGTTGGTGCGCACATGCGCGGCGTCGATGCCGTTGACCGGCGCTTCCACGATCACCGCCGGCGTGCGGTGTCCCGACCGTGTCGGCCCCGCCTCGACCATGCCGCGCATGTATTCGGCAAGGCCGCTCATGTCGAAGGCGCCGTGTTCCATGCCGACATTGACGTAATCCGCCCAGGTGCCGGCATCGATCATGCCTTGCGCGTGGGTCAGCACGTGCCCGCTGTGCGGGCCGTCGTAATAAATGGCCTGGTCCTGCTCCAGCAGCTCGATGCAGCGATTGATCCGCCCGCTCATCCCCCGAACCTGTTTTTCGCCTTCTCACGCAATCGTCACATGCTCCGTGATATATCCAGCGCAGGCAACGCTTCATTTCCGGAAACCAGCCATGTCGATCCGCCTTCGCTCCGCCCTGCTCTCCGCCGTTCTCATCATGGCAGGCTGCCTGCCGGCCGCGGCGCAGGACGCGCCCGTGCCCCGCGAACCCCAGATCGGCCCGCGGCCGCTCTATCTTGTCGACAAGATGAAGGACGGGCCGCTGAAGGCGCAGCTGGCGCAATGCACCGGCCCGTTCCGCAAGACCGATTTTTCAATCGGCCATCGCGGCGCCGCGCTGATGTTTCCCGAGCACACCAAGGAGTCCTACATCGCTGCCGCGCGCATGGGCGCCGGCATCATCGAATGCGACGTCACCTTCACCAAAGACAGGGAGCTGGTGTGCCGGCATTCGCAGTGCGACCTGCACACCACCACCAACATCCTGACCGTGCCAGACCTCGCCGCAAAGTGCTCACAGCCGTTCGGCGCGGCCGATCCCGCCGCGGGCAAGAAGGCGTCGGCAAAGTGCTGCACCAGCGACATCACGCTCGCCGAATTCCGGCGGCTGACCGCGAAGATGGACGGCTTCAATCCGGATGCGAAGACGGCGGAAGAGTACCAGAACGGCACGCCACGCTGGCGCACCGATCTTTATGCCATTTCGGGCACGCTGATGACCCACGACGAGAGCATCGCGCTGATCAGGAGCCTCGGGGCCAAGTTCACCCCGGAGCTGAAGGCGCCCGAGGTGCCGATGCCGTTCGATGGCGACTACACCCAGGAGAAATATGCGGCGCAAATGATCGCCGCCTACAAGAAAGCCGGCATCCCGCCCGAGCACGTGTTTGCCCAGAGCTTCGATCTCAAGGACGTCCTGTTCTGGATCAAGACCGAGCGCGCCTTCGGCGCGCAGGCGGTGTATCTGGAGGAGCGCTACGAAAAGCAGGGCCTCGATCCGGCCAGGTCCGAGACCTGGAAGCCGTCGATGGCGGAACTGAAGGCGCAAGGCGTGAACATCCTCGGGCCGCCGATCTTCGCGATGCTGGCGCTGAACGACAAGGGGGATATCGTGCCGTCCGAATACGCCAAGGCCGCGAGGGCCGCAGGCCTCGACCTGATCGGCTGGTCGCTGGAGCGCTCGGGGCCGCTTCACAGGGGCGGCGGCTTCTACTATCGCACCGTGAAGGGCGCGATCGACCGCGACGGCGATGCGCTGACCGTGCTGGATGTGCTGGCGAAACGAGTCGGCGTCCGCGGCATGTTCTCGGACTGGCCGGCGACGACGACGTTCTACGCGAGTTGCATGGGGATGAAGTGAACGGGGCGGCCCGCGCTACGCGCCGCCCTTCGCGATGGATGGAAAATTCCGCAGCTGGCCGATCGCGTCGAACTGTGCCTTCTGCTCATCGCTCAGCGTTGCCAGGAAATCGTCGAGTGCGTCGTTCACCTGCGAGACGGACTGCAACAACGATTGCAGCCGCCGGTTCACCGCGGCCAAGCGGGAAATAGATGTGACGGCCTCTGGCCGGCACTCCCCGTTCAGCGTGTCGGCGGCACTCGCGCTGGTGTCCTGCAGCACCTCCAGCGCAGCGCGCTGGGTGTCGTTGAGCTGCACCCGCGCCTCGATCTCCTCCGCCGGCCATTTCAGCGCAGTGGTTGGCGCAGGCTGGCAGACTTTCGTCGCGCCGGTCTGATCGGTTGCGGAAGGCTTCTGCCGCTCTTCGGCCAGCGCATTCAGCCGCGCCTGCTGCTCGTCGTCGAGCAGGTAATAGAAATCCTCCAGCGGGTGCTGCAGCGCCTGCGCCGCCTTGAGCATGGCCTCGAGGCGTTCCTTCATGGCGGCGAGGCGTTCCAACGGCGTTGTCGCCGCCTGCCTCGGGCAGGTTGCGCGGACGACCAGGGCGGCCGAACGCCAGGCGATGGCCAGATTGTCCAGCGCGGCGCGCTGAGTCTCGGTCGGCTGCACCGCCTCGCGGATCCGATCGATGGCGGGGTCGACGGCTTCCGGACTGTCGTCGCCGCAGAACTGCGCCACGGTCGCGATCCTGCGATGCTTCCGGCTGGACGAGTCGGAGCCCATGTATCTCGCCAGCGCATCGTCGCGGTAAGGCGCGAAGATCCCGGCATAGATATCGCCGTAGCCATACGCCCAGAAGGAGTTCGGCTCGCCCAGGATCATATAGTCCTGCATATCGTGATAGGCGAACGGCCAGTACAACGGCCCGACCCAGCCATATCCGCCGTCGCCGTGCTGCCACCACGCTTTCGCTCCGCGGCCGCCATGCCAGCCGGCGAGCGCCGCCGCCGCAACGATCTGTCCGCGCGCCGCCGAATTGCCGAGCAGGTCGCCGGACGCGATGGCAGCGCGGATTTCCGGGGGTTTAAGGCCAGCGCTTCGGACGTGCGCACTGTCGCGCGGGCGATGGACGCGGGCCAGTCCGCCCAGCGAAAGCATGCGGGTCACCGCAAATCGCGCGACCCCGAGCGGGCCGCCAATACGGAAGCGCCTGGCCTCGGCCGCGCTCGACAAAACGAGGACTGCCATTCCCAGCGCGGCCATTCCGATGCGGGATATCGACATGGCACCCTCCCCGCGCCAGGCCTCATCGCCTCATCATACTGAACGCGGCGGGGAACTGGAAGTTCCTGGCCGCAAGTTGGAGCGTTTTCAAGCGAAGTGGATACCGGTTCGCGTGAAGAAAACGCGTCAAAACAAGAATCTGGAGCTTCGGTTCTGATTCAATCAGAACCGAAGCTCTAGCGTTGTGCGGGCTGCAACTGCAGGGGCTGCGCCCTCGCTTGCGACGACGCCTGCGCAGCCGCGGGCTTGCGTGCCGGCTCGGCAATCGGCCGGGGCGACGGCGCCACCGTCCTGGCCGCCCGCTGCTCCTGCTCGGAAACCTTGGCAATCAGGCGCGTCATCTGCTCCTGGCTCGCCATCAACTGTTCTGCGGTTCTTGCATTGTCGCCGGCCAGTTTTTCCTGGTTCGCCTTGAGCTGGTCGATCCCCTGTTGCACGGCTGTGAGATCGCGCGCCATCGTTTGCAGCAACTGGGTTAGCCCGGCAGAGTCCAAGGCGCCCGTGGGCAAGGCGCCGGTGGGCGCCGCGGCCTCTTGCGGCCGGGTCTGAGCCGATCGTGTTGCTTGTGGAGGTGCCGCATCCACCGAGGCCAGCTGAACACTGGACGCGCCCGGCTGCGCGGGCACTTCCGACTGTGCCGGCGCCAGCCATGAGATCGAGCCGATGTATGGCGACACCCATTGTGCGACGGCAGGCCTTGCGGCTTCGCCATAGGAAGACTGCGCAACAAAGGCGGCGCCGGCGATGCACGCCGCGGCCAAAAGGCCGACAAGTCCACGCAGCGCGGGCCCGCCCCGCGATGGCCTGCGGCGCAGATTCATTGAGGGCTGGCGCGCAGCGTCCTGCTCCATCCTGGCGAGCTGTTCGGTCAGCCGCGCAAGCTGCTCATCCGCGCTCGCGATCTGCTCGTAAGCATGCGCCAGCCGCTCATCGGCACGCGCCGTCAGGACGTCGTTGGCTGCTGCCGACTCCGGCATCGTCGTGACACTCATTGGCTTTCCCCTTCCCGCCCGCCCTGTTGCCCAACAAGAGCGGCCGGATTCGTCCACGAACCCGCCAAGGACTCAATGAAGGTTTGACCAAAGCAAGGCCGCAGCATGAAGAGTGTGGGGCGAGGCCCCCGGAACTGCGGCGGGCGGAAACCGCTCACTCCTTTGAGCGCGTAAAGGGCACGAAGCGCACGAGGCCGACGGCGCGGCTCGTCGTCTTTTCGGGGCCGACTTTCTCCACGACCGTGAGCTGCTGGGTGGCGTGGGCGGACCCCAGGGGCATGACAAGCCGTCCGCCCACCTTCAGCTGCTCGATCAGCGGCGGCGGCGGCTGGCCGATTGCGGCGGTCACTACGATGGCATCGAAAGGACCGCATTCAGGCCAGCCGGCAAAGCCGTCGCCGGCCCTGACGCTCACATTGTCATAGGCGAGTTCCTTGAGTGTTTTCGCAGCGGCCTCGGCCAGTTGCGGTATGATCTCGATCGTGCAGACCTTTTGCGCCAGGTGCGCGAGGATGGCGGCCTGATAACCCGACCCCGTGCCGATCTCGAGCACGACGTGATCCGGCGCGACGTCGGCGAGTTGCGTCATGAACGCCACGATGAACGGCTGCGAGATGGTCTGGCCGCGACCGATCGGAAGCGGCGTGTCCGCGTAGGCGATGGAACAGGATCGCTCTCGTATGAACAGATGGCGCTTGGCTTGCCCCATGGCCTGCAGCACCCTCTCCGACATGCCCTGCGGACCCAAAACACCGGTGTAGGACCGGGCATAGGACTGGATGGTCTCGACCATGGCAGCGCGTTCGCGGGCGCATTCCTGCGCGGCCGCTTCCGAGCCAACGGCAATCATGGAAAGGATGAGCTGCAGCAAGGTCTTCATAATCGCGCGGTCTCCCGACCCACGATTGGCGTCGACCGCTTTGAGAGCAGCGCCAGAGGACTGGCCAATCGGCGGTCGGCTGAGACAGCGCCAGCACATGACCGCATTCCAAGCGGTCTTTCGGCAGGCCTTGATACCATGCCCGTATCCGGCTGGTAAGCTGAGTTCATCTTGAGGGTGGCTGAAGGGCCGAATTTCGCCTCTAATGCGGCGGGGCGGCTGTGTCAGCGTACTGGTTCCATGTACCGAGTGCTCAAGAGCCTGCTGTTCGGGATTTGGGGTCTCCTGCTCATCCCGCTGATCGCGCCTGTCCTCAAGAAGTGGCTCGAAGAAAACGTCTTCGCCGATCCCGGCAGCGGAGCCACCTCGGCCTTTCGCGATGCTGCCGCCGCGCCTGCCTTCACGAGCCTCCTCGCACTGGGCCAGCAGCCCTGGTTCAGATTCGCGCTGGCCTTCCTGACCGGTGTGATGGTCGGCGTCTCACTGGAATGGCTGAGCCGGAAGTCCGGCGAGAAGAAAGCCGCCGCGCTACGCAGCCTCGGCTGGAAGTTTCGCAGCCTTTCGGAGAGCATCAGGATCCGGACCGCCTCGCCGGGATGGCCGGACAATGTGCGCGATCTCAAGCCTGCGCTATTGTCCGTGCTCGGCAACGCCAGGAAACTGGGCGTGTGGGCGCCGAACGAGCACGTCTACCAGCTGCCGGACGCGACCTTCCTTTGCGAATACCTCAGATGCGTCGGCAGGTTTCTGGAGGATGGGGATTTTGACGACGCCAGGAAGGAGGCGCTCTCCTGGGGTCCGTTTCTCGACAAGGAGGTGAAATCCTGACGATGTCCATGACCGACGAACAACTTGCGGAAATGCACAAATTGCTTGCCGATTATCATCGCAGGCTCGCCAGGGAAGCAGCCATCGACGTAACGCAGCAGTACCACGCCGATCTTGCGCAACGCCTCGCCGACGAGGCCGCGCTGATCCCGCGGCGAACGGCGATCGTGCAGCGCCTTCACGAGCGGGAACGGCAGGAACGGGACAATGGGGAGTGAGTGGCGCTGATGGCAGGAGTAACCCGTCGAGCGATTAGTCCACTTGTCTGCCGCAGCTCGAAGAGCGAATGCCGCAACCGTAACCCGCCAATCTACGGGACTGCGTCAACAGCGGATAACGCCTCGCCGATCGCCCCATGCTCTGGACGTTCTCGGGGATGCACACCTATTCTGGCAACTTCCCGCCCATGGATTCGTAAAATCCTGTTAGCTGCTTCGCTAGCAAGGCGGCGACAAAGACTTCCATCTTCGACACATCGATCCTTCCACTTCGAAAGGCAGCATCGGCTGCATCGAGCGCCTCAAAGTATGGAATCCGATTGTCTACGATTTGATCGGGAATGGTTGGCGTGCCCGGCAGTATTGCTCCCGCTCGAATCGAGAGCACAACGTAAGATGTAATACGTGAGGTGCGTCCGTTACCGTCTGCAAACGGATGAATCCAATTCAAACGCCACATCACGTACGAAGCCAGATGGATTGGCGTACTCTCACTCCAATGATCGTTGACGTAGTCGCACATATCCTCGACCAATTCAGGGACGAGATGTGCACCAACCGGTTCATGTTTGCTGGCTTCAATAGCCACGCCGCCCGGTCGATAATTTCCAGCGTACGCACTGATGCCGGCCAGCGCTTCGCGCTGCAATGCGAGAATCAGCGACGGACGGAGCTTGAAGAACCCCCGTTCCAGCGCAGACTGAATTGCTCCGATGGCAGCGTCGTATTGCCGAAGACCATTTCTGGCTTCGGCCGCTGCCTTCTCTTGATGATCGGTGATGAGTTCAGGTTCGAGAGCGCGGCTATCGCGCCGGCCACTCTCCTCTCCTGTCATTTCTTTTCCCTGGCCAATTTCTCGGCCTCGCGATCAACCATTTCCCTGGTAATCAACTCATTCTCGAAATGAGTGTTACCATAAACAAAGCTACGTCGTTGCTCTTCCCGATGCTCGGGAGTCGGCCTAGCCGTTTTGGCTGCTTCAAGGAGCTTTTTGAGGGAGTCGGTCATGTAATCAATATAATTGACTCGGCGTCGTAGTTCCATTCGAATTTGAGTGGATAAGTTCGGTTCCTCACAACGGCAAATTGTCGTGCTTCTTCGCCGGGATCTCCACCTTCTTGTCCCTCAGCATCGCCAGCGCCCGCGCGATGCGCTTGCGCGTCGAGTGGGGCATGATGACGTCGTCGATGTAGCCGCGCTCGGCGGCGATGAACGGTGACAGGAAGCGGTCCTCGTATTCCTTGGTGCGCTTGGCGATCTTGTCGGGATCGTTCATGTCGGCGCGGAAGATGATCTCGACGGCGCCCTTCGCGCCCATCACGGCGATCTGGGCGGTCGGCCAAGCGTAGTTCATGTCGGCGCCGATTTCCTTTGACGCCATGACGTCGAAGGCGCCGCCATAGGCTTTTCGGGTGATGACGGTGACGAGCGGCACGGTCGCCTGCGAATAGGCGAACAGCAGCTTCGCGCCATGCTTGATCAGGCCGCCATATTCCTGCGCGGTGCCGGGCAGGAATCCGGGCACGTCGACGAAGGTGACGATCGGGATGTTGAAGGCGTCGCAGAAGCGGACGAAGCGCGCGGCCTTGCGCGATGCGTCGCTGTCGAGCACGCCGGCCAGCACCATCGGCTGGTTGGCGACGAAGCCGACCGTGCGCCCGGCGATGCGGCCGAAGCCGGTGATGATGTTTTTCGCGAAGGCCTCCGAGATCTCGAAGAAGTCGCCCTCGTCGACGACCTTCAGGATCAGCTCCTTCATGTCGTAGGGCTTGTTTGGATGGTCGGGAATCAAGGTGTCGAGGCTTTCCTCGATCCGGTCGCAGGTATCGCGGGTCGGGAGCAGCGGCACGCCCGCCTGGTTGTTCGCGGGCAAGAAATCCATGAGGCGGCGCATCTGCAGGAGCGCTTCCACATCGTTCTCGTAGGCGCGGTCGGCGATCGAGGAGGCC
>NZ_JBQTHN010000251.1:0-30773 GCF_052389815.1 Bradyrhizobium sp. | reverse complement strand
TCAGCAACCCGACCCTACCGGCGAATCGCCGGTGACCACCGCAAAGCCGTCCGCCCGCTACGGCGCTATTTGAGGGCGCGCGTGCGGACGGCTTTGCTCTACCGAGCTACACCATCACAGGGGACACAATCACGGCGCGCTAGCGAAAGCGGTGTCCGAACGATTGGCCAGGAACGCATCACACAGGTGTGGTTCGCCGGCGTGCACGCCAATGTGGGAGGCGGTTATCCTGATGACTCCATGGCGTATGCACCGCTCAAGTGGATGGTAGATCAGGTCAAACACAAAATAGAGTTCAAACTCGGCCCCCATGCTGAACCGGATGCTCTTCGGCAAATCGTGACATGTATCGACATTCACGGCAGACTGTACAACTCACGGAGCGGGCTGGCCGCCTACTATCGCTACGCTCCCAGAAACGTCACTGAGATCTGCGCGTCGAAATGCGCAAAATGGAAAAGCGAAAATTCATACTTCCGTGCTGGAAAGAATAAGACAACAGGTTCATGCATATGCACCGATCGGGCTTCCAGCAACCTACGATCTGGTCGACAGATCAGACAAAATTCTTGTGCCCGAGCAAAATCACCTGGAAACACCGGTTCAAGCGAGCTACCGTTTTCAGCATCAGAGTCTCGTTTGGAATCTGGTACTGAGAAAAAAATAGTCTACCTCGCGGTCGTGGCAACAACAGGCCTACTCTTCATATTTCCTTTCATTGCCTCTACGGCGTCACGCCTGACGTACGCGGCTTGGTCTGCCCAGCTATCCGATATTATCCGTGTCCTGGGCGCACCGACCTCCTATTTCACAAGCTTCTGGTCAGAAGCCTACGCCAGAAGGCCGGTGACCTTTCTGATCTTGCTTGGTTCGCTTTTGTTTTCGCTGTCCTACCACGCAAAGCTGAAGAGCAGCATCTCGGATGCGATGCTCGAGATTTGGAACCGGAGCAGTGATGGCAAACTCACCTCGCCCAATCACAACATGCTTTATAGGTTGAGGACGAATGCCTTACTGCGTGGGCTGCGCACATCGATCGCTTCGATTTTTGCTCCGGCCATTGTGATATTCCTCTTTCTCGCTTTCAGTCTTTTCAGCTTCTCCCATCTCATTTTCAATTTCGCTGACTCCGCGGGAGCTTACTGCAAATCCAGTCCGAATGAGCAGACTCCCGAATGGAGGTCGTCCCAAGGCGATCTTCTCAAAATCCCCGCAGGCGAGCCCTTTCCTTTCGACGCGCTGTGCTGGAACTCAGGAATCGTCTTAGAGCCGGGCCGCTACTCCATTTCTCTCGAGGCAGTTGATGGGCTCCCGCTCGAACCGCGCGCGACCGCCGTTCCAATCGTCAAATCTCTTTTATTGCGCTTGGCCTCTCCACTGAAGCGGTCGTGGGCTCGCCCATCGGGCCGATTGGTCGTTCGCGTCGGTCGTTTTGGTTATGACGAGAACTTTCTTGACCTCGATCTCGACGCGGGCAATCCTTCTCGCTACACCGAAACTTTCAGGGTGAGCCACAAGGCTCCCCTCTTCTTGTATGTCAATCAGCCGGTATTGCCACTGCCGGGCGCGGAAACATTGCTGTATCCTAGCTCGCTGAAGGGTCGAACGGCCACACTGTCCATCATGCGCGCGCGATTCTAACGATTATCAGGCGGTGGCGGGACCTTCAGAGGAAAGTGAGTTCGCCTTTTCACAAAGCTGACGCAAGCTCCCCTTTGCCGGTAGAAGCAAGTGGCAACTTTTATTCCGAAAATCAGCTGTTACGGAATAAGTCGGCCAACGGCTGACGCTAGGCGAGCTTCCCTACGCGATCGCCGGTCGTTACACGATGACCACTGGTTATGCGGCCTCCTTCCCGCCCCGAACCGCTACCATCCATCGGACGAAATCGCTGCAATCGTCGTCTAGCGTAGGAAATTGTGGGAGGGGTAGCAGGGGAGCGCTACCGACGACCCACACTACAGTCGGATCAGCGGAGCTGTGTAAATCGCGCAGTGAAGATGACGCTTCCTACCTCAGCGAACTGGTGCTGCTCGTCAGCACTCGCCCGTCACCCTACCCTTCGAGTTTTGGTCATGCAAGTTCGCGAATCGGAGACGGCCTGCCCCTCAGAACGCCTGATCAGATTTGCCGTGGTGAGATTTTTCTTGATCTCCCGGTGCACAAGGCGTGCACACGTCGCCTTCTAACCGATTGAAAAACTTAAACTCTCGTTCCAATCCATCATGGGGGCGACGGAAAAGCGGTGGTCTAAGTCACTCATATCATTGATCTTTTATGCCTCTTGCCGATCCTATAAGGGATTGAACCGACTGGCAAATTAATCCCGAGCGACCCCGTTTACGCCGGTTTTTCTGGGATCATCCGCCCCTATTGGAAATCGTCACATCTGCACACATGGTGCACACGAACGCCCGAGTGCACACGACCTTCACTCGCATTCAGGTCCGCCCACCGCAGATTTTCGTTGGAAACGTCCCTACCCCCATTCACATCCCAACGTGAGCCACGCGATGAAACGCCGGGAACGATTCACGTTCAACCGAAATAGAAATCAACCTCCGCACTGAAGTCTGCGTTGATCAAACGCACCGACGATAGATTACGCGTGACGCATCGTCGGCATAGTTCGGGAAACACTTCAGTCATTCGTGAGGGATAGGATGAAACTGGACCATTTCCGGTGGTACGACGGGCCCCATCTCGCACTATTTCATTGTCGGCATGACAAATTCGGGACCTTGCGCGATGCTTGTCGGCCAACGGCTGGTGACGGTCTTGAGCCGCGTGTAGAAGCGAATTCCCTCCGGACCATGCATGGAATGATCGCCAAATAGCGAAGCCTTCCAGCCGCCGAACGAATGGAACGCCACCGGCACGGGAATCGGCACATTGATGCCGACCATGCCGACGCGGATGCGATTAGCGAACTCCCGGGCAACGTCGCCATTCTGGGTGAAGATAGCCGTGCCGTTACCGTACTCGTTGTCATTGATCATGCGGGCCGCGGTGGCATAGTCGGGTGCCCGCACCACGGCGAGCACAGGGCCGAAGATCTCTTCCCTGTAGATCTTCATCCCCGTCGTGACATGATCGAACAAGGTACCGCCGATAAAATAGCCTCCTTCGTTGGAGCGGAAGTTGCGGCCATCGACGACCAGTCTCGCTCCCTCCTCAACGCCTGAATCAACGTAACCACGGACCTTATCGAGATGTTGCTGAGTCACCAACGGCCCCATTTCGGAATCAGCATTGAAGCCCGAACCGACCTTCAGGGCGCGAATCTTCGGTTCCAACTTCGAAATCAACGCTTCGGCCGTCTTTTCCCCGATGGGAACCGCCACGGATATGGCCATGCAACGTTCGCCGGCCGAGCCGTAGGCCGCTCCCATCAGTGCATCGACCGCCTGGTCGAGGTCGGCATCCGGCATGACGACCATATGGTTCTTGGCGCCGCCAAGCGCCTGACAGCGCTTCCCGGTGCTGGTCGCCGTCGAATAGATGTAGCGGGCGATCGGTGTTGAACCGACGAAGCTGACCGCCTCCACGTCCGGGTGCAACAGCAACGCATCGACGGCTTCCTTGTCGCCGAGGACGACGTTGAACACCCCTGCCGGCAGTCCGGCCTCGGCAAGCCATTGCGCGATCAGCAGCGATGCCGATGGATCACGCTCCGAAGGCTTCAGAACGAAGGTATTGCCGCAAGCCAGCGCCACCGGAAACATCCACATCGGGACCATGACCGGGAAATTGAATGGCGTGATGCCGACCACGACTCCGAGCGGTTGGCGCACGCCGTAGCTGTCAACGCGTGTCCCGACATTCTCACTGACTTCGCCCTTCAGGAGCTGCGGTGCGCCAACGGCGAATTCGACGACCTCCAGTCCGCGCTGGATCTCGCCCCTGGCATCCGAAAGCGTCTTGCCATGCTCGGACGTGATCACCGCGGCCAATTCATCGATCCGATCTTCGACGATCCGCAGAAATCGATTGAGAATTCGAGCCCGGCGTAACGACGGTGTATCACTCCAGATTTCAGCCGCGGCACGCGCAGCCGCGACCGCCGCATTCACTTCCGCCGACGAGGCGAGACCAACCTCGGCGGTCTGCTCGCCCGTCGCCGGGTTGAAGACAGGCGCTGTCCGTCCACCGCGGCCGGCGACCAGTTTTCCGTCGATGAAATGTTTGACCTGCGAAACCATCGAACTCTCACTATTTGGCCCGACGGTCTTTGCGCGCGTTCAGGGCGGCGGACAACGCCAAGTATTGCGGCTTCGATGTGCAGCAAATAGAGTCGCCGAATGGATTGGGACAAAGTTCGGATTTTCCTCGAAGTCGCGCGCACCGGCCAGATTCTCGGGGCCGCCAAACGGCTGACTCTCAATCACGCGACGGTTGCCCGTCAACTCACGGCGCTTGAAAAAGACCTGAAGACGAAATTGCTGAACCGACGGACGACGGGCTCGTCACTGACCCCCTCCGGAGTCGCGCTTCTCGCCGCGGCGGAACGAGCGGAATCCGAGCTCTTGCGCGTGGGCGCGCAGCTCACGTCGGCTGCCGACAAGCTGGCCGGCACCGTAAGGATCGGCGCACCCGAGGGGCTCGGAAATTACTTTCTGGCGGACCAGCTTGGTGCCTTCGCTGCGGCCAACCCCGATCTCGTGGTCCAGCTCGTGGCCCTGCCACGCACGTTCTCACTTGCCAAGCGCGAGGCCGATATTGTCGTCACCCTGGAGCGTCCGGAGGAAGGCCGGCTGATCTCGACCAAGCTCATCGATTATACGTTGAGTGTCTATGCATCCGGCGACTATCTGGCGCGGAGCAAGCCGATTCGCGAGCCCGGCGATCTCGCCGACCATCTGCTGATCACCTACATCCACGACATCATCTACAGCCGCGCGCTGGATTACGCTTCGACCTTCGGCGAACTGATCACGCGCCGCTTTGAATGCGGCAGCGTCGTTGGACAGCTTGAGGCCGTTCGCGCGGGACACGGCATCGGCATCCTTCACGATTATGCCGCGCGGAACTATCCCGAGCTGACGCGCGTCCTGCCTGCCAACCGCTTTACCAGAAGCTATTGGCTCGTCTCTCATCCCGACACCCATGACACGAGGCGGGTTCGGGAAGTCCGCCGCTATATCGTCAGCAAGGTACGTGAAGCGCGCCAGCAATTCATCGTGAAGTAATCAGCCTGCTTTTTGTGCAGGCTGGCATTGGCGCCAACGCATGCTACGTTTCACGAAGCGGAGACGACAGCCCCAAATTTCGTGAAGAATTCTCCGGCCAGCTTCTTTGCCGTCGAATCGATCAACCGCCCGCCAAGTTGCGCCAATTTACCGCCGATCTGCGAATCGACCTCGTAATGCAGGATCGTTTCGTTGTCGCCGACGGCTTCGAGCCTGATCGCAGCTCCCCCCTTGGCGAAACCCGCAACACCGCCCGAACCTTCGCCGGTGATCCGGTAACTGTTCGGCGGGTCGAGATCGCTCAGCGTGACCTTGCCGCCGAACGTGGCCTTCACGGGTCCGACCTTGATGACAACCGTCGCCGTCATGTCGGTCGGCGACGTCATCTCGAGGCTCTGACAGCCCGGAATGCACTGCTTGAGAACATCCGGATCATTGAGCGCTGACCAGACCTTATCGCGTGAGGCGGGCACGCTCCGGCTGTCGTTCATCTGCATGGGATCACCTGTTTACAAGAATGCGCATCAAACCGCGCAATAGCGTTCCTGGATAGCTTTGTCGGCGAGCAGCGCTGCGGAGCTGCTCTCATAGACGACCTCGCCCTGATCCATGATGATCGCGCGATCGGCAAGGCGAAGCGCCCATTCCACATTCTGCTCGACCAGCAGCAGCGTGACACCCTGATCGCGCAACCGGCGGAACAGTACGCCCGACTCTTCGACCAGCACCGGCATGATGCCTTCCGACGGCTCGTCGAGCAGGATCATCTTCGGCTTGGCGATCGTGGCGCGGGCGATCGCGAGCATCTGCTGCTCGCCTCCGGACATTGTCACACCCTCCTGGTCGAGGCGTTCCTTGAGGCGCGGGAAGCTTTCCGCAATCTCCTCGATCGCCTCGCGCTCGTCGATAACGTCGCGTGCGGCCACAAGGCCCAGTTGAAGATTCTCGCGCACCGTCAGCCCGGGAATAATCCGGCGTTCTTCCGGGACATAGGCAAGGCCCAATCGGAAGCGATCGTGCGCGCGCAACGACACCAGATCCGCACCGGCAAAGCCGATGCTGCCCGTGGTCTTCGGCATCAACCCCATGATGGCGCGGATCGTGGTGGTCTTGCCGGCGCCGTTGCGACCGACCAGAGCCACGACTTCGCCTTGTTCCACCGAGATTGAGACGCCGTGAAGCGTATGGCTCGCGCCATACCAGGCGTGCAGGTCCTTGATTTCAAGCATAGCCATCGTTCTGTCCCAGATATACGCGACGGACTTCCGGATCCGTCTGGATGTCACGCGGCGAGCCGTCGGCGATCAGGCGGCCATGGTGCAGCACCAGGATTCGATCGCTGAGGCCAAGGATCATCTTCATCTTGTGCTCGACCAGGAGGATTGTTCGCGCCGCAGCGAGCCTTTCCAGCAGCGCGACCATCTCCTTGGTTTCTTCCGGACCCATGCCCGCCGTTGGCTCGTCCAGCAACAGCACCTCGGGGTCGGAGATCAGCGCGATTGCGATTTCGAGCGCGCGTTGCTGACCATGTGCCAGAAACTTGGCGATCTCGTCGCGCTTGGCGACCAGACCAACGGATTCGAGCGCCGCGTCGGCTCGGACATTCAGCTCAGAGAAACGTTTCCGATTGGTCCAGATGTTGTAGCGGGAATGGCTTGCCTGGGCCGCAACCCGCACGTTTTCGTGCACGGAGAGGTCGGGAAAGATGTTGGTGATCTGATACGAACGCGCGATACCCCGGTGCACGAATTCGTGCTGTCGCGTTCCCTTCAAGTCCTGGCCCTTGAAACGGATCGTTCCGCTCGACGGCGTCAACACGCCGGACAACACATTGAATAACGTACTCTTGCCGGCACCATTCGGGCCGATGATCGACGTCACCCGTCCCGGCTGAAATGCAGTCGTAACGCCCTGCAGCGCGACGAAGCCGCCGAACCTCACTGCGATGTCCTCGACGGCGAGAAGCGGCGCGTTCATCGCATGACCCTTGCCAGAAAAGTGCCCCAGATCCCCTTGGGCAGAAACAGGACGAACAGTACGAAGATCGACCCGACGATGATCTGCCAGTGCGACGTCCACAATGAGAACACGTCCTCCATCACCAGGAAGACCAGGGCGCCGACAAATGGCCCGAAGAAGCTGCTGGCGCCGCCCAGCAGCGTCATCATCACGATCATGCCGGAAGCATGGTAATGCAGTGAGTCCAGCGGCACGAAGGCCAGATGGAGCGCCGACATCGTGCCGCCGAGCGCGCATATCGTCCCCGACAAGGTGAAGGACAGCAACTTGGTCCGTTCGACATTGTAGCCGCAGGTCCTGGCGCGTCGCTCGTTCTCGCGGATTGCCTCGATTGCCGCACCGAACGGCGAGTTGAGAATGCGTGAGACGATCCAGAGCGCCAACGCGGCAAACGCCATCAGCACGTAATACTTATTCACCGGATCCAGGAAGTTCACGTCGTAGCCGAGCAGATTGATCTTGTTCACGGTAAAGCCGCGCAGCCCGTTTTCACCTCCGGTCCAGGACGAAGCCTGCAGCGCGACGTAATAGACGAGCTGCGCCAAAGCGAGCGTGACCATCGAAAAGTAGATCCCGCGCGTTCGCGTCGACAGGGCACCAATCGCGAACGCCAGCAGCCCGCCACCGATCGCGCCGAGCATGACCGCCGCGTACCAGGGCACGCCGAACTGACCGATGGCGATACCGGTGATGTAGGCACCGGCGCCGACGAACGCCGCATGCCCGAACGACAGCAGGCCCGTATAGCCAAACAGAAGGTTATAACCGACTGCGACGACGCCATAGACCAGGACGTTGACGGCCAGCGCCTTCGACGGCAGCAGCCATGGCAAAAGGCAAAGCGCGATGATCGACAATGGAACGCGATAGGTCGTTATCAGCGATTTCAAGCGGGCGGGCTTTCGCATGCTGGACGGCATAGGTGCGGCGAGCGCCGGGGATGTCATGGTTGGTTCCCTCACGCGAGTTTGCCGAACAGGCCTTGTGGCCGGATCAAAAGGACCAACGCCATCAATGCGAACATTACGATGGTGGCCATTTCCGGCGCGAACAGCGCGGTCATGCTGATCACGATTCCGACCACCAGACCGGCGATGATCGACCCCAGCAGCGAGCCAAGCCCACCGATAACGGTCACGACGAAGGCTTCCGCGAGCACCAGCGACCCCATTTCCGGATTGACGCTGCGCATCGGCCCCGACAGGACCCCGCCCAGCGAGGCCAACCCGACGCCGAGACCGAACACCAGCAACCACACCTTGCTGATATCGACGCCCAGCACCCGCATCATTGTCGGATCGCGGGCGCCGGCACGCACGATCAGCCCGAACCTGGTCTTCTCGAGGCCCAGCCACAGCAGCAGCACCACGATAAAGACGACGCCGACGACGAAGATTCGATAGATCGGGAAGAAGCCGACGCCAAGATCGAGCACGCCGGTGAGCGACGCCGGCGTCGGGAATGGGATGCCGTCACTGCCGAACACGATCCGCACGCCCTCCACGAGCACGTAGCTGAGCCCGAAGGTGAGCAGAAGCGGGTCGTCGATCGAGCGGCCATACAGCGGGCGCACCAGGAGATACTCGATCAACATCCCGAACAGGCCGATCATGAGCGGGGCGACTACCAGCCCCCACCAGAAACTACCGGTCAGCGACGCAATCCACAGTCCGGCGTAGGCGCCGACCATGAACAGCGCGCCGTGCGCGAAGTTCACAACGCCCAACATGCCGAAGATGATAGACAGGCCGAGCGCAGTGAGCACGAGGATCGCGCCGAGGGCAACTCCGGAGAAGAGCTGCATCAGGATGAGTTCGGTATCCATTGGGTAGTAGACGCTTTCGTTAGGCGGGGAACCCAAGCTCGGTGCAGCTGCGCAGCGCTTTCTCGGAGGAAGGCTCGTTGGCGACGACCTTGAACAGGTCGGCGTCGCTCTTCATGTCGGCCTTTTTCTGCGACTCGAGCACCAGGACGGACTGCACCGACTGGTGATCGCACTTCCGGTAGCTTTGCGGACCCTTGGCCACGTCGTACTTCAACCCCTCGAGCGCCGCGATCACCTTGTCGGTATCGGTGCCGCCGACCACCTGCATGGCCATCAGCAACGATGACAGGCCGGTATACCCATAGGCGCCGTAGTCGGTCGGAATCGCGCCACCATTGGCTGCCCGGTAGGCATCGTTGAATGCCTTCGCGCTCGGGAGCTGGCTCTCGAGGCCCCAGTAATAGTTCGCGCCACCGATGACGCCCTCGAACACATCGGGGCCGACCGCCAGCCGCTGATTATGCAGGATGACTGGCACGACAATCCTGGCCTGCTGCTTCAAGCCGAAATCAACGGCCTGCTTGATCGAATTCGCCTGGTCGCGGCCGAAATTGCTGATGCACAGGAAATCGGGTCGCATCGAACGCAAACGTGGCATGAAGGTAGAGTAATCGGCCGCGCCGAACGGATGCAGTATCTCGCCGACCGTTTCGGCCCCGATCGCCGCCTGCTCCCGCTTGAAGCCGCGCAACATTTCATGGCCGTAGGCATAATCGGCCACGAGATGCGCAACCTTGGTGCCCTTCTTGAAACTGTGCCGCGCCACGGCGCCCGCCGTCATATGCGGGTTGAGCGCCTCATGAAACGTATACTTGCTGAAGTCCTTGACCTCATTGATGGTGTCGGATTGGCTGATCGAGACGTAGATGACGCCACGTGCCCGCGTCACTTCGTTGACGGCGAGTTGCACCGCGCTCGACAATGATCCAACGACCGCATGCACCTTGTCCTTCTCGATGAGCTCCAGCGTGCGGGTCGCCGCCTCGCCGCCATTGAGTTTGTCGTCGCGAACCAGCAGTTCGATCTTGCGGCCGTTGATGCCGCCCTTGTCATTGAACTGCTTAACGGCGAGCTCTGCGCTCTTGACCTGATCCTTGGCCTCGGCCGCGAACGGTCCGGTGAGCGGCGTTGGAAATCCGATACGGATGGTATCATCGGCCGCCCGTGCGATCCACGGCATGGCGACGAGGCTGGCGCCGGCGCCCAGCCCCGCCAAGGCACGACGCCGCGAGATACTCGTCCGCGTGATGTTTCGAATGCTATCGGTCATGGTGTCCTCCGATCGAGTGCGTTTGTTTGTTCGTTAGATGTATCCAAGCGCCTTGAGAATTCGTGCAGGAGTCATTGGCAACTGCGCGATCGAGCCGCCGAACGGCGCCATCGCGTCGTTTACCGCGTTCAGTGCCGCTGCCGACGCGGCGGCGGTACCCGCTTCGCCAACGCCTTTCGCGCCGAGCTGGGTGTCGAGTGTCGGTGTCTCCACATGCCCGATCACGATGTCAGGCATCTCGACGGCCATCGGAACGAGGTAATCGGCGAGCGAGCCATTGGTGAGCTGGCCATTCTCGCCATACACGCATTCCTCGAAGAAGGCGGCGCCGAGCCCTTGAACGACGCCTCCGCGAATCTGCTCGTCAACCAGCAGCGGATTGATGATGCGCCCGCAATCCTCCACGACCCAAACCTTCAGGATGTTGACGAGGCCGGTTTCGACGTCGAGCTCAAGATGGCACCCCTGCACTCCATTGGTGAAGGCAAAGGGATAGCCCTGGGGCGCGTAGTGATGGGCGACTGAAAGTTGGGCCTGGGTACCGGGCGGCAGCGTGTCCGACCGGAAGTAGACGATCCGTGCGATTTCGGAGAGTTCAACGCGCTGGCGCAGCGTTGCCGTTTCGACGATCCAGCCGTTCTGGATGTCGAGATTCGCCGGCGCCTCTTGCAGAATGGCGCCCGCAACCGAAAGCACCTTCTCTTTCAGCTTTCTGGCCGCCTGCAATGCGGTTTCCCCGCCGATGCCGGCTCCGCGGCATGCGTAGGTGGCACCGCCATGCGGCGTCGTTTCGGTGTCGCCGGTGATGACCTTGATGCGATTACGGTCGACCCCGAGATGCTCGGCCACGATTTGCCCGATAATCGTTTCAGTGCCCTGTCCGAGTTCCGTCACCGAAATCAGGCAGCGAACATCGCCGGACGGCGTGATCTTGATGATCGCGCCGTCCTGCGAGGAAATCCGCGCACCACCGACGCCGTAGAATGCCGGGCCGGGATTGGTGATTTCGACGAAAGTCGCGATACCGATGCCGCGATGAATGCCTTTGGTCCGGAGTTCCGCCTGCTCGGCGCGCAGCTGGTCGTAGTCCATCATCTGCCGCAGCTTGGCGAGGCATGCATGGTGCGAGAGCGCTTCAAACTGGTAGCCCGTCGGCGACGTACAGGGATAGCCATCGTCGGGGATCAGGTTGCGGTTGCGAATCTCGAAAACGTCGCGCGCCGTTTTCCCGGCGATCATGTCGACGAGTCGTTCGGTGACCGTGCAGGCGATCGGATGCCCGACGGCGCGGTACTGACTCATCTGCACCTTGTTCTGGAACACCACCTGCAGATCGGCGCGGTAATTCCTGAGCAGGTAAGGCGCGCCCATCAACCGGTAAACTTGATTGCCCTCGACGACGCTCGTGCGCGGATAGGCGGAGAAGGCGCCGATGGCCGTCACATCTTCCACATCCATTGCTATAATTTCGCCGTAGGCATCAGCCGCCATGCGAGCCCGGACGCGATGATCCCTCGCATGGATGTCCGAGACGAAAGATTCGATGCGGTCGGCTACGTACTTCACCGGACGCCCAAGCATGATGCTGAGGCCGACCACGGCCATGTCCTCGTGGTACATATGAAGCTTCATGCCGAACGAACCGCCAATATCCGGCGCAATCACCCGCACACGGGATTCTGGAATGCCGTAATGGCGCGAATAGACGTTCTGGAACTGATAAGGCGTCTGCGTAGCATGATGCACTGTCAGCTGCGGCTCGCTGGCGTCATAATCCGCGATGATAGCGCGCGGCTCCATGGTCACAGCAGTATGACGCCCGAAGTGAAACTCCTCCTCGACGATATGCGCGGCGTTGGCGAAGACGTCGTCCACACCGCCGGTGTCGATCTTGCCGTGGAAGCAAAGATTGTCGCCCAGTGCAGGAGAGATGACAGGCGAACCGGGCTCGCGGGCGGCGTCGATATCGACGACAGTTGGAAGCTCCTCGAATTCGACATGGATGGTCTCGGCGGCGTCCTCGGCCAACGCCCTTGTCTCCGCGACGACGGCGACCACCGCCTGCCCCGACCACACGACCTTGTCGACAGGCAATGGCAGCTGCGGCGGCGATTTCATGCCCTTGAAATGCTCCATGGTCCCGACCCATGGTGTGCACAGCCGCGCCAGATCCCTGCCCGTGGCGACCAGTTTTACGCCGGGCATCTCGCGCGCGGCTTGCGCATCGATCGAGACGATCCGCGCATGGGCGTAAGGGCTGCGCACATAGGCGACATGCAGCATGCGCGGCAGCACGATATCGGTGACGTAACGGCCGCGGCCCGCCAGCAGCCGCTTGGCGTTGGGCCGCGGGACCGAGCGGCCAATGTAGGAGCTCGGACGATCGAGCGAGGTGAGTGCGTTCATGCGCTGGCCTCCTCACGCGTCTGCGCAATGGAGGCCGCGTCGCGGTCACGGGCGACGTTCTCGATCGCATCCACGATCGCTTCATATCCGGTACAACGGCAATAATTGCCCGACAGCGCATCGCGGATCTCGTCGCGCGTGGGAATTCCGGGCTGCGACAGCAGGCTGTAAGCCGTCATCAGCATCCCCGGCGTGCAGAAACCGCATTGCAAGGCATTACGTTGATGGAAGGCATCCTGAAGATCGGCAATCGCGGCGCGTTCGGTCAGGCCCTCCACGGTCTCGATCACCGAACCGCCCGCCTGCACCGCGAACATCAAGCATGAATGCACGACCCGTCCATCGACGACGACCAGGCAAGCCCCGCATACGCCCATTTCACAGCCCGTATGCGTCCCAGTGAGCTCCAGCGTCTCGCGCAGGAAGTCCGCCAGAGTGTCGCGCGGCTCAACACCGCACGACACTCTGTTTCCATTGACCGTCATGCTGACATTGACCGGTTCGCTCACGGGTCTTGCCTCATGACCTCGCCGAGCAGTCGCCCCAGCAGAACGCGCGCGAGGTGGCGCTTCATCGCAGGCGGCACATGCTCATCCTCGGGCGGGTCGAGGTCGCCGTCGACCAACGCCTGCGCTGCGGCCACCGCGGCCTCGTCCAAACGTTTTCCGATCAACGATTGCTCGGCCTGCCGGGCACGCAGCGGCGTGTTCCCAACGGAAAAGAACACGATGCGGGCCTGCGCGACCAGATCGTCCGCGACCTCGACCAGAACTCCGCAGCCGACAAGCGCATAGTCCCCGCGCCGACGGGAGAGTTCATGAAAGGCCCATCGATGTCCTGGCCGGATCACTGGCACGTGGATGGCGATGAGCAGCTCACCGGGTTCGATGGCGGTCTGAAACAGATCGATGAAAAAGTCATCGGCGGCGACGCGGCGCGTTCCCGTGCGGCTGACGAGTTCCAATTCGGCGCCCATCGCCAGTGTCATCGCAGGAAACTCCGACGCAGGATCGGAATGAGAGATGCTGCCACCGATCGTGCCTCTGTTCCGGATCGCCGGATGCGCGACGTGCGGCGCCGCCGCGTGATAGAGCGGCGCGTGACGAGCTATCAGCGGATCCGTCAGCACTTCGCAATGCCGGGTGAGCGCGCCGATGCGTAGCCAGTCCCCCTGTAGCTCAACGCCGCGAAGCGCCTCGATATGGGCAATGTCGATCAGCAGTTGCGGCGCCTGCAAACGCAAGGCGAGCGCCGGAACCAGACTCTGGCCGCCAGCAATGTAGCTCGCATCTTCGCGAGAACTCGCGAATGCCTCCAGCGCCTCCATGACGGTGGAGGGCCGTGCGTAGCTAAATGCCCGCGCCTTCAAAGCGAACTCCCGCCTGTTTGATCCAACCAAATTTGTGACCACTTGGTCTCACATTTACAGCACGGCAGTTTTCCCAAGTCAACTAAAACCGACCATTTGGTCACTTTTAAGAAATGGAGTATCGGTATGGTTTCCGCCACACGAAGCGCGAAATGGCAAAGAAAACAGTAAGATCAACGAAGAAGGCGCCGCGCCGCAATATGCGCGCCGCTGAACGAGAACGTTTCATCGTCGATGAAGCCGTGCGATTTTTTGCCGAGCAGGGATTCGGCGGACAAACGCGCGAGTTTGCCAAGCGCATGGGCATTACCCATTCCGCGATCTACCGCCACTTCCCGAGCAAGGAGGCTTTGATCGAGCGGGTGTATGAAGAGATCTATCTCAGCCGGTGGTCGCCATCATGGAGCGACCTGATCCGCGACCGGAGTCTGCCACTCCAGGCGAGGCTGACAAGATTCTATCTGGAGTACGTCGAGCGAGTGTTCGAATACAACTGGGTCAGGATATTCGTCTTCTCTGGAATGAAGTCTTTTGACATCACCAAACGCTATCTCGAGATCATTCGAAAGGAAATCATCGAGCCCGCCTGCTGCGAAATGCGGCACGACCTCAAGCTACCTCCGATCGATGAAGTAAAACTCTCGGAACGCGAGGTGGAAATGTTCTGGGGCTTGCATGGTCGCATCTTCTACATTGCCATCCGGCGTTTCGTCTATCAGACCCCGACGCCGACGCAGCTGGATGACGTCGTCGTTGACGCCGTCAGGGTATTTCTCGAAGGCTCGAAGCCTCTGATGTGTGAGCTTGTCTCATCCAGAAGTAAGCCCTGATCTCGATGCGCAATGCGTTTCGCTCGGCACGCTCAAGTCGATAGTGGCCGCCAACTTATGCGGCCCTAATCGGGTAGGTATTTGCTTCGATAACCGCGGCTTCTTCGCCAGCGATCGGTCTCATTAATGACGACCGCCAACGGTGCGGCCGAGCTAAGAATCGAGTTGCAACAGCCGCATCGCATTGCCGCCGGCTAATTGCGCCAATGTCGTCTCGTCCATGCCGTCGACACCGGCGATGTGACCGATCGGATTGTATTCGGCCATGTCATAGGGATAGTCGGTACCCATCAGGATCCGATCGGGACCGAACAGGTTGAGCAAATAGGCCAGTTGGTGATAGCTGAAGACAACGGTGTCGAGATAGACCTGACGCAAATACGTTGTCGGCTGCAGCGGTAGATCACCACGGGAATCTTGCCGTGCGCCCCATGCATGGTCGATGCGACCCGAATAGGCCGGCAGATAGCCGCCACCATGCACAGCCATCAGTTTCAGGTCAGGAAAACGCGCCAACGTTCCGCTAAAGATCAGGTTGTGCAGCGCTAGCGTGGTCTCGAGCGGGTTGCCCACTATGTTGTTGAAGTAAAATTTCGTCAGACGCTCTCCGTGCGTGAAACCATTGGGATGCAGCATGATGAATGCACCGAGCTCCTCGGCCCTGGCGAAGAATGGGCGGTAAGCCGGATCGGACAACTCCCTCCCATCGACGTTGGTCAAAATCTGAACACCCTTCAGTTTCAGGTGGGTTATGACATAATCGAGTTCGCGCACGGCCAACTCGGGCTCTTGCAGCGTAATCCCACCCAGGCCAAGAAACCGATCAGGCCGGCGCGAGCAGAATTCCGCCATGCCATCATTGGCGATGCGATGTGCTTGTTCGGCGATTTTCGTATCGAGATGATAGTAGCATTGCCCTGGCGCGGGAGCGACAACCTGGATATCGATGCCCATCTTGTCGAGATCACGCATTCGCCGGTCAATTGTGGTCATCACCTCCATGATATCTTTTTCTTGACCGGCATTGATCGCCTTGGTCGCGTCGTCGGCGAAGTGGGCCAGCGAAATACGGCTGATGTCGATGTGAGGCTGTGCAACCCTGGCGGCTTCGCGGACAAAGATGTGCGAATGAATATCGATCGTCGGGGACGACGGACGCCGGGCGCGACCGTCAGCGTCATGGATGCGGGCTGCGGTAAGGCCATAGCGATTTTTGCGGTCGATCATTGACATGTCCCGTTCTTGAAGATCGTCGAAACGACTGTGCTCAGGCCTGCATTGCCGTCCATTCCAGCGCGGTGCTGAACCGTTTAACGGCCGCTGAAACGTGAGCCTTCAGCAAGCTGACCGCGCGGCGCGAGTCTCGCGCCTGAAGCGCTGAAATGATGGCGTTGTGCTCCTCGACGAACTTGTGTGCCTTGGGTCCGCGAACCGCGGCTACGCTCATCCTGACAAGACGTTCAGTCTCCTCGATCAGCTCGCAGGTAGTCCGTGCCATCCGGTCGTTGTTGGAGCATCGCGCGAGAACGCAGTGAAATTCCTGGTTGTAGTTGATGAACTCGTTTTCGTAGTCGCCATCGAACTCGCGAAACCGATCGAGCGCCTTCAATTCCTCGTCGGACGCGCTCTTGGCCGCCTCCGCGATACACGCGAGTTCGAGCGCCTGGCGAAACGCAAAGATCTCGTTGGCATCCCGCAACGACACTGGCGACACGCGATAGCCCTGACGAGGAATGACGATCACCAGTCCTTCGCTGACAAGGTGCTGGAGCGCCTCGCGCACCGGCGACTTGCTGACATCGAACTGCTGGGCGAGTTCCTGCTCGCGCAATTCGCGGCCGGGCGGCAGATCACAAGTCAGAATACCCCGCCTCAGGAAATCGTAGATTCGCTGTCCCTGCATCTCAGTCACATTGCCATTTTTTCAAAATCGTAAGATATCACGATTCTAGTCGAACTCCCTACCCCTCGGATCGTATTGCTATTTCTGTCCAATTTCACCAATAAAATGGCTTAAACTCGGAGTTTTTATCTAGCAATTGACTCCTGGGATCGTTCGGTGACATCCTAAAAAGAGGTAAAATTATAAAATGAGATGTATCAAGCCTCGGCTCAAGGGAGATTCAGCATGGTGCGTACCCGCATCTTTCTATCGACGACAATCCTCACCGCGTGGACGGCTTTGACGCCGCTGCAGGCTGCCGAAGCGCTCAAAGTCGGCTTTATGACGGTCAGGTCAGGCGCGTTGGCCGCCGGCGGCCGGCAAATGGAAGAAGGCCTGAAGCTGTGTATGGACGAGCACCGCGGCGAAATGGCCGGGCGCAAGATCGAGATCATCACCGCCGATACGGCTGGCCAACCTGCCGTGACCAAGACCAAGGCCCAGGAACTGGTCGAACGCGACGGCGCGCAGGTGCTAATCGGTCCGCTGGCGGCCTTCGAGGCGCTCGCTATCGACGATTATATCCGGCAAACCAAGACGCCGATCATCTCGCCTTCTGCTGCCGCAGAGGATTTGACCCAGCGCAAGCCCAATCCCTGGTTCGTGCGCGCTGTCGGCACGTCGGCGCAGGCGCATCACCCACTCGGCGAATATGCCGCGAAGGATTTGCACTACAAGAAGATCGCGATCGTCGCCGACGACTTCGCATTTGGCCATGAAATTGCGGCTGGCTTCCAGCGCTCGTTCGAGCAGAACGGCGGCAAGATCGTCCAGAAGCTGTGGTCGCCGCTCAACGCCGCGGAATACGGTACCTACATTACGCAGATCGATCCGAGCGTCGATGCAGTCTTCGCGGCGTTTGCTGGGGGTAACGGCATCAAGTTTCTCGGTGAATACAAGAACTACGGCATGCAGAAACCGGTTCTCGGCGCCATGACGACCGTCGACGAAGGCATTCTCAAGCGCATGGGCGAAGAGGCGGTCGGCGTGATCTCGTCGGGTTGGTACAGCGCCGCAACAGATACTCCCGCCAACAAGAAGTTCGTAGAAGCCGTGCGCAAGGCCTACAGCGCCGATCCGGGCTACTACACCGTCGGCGCTTACATGGCCTGTCAGTTCCTCAACAACGCGCTGGAACAGGTCAAGGGCGACATCTCCGACAAGGCCGCCTTCATGAAGGCCTTGCGCAACGTCAACATTTCCCAAAGTCCCTATGGCCCGGTAAAGCTCGACACATACGGTCAGCCGATCCTCGATGTCGCGATCCGCAAGGTCGAGAAAAAGGACGGAAGATTGCAGAACACCGTCATCAAGACCTATCCAGCGGTGAACCAGTTCTGGACCTACGGGCCGGACGAATTCCTCAAGAGCCCCGTCTATTCGCGCGACTGGGCGCCGGCGAAGTAATTCGCATCGCCGGGAGGGATCCGCATGAATTTCTGGATCATTCAGGGTTTGAACGGTCTGGCGTTCGGATCCCTCCTGTTCATTCTGGCGTCAGGCTTTTCGCTGATCTTCGGCCTGATGCGCATCGTCAATCTCTCGCATGGCGCATACTTCATGCTCGGCGCCTATGTCGGACTGTCGGCGATCGGGGCCGGCGTGAATTTCTGGATCGCGATCCTGATCGGCGGCGGCGCGATCTGCATCCTCGGGACAGTGATCGAGCGCTTCATCCTGCGCCGGCTGAACGGCCAGCCGCTGGCGCAGGTGCTGGTGACGCTCGGTATCGCGTTCATCATCGCCGACACCTGCGTCTGGATCTGGACCGGCGATCCGCGTCCGGTGCCGATGCCCAGGGAATTGGCGGGCGCGTTTCGCGTCTCGAATCTGGCGTTTCCGATCTATCGCCTGTTCGTGATTGGCGTAGCGTTCGCGCTGGCTGCCGCACTCTGGTTCCTGCTTGAACGCAGCCGCCTCGGCGCAATGATCCGCGCCGGCGTCGACGATCTGCCCATAGCCCGCGCCATGGGCATCCGGACTTCGCTACTGTTCTCCGCGGTATTCTGTCTCGGCTCGGCGCTGGCGGGCGCCGGAGGCGTGCTGGCCGGACCGATCCTTTCGGTGTATCCCGGCCTCGATTCCGACATGCTGCCGCTTGCGCTGGTCGTCGTCATTCTGGGCGGCGTCGGCAGTCTGCTCGGCGCATTTGTCGGCAGCCTGATCATCGGTTTCATCTACAGCTATGGGCAGGCGCTGTTTCCGGATCTCGCCTACGTGATCCTTTTCCTGCCAATGGTCCTGGTGCTCACCCTGCGGCCGACCGGCCTGTTCGGAAGGCAGGCCATTTGATGCGCGCCCCGTCCTTCAACGTGCTGTCATGGCTCTTTGCGATCGCCGCGCTGCTGGCGCTGCCGTGGCTGGTGACATCGGATTACTACGTCAACATCGCAAGCCAGGTCGTGATCGCGGCAATTCTCGCACTCAGCCTCAATCTGCTGATCGGCTTCGGCGGCATGATATCGCTAGGTCATGCCGCCTATCTCGGCGTGACGGCCTATCTGTCTATTTACCTCACCGCCCATGCAGGTTTCGGGCATCTTGCGGGCGCACTGATCGCCATCGGAGCGACGACAGTGCTGGCGATGCTGTTCGGTTTTCTGGCGCTACGCGCATCAGGTCTCGGATTTCTGATGATTACGCTGGCGCTTGGCCAGATCCTGTGGGGCGTTGCCTATCGATGGGCCAGCCTGACCGGCGGCGACAACGGGCTGGGCGGACTCAAGCGGCCTCACCCATTTGGCCTCAACCTGATGGACCCCGCCATTTTCTATTATTTCGTTCTGGCCTTCCTCGGTCTAGCGCTGTGGTGCATCGCGCGCTTCATCCGGTCGGCACTCGGGCAAAGCCTGCAAGGCACTCGCGATCAGCCGCGACGCATGCGGGCGCTGGGTTATAATGTGTGGCTAATTCAGTGGCTGAGCTTTGTGTTCGCCGGTTTCTGGGGGGCGGTCGCCGGCCTGCTCTATGCTTATTACCACCAGTTTGTCAGCCCCCAGACGCTGCATCTCACGACGTCGGCCGAAACGCTGCTGATGGTCATCGCCGGCGGCACCGGCACGCTGCTTGGGCCCGTGGTCGGCGCCGCGCTGGTGGTCATCCTCAAGAATGTCGTCAGCGCCTACATCACACGCTGGCTAATTCTGCTTGGCGTCATTTTTGTCGTGATCGTCTTGTTCATGCCCGAAGGTCTGGTGCCGGGCATTACGCGCTGGGTGCGCTCCTTGAGGAACCGGCCAAGCGCAGACAAGGGTGCGGATACGCTCTCCATCGCCAAGGACTCCGCCCGATGACGACACCTGTTCTGGAGGTCACCGGACTTTATCGCTTCTTCGGCGGGCTGCCAGCCGTCCGCGATGTCTCGATGCGTATTCCGGCTGGAGAACGGCGGCTGCTGCTCGGCCCCAACGGTGCCGGCAAGACGACGTTCTTCAATCTCATCGCGGGCGACTTCTCGCCGTCGCAGGGCGAAATCCGGATCTTCGGGCAGAACGTGACCAGGAAGTCCGCCAACCAGCGCACCCATCTCGGCATGGCGAGAACCTACCAGATCATCACGCTGTTTTCGAAGAACACGCTGCTCCACAACGTCGTCATCTCACTCGTCGGCCTGCGGGAAATTCGCTTCAATCCATGGTCCGATCTGCGCCGCCAGACGCCGCTCTGGGATGAAGCGCGCGCAACCCTTGCCCTTGTCGGCCTCGAACATCTTGCGGACCGAACCGTGGCGGAGACGAGCTATGGCGAACGGCGGCGGCTCGAGATCGCGATGGCGCTCGCGCAAAGGCCAAAACTCCTGCTGCTCGACGAGCCGTTGGCTGGCCTTTCCGCCGACGAACGTCAGGACGTTCAGCGTCTGCTTCAATCCATTCCGCGCGACGTTACCATTGTCCTGATCGAACACGACATGGACGTCGCCCTCGCCTTCGCCGACGTGATCACGGTGATGCAGCACGGACAGGTCGTCGTGGAAGGAAGCCGCGCCGACGTGGTCGCCGATCCGAGGACCCGGGAGGTGTATCTTGGACACTGACGCGCTCACGATCAGCGGCCTCAACGCTTTCTACGGCGAAAGCCACGTCCTGCACGACCTGTCCTTCAATGTGAAGAAGGGGCACGTCCTTGGACTGCTCGGTCGCAACGGCGCCGGCAAGACTACCTGCATCGGTGCGATCATGGGGCTGATCAAGGCCAAGGCCACGCGCATCGATCTGTTTGGCCAGTCCATCGCGGGCCTGTCACCTGAGGCCATTTCGCTGAAGGGCGTCGGCCTCGTGCCGCAAGGAAGGCGTATCTTTCCGTCGTTGACCGTATTCGAGAACCTAACGGTGGCGGCTCGGCGCGGCAAGACCGGTGACAACAGCGGCTGGGGTCTCGAGCAGGTCTATGCGACCTTCCCCCGGCTGTCGGAACGCCAGCGGCAACTGGCCGGCTCACTGTCCGGCGGCGAACAGCAGATGCTCGCGATCTGCCGGGCCTTGATGACAAATCCGCGCGTGATTCTGTTTGACGAGCCTTCGGAAGGATTGGCGCCCCAGATCGTCGCAGAGGTCGCAACGGTTCTGAAGCAACTTCGCAGCAGCGGCCTTTCGATCATTCTCGTCGAACAGAACATCAAGCTGGCGCTGGACATCGCGGACGAAGTCGTTGTTCTCAACACCGGCTACGTCGCACACGCCGGAGGCGTTGACTCGTTGCGCTCCAACGATCGTCTGGTCGAGCAGTTGCTCGGCGTTTATTGAAAGGCTGAAGAATGGCATCCGTTCGCTTGCGTGAGGGGGTCCTTGATATCGTCGAAACGGGCGCCGGTAAACCAATCGTGCTGCTGCACTCGTTGCTTGCAGATCGAGCCATATTCGACAAGATCGTCCCTGCGCTTGCACAGCAGCGACGTGTCATTGTTCCCGATCTGCCGGGATTTGGCGGGTCGTCATCGGCCGGCGCCACCATCGAGGGGATTGCCGATCGCATTGCCGGCCTGTTCGATGCGCTCGGCCTTGAAACGACGGCCGACGTCCTCGGCAATGGCTTCGGCGGCTTTGTCGCCAGCACGCTGGCCATTCGCTATGGCGCGCAATTCGACCGGCTGGTCCTGGCCGACACCGGCGTCGGCTTCTCACCGGAAGGCAAGCAGTCGTTCTATGCGATGGCTGAACGCGTGCGCCAAAGCGGCATGGAAGCGATCGTCGATGTGGCTCTGAAACGGCTGTTTCCGGAAGACTTCATCGCAGTCAATCCTGACATTATGGTCGAGCGGCGCAATGCGCTGGTCAAGACCAATCCGGAATTTTTCGCCGAAGCATGTCACGCGCTGGCAGCCCTCGATCTGGCCGCCGATATCGGGAAGGTTCGTAACCCGACACTGGTGGTGGTGGGCGAACGGGACGCCGCGACGCCGCCTGAAATGGCGCGCACGCTGGCAAGAGCGCTGCCAAAAGCCGACCTTATCGAAATGCCAGGATGCGGCCATGCTCCGATGGCGCAGGCCCCCGAAGCGTTCATCAAGGTTATCGCGAAGTTCCTCGACCTGAAGTAAATCTGATGAAAGCATCGCCCTTTCAATATCACCGTCCGCAAACGCGCGAAGAACTCGGTGCGCTGCTGGCCCGTCTGGACAACGCCAAGATTCTTGCGGGCGGACAGTCATTGATGCCGATGATGAATTTGCGGGTGATCGCACCCGACCATCTGATCGACATCAACCGCATTCCCGAACTCGCGGGAATAAAGGAAACGGCGGACGGTATCGAGATCGGCGCGATGACCCGCCAGACGGACGTGCTGTCGTCGGAGATCGTTCGATCCCGACTCCCGCTTCTAGCGCGCGCGCTCGAGCATGTCGGCCATATTCAGACCCGCGCCCGCGGTACGATCGGCGGGAGCTGCTGCCACCTCGATCCTTCGGCCGAGCAGCCCGCAATCTGCGCGGCCTTTGAGGCGGACTTCGTCGTCTCGGGGCCAGACGGCCGCCATGTCGTTCCCGCAAGCGCGTGGTTTGAAGGATTGTTGCAGTCTGCTCTTGGCGAGCAGGAATTTCTCGAAGCGCTTCGCTTCAAGCCATGGGCCAACGGCCACGGCTACGGTTTCGCGGAATATGCGCGGCGGCATGGTGACTTCGCCGTTGCGGGCGGTGCTGCCCTTCTCGAGGCCGACAGGGACGGCCGGATTACGCGCGCAGCGCTTCTGTCATTCGGTGTCGAGGCTTCTCCACGACGATTAGCCGATGCCGAGGGAGCGTTACTCGGTCAGCATGTTGACAGTCTCGACATCGAACCCGTCGTTGCCGCAGCCAGCGCGCTCGATGCGATGGAAGACGTCCATGTGACCGCCGACTATCGACGTCATCTGGCCGGCGTGCTGATCCGCCGGGCGTTGAACGAGGCCTGCACTACAATGCGGCGGCCGTCATGACCGAACATTCCGTGACATTCACGCTCAACGGCGAACGACGCGAGGCCAAGGTCGATCCGCGGATTCATCTGGGCGACTTTCTGCGGCACTCGCTCGGGCTGACCGGCACGCATCTTGGCTGCGAGCACGGTGTCTGCGGCGCGTGCACCGTGATCGTGAACGGCGCGCCGGTGCGATCGTGCCTCATGCTGGCGGTTCAGATCGACGGCACCGTTGTGGAAACTGTCGAGGGCCTAGGCAAGCCTGGAGCGCTGTCGATACTACAGCAGGCTTTCGCAACCAATCATGGCCTGCAGTGCGGATTCTGCACTCCGGGGATGCTGATGACACTCGAAGCCTACTTGCGCGCCACGCCCGCGCCGACCGAGCAGGACGTCAGGATCGCGATCTCAGGCAACATCTGCCGCTGCACCGGCTATGAGGGCATCGTGCAGGCGGCGCTGGACGTCGCAGCTACCAAGGCAGACCGGACATGAGCGCACGCTACTTTGGAGCGGCTGTCGCCCGCCTGGAAGATGCACGCCTGCTGGCGGGCAAAGGCCAATATGTCGACGATATCGAGCTGCCCGGCATGCTGCATGCCGCCTTTGTGCGCGCGAGCTTTGCCCATGGCAGGATCCGCAGCATCGACACGAGCGACGCCCTCGCGATGGCGGGCGTGACCGCGATCTACACAATGGCGGATTTCGAGGACATCGCACACGGCCCGATGCCTCCAATTGCACCGCATCCGCTTCTGAAGACGCCGATCACCTATCATCCCGTGGCCGACACGGAGGTTCGTCATGTCGGCGAAGCCATCGCCATCGTTCTAGCCGATAACCGCGCCAACGCCGAGGATGCCGCTGCCGCAGTGACGCTCGATATCGAGTACTTGCCCGCGGTGTCGGATGCCGCCCTCGCCTGCGAGCCCAATTCACCCAAGGCGCACTCACAACACGCCAGCAATATCGCAGCCACGATGAAGGCTGGCTTCGGTGACTGCACAGGGGTATTCGCCAAAGCGGATCATGTGCTGACCGAGCATTTCGACATTCATCGCGGCGGCTGCCATTCGATGGAATGCCGCGGCGTGGTCGCAAACATCGATCTGCTGACCGATACGCTGACCATCTCGACCTCCTCGCAATCGCCCTACATGGTCCGGCGGCATCTCGCCGCCTATCTGAAGCGCGACGAGAACGACATTCGGGTTATGACGCCCGATGTTGGCGGCGGGTTCGGGCCGAAGGCTAACGTTTATGCCGAGGAATTCGCCGTCGCGCTCGCCGTCATCAAGAGCCGACGTCCCGTGAAATGGATCGAGGATCGCCAGGAGCATTTTGTCGCCACGACTCAACAACGCGGCCAGACCTGGACGCTGGACGTCGCCTTCGACAATGACGGACGTATGCGCGCGATCCGCGGGCGCTGTATTCACGACAATGGCGCCTACGCCCCCTATGGCCTGATCCTACCCGCCACCGCCCTCGCCAGCTTTCCTGGTCCCTATGCCCTCGAAGCACTTGATCTGTCGATCGATGTCGTCCTCACCAACCTGGTGCCAACGTCGCCGGTACGTGGGGCTTGCCGACCCAATGTCGCATTCCTGCTCGAGCGCCTCGCCGACCGCGTCGCGCGCCATCTTGGCATGGACCGGCAGGAGGTTCGGCGCCGCAGTTTCATCCGCGCCGACCAGATGCCCTACACCACTGGCATGAAGGCACGCGACGGTTCGCCGATCTCCTATGATAGCGGCGATTATGTCGGCGCGCTGAATCTCGTTCTCGACAAGATCGACGCGGCGAATTTCCAAGCGCGGCGCAGCGAAGCCAACCGACGCGGCAAGCTGCGCGGGCTGGGTATCGCATCCTGCGTCGAAGACACCGGACTCGGGCCGTTCGAAGGGGCATCCGTTCGCGTGACGCCGGCCGGCAAGGTTATCATCGCCACCGGCGCATCCAGCCAGGGCCAGGGCCATCGTACGGCATTTGCGCAGATTGCCGCAGAGGCGCTGGGCGTTGAACTCGAAGACGTGACGGTTGAAAGCGCCGATACCGCTAAATTCCCACTCGGCATCTCTACCATCGCTAGCCGCATTGCGGTCACGGCAGGCTCTTCGGTGCAACTTGCTGCGCACAAGGTGCGGGCCAAGGCCATCGCCTTCGCGTCACATCTGCTCGAAGTGGACGAACACGACCTGGAGCTCGACGGAGGTGCAGTGCACGTGAAGGGCATTCCGGAGATGAAAATCAAACTGTCCGAGATCGCTCGTACGCTTTCTGGAAATACAGGAGTACCGTTGCCGGGCGACATGGAGCCTGATCTTGCTGCGACGGCATATTTCAACTCCAATGCCCTGACATTTGCCTACGGCGCAAACGCCTGCGAGGTCGAAGTCGACCCCGAAACCGGAGATGTCAGCGTAGTTCGCTACGTAGTGGTCCACGATTGCGGCAGGCTGATCAATCCAATGATTGTCGACGGCCAGATCCGTGGGGGCGTCGTACACGGCATTGGCAATGCGCTATTTGAGCGCATGATCTACGACGAAGAAGGACAGCCGCTCACGACCACTTACGGCGACTATCTCCTGCCGATGGCTTCGGAAATGCCGAGGATCGAAATCTTTCATATGGAAACGCCTTCCCCGCGGAATCCGATCGGCGTCAAGGGCGCGGGTGAAGGTGGCACCATTCCGGCCGCCGCATGCGTGATATCAGCCGTAGAGGATGCTCTGGGACCGGACGGACCGTTTATTTCGTTTCATCCGATCTCGCCTCAGCACATCGTGACATGGCTGGACGGGAACTGACGAGAAGCCCGCAAGGCTATTCAGCATCGTAAGTCCGTCGCCGAGATACTCGCATCAATGTCCGCGCATAGCGTCTGCCGGAATAGACGCCCAGCGCAACGTCTCTCACGCGTACGGCCTTCGAATTCGACCACGGCTTGTGCTCAACAAGCGCTTCGCTTGGCGAGCGACCAACGCTTAGCGGGCGCCTCCGCACACCAGCTGTCTTTGGATTTTCTTTGATCTCTCGGTGCACACATCGTGCACACGGCGCCTTCTAATGCATTGAAATATTTGAACTCTCGCTCCAATCCATCATTGGCTGTACCAGTGAGGCTGCACACGATCCTGTGCGAATTGGCAGGCCAACACAACGCGAAATACCGAGCGGCCTGTGCTATCGATCGGTTATCGATCAGGGTAGCACTCCCCAAGCGGAGTCGCATCGCACAGTCGCTCGGCTGACATACCAACGTCGTATCTCAAGGACAAACCGCTGGGATAGCTCGATCTGTTCCCTTGCGTGCTGCCGGGGCCGCTTCGAACGCTTGCTTTCCCTTTGCTGCCCACAGCGCTCGCGCCTGTTCGCCCTGATTGCTTTGCAACTTGTTGGCGATCCAGAGTAGCGCACCGAGAATGGTGGCGCGGTCGTCGCCGGTCAGGTCCACGACACCAGCTTTCACGACGAGTCCGCCGAGTTCGATGAGATGCCGCGTTCGCTTGCGGCGCTCGACCTGCCATGTGCGCATGTCATGTCGCGCCCTTGCGGCCTGACACCGGTTGCGCACCGCCCGGTTGCGCCGGAGCGATGCCGGCGTCGCGGTCAGTTGCCGGTGCAGATCGCCGCGACCGTCCCTGAAAGAACGCGGCCCCGCGCCTGGCCCATGCCTCCCTCTTTCCCGCCTCTTTCGTCTCGGTCAGCACGATCAACGCGCCTGCCAGTTCATTGGCAGTGAATGTATCGACCCCGGTGGCGATGACCAGTTCACCGAGCTGCTGCACCTTGCGGATTTTCAGCGCACGCGCCTTGTCTTCCAGCGCCTTCAGTTCCGCGTCAAAGTCCCGTGGCTTGCGCATGTGCCATCTCCAAAGCTGTTGACGCAGCTGTTATAGTTGAGCGCGTGACCAAACGCTGTAAGGTTGCCGGGACAGTCCGGGACGGCGTGGGCAGTCCCGAGAAATTAGTTTCGAGGGCGCGCTTATACGTCGTTCCGACGTACACTTGGCCGTGTCAATGATCCGGTCGCGATGGCGATCTATCATCTTCACGTCAAGGTCATTGGCCGCAAGGCCGGGAGCAGCGCAGTAGCGTCCGCCGCCTACCGCTCGGGGTCGCGGCTGCGCGACGAGCGCCTGGACGGCAGCCACGATTTTTCCGCCAAGCACGGCGTCGTCCATTCTGAAGTCATGCTGCCGGAGCACGCTCCCGAGAAATGGAGTGACCGCGAGCGACTGTGGAACGATGTCGAGGCGTTCGAAGTCCGCAAGGACGCGCAGCTTGCCCGCGAGGTCGAATTCGCCCTTCCGCGGGAGATGACGCAGGCTCAGGGCATCAAACTGGCCCGGGACTTCGTGCAGTCTGAGTTTGTGGATCGGGGCATGATCGCCGATCTTAACGTACACCGGGATATCGGCGAAGACGGCCTCGCCAAACCCCATGCCCATGTCATGCTGAGCATGCGGTCAGTCAACGAAGACGGTTTTGGCCCGAAAGTGCGGGAGTGGAACCGCACGGAGATGGTGGAGCGTTGGCGTGAGCGCTGGGCGGAGTTGGCCAATGAACGTCTGGCCGAACTCGATATCGACGCGCGCATCGATCATCGCAGTCTTGAGGCGCAGGGCATTGCACTGGAGCCGCAAAGCCAGATCGGCGCCCCCGCGCAGCGCATCGAGAATGGAGGCGTGGAAGCCGCCGACCGCGCGGAAATGCACCGTGAGATCGCGCGCGGCAATGGCGAGCGCATCATTGTCGATCCTATGGTGGGGCTGGATGCCATCACGCAGCAGCAGTCGACCTTCACGCGTCGCGAAATGGCAAAGTTTGCGCACCGGCACAGTGACGGGATCGACCAGTTCAACGAGGTGATGGGCGCGATGGGCAGCGCGCCCGATCTGGTCCAACTCGGCAAGGACGGACGCGGCGAGGACCGTTTCACCACCCGGCGGATGATCGAGGCCGAACGGCGCCTGCACCGCGCTGCGGAATCGATGGACGGACGGGAACGCCATCACGTGAATGACAGGCACCGCCAGACCGCCCTGGTCCATGCCGAACAGCGCGGCCTTGTCCTGTCCGGCGAGCAGGTAGACGCGCTGGCGCATGTCACGGATGGACACGATCTGTCGGTCGTGGTCGGCCATGCCGGGACGGGAAAGAGCGCAATGCTGGGCGTGGCGCGGGAGGCCTGGGAAGCGGCCGGTTACGAGGTCCGGGGCGCGGCGCTGTCCGGCATTGCGGCCGAGAATCTGGAAGCGGGATCGGGCATCGCGTCCCGCACCATCGCCAGCCTTGAACATGGCTTGGGCCAGGGCCGCGACCTGCTCACGTCGCGCGATGTCCTTGTCATCGACGAGGCCGGCATGGTCGGTACGCGCCAGTTGGAACGGGTACTGTCCCACGCGGCAGAGGCCGGGGCCAAGGTCGTGCTGGTCGGCGACATCTGGCAGTTGCAATCCATCGAGGCCGGTGCGGCGTTCCGGTCGATCCACGATCGCCATGGCGGTGCGGAAATCGGCGAGGTACGCCGCCAGCGCGAGGACTGGCAGCGGGAGGCCACACGGGATCTGGCAACCGGCAGAACCGGCATTGCGCTGGAAGCCTATCGTACCCGTGGCAGCGTGCATGAGGCCGAAACCCGCGAGCAGGCGCGCGGCGATCTGATCGATCGCTGGGACCGCGACCGGCAGGCGACGCCGGACCGGAGCCGGATCATTCTCACCCATACCAACGATGAGGTACGCGCCCTCAATGAGGCCGCGCGCGAGCGGATGCGGGCTGCCGGCGATCTCGGCAATGAGGTGCGTCTGACGGTCGAGCGCGGCGCGCGAGACTTCGCCAGCGGGGATCGCGTCATGTTCCTGCAGAACGAGCGCGGGCTTGGCGTGAAGAACGGCACGCTTGCGACCATCGAACGGGTCAGCACACAGTCCATGTCCGTGCGTACCGAAGACGGGCGGAATGTCGCCTTCGACTTCAAATACTATAATCGGATCGACCATGGCTATGCCGCAACCATCCATAAGGCGCAGGGCATGACGGTGGACCGCACCCATGTTCTGGCGACACCGGGCATGGACGCTCACGGCAGCTATGTCGCCTTGTCGCGGCACCGTGACGGCGTGGACCTGCATTACGGCCGCGACGATTTTGCCAGTCAGGACCGGCTTACCCGCACCCTGTCGCGCGACCGGTCCAAGGACATGGCGTCGGATTATGAGCGGGCCGATCCCGCCCAAAACTATGCCGAGCGGCGGGGCATCACTTTCCGCGAGCGCGTGGCCGAGATCGTGCGCAAGGTCGTACCGGAGAAGGTACGCAACATGTTCGACGGCCTGCGGCCGTCTGCCGAAGCCGTGCCTGGCCCGGACGACGCGCGGAGGCTGGAACGGGAAGCGCCGGAAAGGAAGGCGGCGGAAGACCCGGAAGCGGCGCTGCGTAAGGCCCGCACCGATGCCCTGAAACGTCATGCCGGCGCCGTGGATGCGATCTTCGGTGTGCAGGAGCGGGGCGGCAAGGCCAGCCCGACGCAGGTGAGGGAATTGCAGGAGGCCCGCAAGGTCTTCGAGGCGGTGCGCCCCCATGGCTCGCACGACGCCGAAGCCGCCTACAAGAGGAACCCAGAACTTGTTCGCGAGGCGGCCGGCGGCCAGGTCAACCGCGCCATCCGCGCGCTCCAACTCGAAACCGAAATCCGTACCGATCCGAGCCGCCGCGCCGACCGTTTCGTGGAACGTTGGCAGAAGCTCGACCGAGCCAGCCAGCGTCAGTATCAGGCGGGTGACATGTCGGGCTACAAGGCGACGCGCTCGGCGATGGGCGACATGGCCAAAAGCCTGCAACGCGATCCGCAGCTTGAATCCCTGCTCGCCAACCGTAAGCGCGAACTCGGCATCGGCGGCAATTTCGGCTCGGGCCGTCGGCTGGGCGACGAACTCGCCTTCACACACGGTATCGACCTGGGCAGAGGCCGCAGCATCGGACTCTGAACCCGCCGATTTGCCGCCACCTCTACGCCACCGCGCTATGCCGTGCCGAACGCCGTTGCATTCATCTGAATGCCTGTCCTGTCTTGGCCCCAGCAGCCGTCAGAAACAGTCAGCAGGAGGCAGGCCAGCCGTGCGAGAACCGGACCGTATCATCCGTTTGAAGACCGTCCTGGCCCGAACCGGGCTGTCCCGCTCCACCATCTACCGCAAGATCGCCGAGGGCACGTTCCCGCCCCAGATCAGGATCAGCGTCAACGGCGCGGGATGGAAGGAATCCGAGATCAACCGATGGGTCGCTGATCCGGTTGGATGGCGTCCGAAGCGCGAGTCAGATGCGGAGTGACGAGGTCTGTGCTCGCTTGCTGCTGACAGGCAGTGAACCGGACCGGCGTCAGGCCGTAAAGGCTGGCGCTGTCGCACCCCCGCTTCGCGGCATAGGCCATGACCGCCAGACGCCGCCCCGGGGGTGGCATATAAAGCAGACAAAAGCGGATTGGATACGCACAGCGCTCGCAACCCACGACGAAGGGATA
>NZ_JBQTHN010000250.1:0-25420 GCF_052389815.1 Bradyrhizobium sp. | reverse complement strand
GTTGACCGACGTCTCTGGGTTCTGCTTCCACCCTTGCACGATCATCTCAACTCACATCCCTCCCGCAATGCCGGGAGAAACTATTCGTCATGTCTGGCCTCTTGACTTGGGACATAAGAGGATGAGGCTTTCTCCACGGCGAAATCCTGGACCGTCATGGTGAGGAGCGCCGCGTGCGGCGCGTCTCGAACCATGCAGGCCGCGCTTCACCTCTCCCAAGAGAGAAGTGAATGGAGTCCGCCGAAGAGCTGGCCCACAAATGACAACGACCACGAAATGAGGCGCGCGTACATCCGGCGCAGCCGTTTCGTGGTCGTCTAGGCGCCGGAACTGCTTTCAAGCTCGACGTCGCCATTAGAAGCTAGATAGGAACGCCCGGTTCAATCCGCAAGGGGGCGGACGGACGCCTTTTTCGGCTAATTCGGCACTTCCTTGATCACCGGCCCGCGGGGTCCGGGCGCAGCGGGTGCCGGCGCCGTCTGCGCCGCCGGGGTAGCAGCGGGCTTGGCCGCCTTGCCGAACGGCCCGATCGGTCCATACGCAAACGCCACCACCAGAACGACGGCCGCAATGATGCCGCCCAGAATGCCCGCAATCGACTGAGAATCCATAACGCGAAAGTCCTTATCGCTGGTGGCGGATTGATATCACGGAAGCGCGCGGCAGAGGAATAGGCTCCGGCACGCGGCACGGGAATTGGCGGCAGGCGTCAACTGGTCAATCGCCGGCGATTTGACTAGGCTTTGCGCCGCCTTCGCTCCCCGCCCCCTTATGTCATCGCCCGCGAAGGCGGGCGATCCAGTAAACCGAGATGCCAGCAATTCACCGCATAAGCCCCGGCGTACTGGATGCCCCGCATGCGCGGGGCTTGACGGCTGAACGTGGGGCCAGCGCCCGCGCTCTCATCCGGAGTCTCCCGTGACCAAATCCCCGAAAAGCGCCGCGAAGAAGGATGCCAAGCGCGGCAATATCTATATCGGCGTCGGCGGCTGGACCTTCGAGCCGTGGCGCGGCGTGTTCTATCCGGAGAAACTCGCGCAGGCGAAGGAATTGTCCTACGCCGCCTCGAAGCTGACCTCGATCGAGATCAACGGCACCTACTACGGCTCGCAGAAGCCGGAGAGTTTTCGCAAATGGGCGAGCGAGGTTCCCGACGGCTTCGTATTCTCCGTGAAGGGCCCGCGCTTTGCCACCAACCGCCGCGTGCTCGCGGAAGCCGGCGACTCCATCAAGCGCTTCTACGATTCCGGCGTGCTGGAATTGCGCGACCGCCTCGGTCCCGTGCTCTGGCAATTCGCGCCGACGAAAAAGTTCGACGGCGCCGATTTCGGCAAGTTCCTCGAGCTGCTGCCGCGCAAGCTCGAAGGCCGTGCGCTCCGCCATGTCGTCGAGGTCCGCCACGACAGCTTTTGCGTGCCCGAATTCGTCGACTTGATCCGCCGGTTCGAGACGCCGGTGGTGTTCGCAGAGCACGGCAAATATCCGGCGATCGCCGATGTCGCCAGCGACTTCGTCTATGCCCGGCTACAAAAGGGCAATGACGAGATCGAGACCTGCTATCCGCCGAAACAGCTCGACGCCTGGGCCGGGCGCTTGCAGGCCTGGGCCGGCGGCAGCGAGCCGGATGACCTGCCCAAGGTCGACAAGACCACGCCGAAGAAGTTGCCGCGCGACGTCTTCGCCTACGTCATCCACGAAGGCAAGGTGAGCGCGCCCCACGGCGCGATGGAGCTGATCGAGCGGGTGAAGTGATCAGCACCTACCGACAAGTGGGTCCTCGCGGATGCATGGCAGAAGCCGGCGAAGCACTAGACAATCAGGAAATCACGATAGGTGAGCGCCAGATCGGGCGAGAGCTCGGCAAACTGGACTGCGGCCGCCGAGCCTGTTCCGTCCGGATCGTAGCTGAGCGCGCCGGTGCTGCTGTCGTAGATGATCCGGTCGGTCGAATCGTGTGCTGCCGCTCCGATGTAGAATGCCGAAGAGGACATCGTGCCGTTCCAGCTGAACTTCGTGAAGACGGCGTTGTCCAGCCGTATCGTGTCGTCCACGACCGAGAAGTCCGTGATCTGATCGATGTTCGAAGCGCCAAGAGTCGTATCGAAGACGAAGCTGTCTTGCCCCACGCCCCCCGTCAGGACATCGCGGCCGAGCCCGCCATACAGGTAATCGTTCCCGCTATCGCCGAGCAGCGTGTCGTCTCCAGTGCTGGCGAACAGGTAATCTCTCCCGGTGCCGCCCTCGAGCCGGTCATTGCCTTCCCGCCCGTAGAGGCGATCGTCGCCGCCGAGACCCAGAATCGTATCGGCGCCTGCCGTGCCGTTCAGCGTCTCGCTTGATGCCGTGCCGGCGATCACGTTCGACGAGGGCGGCGGCGGCTCCGCCGGCGGAGGCTGGGTGCCGCTCATGGCGGGATCGATCAGGTCGAGCTTGACGTTCTTACTGCCGACTGTCGTCTGCATGCTCGTAGTTTCAATGCCCGCCCCTGAGAACGTGACCGTGTAGGTCGCCGGCGGCAGCACGAGATCGTAGCCGCCTGAGCCGTATGTATTCGTGGTGTAGGTCGCGCCAGTGCTGCTCACCGCGGTCAGCGTCAGGCCGCCGAGCCCCTCGCCCACGTCATAGAATCGATCGCCATCCTTGTCGTCGAACGCGACACCAGTGAGGAACACGCCCGAGCCGGAACGCGCGAAATCCTCGGTGAGGAACGCCCCTTCGCGGCCGCCGTAATCACCCACCTCAAGGCCAAGTCCGACTTCTCGATAATTGTCATTGAGGATGTTGGTGCGATGACCGGACGAATTCATCAGGCTTGTGTGCAGCAGCAGCACCTCGTCCTGCAGCCCGGTGGGCGATCGCGTCGTTGCCCACGCGATGTTCTCACCCCAGGCCCACGATCCGGTGAACGAGTAGCCGGCAGCGGTCATGCGCTGACCCGCGCTTGAACCGCCCGAGCCCGTATGCGAGAACGTGTCTGTTCCGATCATCCACTGGCTGTGGCCTTCAGCGGCCTCATTGAGATCGCCGTCGAAGGCCAGCGGCTGCGCGCCAACCTTGGCGCGTTCGGCATTGATCAGTTCAAGCAAGTATTGCTCATACGCACTCGGCTGCGCCATAGACTGGGTCCTCGCAGTTGCACTGATGAACTTTTTGAAAGACCGTCCCCGATCGATCTGATCTCGTGGCTATTGGTCGAGTGTGATTTGTGCTTGACCCAATCGTGACCATTTTGAGCAATGGTCCGGCTATATGCACGGTAATGACGGTTGCTGTCGCCGGCCCTTCGTACAAGTGCAGCCGCCGCGCGCTGCGCCACGCAAGCTCGACGGCCGTGCGCTCCGCCATGTCGTCGAGGTCCGCCACGACAGTTTTTGCGTGCCGGAATTCGTCGACTGATCCGCCGGTTCGAGACGCCGGTGGTGTTCGCGGAGCACGGCAAGTATCCGGCGATCGCCGATGTCGCCAGCGACTTCGTCTATGCCCGGCTACAAAAGGGCAATGACGAGATCGAGACCTGCTATCCGCCGAAACAGCTCGACGCCTGGGCGGAGCGTTTCGAGGCATGGGCCGGTGGCGGCGAGCCCGACGACCTGCCGAAGGTCGACAAGGCCAGGCCGAAGAAGATGCCGCGCGACGTCTTCGCCTACGTCATCCACGAAGGCAAGGTGCGCGCGCCCCACGGCGCGATGGAGCTGATCGAGCGGGTGAAGGCATAGCGTTTTCAAGCGAAAGCCATCCCCGCACTTGATGCGGGGTGGGGACCGGTTCGTGTAAGGAAAACGCGTCAAAACAAAAACGCCGGGTCTCGTGCCCCGGACGCAGCGCAGCGCGAAGCGGTGCGCTGCTGAGCCGGGGCCCACACCTTCCTTGTGGCGAGATGGGTCCCGGCTCTGCGGAGCAGCACTTCGTGCTGCACCGCGTCCGGGACACCCGGACGCCGCGACGACGTCACCGCGCGCAATCGCCGACTTGCTCGCGGGGCGCATATGGTGGGCTCGGCGCAAGGGCGCCTTTGCCCACCCTACGAGTCTACCCTCGCAACGTCCCTTCCATCATCTGCACGCAATTGCCGCCGACATGCGTTGAGAGCACCGCGCCGTCCCTCTTGATCACGCGCGTCAGCAACAGGCTCGGCCGGCCCATGTCATAGCCCTGTCCGATGCGTAAGCGCACTTCGCCGTCGCGCACTGCGTCGAGATCGGCAAGGAAGGCCGCGGCGGCGGCTGTGGCGCTGCCGGTGGCTGGATCCTCGGACAGGCCGGCGGCGCCGGGATGGAACATGCGCGCCTGCAGGTCGAGGGGCTGCTCCGATGCCGGGACCTCGCGGGTGTAGAAATAGACCGCATCGGCGCCGACGGCAGGCAGCGTCCTCCAGAAAGCCGCCGCTTCCGGTTTCGCTCGCGCGAGCGCTTCGCGTGAGGCGACCTCCACGATCAGGAATGGCAAACCGACCGACGCGATCTGCGGCGGATGGCGATCCGTTGTGATGTCGGAGGCCGACAGCGACAGGATGGCCGCCGCTTCCCCGGCATCGACAATCGCCCCTTTTTTCAGCGGCTGGGGCGCCGCGAACTCCGAGCCGACCACCCTGCCCTGCGCCGTCAGAATCTCGACCGGCACCAGCCCTGCCTTCTCCTCGAACTGCAGCCGCGCCGGCGGCGTTGCCGCCCGGCTCGCCAGCACGAAGGCGGTGCCGACATTGGGATGCCCGGCGAACGGCAACTCCGAGCGCACCGTGAAGATGCGCACATTGGCGTCGTTGGCGCTATTGGCCGGCGGCAGCACGAAGGTCGTCTCCGAATAGTTGAACTCGGTGGCGATCGCCTGCATCTGTTCGGTCGACAGTCCCTCGGCATCGAGCACGACGGCGAGCGGATTGCCGCCGAAGGCGCGGTCGGTGAAGACGTCGACGGTGATGTAACGCCGCTGCATGCAAAACACTCCCTATCCCAACTGCCACACCGCCATCGGGCGGTCGTATCCGCGGATCGCCACCTCGCCGAGCGCCACTGCGTCCTTGCACGCATCGCCAAGCGCATCGCGTACCGCCTGCGAGATCAGGAACTGCGAGTTGAAGTCCTTGTTGAGCGCCTCGATGCGCGCCGCGAAATTCACGGTGTCGCCGATCACGGTGTATTCCTTGCGGCGCGGCGAGCCGATGCTGCCGGCGACGACCTCGCCGATATGCACGCCGATGCCGATGCGCAGCGGCCACTGGGTCGCCTTGTTGACGCGGTCGTTGGCTTCCAGCATCTCGCGGGCCGCCGCCACCGCGCGATGCGCGGGGTCCGGCGCCTCGAGCGGCGCACCGAACAGCGCGAGAAAGCCGTCGCCGAGGAACTTGTTCACGATGCCGCCGTGGCGGTCGAGAATATCCACCAATATCGCAAAGGCGCCGTCGAGGCGGTCCACCACCTCCTGCGGCGAGCGATCGCGCGCTCCGGCCGTGAAGCTGCGGAAATCCACGAACATCACCGCGACGCGCCGGATGTCGCTCTCGGCGCCCTTGCCTTCCAGCATCAGCCGCTCGACCACCTGCGGCGAGACGTGCTGGCCGAACAGGTTGGTGATGCGGTCGCGCGCGGTGGCGGCCTTGATGCTCGCCTCGAACTGCCGGCGCAGCTGCATGCCGACCGCTCCCGCCAGCAGGCCGCAGACCAGCAGGATCGTGCTGCGCGCGGAATTATAGAACAGGTCCGGCGGCGGATCGGGATGATAGAGCATCGCCATCGCGAGCAATTCGGCCGCGGCGACGAAGCCGGTGAAGGTCGACAGCCAGAAGTCCAGGCGCAACGTCGAGAGAATGATGAAGATGAAATAGGTCATCGGCACCACGAAGCCGAGCGCCTGCACCGAGCCCATGGCGTCCATGTGCAGCGCCAGCGCGATGGTCGGCATCGAGGTTTCGATCAGGGCGCCGAGGTAGCGGCGGAATTTCGGGACGTCGTGGTGGAGGTCGATATGCCGGCTGATGACGGCGTGGACCCACAGTTCGAACAGGATGAAGGGGACCAGGACCGAATAGAGATAAATGGGCTTGAGATGCCCCATCCACACCCTGCCCAGCGTGTCGGGCGCAATGAGATAGACGGTCCAGAGCAACGCCCCGAGGAACGCCGCGGTGCCCATCAGCGCCTTGATCCGAATCAGCTCGGTGCGCAGGATTTCCTGGGTGAGCGCAAAGTCGAAGTCGGAGGACGCCGCCTCGCGCTTCTTGCCTCCCCATGGCGTGAAAACAAGCATTGTTGCTTCTCTGGTCGAATTGCTCCGAACGAAACGCCGATTGCACCGGGCGTTTTCGCCTCAGTCCAGCGTGCGGCGGAAACGTGTAACCGCGATCGTCATCGCGAGCAACATCAGGGCAATCAGTGCAATCGCGTCGTACTGCACGTTCGCGACGGTGGCCCCCTTCAGCAGGATGGCGCGGACGATGCGGATGTAATGCGTCAGCGGCAGGCCCTCGCCGAGATATTGCGCCCAGACCGGCATGCCCGCGAACGGAAACATGAAGCCGGACAACAGAATGCTCGGCAGGAAGAACATCATCGAGAGCTGCATCGCCTGCAGCTGGTTCTGCACGATGGTGGAGAAGGTGTAACCGATCGAGAGGTTGGTGGTGATGAACAGCGTCGTCAGCACCGCGAGCATCGCCACGCTGCCGAGAATCGGCACGCCGAACAGCAGCACGCCGATGCCGATGATCAGGGTGGCCTGGATGAAACCCACCAGCACATAGGGAATGATCTTGCCGAACATCACCTCGACCGGCTTGATCGGCATCGACAGCAGGCTCTCCATGGTGCCGCGCTCGATCTCGCGCGTCACCGACAGCGCGGTGAAGATCAGCATGGTCATGGTCAGGATGGTGCCGACCAGGCCCGGCACGATGTTGAGCCGCGAGGAAGCCGCGGGGTTATAGCGGGCATGCGCCCTGATCTCGAACGGCATGTTCGGGGGATCGCCGGTATGCAAATCGTGCTGCAGCGCGGTCTGCACCAGGCTACCGAGCGTGCCGAGCGCCGAGCCCGCGGCGACGGGGTCGGTTGCATCGGCCGCCACCAGCAGCGCCGGCCTGTCGCCGCGCCGCACCGCGCGCTCGAAACCGCGGGGGATTTCGACGCCGAACAGCACCTTGCCGGATTGCAGCAGCTCGTCGAACTCCTCGACGGTGTGCACCTCGCGGGTGAAGCGGAAATAGGCGGTGTTCTCCATCGCCTTGAGGATCGAGCGGCCGAGGTCGGAATCCTCCTGCAGCAGCACTGCGCTCGGCAGATTGCGCGGCGTGGTGTTGATGGCATAGCCGAACAGAAGCAGCTGCATCACCGGGATCATCACGATCATCGCGAACGAGACGCGGTCGCGGCGGAGCTGGATGAACTCCTTCAGCAGCATGGCATAGCTGCGCCGCCAGAAACCGAAGATGTCCCTGACCTCGCGGGGTTGTCCGGATGATGCAACGATGCTCATTGGAAATTGTCCTTGGAGCGGTTCATCAGGTCGATGAAGACGTCTTCCAGCGACGGCTCGCTCTTCTGCCAGTGCCATTTGGCCTGCTCGCGATACGGCGCGATGCTGGCTTCCAGCGCCGCCTGGTCGCGGCCGGAGACGTGCAGCGAGGTGCCGAACGGGGCGACCATGTCGATGCCGGGCTTGCCGGTGAGCTCGGCGGCAAGGCCGTTGAGGTCGCCGGTGACGTTCCAGGTCGAGAGCGCCGAATGCGCGATCACCTCCTCGACGGTGCCGTGCGCCAGCAAATTGCCGTAGGCGATATAGGCGATCTCGTGACAGCGCTCGGCCTCGTCCATGTAATGGGTGGAGACCAGCACGGTCAGGCCCTCGGCGGCGAGCGCGTGGATCTCGTTCCAGAAATCGCGCCGCGCCTTGGGATCGACGCCGGCGGTCGGCTCGTCGAGCAGCAGCAATTGCGGGCTCGGCAGCGTGCAGGCGCCGAGCGCAAGGCGCTGCTTCCAGCCGCCGGAGAGCTCGCCCGCGAGCTGCTCCTCGCGGCCGGAAAGGCCGAGGCGGTCGATCATGTCGCGCGCTGCGCCGCGCGCGTCGGGAATGCCGTAGAGCCGCCCCACGAATTCGAGGTTCTCGCGCACCGAGAGGTCCTGGTAGAGCGAGAAGCGTTGCGTCATGTAGCCGACGCGCAGCTTGATCTTGTCGGCGTCGCGGCGGATGTCGTAGCCGAGGCAGGTGCCGGTGCCGCTGTCGGGCGTCAACAGGCCGCAGAGCATGCGGATGGTCGTGGTCTTGCCCGAGCCGTTGGGGCCGAGGAAGCCGTAGATCGAGCCGCGGCGGACCTGCATCGACAGGTCCTGCACGACAGTGCGGCCGCCGAACGATTTCGTCAGCCCCTTCACATCGATGGCAATGTCGGGGGCGGATGGTGAGACGCTGTTCATCGTTTGGCCGCAACTGGCGTGGGAGCGTTGAGATAGACGCTGACCGGCTGCCCGACGCGCAGCGCATCGGGCCGCGCGGGCCGCGCCTGGATCAGGTAGACGAGCTTGTGGCGCTCATCGAGGCTGTAGATCACCGGCGGGGTGTATTCCGCCGTGGTGGCGATGAAGTAGATCCTGGCCGTGAGGTCGGCCGCGCAATTGTCGCAGGTCACCTTCACCTCGTCGCCGATGGCGAGCTTCGGCAGCTCGGTCTCCGGCACGAAGAAGCGGATCTTCATGTTGCCCGGCGGCATAATCGACAGCACCGGCCGTTGCGCCGCGACCATCTCGCCCTCGCGGAAATAGATCTGCTGGATGGTGCCGGCCACCGGTGCAAAGCCCTTGCGCCGGGCCAGCCGCGTTTCCGACGTGTTCACCCGCGCCTCCGCCACACGCAGCGCGGAGACCGCGGAATCGAGGCTCGCCTGTGTGCCCGAGCCGGTCCGGCTGAGGGACGAAGCGCGGTCATAGGTCTGCTGCGCGTTGGCGAGCGTCGCCTTGTTCTGGTTGAGGTCGGCCTGCTGCAGATCGTCGTCGACCGAGTAGATCATCTGGCCGACCTTCACCTCGTCGCCCTCGCGGACGGTGAGCTTGGTCACGCGGCCGCTTTCGTCTGGGCTGACGAAGATCATGTCGGCCTCGACCCAGCCCTGGAAGCCGGGATCGCGCTTGTCGTTGCAGCCGGCGAGAACCGCCGCCAGCGCCAGCGCAGCGAAAAGCCTTGTCGTCGTCAGCGACGAAGTCATGTCGTCCTCCGTTCGCCGAAGATCAGATCGAGATGAGTGCGAAACATCTCGATCGCATCGAGCGGCGCATGCTTTGCGAACAGGCTCTGCCAGATCACGGCGATCAGCGCCGGGGCCACCACGATTTGCGGATACTTCGCGAGGCCCTTGTTCTTGATCTCGCCGCGCGCAATGCCGAGCTCGATCATCGCCCGCATGCCGGCGAGGCCCTTGGAGACCACCTCGCGGTAATAGAAATCGGTGATCGCCGGGAAGCGCGGCCCTTCGGCCACGATCAACCTCACGAGATCGGCGCGCCGCGTGGTCGCGACTTCCTTGATGAAGGTGAGCGCAAAGGCCTCGAGCGCGTCGCGCACCGACGCGCCTGCCGGGGGCGGGCCGAGCACGCGGCCGACCACCGGCACGATCGCGGTGCGGATCAATTCCTCGAACATGGATTCCTTGTCCTTGAAGTGCAGGTAGATCGTGCCCTTGGCGACGCCCGCGCGCCTGGCAATGTCGTCGAGCCGCGTGGCGGCGAAGCCGCGCGAGATGAATTCCTCCATCGCGGCCTCGATGATCGCCTGCCGCCGCTCAGCCGCGCGCTCGGCGCGGTTCAGCTTGATGAGCGGCAGCTCCGCCGAGACCACCTTGGGGTCGCTGGCGCGGGCCGCCCTGCTCGCGACGCGGCGGCGGGCGGGTTTGGAGCGGGCTTGGGCTTTGGTACGTGCTTTGATCATGGAGAATATAATATGACTGACTGGTCAGTCATAGTCAACGAAGCAGCGTCAGTTCAGGTGTCACATCGATGTGAGCGGTGTTTAGGTAAGGGTAGATTGTCGGCGCGCCTGGCCTACCGGTGCTCGGCCTTGCCTTCAGCGAGCGAAAGCCGCCCAGCCGCGCCATGCGGTCGCGCCAGGCGCGTCGGCCGGCTAGCCGTGAAACTTCAATCCATCGACGATCTTGTCGATCACCTTGCGCTCGGCGCGCATGGCGATGCCGACGAGGTTGAGATCGGCGCGGGCAACTGCCCTCACCGCCTCGCGGTTGGCGGCGTCATGCGTGGTCCTGAACATGTCCTCGGTATAGACCGCGGACGTCACATTGCGCGCCAGCGCGCGCTCCAATGCCCGCGACAGCGCCCGACCGTCCGCGCCGTAGATCAGGATCGGCTGGCCGATCAGCGAGAGATATTTCGTGCCCGAGCCATCTTCGTAAGGCTCGCCGACACATTCGGGGAATCTCGCAGCGATACCGCTGGTCAGGAAAGACGCGACATTGAGCTTCTGCCACGCTTCCAGATCGGTCCGGATTACCACCGCGATCTTGGTGTCGAACTGCATGGAAGAGAGCTTAGCCAGGACGGCGGCCGGTCGTCATCCCCTGGCGTCACAGGCCCAGGCGCGGATCACGCATTCCTTGCCGCCGAACTCGTAGCACTTGCGGGTGGCGGCATTGAGCGAGGAGGAAATTTTTGGCTTCACGGCGTAGCCGTGCGCGCCGCAGGGATTTTTCAGGTCGATCGCCAGCGCCGCGCACGCGCGCTTCATGGTGACGGCGGTGCACCGGCCCTTGCATTGCTTCAGCGCCGCGGTGCGCGCCGCATCCTCGCCCGGATAGTCATAGGCCTGGCCATAGGCGCCGCATTTGCCGACGGCGATGGCACCGGCGGCCCAGGATTCGGTGATGAAGCGCGAGGCGACCAGCAGCAAGGTCAGCGCCAGAATGAGAAGCGCGCGCCGCTGAGCCCTCGCCGTCGAAACGATCAAAATCCCCTCCCCCGAGGCAATACGGGGGCGAATCTAAGGCGGGGACGTTTCCAGTTGGTGAACGGAAAGTTGAAAGGAGACGGTCGTAGCGGGTTAGACGCGCCGCGCGGCTTCCAGGCCTTGCGGCGTATCGATGTCGAGGAAAGCGCTGTCGCCCTCCACCGGGACTTCGGTCACCGCCTCGGCATGCTTGGCAATGAGATGCCGCGCACCGATATCGCCGTCGAGCGTCATCAATTCCTTGAAGAAGCGGCGCGACCACAGCACGGGATTGCCGCGCCGCCCCTCGGCGACCGGCACGGTGATGAGATGGCCGCGGTCGGGCTCGAACGCATCGATCAGCCGGTCGATCAGCTGCGCATCGATCAGCGGCATGTCACCGAGACAGACGATCGCGCCGTCGGCCTTCTCGGATGCGGCCGCGATGCCGGCCTTCACCGAGCTTGCGAGCCCGCCGGCGAAGTCGGGATTGCGAACGAATCTCACGTTCAGCCCGGCGAGCGCCTGCTCGACCAATTCGGCCTGATGGCCGGTGACGACGATGACTTCCGCCGCCTTCGAGGCCAGCGCCTGCTCGGCCACGATCCGCACCAGCTTCCTGCCGTTGAGCTCGGCAAGCAGCTTGTTCGGCCCGCCCATCCGGGTCGAACGGCCGGCGGCGAGCACGATCGCCGAGACGTTCCGGCTCCCCTCGGTGTCGGGGACGCTGCGCGGCTGCCCGCGCGTGACGATTTCCATCAACAGGCCACCGACGCCCATGCCGGTGAGGTCGGCGCGCGTCACCTTGAGGCCGGCAAGCAGCCGCATCAGCACCCAGTCGAAGCCATTTTCGACCGGCGAGCGCGCGCAGCCTGGCGCGCCCAGCACCGGCACCCCACCGGCGCTGCCGATCAAGAGGAGATTGCCGGGATCGACCGGCATGCCGAAATGCTCGATGGCGCCGCCGATGTCGGTGATCGCCGCCGGAATGACGTCGCGGCGGTCGGCGATCGCGGAAGCACCGAATACGATGACGAGCTCGGCGCCGAGGCCAAGCAATTCCTTGATCGACGCGGCGAGCACGGTCTCGTCGTGCGGCACGCGGCGCTCGGCAATGATCGAAGCACCGGCCGGCGCCAGCCGCTCGGCCGTGACGCGCAGCGTCTTGTCGATCACTTTCGGCGCGAGCCCCGGCAGCTGGGTCGAGACCACGCCGACCTTCCTGATGACATAGGGCGCGACGCGCAGCGTATCCTTGCCCGCCACCGCCATGGCCGCATCGCGCAGCTTCCCTTCCACGCCGAACGGAATCAATTTCACCGTCGCGATCATCTCGCCTTCGACGACGGGCTTGAAGGCCGGCAGGGTCGCAAGCGTGATCGCCTCATCGACGCCATTGATGCGGTCCACCGCGGCACGATCGATCACCAGCACGCCCGCGCGCGCGGCGAACAGATTGGATCGTCCGGTAAAGGCGCGCTCGACATTGACGCCGTCGCCCGCCACAGCCCGCGCGATGCCGGCGGCGGCAACGTCTTCGGAGACGTCGCCCGGCTCCAAACGGACGACGACGATCTCCTTGACGCCGGCCTTCTCGAGCGCCGCGACTTCCGCAGTGCCAATCGTCGTGCCCTTCTTCAGCACCAGCGCGCCTTGTCGCAGCGTGTGCACGGTCACGCCACCGATCGCGTCTTTCGGACTGGCAGGGCCGAACTTCATGCCGCCTGTTCTTTTTCCTTGGGCGGCAGGCGCAGCTGCGCCGTGATCTCGGCCATGATGGAGACCGCGATCTCCGACGGCGACACCGCGCCGATGTCCAGCCCGATCGGCGCGTGGACACGGGCGATGTCGGCTTCGGAAGCGCCCTGCGCCCGCAGCCGCTCCGCCCGCTTGGCATGCGTTTTCCGCGAGCCGAGCGCGCCAATATAGAAGCAGTCCTTCGCGAACGCATGCAGCAGCGCCGGATCGTCAATCTTCGGATCGTGCGTCACCGCAACGAACGCGGTGTAGTGATCGACGTTGAGCGGCGGCAACGCCACGTCGGGCCACTCGGCGATCAGCGGGACGTCGGGGAATCGCTCGGGGCTGGCGAAGGCCGTACGCGGATCGACGATGGTGACGTCGTAGTCCAGCGCGCGCGCCAGCGGCGCCAGCGCCTGGCTGATATGGACCGCGCCGACGATAACAAGCTTGGCGGTCGGCGCGTAGACATTGAGGAACAGCTTCTTGCCGGCGACCTCGACATTGCCGCTCTTGCCCATGCGCAGCTGCTTGGACAGTTCGGCGCGCAAGGGATCGGCAGCGATGTCCCTGGCCTTGACCAGCCGCTGCTCGCCGCTGGTTGTATCCGTGACCACGATCACCGGACGGCGCGCGGCGCGTTCGGCGTTCAATTCCTTCAGGATCTCGATCTTCACGGCTATCCAACCTTTTCGACAAAGACGCGGATCGTGCCGCCGCAGGACAGTCCGACGTTCCATGCTGTCTCGTCGGCGACGCCGAATTCCAGCATCTTGGGCTTGCCGCTGGCGATCACGTCCAGCGCCTCGGTGACGACGGCGCCCTCGACGCAGCCGCCGGAAACCGAGCCCAGGAACGTACCGTCGTCGTTGATGACCAGGCTCGAGCCGGCCGGACGCGGCGCCGAGCCCCAGGTCTCGACGACGGTGGCGAGCGCAACGCCATGGCCGGCCTTCTGCCAGTCCTCTGCGGCTTTGAGGATGTCCTCGTCGCGGTTGAGCATGACAACACCTCGTTCAGGCTACGGAGCGGATCAGGCTGCGATGGTGCGGCGGCGGCGGCGCCGACAGCGCCTCGACCAGCCCTTCGATCGAACTCAAGCTATGCACCGGGCGGAATTCGTCAACGTGCGGCAGCATCATTTTGATGCCCTGCGCCTTGGCCTCGAATCCGCCAAAGCGCAGCAGCGGGTTGAGCCAGATCAGCCGGCGGCAGGAGCGGTGCAGCCGGTCCATCTCGAAGGCCAGCTTGTCGTCGGCCTCGCGCTCCAGCCCGTCGGAAATCAGCAGCACGATGGCGCCCTGCCCCAGCACGCGGCGCGCCCACAGCTTGTTGAAGGTATGGAGCGAGGTGGCGATCCGGGTGCCGCCCGCCCAGTCCTCCACGGCCTGCGAACAACTCGCCAGCGCCTCGTCGGGGTCCTTGGCACGCAGCGCCCGCGTCACGTTGGTGAGGCGCGTGCCGAACAGGAATACCGAAACGCGCTTGCGGGCGTCGGTGATGGCATGGAGGAAATGCAGGAACAGGCGGGTGTACTCGCTCATCGATCCCGAAATATCGAGCAGCGCCACGATGGGCGCGGGCTTCTCGATCCGACCGAGCTTGCGGATGTCGATGATCTCGCCTGACGTGCGCAGGCTGCGACGGATGGTGCGGCGCATGTCGATGCGAAGTCCGCGCGGATCAGGCTGGTGACGGCGGGTCACGAGTTCGGCCTGCGGCAGCTTCATCCTGGCGATTGCGCGGACCACTTGCGCGATCTCGGCCGCGCTCATCTGGGCAAAGTCTTTCTTCTGCAGGATTTCCCTGTCGGAGACCGAGAGCCGCAATTCCTGCTCCTGCGCCTGCGGCATCTCCTCGCGCATCGCCGGCTGCGCCATCGCCTCCTGCACGCGACGCGCGGCCGGCGGCGGCTTCTTCTTGGCGTGATCCGGCAGCGGCACGGAATCCAGCATGTGCTTCCATTCGTCGGCGGCGCGGAAGAACAGCTCGAAGGCCTGCCTGAAGATCAGCACATGCTCGTGGCGCTTGACGAAGATGGCTTCCAACGTGGTGTAGACGTCGGCGCGGTTGCCGATCTCGATCGCCTGCAGCGCGTTCATGGCGTCGATGATGGAGCCCGGGCCAACCGGCAGACCGGCGGCGCGTAACGCGCGGGCGAAGCCGACGACGTTGTCGGCCATGTTGCCGGTGGGCGGATTGAGGTGGTCGATCGAGCTCGGCATCTCTGTCCCGTTGTCATTCCGGGATGGTCCGAAGGACCAGACCCGGAATCTCGAGATTCTCAGGGGCGCAATTGCGCCCCATAGTTCGACGCTGTCGCGTCACCCCGGAATGACAGCAAGTCAATTCTCGCTGGTCGCTTCCTTCAAAACCTTCTGCAGGCCATCGCCCTGCATGCGCGCGATATCGTCCTGGTATTTCAACAGCGCGCCGAGGGTGTCGCCCACCACCTGCGGGGTCAGCGAGCGGGCGTCGAGCTCCGTGAGCGCGGTGGCCCAGTCGATGGTCTCGGCGACGCCCGGCGACTTGTAGAAATCCTGGTCGCGCAGCGCCTGGACGAAACGCACCACCTGCTGCGAGAGCTTTGCCGAGATGCCGGGCACACGGCTCTTGACGATCGCAAGCTCGCGCTCGGCAGAGGGATAGTCGACCCAGTGATAGAGACAGCGGCGCTTCAGCGCATCGTGAATCTCGCGGGTGCGGTTGGAGGTGATGATGACGATCGGCGGATGCGGCGCCTTCACCGTGCCGAATTCGGGGATGGTGACCTGGAAGTCGGAGAGGATTTCGAGCAGATACGCCTCGAACGCCTCGTCGGCGCGGTCGAGCTCGTCGATCAGGAGCACCGGCGCGCCCGCCACATCCGGCTCCAGCGCCTGCAACAGAGCCCGCTTGATCAGATAGCGCTCGGCAAAGATGTCCGACGACAATTGCTCGCGGTCGGTCTCGCCGGCGGCTTCCGACAGCCGGATCGCGATCATCTGCGCGGCGCTGTTCCACTCGTAGACCGCGGAGGAGACGTCGAGGCCCTCGTAGCATTGCAGGCGGATCAGGTTGCGGCCGAGAGCTGCGGCCAGCACCTTTGCGATCTCGGTCTTGCCGACGCCAGCCTCGCCTTCCAGGAACAGCGGCCGGCCCATGCGCAGCGACAGATAGGCCACCGTCGCCAGCGACCGCTCGGCGAAGTAGCCGCGCGATGTCAGGAGCTCCAGCATCGCATCGACGGATTTGGGGGGCGCCGATGCACTCATGGGACCGCCAATCTCAGAACACGAAACGTTGTCGTCACTCGCGGTCGGTCGCCGCCTGCACCGCGCGGCGTGTCAGCACGCCGATCAGGTGGGCGCGATACTCCGCGCTGCCGTGCAGGTCGCTGTTCAGGCCCTCGGCGGATACCGTAAGCCCGTCGAGCACCTTGTGCGAGAAGCGCTTCTTCAAGGCTTCCTCGAACGCGGTCAGGCGGAACACGCCGTTGGAGCCCGCGCCGGTTACAGCGACGCGCACGTCCGCCGGCCGCTTGGCCGCGAACACACCGACCAGCGCATAGCGCGAAGCCTGGTTGCGGAATTTGACGTAGGCCGCCTTTTTCGCCAGCGGGAACATCACCCTGGTGATGATCTCGTCCGGCTCGAGCGCGGTGGTGAACAGGCCCTGGAAGAACTCCTCGGCCTTCAGGCGGCGCTTGTTGGTGACGATGGTGGCATCTAGCGCCATTACGGCGGCCGGATAGTCCGCGGTCGGATCGTTATTGGCGAGCGAGCCACCGATGGTGCCCTTGTGGCGAACGGCGGGGTCACCGATCATGCCGGCAAGCTCGGCGAGCGCCGGAATCGCCTCGCGCACGGTCGCGGAGGCGGCGACATCGGCATGCGTCGCGGTCGCGCCGATCACCAGCGAACGGCCCTTCATCTCGATCGCGTCGAGACCCTCGACGTGGGAGATGTCCACCAGATGCGGCGGGCTTGCGAGCCGCTGCTTCATGACGGGCACCAGCGTGTGGCCGCCGGCGATGACCTTTGCGTCCTCGTTCTTGGCCAAAAGGTTTGCGGCCTGTCGAACGGTTGCCGGACGATGATATTTGAATTCGTACATGAGGATTTCCCGATCGCGGTCGCGATGAAAAGTTTAGGCGCGGTCCGATTTCGCCATCGCCTTGGCGCCGGCGGCGATCGACACGACGATGTTCTGGTAGCCGGTGCAGCGGCAGAGATTGCCTTCCAGCTCCTCGCGAATGACTTCATCCGAGAGGTCGTGGCCCTTGCGGTGGACGATGTCCACGGCGGTCATGATCATGCCGGGCGTGCAGAAGCCGCACTGCAGGCCGTGATGCTCGCGGAAGGCTTCCTGCATCGGGTGCAACGGCGCACCGTCCGGCGCCAGCCCCTCGATGGTCTTCACCTCGTGGCCGTCGGCCATCACCGCAAGCGTGGTGCAGGACTTCACCGCCTTGCCGTCGAGATGCACGACGCAGGCACCGCACTGCGAGGTGTCGCAGCCGACATGGGTGCCGGTCAGGCGCAGATTCTCGCGCAGGAACTGGACCAGCAGCGTGCGGGGGTCGACATTGGCGTTGACGGGATTGCCGTTCACGATGAGGGAGATTTTGGCCATCAGTACTCTCTGGTCTGTCTTGCCGCAGCGCGGCAAAACAGACGGTTTAGGGCATTTCGGGGCGGATAATATGGGTCAGTCCGGCAATGGGCAACCTTTCGAGCCACCCGTCTGGGACATGGCTTGATATGACTTTGGTAGTCGTCAGGCGGGGCTAACCCTGCACCGCCTTGGCGAAATTGGCGAAGAATTCGTCGGCCAGTTTCTTGGCCGCGCCGTTGATCAGGCGCTGGCCGAGCTGCGCCAGCTTGCCGCCGATCTGGGCCTCGACGTTGTAGCTGAGCAGCGTGCCGCCATCCTTGTCCGCCAGCGCCACGGTGGCGCCGCCCTTGGCAAAGCCGGCTACGCCGCCCTCGCCTTCGCCCGAGATCTTGTAGCCGTTCGGCGGGTCGAGATCGCTCAAGGTGACCTTGCCCTTGAAGCGCGCCGAGACAGGGCCGACCTTCATCTTGGCGATGGCGCGGAAGCCGTGCTCGTCGGTCTTCTCCAGCTCCTCGCAGCCGGGAATGCAGGCCTTCAACACTTCGGGATCGTTGAGCTTGTCCCACACAGCCTGGCGGGTCGCCGGAAGCTGGACTTCGCCGGTCATTGTCATCGCCATGGGGGCCTCCTGGATCACCGTCACCGTTCCCCCAAGTAGAGCACGGGCGCGCCAAAGAAAAGACCCTGCTGGCGCGAGGGCGCTCTCAGCAAACTCGCAAGTGCAATAAAGCCCGGTGATTCCTTGTGGACGGCTGGCCGCGAGCCGGGATGGCGCGGTATGCGAGGATGGCGCATGCTTGCGCCGAATCTTTCGCCGTCATAGCCCCCGGCACGACGCGCGCCGCGCACGACGAGGAATACCGCCATGCCCATGATCGACGCCGACGGCTGTCTGCTCAACGTCTCCGTGGAAGGCCGCGACGGCGGACCGACCCTGATGCTGTCGAACTCGCTGGGCTGTACCCTGCAGATGTGGGAGCCGCAGATGAAGGCGCTCACCCAGGTGTTCCGCGTGGTTCGCTACGATCGCCGCGGCCACGGCAAGTCGCAGGTGCCGGATGGTCCCTACTCCATGCAGCGGTTCGGCAAGGACGTGCTGGCCATCCTCGACGATCTCAACATCGAGAAAGTGCACTGGTGCGGGCTGTCGATGGGCGGCATGGTCGGCCAGTGGCTCGGCGCGAACGCGCCGGAGCGAATGGGCAAGATCGTCCTCGCCAACACCACCTGCCACTTTCCCGATCCCACCAACTGGCACAACCGCATCAAGGCAGTGACCGAAGGCGGGCTTGCCGCCATTGCCGACACCGTCATCGCCGGCTGGCTGACCGCCGATTTTCGCGAGCGCGTGCCGCAGGCGGCAGCGAACCTGAAGGCGATGCTGCTGGCGACGCCGGTCAAGGGCTATCTCGCCTGCTGCGAGGCGCTGAGCACGCTGGACCAGCGCGAGCTGCTGCCGAACATCAAAAGCCCGACGCTCGTCATCGCCGGACGCTATGACATGGGCACGACGGTGGCGGCCGGCGAATTCATGCGCAGCCGCATTCCCGGGGCCAGCATGACGATTCTGGACGCCGCGCACATCTCGAACGTCGAGCAGCCGCACGCCTTCACCGATGCGGTGGTCGGTTTCCTGACACAGCGCTGATTCTTCCGTCATTGCGCGCGAAGCAATCCACCTGCCCCGAGGGGATAGATGGATTGCTCGCCGCTTAGCTCCCAGCAATGACGGGGAGCTCCCCTGTTATCGATGATCCGCAAATTGAGGATGCTGAAGGGCATCGCTCGCCGCTGCCGTCTTCTGCGCCGGCCGATCGAATACCAGCACGATCGCCGTGCCGAGCATAAGCAGCAATTCCGTCGCGTGCAGCCGCAGCGCACCGGTCTCGCCAACCTGCGAAGCCATCACCATGCAGGCAAAACTGATCAGGCTGCCGATCGCAAGCGCGATGCCCAACGCCTCATCGCAGGCGCCGTTCTTGCGCGTGGACGGCCAGCACAGCAAGGCGAGGAACACCACGAAGAAGGCGAGCGCCGCAAAGCGGCCGAGGGCCAGCAGCCAGGCAACGCGCACGAGATTCGTGCCGGCCATATTGAGGTGGTCGCTGACGAACAATGCGGCCGAGATGTTCGGCTGCTCGTAGAGCGCATGTACCGGCGCGAACATGATGTTGTAGGAAATCGCGCCCCACACCGGGATGAAATAAGCCGCAAGCAGCGCGCCGTTGATCGAGCCGATCCGCCAGTTTGACATGTCGCTTCCCGTTGTCTCCGCCTGCGCCAGGACAGGTGCGGCGGTTTGGGAAGGACGTAACGCCCTTAAACTGCGAGCGGCAATTTAAACCCTTTGTTTACCTTAATCCCGCCCGGCGGTGCGGTCGGGCCGAAGGTCAAGAGAAAGCCCCGCCTTGCGGCGGGGCTTCACCTGAACGTCAATCCGCAACTAGCGGTCCTGGTCGGGCATTTGCCTCTGACGGCCCGGGTCCTGCTGTTGCTGGCCGGGCTTCTGGCCGCCGCCTTGCTGCTGTTGGCCGGGCTTCTGACCCGGGTTCTGGTTCTGCTGGCCAGGGTTCTGGTTCGGATTGGTCATGCCGGTTCTCCCTCGTTTGACCTTGACGCGGAGGCAACGGGGATCCGGCGATGTCGGTTGCGGCACGCGGATGGGTTCCCTCCGGTCATTCCGCGGCAGCGCTCTGGCGGGATCATGACCGGGGAACCGCAATCCCGAAACTACCTCTGTACAAGCCCTTAAGCCGCAGGGGCTGCTGTTGCCGCCCCCGGTTCCCGCTGTTAGAAAACTCCGGGACGCGTCGTTCAAAGGCTGCCGGGGGCCCTTGCCGCGTCGCTTCTCCGTAGCGTTTTCAAGCGAAGTGGGGACCGGTTCGCGTGAAGAAAACGCGTCAACAAAGCGGAGCCTTTCCGATCCTGATCGGATAGGCCCAAGCGGCAGCGCATGGATTATTTCGCCCAGCAACTCATCAACGGCCTCGTCCTCGGCTCGATCTACGGCCTGATCGCCATCGGCTACACCATGGTCTATGGCATCGTCGGCATGATCAATTTCGCCCATGGCGACATCTTCATGATCGGCGGCTTCATCGCCCTCATCACATTCCTGCTGCTGGTCTCGTTCGGGCTGACCGCCGTGCCGCTCATCTTGCTGATCGTGCTCCTGGTCGCGATGGCGATGACGGCGCTGTACGGCTGGACGGTGGAGCGCATCGCCTACCGGCCGCTGCGGCATTCGTTCCGCCTGGCGCCGATGCTTTCGGCCATCGGCATGTCCTTCATCCTCACCAATTTCTCGCAGGTGGCGCAGGGCGCGCGGGTGAAACCGGTGCCGCCGATCATCACCGGCGGCTATACGCTGCATGAAGGCGCCAGCGGCTTCAACGTGCAGCTCTCCAACATCCAGATCATCGTCGTCGCCGCCACCGTGGTGCTGCTCGCGCTGTTCACCTGGATCGTGTCGCGGACACGGCTCGGACGCGACATGCGCGCCTGCGAGCAGGACCAGACCATGGCAGCGCTACTCGGCGTCGACGTCGACCGCACCATCTCCTTTACGTTCGTGGTCGGCGCGGCGCTCGCCGCCGTCGCCGGCATGATGTACCTGCTCTATTACGGCCTGGTCGACTTCTTCATGGGCTTCGTCGCAGGCATCAAGGCCTTCACCGCCGCGGTGCTCGGCGGCATCGGCTCGCTGCCCGGCGCCATGCTCGGCGGACTCCTGATCGGGTTGATCGAGACCTTCTGGTCGGCCTATTTCTCCGTCGAATACAAGGACGTCGCAGCGTTCTCGATTCTCATCGTGGTCCTGATCTTCCTTCCGACCGGCCTGCTCGGCCGGCCCGAAGTCGAAAAAGTCTGACGGATCGGCCGCGTGAGCGCACCGCTGCCCGCCCCCAAGCCTGCCGCACGCACTTCCGGGGGCGCGTTCATCCTCAAGAAAGCCGTGCTCAGCGCGCTGGTGGCGCTGGTGCTGTTCTCGCTGATGATCGGCGTGCGCACCGAGGCGGGGCCGGAAGGACTCCTGGTCTACTGGACGCGCTTCGGCGATCTTGCCGCCATCGTCGCCGCCGTGTTCGGCGGCAGCATCGTCATCGAATTGATGCGGCAATGGATCGGCCCGGCCGGCGCCGACAGGCTCGTTCCAGGGTGGCTGAAGACCCTGACGGACTTTGTCGGAGGCTGGCTGGGGCCGGCGCTGCTCGTCTTCGCCTTCCTCGTCCCGGTCATCTTTTACGACCAGCGCTATATTCTCGACCTCGCCATTCTCGTTCTCACCTATGTGATGCTCGGGTGGGGCCTGAACGTGGTGGTCGGCCTCGCCGGCCTGCTCGATCTCGGCTACGTCGCCTTCTATGCGGTCGGCGCCTATTCCTACGCGCTGCTGGCGACCAATTTCGGCCTGTCGTTCTGGATCTGCCTGCCGCTGGCGGGAATCCTCGCCGCGTTCTGGGGCGTGCTGCTCGGCTTCCCCGTGCTGCGTCTGCGCGGCGACTATCTCGCCATCGTCACGCTCGCCTTCGGCGAGATCATCCGCCTCGTCCTGATCAACTGGCAGAGCCTGACCGGCGGGCCGAATGGCGTGACCGGCATTCCGCGGCCGACCTTCTTCGGCATTCCCCTGACGCCCGGCGATGACGGGTTCGCCGCCATGCTCGGCATCGAGTTCTCCCCGACCCACCGCGTCGTATTCCTGTTCTACCTGATCCTGGCGCTGGCGCTGCTGACCAACTGGGTGACCATCCGCCTGCGCCGGCTGCCGATCGGTCGCGCCTGGGAGGCGCTGCGCGAGGATGAAGTCGCCTGCCGCGCGCTGGGCATCAACATCACCACGACGAAGCTCTCCGCGTTTGCCATCGGCGCGATGTTCGGCGGCTTTGCCGGCGCGTTCTTCGCGACACGACAGGGCTTCATCAGCCCGGAATCCTTCACCTTCCATGAATCGGCACTGGTGCTCGCCATCGTCGTGCTCGGCGGCATGGGCTCGCAGCTCGGCGTCGTGCTGGCGGCGGTTGCCATGATCGGCGGCTTCGAGCTGTTCCGCGGGCTCGACCAGTACCGCATGCTGGTGTTCGGCTTTGCCATGGTGCTCCTGATGATCTGGCGGCCGCGCGGCCTCGTCGGCCATCGCGCGCCGACCGTGTTTCTGGAAAAGAACCAGGCGATCTCCTCCGACCTCGTCAAGGAGGGACACGGATGAGCGAGAAGATCCTTGCCGTCGATCGCCTGTCGATGCGCTTCGGCGGCATCGTCGCCGTCAACGAGCTGTCGTTCACCGCCGAACGGCGCAAGATCACTGCGCTGATCGGGCCGAACGGGGCCGGCAAGACCACCGTGTTCAACTGCATCACCGGCTTCTACAAGCCGACCTCGGGCGCCATCCGCCTCACCCATGACGACGGCGCGGGGTTTGCGCTGGAGCGGCTGAACGATTTCCGCATCTCCAAGCAGGCCAAGGTCGCCCGCACCTTCCAGAACATCCGCCTGTTTCCCGGCATGACGGCGCTGGAGAACCTGATGGTCGCCCAGCACAACACGTTGATGCGCGCCTCGGGCCTCACCTTCCTCGGCCTGATCGGCGCGCCGACCTGGCGCGAAGCGGAAGCGCGCGCGATCGATCTTGCGACGGTCTGGCTGAAGCGCGTGGGGCTCATCGATCGCGCCGACGATGCCGCGGGCAACCTGCCCTATGGCGACCAGCGCCGGCTCGAGATCGCGCGCGCGATGTGCACGGAACCTGCCCTGCTGTGCCTCGACGAGCCTGCCGCGGGCCTGAACGCCCGCGAGAGCGGCGCGCTGAGCGAGCTGCTGCTGTCGATCCGCGGCGAGCACGGGACCTCGATCCTCCTGATCGAGCACGACATGTCGGTCGTGATGGAGATTTCCGACCACGTCGTGGTGATGGACTACGGCGTCAAGATCGCCGAGGGCACGCCGCAGCACGTGCGCGACGACCCCAAGGTGATCGCCGCCTATCTCGGCGCCGACGAGCAGGAAGCCATCGCCGTGATGGAGAGCGACCGGTGAGTGCGGCCCATGCCACGCCTCTCCTCGCCGTCCGCGGGCTGCGCGCCGCCTATGGCAAGATCGAGGCGCTCAAGGGCGTCGATATCGAGATCAATCCGGGCGAGATCGTCGCCCTGATCGGAGCCAACGGCGCCGGCAAGTCGACGCTGATGATGACGATCTTCGGGCGGCCTCGCGCCAAGGAGGGCCGCATTGAATATGACGGCCACGACATCACCCACGTGCCCACCCACGAGATCGCGCGCCTGCGCATCGCGCAGTCGCCGGAGGGCCGCCGCATCTTCCCGCGCATGAGCGTGGCGGAAAACCTGCAGATGGGCGCCGATGCCACCGACTGCAGCGAAGCCGACCGTGCGGCGGGTCTGGAACGCGTCTTCGCCCTGTTCCCGCGCCTGAAGGAGCGCATGACCCAGCGCGGCGGAACACTGTCGGGCGGCGAGCAACAGATGCTGGCGATCGGGCGCGCCTTGATGAGCCGGCCGCGCCTTCTGATGCTGGATGAGCCCTCGCTGGGGCTGGCGCCGCTGATTGCCCGGCAGATTTTCGACGCCATCCGGGACCTGAACCGGCAGGACGGCCTGACCGTGCTGATCGTCGAGCAGAACGCCAACCACGCCTTGAAACTCGCCCATCGCGGCTATGTCATGGTCAACGGCCTGATCACGCTGTCGGGTACCGGCGGCGAGTTGCTGCAGCGCCCGGAAATCCGCGCCGCCTATCTGGAAGGCGGCCGGCGGGGCTAGCCCCATGCGGCAAGATGAGGCGAAGGGATGGTGCTTTTGCCTGAAAATTGCCGATGACTTCCCGGCAAAATCAGCCGACAATACCCCCGATCTACCGACCCGGCGGAACGTCGGGTCTTACAAAAGTAGCGATCACCGCGAGGACCTTCCATGAAATCACTGAAACTGATCGGCCTGGCATTGGGCGCGTCGCTGGCGCTGTCGACAAGCGCGTTGGCCCAGGACATCAACATCGCCGTTGCAGGCCCGATGACGGGCGGCGAATCCGCGTTCGGCCGGCAGATGAAGAACGGCGCCGAAATGGCGGTGTCCGACATCAATGCCGCCGGCGGCGTGCTCGGCAAGAAGCTGGCGCTGCAGGTCGGCGACGATGCCTGCGATCCCAAGCAGGCGCGCTCGGTCGCCGAGAAGTTCGCCGGCTCCAAGATTCCCTTCGTCGCCGGACACTTCTGCTCATCGTCGTCGATCCCGGCCTCCGAAGCCTATGCCGAAGGCAACGTGCTGCAGATCACGCCCGCCTCGACCAACCCCGTGTTCACCGAGCGCAAGCTCTGGAACGTGGCGCGCGTCTGCGGCCGTGACGACCAGCAGGGCCTCGTCGCCGCCGGCTACATCGCCAAGAATTTCAAGGGCAAGAACGTCGCCATCCTCAATGACAAGACCACCTACGGCAAGGGCCTTGCGGACGAGACCAAGAAGGCGCTCAACAAGGCCGGCGTCACGGAGAAGATGTTCGAATCCTACAACAAGGGCGACAAGGACTTTAACTCGATCGTGTCGCGCCTGAAGCGCGACAACATCGATCTGGTGTTCGTCGGCGGCTACCACCAGGAAGCCGGGCTGATCCTGCGCCAGATGCGCGACCAGGGTCTGAAGGCCGTGCTGATGGCCGGCGACGCCTTGAACGACAAGGAGTTCGCCTCCATCGCCGGGCCCGCCGCGGAAGGCACCCTGTTCACCTTCGGCCCCGATCCGCGCAACAAGCCGACTGCAAAGGCGATCGTCGAGAAGTTCAAGGCCAAGGGCATCGATCCCGAAGGCTACACGCTCTACACCTACGCCGCCATGCAGGTCTGGACACAAGCGGCAGCCAAGGCGAAGACCACCGACCCGAAGAAGGTCATGGAGATCATCAAGGCCGGCGAGTGGGACACCGTGCTCGGCAAGCTAGGCTTCGACGCCAAGGGCGACATCAAGGTGATCGACTACGTCGTCTACAAGTGGGACGCCAAGGGTAACTACACCGAGATCAACCCCAAGGGCTCCTGATCCCTTCAGCTTCAACCGACACGTTCAACGCCCCGGCGTCGCCCGGGGCGTTTTTTGTTTCGGGTTGCGGGTAAATTTTCAGTTGTTTTGACAATTTTGGGGACAATTATTGTACCGCC
>NZ_JBQTHN010000249.1:0-17141 GCF_052389815.1 Bradyrhizobium sp. | reverse complement strand
TGGCACGAGCACGGCGTCGCCGGCGACGGCACGCCCTGCATCTGGCAGGACGGTCTCGACATTCCCCTGGTGAACTGCCTCGAGGCCAATTTCTATGCGGTGCACCCGAAGATGCAGCAGGAGGTCGGCCATCCCGTCGACGACATGTCGCATGCCTGGGGCGCCCCGGGCCTCCGCCCCGCCGGCGCCGAATGGAGCAAGGGCTATTCGCCGCTGCTGAAATACGAGTGGGGTCCGACCTACGAGGCCCTGCAGCGCTACGCCAGGGCGTCGGCCGGCTCGCCCTATGACGGCCTGTTGATGAACTACATGAATCCGGTGACCGGCGGGCCGGTCATGCAGACCATCGGCGCCTCCATGCAGATGCTGCGGCCGGGCGAGGCGACGCGCGCGCATCGCCACACCGGCAGCTTCATCTACCAGGTTGCCAAGGGCAGCGGCCACTCCATCATCGACGGCAAACGCTTCGACTGGAAGGAGCGCGACATCTTCTGCGTGCCGTCATGGGCCTGGCACGAGCATGCCAATGCTTCCCAGAGCGACGAGGCCTGCTTGTTCGCCTTCAACGATCTGCCGGTGATGCATTCGCTCGGCCTCTATCGCGAGGAAGCCTTCGGCGACAACGAAGGGCGGCAGCCGCTATCCTAGGAAAGAATTATGCGTCTCGTTACCTACCGCGACTCCGTCGAAGCCGCCGCGCGCCTTGGCGCTGTCGCAGATGATCTCGTCATCGACGTCGAGAAGATCGGCGCCCATGCCGGCGTGCCGCTCCCGGCCTCGATGCTCGCTTTCATCGATCTCGGCCCGCCTGCCTCGGCCGCCCTGAAGAAGATCCTCGGCGATTGCAACGGCCGTTGGCCGGTCGGCGCTGCACTGCCGCTTGCAAATGCAAGACTGCTCGCGCCGATACCGCGCCCGCGCAAGAACATCTTCGGCATCGGCCTCAATTATGTCGAGCACGTCGCGGAATCCTCGCGCGCGCTCGACACCGCAAAGGATCTGCCGACGCAGCCGGTGATCTTCTCGAAGCCGCCGACCAGCGTGATCGGCCCGCATGAGGCGATCGAGCACAACAAGGCAATCACGCAGCAGCTCGACTGGGAGGTCGAGCTCGCCGTCGTCATCGGCCGCACCGCGCGGCGGGTATCGGAGGCCGAGGCGCTCGCTTTCGTGTTCGGCTACAGCGTGATGATCGACGTCAGCGCCCGCGACAACCGAAGAGCCGGCCAGTGGATCTATTCCAAGGGGCAGGACACCTACGCGCCGTTCGGCCCCTGCATCGTCACCGCGGACGAGATCGCCGATCCGCACGCGCTCGATCTGTGGCTGGCGGTGAACGGCATCGAGAAGCAGCGCTCCAATACGCGGCACATGCTGTTCAAGGTGCCGCTTCTGATCTCGGACATTTCCGCCGCGATCACGCTCGAGCCGGGGGACATCATCGCAACCGGCACGCCAGATGGCGTCGGCGCGGGGCGCACGCCGCAGGAATGGCTGTGGCCGGGCGACGTGGTGGAAGCCGAAGTCGCCGGTATCGGCCGGCTGCGCCACCCCGTCGTGGCGGTTTGAAGCGCGAGGCTGGCGATGCTGTTCGACATGGAAGCGCTGGAAGCGCAGAACCGCTACAAGATCCTGGCATCGACCGTGACGCCGCGCCCGATCGCCTGGGTGACGACCTTGTCGGAGAACGGCGCGATCAATGCGGCGCCCTACAGCTTCTTCAACGCGCTGGGACATGAGCCGCCGACGCTCGCGCTCGGGCTGCTCGCCGGCAAGGGCCGCTTCAAGGACACAGCCACCAACATTCTGGCGACCGGCGAATTCGTGGTGAACCTCGTTTCCGAGGACAATGCCGCGGCCATGAACGTCACCTGCATCGATGCCCCTCCCGAGATCGACGAACTGGCGCTGGCCGGCCTGACGCCCGCGCCGTCTCACGCCGTGCGCCCGCCGCGCATCGCGGAGTCCCCGGTCTCCTTCGAGTGCCGCGTGCTCACGTCGCTGGTGACGGGGCCGCGCCAGACCATCGTCATCGGCCGCATCGTCTGCGCGCATGTCGGCGACGCTTTCGTGCAGGATGCGGAGCGCTGCTACATCGACACGCAAGGCTTGCGGCTGGTCGGGCGCATGCATGGCAGCGGCTGGTACGCCCGTTGCACGGACCTGTTTCAGATGGACCGGCCGAACTGGGCGGAATGGCAGCGCAACGGCGAGGCCAGCCGGGTCGCATCGGATGGAGCGCTATGACCGCGGCTGCGACAATCCCACACCCGAAAACCGGCACTATAATTCTTGATTTCCCTGTGAAGCCTGAATTATGGTGCAGATCGCTGGGGCATAGACCGAAGGTTCGACTGCGGACCTTCGGTTCGCGCTTGCTGCAGGCCGGCGCCTTTGCGCACAAAAAAACGTCTCTTTATAAAGGCCTGAGCTATCCGGCGCCGCCGATCCCGGCGGACAAAATTGAATCGAAACAGGAGGGGAAACCAATATGAAAAAGGCATTCTGGCTGGCGGGTATCGCCGCTCTGGCGCTGGCACAGCCTGCTAGCGCAGGGGACACCATCAAGATCGGCTTCGTCTCCACCTTCAGCGGCCCGACGGCTGCGATCGGCAACGACATGCGCAACTCCTTCGAGCTCGCGCTCGACCATCTCGGCCGCAAGATGGGCGGCAAGCCGGTCGAGGTGATCTACGAGGACGACGGGCAGAAGCCCGATGTCGGCAAGCAGAAGACCGAAAAGCTGATCCAGTCCGACAAGGTCGACTTCATCGTCGGCTACATCTGGTCGAACGTGCTGCTGGCCTCGCTGAAGACGGCGGTGGATGCCAAGACCTTCCTGATCACCTCGAATGCCGGCCCGTCGCAGCTCGCCGGCGAGCTCTGCTCGCCCTACGTGTTCTCGACCTCCTGGCAGAACGACCAGACCCCGCAGGCCATGGGCACCTACATGACCCAGAAGGGCGTCAAGTCGGTGTTCCTGATCGGCCCGAACTACGCCGCCGGCAAGGACATGCTGGCCGGCGTCAAGAGCACCTTCAAGGGCGAGGTCAAGGGCGAGGAATACACGGTCTGGCCGAGCCAGCTCGACTTCTCCGCCGAGCTGACCAAGGCGAAGAACTCCGGCGCGCAGGCGATCTTCGTGTTCTATCCGGGTGCGGCCGGCGTGCAATTCCTCAACCAGTACACCCAGGCCGGTATCAAGCAGCAGATCCCGCTCTACACCGCCTTCACCATCGACGAAATTACCCTGCCGCTGCAGAAGGACAACGCGCTCGGCGTTCCCGGGGCGCAGCATTGGGTCAACGACCTCCCCAACGAGGCGAACAAGAAGTACGTCGCCGACTACCGCAAGAAGTATCCCGGGCTGCGCCCGACCTTTTACGGCTCCCAGACCTATGACGCCGCCAACCTGATCAATAGCGCGGTGGTCAAGGTGAACGGCGACACCTCGAAGAAGGACGAGATGAAGGCCGAGATGGAAAAGGCCAACTTCAAGTCGGTGCGCGGCGCCTTCAAGTACGGCAACAACCACATTCCGATCCAGAACTTCTACCTGCAGGACGTGGTCAAGGATGCCGAGGGCCAGCTCGCGCTGAAAACGGTGGCTACCATCGTCAAGGACGATCAGGACCGCTTCCATGCCAAGTGCCCGATGAAGTAAGGTCGGGTCCTGCCGGCGCATGGTCTTCCGCGGCTTCGTAGCGTCTTGCGTGGGATGATGCGCCCAACGACAATGAGCGGCAGTGCCCTTGCGCTGCCGCTGCTTTTTTAGAGCATGATTCGGAAAAGTGTGAAGCGGCTTTCCGAAAAGATCATGCTCAAATAATAGGGCTGCTTACTCAGGCTTTGGGGTCCATGCTCGTCCTCGTCGAACAATCTCTCAACGGACTGCAGTTCGGCCTGCTGCTGTTCCTGCTGGCGGCCGGCCTGACGCTGGTCTTCGGCATCATGGACTTCGTCAATCTCGCCCATGGCTCGCTCTACATGATGGGCGCCTATTTCGCCGCGACCTTCGTGGCCTGGACCGGAAATTTCATCCTCGGCGCGGTCATGGCGCTCGGCGCCACGCTGCTGCTCGGCATCGTGCTGGAATTCGTGGCGCTGCGGCATCTCTACGGGCGGGACCATCTTGACCATGTGCTGGCGACCTTCGGCCTGATCCTGTTCTTCAACGACGCGGTGCGGCTGATCTGGGGCCCGGCGGGCCTCGCGCTGCCGCTGCCGGCCTGGCTCACGGTCCCGGTGCAGATCCTGCCGGGCGTCTACTATCCGGCCTACCGGCTCTCGATCATCGTTGTGGCGCTGCTGGTCGCGCTACTTCTCTATGTCGTGGTCATGCGCACCCGCATCGGCATGCTGATCCGGGCCGGCGCCTCCAACCGCGAGATGATCGGCGCGCTCGGTATCAACATCAAGCTGCTGTTCACCCTGGTGTTCGGCCTCGGTGCGGCGCTCGCCGGCCTTGCCGGGCTGATGCAGGCGCCGATCCTCACCGTGCAGATCGGCATGGGCGAGAACATCCTGATCCTCGCCTTCGTCATCATCGTGATCGGCGGCATCGGCTCGATCCGCGGCGCCTTCATGGCCGCGATCTTCGTCGGCATGATCGACACGCTCGGCCGCGCCTTCCTGCCGGATCTCCTGCGCAAGGTGCTGAGTTCCACCGCCGCTTCCACCGCGGCGCCCGCCCTGTCCTCGATGCTGATCTACCTCCTGATGGCCATCGTGCTGGTGGTGAGGCCGGAGGGGCTGTTCCCGGCCGCCAAGCGATGAAGTCCCTCCTCAATCTGCGCAACATCGTCGTCGCGCTCGTCATCGCCGGCCTGCTGCTGCTGCCGGTCTATTCGGCGCTGTCGGGCAAGGTGTTCATCCTGACGATGTTCACCCGCATCATCATCCTCGCCCTGGCGGCCGCAAGCCTGAACCTGATCATGGGCTATGGCGGCATGATGAGTTTCGGCCACGCCGCCTATCTCGGCATCGGCGGCTATGCCGTCGGCATCCTCGCTTTCGAAGGCGTCGGCTCCGGCTTCATCCAGTGGCCGGTGGCGCTGATTGCGTCTGCGCTGTTTGCGCTCGTCATCGGCGCGCTCAGTCTGCGCACCCGCGGCGTCTATTTCATCATGATCACGCTCGCCTTTGCGCAGATGGCCTATTACATCGCCACCTCGCTGGCGCGCTACGGCGCCGACGATGGCCTCACCATCTACAAGCGGAGCGACTTCGGAGGCATCGTCGACCTTTCGAGCCGGACGCAATTCTACTACGTGTGCCTGGCCTGCCTGCTCGGCGGCCTCTATCTGATCTGGCGCATCGTCAATTCCCGCTTCGGCCTCGTCGTGCAGGGCGTGCGCTCCAACGAGCAACGCATGCAGGCGATCGGGTTCCATTCCAACCGCTATCGCCTGGTCTGCTTCGTCATCTCCGGCACCATCTGCGGCCTCGCCGGCGCGCTGCTCGCCAACAACACCGATTTCGTCAGTCCCGCCGTGATGTACTGGACCCGCTCCGGCGAACTCATGGTGATGGTGGTCCTCGGCGGCATGGGCTCGCTGTTCGGCCCGGTGATCGGCGCCATCGTGTTCCTGCTGCTGGAAGAGCTGCTGTCGCAGATCACGGAATACTGGGCTATGATCATGGGGCCGCTCTTGCTGTTGATCGTGCTGTTCGCGCGCGGCGGCATCATGGGCCTGCTGGGGAGGTTCTCCCGTGGCTGAGCATCTCTTGCGCGTCGCAAACCTGACCCGGCGTTTCGGCGGCCTCGTCGCCACCGACAATCTCTCCATGGAGGTCACGCCGGGCGAACTGCATGCCATCATCGGCCCCAACGGCGCCGGCAAGACCACGCTGATCAGCCAGCTCACCGGACAGTTGATGCCGAATTCCGGGATCATCCATTTCGCCGGGCAGGACATCACGGGGCTGCCGTCCTACAGGCGCAGCGGGCTTGGATTGGCGCGCTCGTTCCAGATCACCTCGCTGCTGCGCGACTTCACCGCCGCCGACAATGTCGCCCTCGCAGCGCAGGCCCATGCCGGCCACTCCTACCGCTTCTGGGCCAATGCGCGGAAGGAAAGGCCGCTGCGCGAGGCCGCGCACGCCGCGCTTTCGCGCGTCGGCCTCGGCAAACGCGCCGACGTGCCGGTCTCCGAGCTCAGCCATGGCGAACAGCGCGAGCTCGAACTGGCGGTGGCGCTGGCGACCAGGCCGCAACTGTTGCTGCTGGACGAACCGATGGCCGGCCTCGGCGTCACCGAGTCGCAGCGCATGGTCGCGCTCCTGAAGGAGCTGCGCAAGGAGGTCACCATCGTGCTGGTCGAGCACGACATGGAAGCCGTGTTCGCGCTCGCCGACCGCATCACCGTGCTGGTCTATGGCCGCGTCATCGCCTGCGGCCGGCCGGACGAGATCCGCAGCAATGAGGAAGTCAAGCGCGCCTATCTCGGCGACCAGCATGCGGTGACGCGCAAGGGATGATCGGGATGGCTGATACGCTCCTGGAAATCGACGGTATCGAAACCTGCTACGGCCTCAGCCAGGTGCTGTTCGGCCTGCAGCTCACCATCAGGTCCGGCGAGATGATCGCCCTGATGGGCCGCAACGGCATGGGCAAGACCACCACCATCCGCTCCATCATGGGCCTGACCCCGGCGCGCGCCGGCGCCATCCGCTTCGCCGGCGAGGATGTGCGCAAGCTGCCGTCCTACAAGATCGCGCAGCTCGGCATTGGCCTGGTGCCCGAAGGCCGTCAGATCTTCCCGAACCTCACCGTGCGCGAAAATCTCGTGGCGGCCTCCGGCAATCGGCGGGGCGCGAGGGACCCGTGGACGCTGGAGAAGATCTACGCACTGTTCCCGCGCCTCTCCGAGCGCTCCACCAACATGGGCGTCACGCTGTCCGGCGGCGAGCAGCAGATGCTCGCCATCGGCCGCGCGCTGATGACCAACCCGATGCTGCTGATCCTCGACGAGGCCACCGAAGGCCTCGCGCCGCTGATCCGCGAGGAGATCTGGAGCTGCCTGTCGATGCTGAAGAGCCAGGGCCAGTCCGTGCTCGTCATCGACAAGAACGTCGGCAACCTCGCGAAAATCGCCGACCGCCACTACATGATCGAGCGCGGCCGCACGGTGTGGAGCGGCACGTCGGAGCAGCTGCTGGCGGAGCCGGAGCTGCAGCATAGGTATTTGGGGATTTGATAGCAGCCGTCATTGCGAAGAGCGAAGCGGACGAAGCAATCCGGCTTTTCTCTTTGCAGGGCAAGCTGAAGCTTCGCTCGCAATGTCGGTTTGAGAGACTGCCGTGAGCCCGTCTTTCACCTCTTTGGGAGTGGGAAGTAGTGTAGCGTGGCATTCTAGCGGGAAAAACCGGCAGCTATCGACCTCAAGGCCGCGTTCCCCAGCTTTATCGAGCCCGTCTTGGCATCATCGATCAACAATGTCCCCAACGGCTCGCGCTGAGTGCACGAGATGAAGTTCGGCGGTCATCGCATTCATCCTGCAGGCTCAATTGCACACTTCCACAGTAGATCCACCGGTGGCTTGCGTTACTCCACTCACCCAAGAACCCTTGACAAGTCGACAATTTTTGCCAACGGGCCGGCAGCCTCCCTGACCACAGATAACTTGTCCGGATGGCTGCGGCTTGGAAGGCGCCGCTTCCACATTGGCGCGCTCGCGCCGATCACGCGTTGAAGGCGCTTCTCGCTTCGCCACGGGCTTCTTCACTTCGAACTTTTCGCAAGTGTTGTCGTCACCGACTTCATAACCAGCGCGGCACGTAATTTTCGTGCAACGCTCGCCGTCAGCTTTAAACCCGTGATCGCAAACCAACGGACAGATGCGCGTCGTCTTGCTCCTGACGGCATCGAGCGCATCGACGCTGGCGATTTTCACGTCGAGCTTCATGCCCGCGTGCTTGTTGAACAGATCGAGCGACCGCTGCGCCGCCGCATTCCAGTTGCCGTCTACCGATCCGGTATTGCAGCCGACCCGGCGCAGTTCGGATTGCAGCGATCGTGGAATATCGACCGTCGCTTGATCGGACTTGTCGGACGGCGGAGCTAGTGCCGCAACCTTTGCATCCTTGGCTTTTTGATCGGCGGCGGCCTTTGCCTCCGCGGCGGCCTTGACGCGCTCGGCTTCCGCGACCTTGGCTTCCTCCGCCTTCTTGGCCAGCTCGGCGGCGGTTCGAGCTTTTTCGGCTGCCTTGGCCTGCTCAGCGGCCTTGGCTTGCTCGGCGGCTTTCGCGCCCTCCAGGGCGAGCCGGGCCTTTTCTTCCTGTGCTGCCCTGGCCTTGTTCGTGGCTTCAACTCGTGCCGCTTCCGCCGCCAGCTTGTCGCGTTGCGCCTTGGCAAGGGCGGTGAAGAAGCCGGAGGGATACTTCTCAATGAAGGCATCCCAAACCGGCTTCGTGCCCACTTGAAGCGCGAATTCGTAGTTCCGCTGCATCGTGGTATCCTGATCCACGGGAGCAGCGATGGTTGGGGCTGGCACTGCCGGGACGAGCGCCACGTCGTTGCCGCCAAGCGAGCCGTAGACGAAAGGCTCTTGTGTATTGTTGGTGGCCTTCAATACGTCGTCGCGAACGAAACCGAATGCCTTGCGAAGATCGAGGCCTGGCTTGGCAAGATGGGCGACCAGCGCCGCAGCGAACGGACTGTTCTTGCTGTCGCCGTCGGACGCCGTCGAACCGGCCTTGGCGGCAAAGGCAACCATCGTGTTCGGGCTGGAAGGTTCGACCTTGGCCAGCCCGCGCCCAATCGCGCGGGAACCGATTGTTCGCTTCATTTTCCTGGCGAACGGATTGTCACGGCAAGCGTCAAGGATGACCAAGCGAAGCTGCTTGGCTGGCTCGACCGCGAAAAGTACACGGTCCAATGCAAAGGTTTCGTCAAGAACGTCGGTATCGGTCTCGAGCGCCGCATCGATCGGAATCAGATAGTTGGTGCCATCCAGCTCGATGCCATGACCGGCAAAGTAGATCACCGCCACATCGGCATCGCGTGTCTTGTTGCCGAACTCGCGCAGGGTCTTGCGCATTTCGTTGGTATTCAAATCCAGTTTCGAGTCGACCGAGTCGAAGCCTGCCTTCCTGAACATGGCGGAAACCGCTGCCGTATCGTTGGCAGGATTGTTCAGCCTCGCGACCTTCTGATAGGCCGAATTGCCGATCACCAATGCAACGCGCTTCTCGGCCAATGATGGGCCGCATCCAAGCCAGGTTGCAAGAATCAAGAAAGCCAATAACCGAAATGCGCCCATGCGAGCCCCCGGACGACAGACTAGCGTCTAATGCCGAAACCACAAGATTCTTACCGTGATGTCTGTCACATACCGCGACAAGCCTCGCGGCAGGACGGCGTCTGCCCCCTGAATCAACTCACTTGCGTCCGCAACGCGCCGCGCGTCAGCTTCAAAACATCTCGAAATATTCGCGGTGCTCCCAGTCCGACACTTCGGCTTGGAAGCGCTCGATCTCGGCGTTCTTGATGTGCACGTAATAATCCACGAACGCAGCCCCCAGCGTGTCGCGGAAGAAGGGATCGTCATGAAGCGCGAACACCGCCTCGCGCAGGCTCTTCGGCAACAGCGTGGCCTTGGTCTCGTAGGGCGTATCGGCCGACGGGCCGGGATCGAGCTTGCGGTCGACGCCGTCGAGGCCGGAGAGGATCTGCGAGGCCATGTAGAGATAGGGGTTGGCCGCCGGCTCGCCGATCCGGTTCTCCAGCCGTGTGGCGGCGTCGCCCGCGCCGCCGAGCACGCGGATCATCACGCCGCGGTTGTCGCGGCCCCAGATCGCGCGATCGGGCGCCAGCGAATAGGAGCGGTAGCGCTTGTAGCCATTGATGGTCGGCGTGGTGAACACGGTGCTTGCGCGCGCGTGCTCGAGCAGGCCGGCGAGATAATGCTTGCCGAAGGCGCTCAGCACCTCGCCCTTGTCCTTTGCCATCAACGCGTTCTCGCCGGTCGACCGCGACACCAGCGACTGGTGCAGGTGCCATCCGCTGGCGAAGACATTCGGCAGTTTCGGCCGGCACATGAAGGTGGCGTGATAGCCGTGGCGCCGCGCGATCTGCTTCACGGCGGAGCGGAACAGCACCATGTTGTCGGCGGGCGCAAGGCCGCGTGTCGGCTGGAAGGTGAATTCGCACTGGCTCGGCCCGAACTCGACCTCGACCGAGCGCAAGGGCAGCCCCAGCGCCAGCACGTCGCGGCGGATGATTTCGAGCGCCGGCTCCATCTGGTCGTAGCGCTGCTCGGTCAGGTATTGATAGCCGTGCGAGAGCAGGCTTACGGAGGGCGGATTTCCCGGCTGGCCTGCATCCTCTGCCGCCATCTTCGCGTCTTCCAGCCTGAAGAGGTGGAATTCGACCTCGAGCCCGGCGACGAAGTCAAAGCCGCGCTTGGCGAGATTGTCGATCACGCCGCGATAGAGATTGCGCGTCGCGAACGGCACCGGGCGGCCGTCGCCAAAATAGACGTCGCACATCAGCCAGCCCGTGGTCGGCGCCCACGGCAGCACGCGGAAAGTGGTGGGATCGGCGACCATCAGCACGTCGGCCGCGCCTTCCATCTCCTTCATGCCGAACCCGCCGCCCGACGTGAACACCGGAAACACCGTGCGGTGCGAGGTGTCTTTCGCCAGCATCGTCGTCGTGATGGAGCAGCCGCTTTCGAGCGTCGCCAGCGCCTCTGCCGCCACCAGCGTCTTGCCGCGCAAGATGCCGTGCTGATCCGGGAAGGCGAGGCGGATCACCTCCAGCTCGCGCTCCTCGACTATGCGGCGCAGCCGACTGGCCGCTTCCTTCTGCTCGGCCGACCACAGGCCGTGGCGCTCGACGAAACTCAACGCGGTATTCCCCCAGAGTGCTTTTATTGAAGAGTTATCCGAAGAACGGGACCGTTTCCACCGTCATTGCGAGGAGCGAAGCGACGAAGCAATCCATGGCGCCGCAAGCAGACAGGTGGATTGCTTCGCTTCGCTCGCAATGACGGCGGAATTCACTATCCCGCCGCCGAAAGATGCTTCACCTTGCCGGCGATCTCGCTCGGCACCGGCGCCGCCCAGGGCGCGCCGCGCCGCCGCTTCACGTCGACTTCCATCCAGTAGATTTCCCAGCCGGTGGTCGGCCCGATACCGTCCATGGTCGCCGGGCCCTGGATCGAGCGCGCATGCGCTTCCTCCAGATGCAGCATCGGTGTCTGCCCGCCCGCCACCTTCTCGATTTCCTGCCGCAGCAGCCGGCGATACTGGATGATCGCCTTGTCGCTCTGGCCGAGATGCTCCTTGGTGCGATCCTGGATCGCACCCATCGATTCCACCGCCCATTGGTCGTGCACGTTGATGTCGACGCCCATGCCGGTGTAGGTCGCGGTCGCCTGCTCGTGCGGATCGAAGCCGTAGTCATTGGCCTTGTTCTTGCGCGAGGTGTAGTCGGGCAGCTCGTAGAGCTCGAGCCGCTGCTCGCGCATCTTCTTCTTGTCGACCGGCTCCGTATAGCTGGTGAAGATCGCATACCAGTAGCAGTTCTCGTCGTCGATCGGCACGTGCCACTGCGTGATCGTCATCTCCGTGCTCATGGGGATGACGAAGCCGTGCGGAAACACCTGGTTGGTGACGCGCACATGGGTGTGTTCGTCGTCGATCTGGCGCAGCGTGATCAGGCGCAGGCCGTATTCGGTGTGCTCGACATTGATGATCGGCCGGTCGTATTCGCGCAGGATTTTCGTCATCGGCAGGTCGCTGCCGGCGGAGGCGCCGCGGAACTGCTTGCCGTAGGCGGTCGACGTATCCTCGTCCTCGAAGAAGCGGTGCAGATAGGAGGCGTGCGAGGGATCGATGCCGACTTCGAGGGCCTGCAGCCAGTTGCAGCCCCAGTGGCCCTTGAAGGCGAAGACGTGGCTGTCGGGCGCGACGAAGGCGTCGATCTCCGGAAAGGCGGGCGGGGTGCCTTCGCCGAGATAGGCCCAGAGGATGCCGGCCTTCTCGACCACGGGATAGGAACGCTGCCGGATGCCCTTGCAGAGCTGCGAGCCGGCCGGCTCCGCCGGCGTCTCGATGCACTGGCCGGTCGCGTCGAACAGCCAGCCGTGAAACGCGCAGCGCAGGCCGCCATGCTCGAGCCGGCCGAAGGCCAGGTCGGCGCCGCGATGCGCGCAGTGACGGTCGATCAGGCCGTAGCGGCCCTGCTCGTCGCGGAACAGCACGAGATTTTCGCCGAGCAGTCTGACCGGCCGCACCGGGCGCGGCCCCTCCAGCTCGTCCACCAGCGCCGCCGGCTGCCAGTACATCCGCATCAGTTCTCCGCACGGGTCTTTCGGCCCGGTGCGGGTGATCAGGTCGTTCTGTTCCTGGCTCATCATGGCGGCGGTCCCCTTCGAGCGGTCGGCGTTGTTCGCCTATTGAACAATTGGGCGAATTATGCCATGCAGGTGCAACACCGCAAGCACAATATTTCCGCTTTCCGTTTCCAAGGGCGCCGACGGACCACCATGCCAAAGCTGAAACGCGAGGGCGGCGAGGAGCGCGCCACCGATTTTGTCGAGAGCCTCGATCGGGGGCTGCGCCTGTTGCAGGCGTTCGGCGGCACGACCGGCCCGATGACGCTGAGCGACGTCGCCCGCGCCGCCGAATTGCCGCGTGCCACCGCGCGCCGCATCCTCTTTACGCTGGAGCGCGGCGGCTTCGTCTCGAGCGACGGAAAATTGTTCACGTTGACGCTGCACGTGCTGACGCTCGCCGGCGCCTTCCTGCGCTCGAACCAGGTCGTCGCCGTGCTGCAGCCGGTGCTCGACCGCATCGCCAGCGCCGCGCAGGAAATATCTTCGCTCGCATTGCTCGACGGCGACGAAGTCGTCTTCATCGCCCGCGGCAGCCCTGCGCGCGTCTTCTCCACCGGCCTGGAGATCGGCTATCGCCTGCCGGCCTTCTGCACCTCCGTCGGCCGCGCGTTGCTCAGCCGCTTCGATGACGACGAACTTGCAAAACGCCTGAAGGCGATGCGCCGCGAGGCATTGACGCCGCAGACCGTCACCGATCCGAAGCTGCTACTGAAAACGATCGTGGCCGACCGGGCCAAGGGCTTTTCCCTCGTCGACCGCGAGGCCGAACCGCATTTCCGCTCGATCTCCGTCCCCGTCCGCCGCTACGACGGCGCCATCGTCGCCGCCATCAACATGGGCGCCCATGTCGACCGCGTGCCGCTGCGCGAATTGACCGACCGCTTCCTGCCGCTGCTGCGGGAAGGGGCGGAAGGCGTGAGGGACAAGCTGCTTTGAGGGCTTGCGCTCGCCGGGCCAGACATAAATGCTCATTGCTATTGAAATTACCATAGAGTATTCTTTCAATAGAAATGGATATAGGTATTATGGTAAGCAAACGCGCCGAACCGAAATCCGCCGCGTCCCGTGAGGGAGCCGTTCTGACCAAGGCGACCATTCGCGCCTCCGAAAAGCTCGGCGTCTCGCAAAAGGCACTCGGCAATATCATTGGCCTGTCCGAGCCCGTCGTGTCGCGGATGAAGAACGGCGAGTACGTTCTGGCCCGCGGCAAGCCCTTTGAGCTCGCCGCCCTGTTTGTTCGGCTCTACCGCTCCCTGGATGCGATCGTCGGGGGAGACGAGCCGGCAGCGCGCAAGTGGATGAAGAACAGAAACCTCGCGTTGAACGGCGCGCCGATCGATCTGGTTCAGAAGGTGTACGGCCTCACCCATGTCGTCCAATACCTGGACAGCAGGCGCGCTGTTATCTAGGAGCGCGCCGCTATCGGGCAGTTTTTGGCGAATCGTCGAAGCCCAGCACCACGTTTCGACGATGAAGCTGACCGACTCGCTTGAAGAGCAGGCGATCCTGGAAGACCTGATCGAGGAAACCAAGCCGCTCATTCCGACGGACTGCGCAGGGCTGCATTTCCTCCTGATGACTCCGTTTCGCTACAGCAGGCAAAACCCTTGGGGCTCGCGTTTCCGCAGACCCAACGCCGACGCGGGCGTTTTTTACGCGGCGGAGCACCCGGAAACGGCGATAGCCGAAACCGTATTCCATCGTCTCAGGTTCTTCGCCGAGTCTCCGGAAACGCCATGGCCGAAGAACGCCGCGGAATACACCGCATTCTCGGTCGAGGTGCATTCCGAGCGCGCCCTCGATCTGACAGCGTTCGCCGTGGGCGAGGTGGTTGGCATTCTGGACCCCGCCGACTACTCGGCGGGTCAGGCGTTGAGCGAAAGGGCGCGTGAAGCGGGTATCGAGCTCATCAAGTATCCGTCGGTCAGAGATCCCGATCGTGGCGCCAATCTGGCTGTGCTAACTCCGGCGGCCTTCGCAACACGGGAGCCAACCGGCCGCCAGACGTGGCGAATTTATCTGGACGGCAACGGCGCAAGGGCGATTTGCGAGTCGCCCAACACGTCGCTCGCGTTTGGCCGCGATGCGTTCGACGCCGATCCCCGGATGTCCGGATTTGCTTGGGAACGCTGAATTCGTACGGACTTAAACCGCCACCGTCCGCAGCCCGAACGAGCGCGCCTCGTTCTGCAGCACCGGCCGGATCGAATCCACCAGCCGCGCCGCCGCGGCGTCCACGGAAAGCCCGGCCGTATCCACCACCGCCGCGGCGCGCGAATACAGTGGCTCGCGGCTCACCAGGATGTTGCGCAGCTCCGCCATTGCCGAGCGGTCGTCGGCCATCGGGCGAAGGTCGCCCTGCTTGCGCACGCGCATCATGTGCTCTTCCGGGTCGGCCTTGATCCAGATGGTGTAGAACGACGACAGGATCAGGTCGAACGTCAGAGGCTCCGAGACGATGCCGCCGCCGGTCGCCAGCACCATCAGCTCCTTGCGCGCGAGCAGTTGCTTCAGCGCGGCCTGCTCCATGCGGCGGAATCCTTCCTGGCCGTAGAGCGCGATGATCTCGGCGACGGAAAGCCCGTTTTGCGTCTCGATTTCCTTGTTGAGCTCGACGAAGCTCCAGCCGAGCTTCTTCGCCAGGATTCTTCCGAGCGTGGTCTTGCCGGCGCCGCGCAGACCAATCAGCGCAATGCCGGCAAAGGACGGCTGGCGATGCGCGCTGGCGCCGTGACCGGCGAGAACGTCCTTGGCCTGCGCAATCTGCGCGGGCGTTGCCTTGCGCATGAGATCGCGAATCACCGCCCAGTCGGGCGCGGTCTCGCCGTCGGGAATGAGATCCTCGATATGCGCTCCCATCGCCTGCGACACGCGGCGCAACAGCACGATCGAGACATTGCCCTTGCCGCTCTCGAGCTGCGCGATGTAGCGCTCGGAAATGCCGCTGACCTTGGCGAGCACCTTGCGCGACATCCCGCGCAGCGCCCGCGTGGTGCGGACCCGCTGACCGAGTTGTTCGAGAAATCCGGTTTCGGGATCGGGTTTTTCGGCCATGTTTAGGCAACATAGTGCCGAAAAGGGTTGACAGCAAGCGACCCTGTGGATTTTATATGCATTATAATTCCAAACTAAGGTGGAGGAACGTCATGGCACGCGTGGTCATCGGGAGCGCGGCATGAGCGCATATAACGCAGTGACGTGGCTGCTCGACCGCAACGTCGAGGAGGGTCGCGGCGCCAAGCTCGCCTTCACCGACACCGTTTCCGAGCTCAGCTATGGCGAATTGCAGCGGCAGAGCTGTCGCGCCGCCAACCTGCTGCGCCGCCTCGGCGTGCGCCGCGAGGAGCGGGTCGCCATGATCATGCTCGACACGGTCGATTTCCCGATCGTATTCTTGGGCGCGATCCGCGCTGGCATCGTCCCGGTCCCGCTCAATACGCTGCTGACGGCGGATCAATATGCCTACGTGCTTTCAGACAGCCGCGCCCGCGTGCTGTTCGTCTCGGAGGCGCTGTACCCGGTCGTCAAGGACATCGTCGGCCGCATGCCGGATCTCGAATGCGTCGTGGTGTCCGGCAAGAACGCGTTCGGCCACAAGCTGCTCGCAGAGGAACTCGCCAGGGAAAGCGATTCCTTCGCCACCGTCGAGACCCATGCCGAGGAGCCGGCGTTCTGGCTCTACTCCTCCGGCTCGACCGGCATGCCCAAGGGCGTCCGCCACATCCATTCCAATCTGCAGGCCACCGCGGACACCTATGCCAAACAGGTGCTCGGCATCCGCGAAGACGACGTCTGCCTGTCCGCGGCAAAGCTGTTCTTCGCCTATGGGCTCGGCAACGCGCTGACTTTCCCGATGTCGGTCGGCGCCACCACGGTGCTGAACTCGGAGCGGCCGACGCCGGCGCTGATGTTCGCGCTGCTCAACAAGTACAATCCGACCATCTTCTACGGCGCGCCGACCCTGTTTGCGGCGATGCTGAACGACGAGGCGTCGAAGAACGCGCGGGCAGGGACGCGCCTGCGCATCTGCACCTCCGCCGGCGAGGCGTTGCCGGAATCCGTCGGGCTGTCCTGGAAGGCGCGCTTTGGCGTCGACATCCTCGACGGCATCGGCTCGACAGAGCTTCTCCACATCTTCCTGTCCAATGCGCCCGGCGACATCAGGTACGGCTCGTCCGGCCGTCCCGTCCCCGGCTACAACGTCCGTCTGGTCAGCGATGACGGTGCCGACGTGCCGGACGGCGAGATCGGCGAGCTCCTGGTCGAGGCGCCGTCGGCCGGCGAAGGCTACTGGAACCAGCGCGCCAAGAGCCGGCATACCTTCCAGGGCAACTGGACCCGCACCGGCGACAAGTACGTCCGCGATGCCGACGGCCGCTACACCTTCTGCGGCCGCGCCGACGACATGTTCAAGGTGTCCGGCATCTGGGTCTCGCCCTTCGAGGTCGAGAGCGCGCTGATCACGCACCCGGCGGTGCTCGAGGCCGCCGTCGTGCCGGAGGCCGATCCGGAGGGGCTGCTCAAGCCGAAGGCCTTCGTGGTGCTGCGCCCCGGCGGCGAGACGGACGATCTGTTCGAAGCGCTGAAGGAGCACGTGAAGAAGAAGATCGGCCCGTGGAAGTATCCGCGCTGGATCGACGTGGTGGACTCCTTGCCGAAAACCGCAACCGGAAAAATCCAGCGCTACAAGCTGCGCGAGGGGGCGTCAAACTAGGCCGCATCACCGTCGTGGCCGGGGGGGGGGGGGGCCCCACGAAACCAAGTGAAAGCGGGGGGGGGTGGGGGGGGGCGCGCCCC
>NZ_JBQTHN010000248.1:0-10230 GCF_052389815.1 Bradyrhizobium sp. | reverse complement strand
GAGACGGAAAAGCTTCTCGCCGCTCAAAGCCACGGCGATTGGATCTACGTGGCGCGAGAAAAATTTCGGCTGTCGGATAAGTTCTAAACCTGGTTGAGATACCGCGCCGCCGACTGGACCGTCGGCGACCGCGGTCGCCGGCTCGACCACATCTGGGTGTCGCGAGCGCTCAAGGACAAGGTCGCCGACTTCCGCATCCTGCGCGATGCCCGCGGCTGGGCCCGCCCGTCCGACCACGTGCCGGTGACGGCGGTGCTGGAGGTGTAGCTCTCAACGTCGTCCCTGCGAACGCAGGGACCCATAACCACCGCCGTCGGTTTAGTGAAGGCAACCAACTCCAGCGCAAACAAGCGAGGCCGCGGCGTATGGGTCCCGGCTCGCGCGGAGCCTGTCATCGGGCGCGCATTCGCGCGACCCGTTGGCTTGGCCGGGACGACGGCCGCTACGTACTCAACTTCCCGCCCGCCATCAGGATGTCGCTGGCGATCTGGCTGGTGCGGGTGGCGAATTCGTCGCGCAGGCGACGCGCGGCGGCGGGGTCGCTTTCCAGCACGCGGGCGAACAGGCTGCGCGGGATGCGGATCACAGCGGAATGGTCGAGCGCGACGGCGGTCGAGGGCCGCTTCATCGCCACGACCAGCGCAAGCTCGCCGATCAGCGTGCCGGGGCCGGCGACGATCTCCGCGGAGATGCCGTCTTCGATGCGGAAGGCGCCGCGCTGGACCACGAAGCCGGCGTCGGCATCCTCGCCGGCGTTGAACAACACGTCGCCGCGGCCGAAATTGCGCAGCTCGGAGCCGATCGCGAGCATGCGCAAGGCCGCCGAACCCAGAAGGCGCAGGGTCGGCACGCGCTCCAGCAGGGCTACATCATCTTCGATCGACATGCAGGGCCGGTTTCACTACACGCGGATACGAATCGTGCAACCGAATCGTATCACGGCACCAGCTTGTAGCCACCGGCTTCCGTCACCAGGATCTCGGGATTGGCCGCATCCTTTTCGATCTTCTGGCGCAGCCGGTAGATGTGGGTTTCCAGCGTGTGGGTGGTGACGCCGGAATTGTAGCCCCAGACCTCCTGCAGCAGCGTCTCGCGCGACACCGGCTGCTGGCCGGCGCGGTAGAGGAAGCGCAGGATCGCGGTCTCCTTCTCGGTGAGCCGCACCTTCCGCGCATTTGCCGCGGTCAGCATCTTGGAACCGGGGCGGAAGCTGTAGGGGCCGACCGAGAACACGGCGTCCTCGCTCGCCTCGTGCTGGCGGAGCTGGGCGCGGATCCGCGCCAGCAGCACGGCGAAACGGAACGGCTTTGCGACGTAGTCATTGGCGCCGGATTCGAGGCCCAGGATGGTGTCCGAATCGGTATCGTGCCCGGTCAGCATGATGATCGGCGCCTTGAAGCCGCCCTTGCGCAGGGAGCGCACGACCTCGCGGCCGTCGGTATCGGGCAACCCCACATCCATCAGCACGAGATCAGGCGAATCGTTCTTGGCGGCGGTCGCGCCCTTGGCGCCGGTATCGACTGCGGAAGCCTCGAACTCGTCATGCAGCGACAATTGCTCGACCAGCGTGTCGCGCAAATCGGTGTCGTCATCCACAATCAATATCTTGCGGGCATTGGGCATCGGTACGATCCTTGAGGGGCGGGCAGCGGTCACAGGCGCGAGACGCCTGCAGCCGTTACGCAACTGAAAGCCGTCTGGTCTTCAGACCATTCGTGTTCAGGTAAGGGGCTGTTACAGATTCTCAAGCTGGGAGCCAGTCTACTCCAGATTCCCCGGCCTGTTTCGAGCATTGTTTTCGAACGCCGTGAAATAGAGCAATTTGCCGCAAGCTGGCAACCGGGGATTCGTCGAATCGCATGGGAAGTCACGATATTTCAATCACTTATCAGACAGGTCGCCGTGATCGGCCGCTGTCGTTCATTCGCGTCCGCGCGAGCGCCGGCGACCCTCGCCGGGGCTGGCTCACGGCCGATGGCCTGACCCTACCGGTCGCGCTCGGACGTGGCGGGATCAAGGCCAACAAGCGCGAGGGCGATGGCGGAACGCCCCGCGGCGTCTTCCGTCCCAAGCGGCTGTGGTGGCGGGCCGACCGTCACGTCCGCCCGACTACCTTCCTGGCCGTGCGCGCGATCCGCGCCGAGGATGCCTGGTGCGAGGATCCGGCCTCCCGTCATTACAATCGGGCGATCCGCCTTGCCCGGGGCGAAGCCGGGGACCGCTTGCGGCGGGAAGATCACCTCTACGACTTCATCGTCGAGATCGACCACAATTTCAGCCCCCGCATCGCCGGCCGCGGTAGCGCCGTGTTCCTGCATCTGGCGCGCGTCAACTTTTCGCCGACGGCAGGATGTATTTCGATGACGAGATCGGCCATGCTGCGGCTATTGCGAAGGATGGGTCCGCTGACGCGGATCGTGATTGGATGAAGCACATTTCGGGGACCACGGATTATGCTGGAAAGACATCAGGTGACGTCGGCGTCGCAGGCGCTGCATGAGAACTGGCGGGCGGGCACGAAGATAGCGGCGCTCGACGACTGGTATCGTCCGGTGAACCGCGCCGAGGGTTACGCGATCCAGGCCGCGATCGAGCGCTACTCCGCCACGCATCTGTTCGGCTGGAAGATCGCCGCCACCAGCGAGGCCGGACAGAAGCACATCAATGTCCCGGGACCCATGGCGGGCCGCATCCTCGCCGAGACCGTGATCCCCGACGGCGGAACGGCGTCGATGGCCGGCAACGAGATGGCCGTCGCCGAGCCCGAATTCGCCTTCCGCATGCGCGTGGACCTTCCGGCGCGCTCGACGCCGTACAGCATGCAGCAGGTGCTGGATGCCGTCGACACGCTGCATCCCGCCATCGAGATTCCCGATTCGCGTTTCGCCGACTTTGCCGGCGCCGGCGAAGCGCAATTGATCGCCGACAATGCCTGCGCGCATCTGTTCGTGCTGGGGCCGGCGACGACGGCGGACTGGCGGTCGATGGATCTGATCGAAGAGCGCCCGGTCATTGCGATGGCCGGCGAACGATTCATCGGCCATGGCAAGAACGTGCTCGGCGATCCCCGCGTCGCGCTGACCTGGCTCGCCAACGAACTGCGCCAGCTCGGCATCAATTTGAAAGCGGACCGCGTGGTCACCACAGGCACCTGCCACAAGCCGCTGCCGATCAAGGCCGGCGATTTCTGTGCCGTGGATTTCGGCGCGCTGGGCAAAGTGTCGGTGGGGTTTAGCTAGATCGTCATCGACGGCATTAGACCCTCATCCTGAGAGGGTGAGGATCTGGCACTCACCGATGCCCGAAGATCGCCGAGCCCACGCGCACATGCGTGGCGCCCAGCTGAATCGCGGTGGCGAAATCCGCGCTCATGCCCATCGAGAGATTCTTCAGGCCGTTGCGCGCGGCGATCTTGGCGGTCAGCGCGAAATGCGGCGCCGGCGCCTGGTCGACCGGCGGGATGCACATCAGCCCCGAAATCTCGAGGCCATACTTGTCGCGGCAGGCGGCGATGAAGGCGTCGGCCTCTTGCGGCGCGACGCCGGCCTTCTGCGGCTCCTCGCCGGTGTTGACCTGGACGAACAATTGCGGATGGCGGCCCTGGGATTTGATCTCCTTGGCTAACGCTTCGCAAATGCTCGGCCGGTCCACCGAATGGATCGCATCGAACAGCGCCACCGCCTCTTTTGCCTTGTTGGATTGCAACGGCCCGATCAGGTGCAAGACTAGGCCGGGATAGGCAGCCATCAGCGCCGGCCATTTCGCTTTGGCTTCCTGCACGCGATTTTCGCCGAACACGCGCTGTCCTTTCGCAATGACGGGCACGATGGCCTCCGCGCCGAAGGTCTTGGATACCGCTATCAGCGTCACCGAGGCACGGTCCCGCCCGAAATCCCTGCAGGCGCGCGCGATCTCCTGCTCCACGGCGGCCAGGCCGCTTGGTAAAGGCGCGGTTACCTCGCTCGTGTCTGACGTCATCGCCTCGCTCGCATCACCCGCCGTGCGGCGGGATTTCCTTGAATTTTACCAAGTTCGGGAAGGCCTTTTTGAACCCTTCCCGCTAGCTTGGCTCCGGGGACAGGGATGAACATGTCGCGCGTCGCATTCAGCCGCAAGAGGGTGAAACTCAAGAAACTGCTGGGTATACGGGCCCGGCTGGCGCTGCTTGCCCTGCTGCTGGTTGCGCCGCTGATGATGGAACGCGTCCGCTCGCTGGACGGGACGCGCGCCGCACAGCTCGCGCAGGCGACGCAAGAATTCCGCGAGCTCGCCGAGCGCACCGCCGAAACCCAGCGCGGGGTGATCGCCTCCGTCGCCACCGTCCTGAAATCGACCGCCTATGTCAGCGCCTCCGGCAGCATCGCCCGCTCCTGCGACGTCCTGCGGGCGAGCCTGCCGCACAACCTGCCCTGGATCCGCAACGTCATGGTGGTCGGCGGCGACGGCCGGGTGCAATGCTCGGTGATGAATGCACCTGTCGGCCTCGACATCAGCGACCGTCCCTATTTCAGGAAGGCGCGGGAAACCCGCGACTTCGTCTTCAGCGATTTCCTGATCGCCAGGAAGATCGACAAGCCGATGGTGATGGCAGCCTATCCCGTATCCGCCATCGATCCGCACCAGGAGTCCGTCGTCGTCGCCGGCGTCACGCTGGACTGGATGTCAAAAAGCATGACGCGGCTCTCCGGCCGTGCCGGCTTTACCGCCGTCATGATCGACGGCAAGGGAACCATTCTCGCCGCGCCCGACGACCTTGCCAGCCTGATCGGCCGCTCCATCGATACGCTTCCCGCGATGTCGGCGATCGCCGACAAGGCGCTGCTTTCGGATACGCCGGAAGGCTCGATGTCCTTTACCGCTACCGACGGCGCCAGGCGCGACGTCAGCTTCGTGCGCATTCGCGGCACGGAAGCGCGGCTGGTGATGAGCGTGGACGAGAGCAAGGTTACGGCGTCGATCGATCGCGACATCCGCACCGCTTACCTGCAGCTCGCTTTCGTCTGCCTGTTCGTGCTGCTGGGCGCGCTGATCGGCGCGGAGAAACTGCTGATCGAGCCGATCGAGACCATGACCGGCGTCGCCAAGCGCTTCGGCCGGGGCGAGCGGTCGGCCCGCGTCGCCCATGGCAGCCTGCCTTCCGAATTCGTGCCGCTGGCGCGCGCCTTCAACGCGATGGCGGCGCAGCTTTCCCAGCGTGAGCGCGAGATGCTGGCAACCAACGACCGCCTCACGGTGATGGCCTCCATCGACATGCTGTCGGGCCTGGCCAACCGCCGCGGCTTCCAGAGCCGGCTCGATTTCGAGTGGATGAAGGCGCAGCAACATCGCAGCGAGCTGTCGCTGCTGATGATCGACGTCGACCATTTCAAGCTTTACAACGACACCTACGGTCATCCGGAGGGCGATGCCTGCCTGACCAGGCTCGGCGAGACGCTGGCCGGGATCGCCGCCGACAATCTCGGCTTTGCCGCGCGCTATGGCGGCGAGGAATTCTGCCTGCTGCTGCCCAACACCGGCGCGCTGCGCGCCATGGAAGTCGGCGAGGCCGTGCGCGCGGCCATCCAGGACCTCGAGCTGCCGCACGCCACCTCGAGCCACAAGGCCGTCACCGTCTCCGTTGGCGTCGCCTGCACGCTGCCCAGCGACGTGGGCCGCCCCGGCGACCTTATCGAAGCTGCGGATGCCGCGCTGTATGCAGCCAAGCACCGCGGCCGCAATACGGTCGTCGAGCACGGCTTCGTGCGGCTGGTGGACGAAGCCGGCATGGCGCTGGCGGGGTGAGCCCCTTCGGGATCGTGGCGCCGCAGGCTGGTTCGCCTGGTTGGAATCCAGCGTGCGCACCGCAATTGTCGTAGCCAAACGCCTCGGCGCCCGGTGACGGGACGCCGAGGTCCGATGTCCTTGACTCCCGCCTACTCAGGGCAGCTTCAGTGCAGTCTCGGCGTTGTAGGGGTTGAGCAACCCGTCGGCCGCTTTCTGGGCGGCAGCCAGCGCTTCCTTCGGCTGCTTCTTGCCGTTCAACACCGCCATCACCTCGTCTTCGAGGGTCTTGCGCACCGGGACCGTCTTGTAGGTGGCGAACCAGGGTTTTGCGAAGTCGAGCTGATCGACGGCGGTCTTGGCATCCGGATTCTTGTTGAGGAACTCGATCATGTCCGGCGTCTTGTAGGCGCCCTTGTTCGGAGCGAAATAGCCGGTGGCCCGGCTCCACCATCCGCTCTTTTCAGGAGAGGTCATCCATTTGATCAGCGTCCAGGCGGCCTTCTGCTTGCCCGCTTCGAGGCCGGCCGGAACGATCAGCGAAGCGCCGCCGATCGGCACGGCGTTGCGGACGTTGCGCGGGATGAATGCCACTTTGTAGGGGAATTTGGCGTTGGCGCGCACGAAGGTGAGCGAACCGGTGGAGAGCATCATCATCGAGGCGTTGCCCGAGATGAACGACGTGCTCACGGCCGGCCCCGGCTGGGGGCCAGGCGGATGGACCTTGTGCTTGGCGACGAGATCGCCCCACCAGGTGAGCGCGCCGAGCATGGACGGCGTGTCGTAATAGACTTCGCCGCCGAACTCCTCGTTGTAGTAGCGCCCGCCATTGCTCATGGTCAGGGCTTCCATCATCCAGCCGCAATAGTCATAGGCGCAGGGGATCGCCAGGCCCCAGCGGGTCACCTTGTCGCCCTCGCGCCTGGTGAGCTTCTTGGCCCAATCGGTCACCTCGGCCCAGGTCTGCGGCAGTTTGTCCGGATCGAGCCCGGCTGCCTTGGCGTGCTCGGCGTTGATGTAGAGCAGCGGCGTCGAATTCTGGAACGGCACGCCATAGACCGAGCGGTTGATCACGGCGTTGCCGTGAAGCGCCGGAAAGAATTGGCCGAGAAACTGCTCCTTCGTCTGTCCGTCCGCGGCGATCAAGCCGTCGAGATTGGTCAGTTCGCTCTCGATCTGCATGTCGAGCAGGAAGTTGGCCGACATGATCACGGCGGAAGGCGGCTTGCCGGCCTTGATCGCTGCGCGCGTCTTGATCAGCGTTTCGTCATAGGAGCCGGTGTAGACAGCGGTCGCCTTGATGTCGGGATGGCCGTCGTTGAACTCCTTGATCAGTGTGCCCATGTCGCGGGCGAGCTTCCCGTCGACGGGGACGGGGAAGAACAGGTCGATCTCGGTCGGACCCTCGGCGAGGGCAGGAAGGGCAAGTGCCCCGGCCATGGCGAGGCCGAGCATGAGCCGGCGGGAAAACAGCATCGGAAGATCTCCTATTTGATGCCCGAGGTGACGAACGAACTGATGAAGCGCTTCTGGAAGATCAGGAAGGTGACAAGGAGCGGAGCGATCACGATCAACGTGCCGGCGGCGATGGTGCCCCAGGCCTGAGTGCCTTCCGCCGTGGCGGTGAAGACCGAAAGACCGACGGTGAGCGGACGCTTGTGCGGCGAGTTGATCACCATCAGCGGCCAGAGGAAGTCGTTCCAATGGCTGGTCACGGAGACGATGGCGAAGGCAGAAAAGCTCGGCAGCGAAAGCGGCACATAGATGTGACGGATGCGCTGGAGCACGCCCGCCCCGTCGATGTTCGCGGCGTCCTCGAGCTCGCGCGGGATCGCCTCGAACGCCTGCCGCATCAGGAAGGTGCCGAAAGCCGAGGCAAAGAAGGGCATCATCACGCCGGTCAGGGTGTCGTAGAGGCCGAGCTTCGCCACCAGCGTCAGGTTCGGCACGATCAGCAGTACCGGCACCAGCATCAGCTGCATCAGGAACAGGTAGAAGATCAGCGATTTTCCGGCGAAGGCCAGGCGCGCGAAGGCAAAGCCCGCGAGCGTCACCGTGACGAACTGCACGAGCAGGATACCCATGCATATGATCGTCGTGTTGAGGAAATAGAGGGGAAAATCGGCGATCTCCCACGCATCCCTGAAGTTTGCCAGGGTAGGCGAAAGGCTCGGCAGCAGGACCGCCATGGCGTTGATGCCGTCGGATGGCGGCCGGAGCGATGCGACCCCCATCCACAGGAAGGGAATGAGCCAAACGAGTGCGAGCAACACCACGAAGGCAAAGCCGAGTTTTGGCGTAATCTCGCCCCGTGTCGCGAGCGGCGCGTCCTTGAACAGCCTCATGGCCCGGCCTCCCGGTTCGCCAACGACCGGAAGGAGAGCGCGGTGAGGCTCATCAAGGCTGCGAGCGTCAGCAGCGTCGCGGCAGATGCCCTGCCCACGTCGTAATGCTCGACCGCCTGTTCGTAGATGTACAGCAACACGAGACTGGTCGCGTTCGATGGTCCGCCCTTGGTCATGACGAAGACGTGGTCGACCTGCGTCACGGCATTGAGACCGGCGATCACGGTGACGAACAGAAAGGTCGGGCGCAGCGCTGGCAGGATGATGTACCAGAGACGCTGGAATGGGCCGGCCCCGTCCAGATAGGCCGCTTCCATCGCGTCCTCAGGCACGGCCTGGAGCCCGGCGAGGAAGAACAGCATGTAGTAGCCGGCGTTCTTCCACACGGTGATCGCCATGATCGCGGCAAGAGCGATATCGGGATCGCCGAGCCAGTTCGGCAGCACGGGAAGCAGCCTGCCGATGTAGTAGTCGAGCAGCCCGACATTGGGCAGGAAGATGAACAGGAACAGCGCCGACGCGGCGACCAGCGGGATCAGCACGGGCAGGAACAGCGCGGCGCGCAGCACGCTGGTCACCGTATTGGTGCGTGACAGAGCGAGCGCCATCAGGAAAGCGAGCGCCATGCCAGGCACCACCGTGCCGACCCCATAGACGACGTTGTTCGTGACCGCGCCGGTGAAGGCCGGATCGGCGAGCACCGCGGCGATGTTATCGAGCCCGACGAAACGGCTCGGCGCCTTCGGGGTGGCGCGCTGGAAAAGCGCGTCGGAGATCACGCGTCCGACCGCACCATAGGTAAAGAGCGCCAGGAACACGAGCGAAGGCAGCAGCAGCAGATAGGCGGGGAGCGAAGCCTTTAGTCCGGCGGCAAACCGCCTCCCCACGTGAAGGCGCCGCGGCGCGGGCATCGCGACGGGCATCGCCGCGGGTTCAGCGAGGCTCATCTCGCGTCGCCGCAAAAGCTGAGGGCGTATTCGCGGTCCTCCATCCCCTCCGGGGCGGCGAAGGGAAAGCGCGGGTTCACGTCGAGGAAATCGTGGGTATGCACGACCAGCGTTTCGCGATCCACGAGCACCACGCCATAGGCTGGCGGTTCATGGCTCGCGAGATGATCGGCCGCGGGGTCGAGTTCGAACCAGACCTGATGATTGGTGCCACGCAAGGTGGAGAACGGAATCGTGCCATAGCTGCCGGACACCGGCCGGTGAACATGGCCGAAGAACAGATGGCGGATGCGCGCGCGATAGGGAGCGATCACCTCGGCAAACTCGCCGCTTTGCTTCAGCGCGATACTGTCCATCGCGTGGACCCCGACCGGAAACGGCGGATGGTGCATGAAGACCAAGAAGGGCATGTCGGCGGGCGCGTCGGCGAGTGACTTCTCGAGCCAGCCGAGGCGCTCGGCGCACATCTCTCCCGCGTGGCTGGTCTCGTCCAGCGTGTCGAGGAACACGCAGAGGCCGTGCTCGGTTTGCCGCGTTCCCTGAACGAAGCCGCTGGAATCGCGCGGCGCAGCCTTGAGCACGTCGGTGCACGTCGCCCTCCGGTCATGATTGCCAACCATGGCGATGTAGGGCATGTCGAGCCCCGCCATGGCCTCGGCGAAATTCACGTAGGCCTCGGCCTCGCCCCAATGGGTGAGATCGCCGGTCACGACGGCAAATGCCGCATCGGAGTGGTGCGCGTTGATACCGGCGATGGCGGCGTCCAGGCGCGCGCGGGGATCCAGGCCGTAGAGTCTCAGCCCCGGGCTCGCAAGATGCGTGTCGGTGAGGTGGATGAACTTGAATGGCATGGCGCGAGTGTCGGAACCGTCGAAGACCGGTCGTCTCCGGCAAGACGGCCTGTCAGGCGGTTAGAGCACGACTGTTTCAGATTGATGACAGCGATCGGCGCGGGAGCAGCCGGCGGGTCGGGTACGGCGAATCAGAATAGCCCGCCTCACAAAGTCGGCCATCCTCGCTGCTTCCGAATTTCGAAATACCCTCTTGACTCTTCCGCAAATCGGAACTATACGTCTCCCCAGCCCGTGCCACCGTGAGGGACGTTTCGCGATCGTCACGAAACGTGGTGCGGGTTGCGATGGGCCGCTTGCTGCGTCAGGTGCTTGCACCGGGCGAAA
>NZ_JBQTHN010000247.1:0-4711 GCF_052389815.1 Bradyrhizobium sp. | reverse complement strand
TCCTGGATGAATTCGTGCACGCCGTGCTGGAAGATGTCGTCCATGTTGCTGTGCTCGAGTCGGTTGCGGATGCCGCGGGCGTGACGCTGCGAGGCGCCCTGGCGACCATAGGCGACGCCGATCTGGTCGAGGTTGCGCACGAGGTTGCCGTAGCAGCTCGCCAGCGAGCGCGGCAGCGTGTCGTTGAGGATGAGCAGGTCCGCGATCAGCCACGGCTTCAGGGTCTCGCGATACACCCAGTGATAGGCGGTCAGCGCCGAGACCGAGCGCAGGATCGAGGTCCACTGGTAGTAGTCCAGCGGTCCGCCGACATGTTCCTCCTCGGGCAACAGCACGTGGTACTTCACGTCGAGGATCCGCGCGGTGTTGTCGGCGCGCTCGAGGTGCAGGCCGAGCCGGGAGAACCAGAAGGCGTCGTTGCGCAACATGGTGCGGTAGGCGGAGCCGTCGAAGCGCAACGAGGTCTCCTGCACGAAGCGCAGGAATTTTGCCAGCTCCTCGCGCGAAGATGTGCCCTTGCTCCAGACTTCCTGCAGCTCGATCCAAGAGGAATTGATGGTGTCCCACATTTCGCTGGTGAGCGCGGTGCGGACCGAGCGCGAGTTGAGCCGGGCGTTCTCGATGCAGTTCTTGATCGACGACGGGTTGACCACGGAGAACGACAGGTACTCGACGACGTTGGCTTCGTTGGCTTCCTCATAGGTCTCGTAGAAGCTGGCGCTGACGCCGGCGGTGAGCAGCGCCGATTCCCACTCGTTGGTCTTGCCGATATAGGCGGCGGGCAGCGCGGTGACGCGCAGGGTGGCGTCGATGGTGCGCGCGATGTATTCGGCGCGCTCCACGTAGCGGGCCAGCCAGTACAGGTTCTCGGCGGTGCGCGACAGCATCTGTTACTCGTCCAGAATCCAGGTGTCCTTGGTGCCGCCGCCCTGGCTCGAGTTCACCACCAGCGAGCCTTCCTTCAGGGCGACGCGCGTGAGACCGCCAGGCACGATGGTGACGTGGTCCCTGCCGGTCAGCACGAAGGGACGCAGGTCGACATGGCGGGGCGCAAGGCCGGCCTCGGTGCAGGTCGGGCAGGTGGAGAGCGCCAGCGTCGGCTGGGCGATGAAGCCTTCGGGCTCGCGCTTCAACTTGTCGCGGAAGGCCTCGATCGTGGCCTTGGTGGCGGCGGGCCCGATCAGCATGCCGTAGCCGCCGGAGCCGTGCACTTCCTTGACGACGAGGTCGCCGAGATTGTCGAGCACGAAGGAGAGGTCCTTCGGCTCGCGGCAGCGCCAGGTCTGCACGTTCTTCAGGATCGGCTCCTCGCCGAGATAGAATCTCACGATCTCGGGCATGTAGGAGTAGATCGCCTTGTCGTCGGCGATGCCGGTGCCGACTGCGTTCGCCAGCGTGATGTTGCCGGCCGCATAGGCCGACATCAGCCCGGGCACGCCGAGCACGGAATCGGGGCGGAAGGTGAGGGGGTCGAGGAAATCGTCGTCGACCCGGCGGTAGATCACGTCGACCCGCTTCAGCCCCTCGGTGGTGCGCATGAAAACTTCGTCGTTCTTGACGATGAGGTCGCGGCCCTCGACGAGCTCGATGCCGAGCTTGTCGGCGAGGAAGGAGTGCTCGTAATAAGCGGAGTTGTAGACGCCGGGGGTGAGCAGCGCCACGGTCGGCTCGGAGGACGCGCTGTGCGGCGCCACCGAGCGAAGGGCGGAAAGCAGCTCGTCCGGATAGCGCTCCACCGGCGCGATGCGGTGGCGGGCGAACAGGTCGGGAAACAGCCGCATCATGATTTCGCGGTTTTCCAGCATGTAGGACACGCCCGAGGGCGTCCGCGCATTATCCTCCAGCACGATGAAATTTTCCGGGTCCACCCGCACGATGTCGATGCCGGCGATGTGGACGTAGACGTCGTGCGGCACGGCCTGGCCGTTCATCTCGGGCCGGAACACCGGGTTCTGGAAGATCAGGTCGTCGGGTACGATGCCCGCGCGCAGCACCTCGCGGCCGTGATAGATGTCGCGCAGGAACATGTTGAGCGCGCGCACCCGCTGCTTCAGGCCCTTTTCCAGGATGGTCCATTCCCGCTTGGACATGATGCGCGGGATGACGTCGAAGGGGATCAGGCGCTCGGTGGCCTCGGCGTCGCCGTAGACCGCGAAGGTGATGCCGATGCGGCGGAACAGCAATTCCGCCTCATGGCGGCGATATTCCAGCGCGTCCGGCGGCGTCTCGTTCAGCCAGCGGGAAAGTTCCTGGTAGGCCGGGCGGATGTCGCCACCGGGGCCATTCATTTCGTCGAACGCAACCGCCATGAACCGTGACTGTCCCCCTCAGGCCATGCAACACACTGCATGACTTCTTGGGGTGGTAGCAAGGCCCGGGCCAGCGCGATATGCATTGGCGCGCGGCATTTGCTATGGATGGAAAACGGGTTGCCTGAAAAACCGGCTCGCGGTTGCTTATTTCGGCAGCAAAACCCCGTGACTTCAAGGCGTTGCCCCGGCAATGTCGGATGACCCCGCGCGAAACGGGGCAGGGCGAGGAAGAGGACATGAGCGAGATCGTCACGGCGGGGATATTGGTGATCGGCGACGAGATCCTGTCCGGCCGGACCAAGGACAAGAACATCGGCTTCATTGCCGAGTACCTGACCAATATCGGCATCGACCTCAAGGAAGTCCGCGTCGTCGCCGACGACGAGGCCGACATCGTCGCGGCGCTCGATGCGCTGCGAAAGCGCTACGCCTATGTCTTCACCACCGGCGGCATCGGCCCGACCCATGACGACATCACCGCCGATGCCGTGGCGAGGGCGTTCGGCGTCGGCATCGACCACCATCCGGAGGTGGTGGCGCGGTTTCGCGAGCGCTGGAGCGGGCAGGATCTCAACGAGGCGCGGCTGCGGATGGCACGCATCCCCGACGGCGCCGAGCTGATCCAGAGCGCGACGATTTTGGCGCCCGGCTTCAAGATCGGCAACGTGATCGTGATGGCCGGCGTGCCCTCGATCATGCAAGCCATGATGGACATCGTTGCGCCCAAGCTGAAGTCGGGGGTGCGGATGCTGTCGGAATCGGTGCGGGCCAACGCGCGGGAAGGCGACATCGGCGGGCCGCTGCGGGAGATCGCCAACACCCATCCCGACACCATCATCGGCAGCTATCCCTTCATGGATGAGGAGCAGCGTCCCAACACCAATCTCGTGGTGCGCTCGCGCGATCCGGAAAAGCTCAGCGCCGCGATGACCGCGGTGAAGGAGATGCTGGCGGCGCTGCATGCAGCGCGGAAGTCGGCGTAAGGGCGGTTCGCGAAATGGCCGACAATAATTCCGAAAAGTCATTCCCGGTCTCCTGGGACCAGTTCCACCGGGATTGCCGGGCGCTGACCTGGCGGCTCAATGAAGTCGGCCCGTTCCATGCGGTGGTTGCGATCACCCGCGGCGGGCTGGTGCCGGCCGCAATCGTCGCGCGCGAGCTCGGCCTGCGCGTCATCGATACCGTGTGCGTGGCGAGCTACGACCACGACAAGCAGGGCGACCTGCAGGTTCTCAAGGGCGTGTCGGAGAAAGTGGCGAAGCTCGGCGGCGGCACCGGCAAGGGACTTCTGATCGTCGACGACCTCGTCGACACCGGCAAGACCGGGCGCCTGGTTCGCGCGATGATGCCGGATGCGCATTTCGCCGCGGTCTACGCCAAGCCGAAGGGCCGGCCGCTGGTGGACACGTATATCACCGAGGTGTCGCAGGACACCTGGATTCATTTTCCGTGGGACACCGCGCTGTCGTATCAGCCGCCGCTGCACGGCGGGAGGTGAGAGGCGAATAGCGAATTGCGAATGGCGAGCAGGGCAAGATACTATTCGCTATTCGCTATTCGCGGTCGTCACATGCCCCTGCAAAACCGCGTCACGCCGCTGGGCGACATCGTCGCCGATCCGCACCGCGGGCTCTTCACCGGCAACCGCGGCATCATTCACGACCCCGCGACCAAGACGCTCTTGAAGAAGCGCTGGTCGAACCCGGCCTGGCTGGCCTGCGTCTGCGAATTCCGCGGCCGGCGCCGCGAGGTGATGGGCGGGCGGAGCTGGACCGAGCTGTTCTTCCTCGACGAGGCCACGGCACTCGCCGCCGGGCATCGCCCCTGCTTCTACTGTCGGCGCGACGACGCCAACCGTTTCCGCAGCTGCTGGGAGAAGGGAAACCGTGTTGCCGGGCTCCGCGCAAAGGACATCGATGCCGTGCTGCATCGCGAGCGGCTGGATCGCGGCAGGAAACGGCTGCATCCGCTGCCGATGCCGTTGGAAAAGCTGCCGGACGGCGCGATGGTGCAGGCGGGTGAGGGCAGCTACCTGATCGTTGACGGCAAGCTGCTGCACTGGAGCTTTGCCGGCTATTGCAAGATGGAAGCGCCGATCGGCGATGCGATGCTGATCACGCCGCCATCAGTGCTGCGCGCGCTGGCGTCCGGATTCCAGCCGGCGCTGCACCCGAGCGCGCGGTAATCCTGCGCAGCTGGCGATCACCCGAACCGTTGCCGCGCCAGTTTTGCGCCGGCGCCGAGCGCCATCAGCTTGGCCTCCGCGATATCCCGCCGCATCGGCGCCATGCCGCAATTGGTGGTCGCGATGATGTCGCCATGGGCGACGAATTTCGAGACGGCATCGATCACCTTGCAGACGTCCTCTGATGTCTCGACCGTGTCGCTGGCGACGTCGA
>NZ_JBQTHN010000246.1:0-7260 GCF_052389815.1 Bradyrhizobium sp. | reverse complement strand
AGGCCACCTGGCTCTGGTCCCGCGCCTCTGCGGCGTATTCCGGATCGAGCTCGCAGATCACGCGGTTGCGGCCGTTTCGCTTGGCGGCGTAGAGGCAGGCATCGGCGCGCTCGATCAGCGAGTCCGTGTCGTCGCCCGCCTTCAGCAGCGACACCCCGACGGAGATGGTGACGCGGCCCAGAATCTCGCCGGTCGATTTCTTCTTCAGCTCCTTGGCCATCACCGCGCGGCGGATGTGGTCGGCAACCGTCAGCGCCTGGCGCAATCCCGTATTGGGCAGCACCACCGCGAACTCCTCGCCGCCATAGCGCGCGGTGATATCCTGGCCCTTGATGGTCTGCTTCAGCGACATGCCGACCAGCCGCAGCACCTGGTCGCCGGTGAGATGGCCATAGGAATCGTTGAACGACTTGAAGTGGTCGATGTCGAACATCAGGAGCGACAGCGGCTCGCCGCTCGCGAGCGCGGCCGTCACCGCCGCCTCGATCGAGCGGTCGAAATATTTGCGGTTGCCGAGGCCGGTCAGCGGATCGGTCAGGCTCTCGGCGCGGATCGCTTCCAGGCTGTGCTGCAGGTCGTTGATCTCGTGCTTCGACAGCGACAGCCGCTCTTCCAGGGCCTTGTTGGTCTCGCGCATCTCGCGCGTCGATTTCACCAGCTGCTCGACGATCGCGTTGAGCTGCTCGCCATTCTGTACCGAGGAGAGCTTCTGGCTGGCGCCGTCGAGGCTGGCGCCATAGCTCGAGGACACGCCGAGCGCTTCCGTGATCAGCTTCATCACGTCGTCGATCTCGCCGATCACGCGCGCACCGACCTTGTCGATGCGATCGGAAGTCTTCAGCTGGGAGAGATAGGTCTCGTAGATCTGCTCGAGATCGCTTTCGCTCAGCTTGCCGTTGCGCGCCAGCGTCTCGTTGATGATCTTGTTGAGGGGAGCGTTGTAACCCGTCGCGTAGACATACCAGATTTCGTAGTTGCGGGGAATTGCGGTCTGGCGCAGCGATTTGATCTGGCCGAGCGCGATTTCGGCGTAAGCAAGCGTGCGTTCGTGCTCGTCAAGCGGTTTGACCACCGATCCGTCCCCAATAGCGCGCGGTGCCGCCCGGTACCCGGCAGCAATTACTAAATCAACGAGCCTACGCTATCGGAGGAGAATGAACGGCCGGTAAACATGGACCGGCCGTTGGTACGCTATCAGACGCGCGCGCGCACCGGCCGCAGCAGGAATGCGGGAAGGTGCGAATGATCCGCAGGTTCAATTTCCTCTCGCGGAATACGGCGCGGCTCGGGCCGGCCGATCGACGGCACCTCCGATGGAGCCGCCGCCTGCGGCTGCGGCGCCGAACGGCGGCCGCCCTTGCCGGCGTGACGTTCGCCGGCAGCTCTTTCACCGCCAGCTCGCTCGCTGCCGGCTCGTTCATTGCCATGACGCTCGCCGCGCTCACGGCGCGGCTTGCGGCCGCCGCGCGAACCGTCGCGGCCATGATCGCGCTTGCGGGGCTCGCGCGGATGCTCGCTGTCCTCGGACGCTGCGGCGGCAACTGCGTAGTCGCCTTCGGCGCGCGGAATGCTCTGGCCGATCAGCTTCTCGATCGCCGCGATCGATTTCGAATCGAGCGAGGTGACGATGGAGATCGCGGTGCCGGCGCGGCCGGCGCGGCCGGTGCGGCCGATGCGGTGCACGTAATCGTCGGGGTGATGCGGCACGTCGAAATTGAAGACATGGCTGACCGCGGGAATGTCGAGGCCGCGGGCGGCGACGTCGGAGGCGACCAGCAGCGGGATTTCACCCTTGCGGAATTGATCGAGCGCCGCGGTGCGGGCCGACTGATCCATGTCGCCATGCAGGGCGCCGACGGCGAAGCCGTGCTTCTGCAGCGACTTGTAGAGCACGGCGACTTCGCGCTTGCGATTGCAGAAGATGATCGCGTTGTTGAGATCCTTGGCCTCGCGCAAGAGGCGGCGAAGTACCTCGCGCTTCTGATGGGCCTCGCGGCCGCCCGGGACCTGGAACTGGGACACGCCGGTCGCGGTGGTTGCGGGGCGGGAGACTTCGATGCGTTCGGGATTGTGCAGGAAGGTGTCGGAGATGCGGGAAATTTCCGGTGGCATCGTCGCGGTGAAGAACAGCGTCTGCCGGGTGAAGGGAACCAGCTTGCAGATGCGCTCGATGTCGGGAATGAAGCCCATGTCGAGCATACGGTCGGCTTCGTCGATCACCAGCAGCTCGACGCCGGTGAGCAGCAGGCCGCCGCGCTCGGTATGGTCGAGCAGACGGCCCGGGGTGGCGATCAGCACGTCGACGCCACGCATCAGCTTGGAGTCCTGGTCGCCGAAGGAAACGCCGCCGATCAACAGCGCCACGTTGAGCTTCTGGCCGGCGCCGTACTTGTCGAACTGCTCCTTGACTTGCGCGGCAAGCTCACGGGTCGGCTCGAGGATCAGGGTGCGCGGCATGCGTGCCCGGGCGCGGCCCTTCTCGAGGATGGTCAGCATCGGCAGGACGAAGGCAGCGGTCTTGCCGGTGCCGGTCTGCGCGATGCCGAGGACGTCGCGCCGCGCGAGGACGTGGGGGATCGCCTGTGCCTGGATGGGGGTCGGGGTGGTGTAACCGGCTGCCGCGACTGCGGCGAGCACCTTGTCGGACAAACCGAGATTGGAAAAAGACATTGAGCCTCTGTTCGACCCGCCGTTTGGAATCGAAGGTAAAAAGGCTGTCGCGTTCAACCCCGGAAACGGCGTGCTTTTAAGGAAGCTCAGGGGCTCTGACTTACGCAGACGAGCGGCTAACCCAGGGAATCGTATTTCGACCGAGGGCCGCGTTGAGCCGGAACATAGGGTCGAAATGGCCAAAGTCAATCTGGGAACTGGCCTCATGCGGCAAAAACCTTAATGCTTTCGCACAAATAAGCGTCTTTTCGTCATTTTGCCTTCAAACGGCGGGACAACATGGCGGCCAACGGGCAGGGGGCTGAACCTCGCATCCACGTCCAGCGACTATCAGGGCGACTATCGGGGCGTCGGGCCCATACGCCGCAGGCGCGGCGCAGGCGGGGATTTCTGCGATGAACTGGATGAATTGGAAGAACGCGGCCGCCCTCTGCATCGCGGCCGCCGGCATCATGCTGGCCATGCCGGCCCATGCCGCCAAGCGCGTGGCGCTGGTGATCGGCAATAACGATTACAAGCACGTCTCCAAGCTGCAGAAGGCGGTCAACGATGCCCGCACCATGGGCGATACGCTCAAGCAGCTCGGCTTTTCCGTGATGGTCGCCGAGAACCAGACCCGCCAGGCTTTCAGTCAGACGCTGCTCGCCTTCGACAAGGCGGTCGAGCCGGGCGATACCGCTTTCTTCTTCTTCGCCGGCCACGGCTTCGAGATCGCCGGGCAGAATTTTCTGCTGCCGACCGACGTGCCGGCGGCGACCGAAGGGCAGGAAGAGCTGGTGCGCGATTCCTCCGTCCTCGCCGACCGCATCATCGAGCGGCTGCAGAACAAGAAGGCGCGCACCGCGATCCTGGTGTTCGACGCCTGCCGCAACAACCCGTTCGAGCGCGCCGGCACCCGTGCGGTCGCGGGCGGCGGCGGACTGGCGCCGATGACGCAATTGCCGGAGGGCGTGTTCTCGGTGTTCGCGGCGGGCCCGCGCCAGACCGCGCTCGACCGCCTCTCCAATGACGACGCCAACCCCAATTCGGTGTTCACCCGCATCTTTGCGAAAGAGCTGACGCAGCCCGGCCTCAACCTCGTGCAGGTCGCGCAGCGCACGCGCCGTCTGGTCAGCGAGTCCGCGGAAACCGTGCGCCACAAGCAGGTGCCGGTCTATTTCGACCAGATGGTCGACGACGTCTTCCTCAACGGCACGGCGAAAGCCGAGCCCAAGTCCGAGCAGAAGTCCGAGCCTTCGGCGGTCGCCGCAAAGCCCGCCGAGCCGCCGCAGCAGGTGGCGGCGTTGACGCAGGTGCAGCGCATCGCTCCGCACAACGATTCCGTCAATGCACCGATCGCCGCCTTCTCGCGCCACAACGGCGGCTGGACCGTGGTGTTCTCGATTGCCGATCCGACGCTGGGGATTTCCTGGCGGCTGGGCGATGCCGGAGAATTCCGCGAGACCGGCTTCATCGACACGCTCGACCCGCGCACCCGCAAGCGGATGTCCAATCCCTCGATCGAGCTGAGCGCCGACCAGGGCGCAACCACCATCCAGGTGCGCTATGTAGATAGCTCCGGCGAAATGCAGGGCCCGTTCCCGGTCCGCTTCGATCCCGAGGCCGCGCTCTTGCGCGACCAGCGCAAGATCCTCGACATGACCGCGACCAGCTGGCTATCGTTCCGCGACTACAACGGCCTGCTGGTCTACTACACGCACCTGATGTCCTACCGCTGCGCGATCCGCGAGGCCCGCATCGGCATCGACAGCGCGGTGCCGGACAAGGTGCTGAAGATGCCCGCCTGCAATCCCAGGGATCCCAGCGCCATCCCGCACGACGCCAACCCGTACCTCAAGCTTTCGCCTGCGACGAAGTCGGTTTCGATCGAGTTGACCTATCGCGACGGCAGCGTGTCGGAGATCAAGACGTTCCGGCGGTGACTCCGCCCCACTGTCATTGCGAAGAGCCGTAGGGTGGCAAAGCCAACGGGTCGCGCGAATGCGCGCCCGATGACAGCTCCGCGTGCCCACCTTCGCGAGCACACTGGTGAAGGTGGGCACGGCGCAAGTGCGCCTTTGCCCACCCTACAGTAATCCGATTGCGGCGAGATGGATTGCTTCCGCCTTCGCTCTCCGAGCGTCGGCGGACTCCGAGCCCTGCGAAGCTTGCGTAGCAAGCGGAGAAGGGTCGTCGCTGTCGCTCCTCGCAATGACGAAGTCGTGCATTTGGCGTATGCTCTGCTACCGGAGGTAGCTATGGCGCAATCGATTCGAGTTCGCTGCTGCATCGTCGGAGGCGGCCCGGCCGGGATGATGCTGGGCTATCTGCTGGGACGCGCCGGCGTCGACGTGGTGGTGCTGGAGAAGCATGCCGACTTCTTCCGCGATTTCCGCGGCGACACCGTGCATCCCTCGACGCTACAGGTGATGGACGAGCTCGGTCTGATCGATGGCTTCCTGAAACTGCCGCATCAGCGCTTGCAGAAGATGCAGGGCATTTTCGCCGGCACCCGGGTACAGGTCGCCGACCTCACCCGACTCAAGACAAAATACCCCTTCATCGCCTTCATGCCGCAATGGGACTTTCTCAATTTTCTGCGCGAGGCCGGCAGCCGCTTTCCTTCGCTCAAGGTGATGATGAGCAGCGAGGCAATCGACCTGATCCGCACCGGAGACGGCGTCAACGGCGTGCGCGTCAGGACGCCGGACGGCACGATCGACATCGAGGCGGATTTGACGGTCGCCTGCGACGGCCGGCACTCGACGGTGCGCGAGCGCGCAGGGCTCGAGGTTCATGAAATCGGCGCGCCGATGGACGTGCTGTGGTTTCGCGCCGGCAAGGCGCCGAACGAGACCGAGAAGATCTTTGCGCGAGTCGATCCCGGCAAGATGATGGTGACGTTCGACCGCGGCGATTACTGGCAGTGCGCTTTTGTGATTCCCAAGGGCGGCTTTGAGGCGGTGAAGGCGAGGGGGCTTTCGGCGCTGCTCGACGATATCGTGCGGATGGCGCCGGTGCTGAAGTCGGGCATATCCGACGTGAAGAGCTGGGACGACATGAAGCTGCTGACGGTCGTCATCAACCGCTTGCACAAGTGGGCGCAGCCCGGGCTACTCTGCATTGGCGACGCCGCCCATGCGATGTCCCCGATGGGCGGCGTCGGCGTCAATCTCGCCGTGCAGGACGCGGTCGCCGCCGCGAACCTGCTTGCGGCGAAGCTTCAGAATGGCGCGCCGAGCGAAGCCGAACTCGATGCGGTGCAGGCGCGGCGCGAGTTTCCGGTCAAGGTGACCCAGCGCATGCAGGTGGTCGCACAGGACAACATCGTCAGCCGGGCGCTGAGGCCGGGGACGCAACCGCTGAAGGCGCCGCTGCCGATGCGGCTGATCACCGCCATCCCCTGGCTGCAGGGCATCACCGCTCGCTTCCTCGCGATCGGCGTGCGTCCCGAGCACGTCCATTCGCCGGCGGCGGGTGGCTAGCGCTTTCGGTTCACCTCTCCCCGCTCTTCTGCGGGGAGAGGTCGGATTGCATCGATAGATGCAATCCGGGTGAGGGGCCGGGCACGGCATCTCCGCGGAAGAGGTCTCTCCGACTCGATCTTTTGAGTCGAGGATTCGGTGGGTGCGGTCGTGTGGCAATCTTCGCGGATCGCCCCTCACCCTCCGCCTTCGCTGCGCTTCGGCGTCGACCTCTCCCCGCAGAAGGGCGGGGAAAGGTGAAGCAAGCCCGTCACGACATCACGGAGAACCCACCGTCTACCGGAATCGCAGTGCCCGTGACGAAGTCGGACGCCGGCGAAGCCAGGAACACCGCGATCCCTGCGAAATCGCCGACGTCGCCCCAGCGCGCCGCGGGCGTGCGCGCAAGCACGCGCTCGTGCAAGCCGGCGACCTGCTGGCGCGCGCCCTTGGTCAGATCGGTGTCGATCCAGCCGGGCAGGATGGCGTTGACCTGGATGTTGTCGGGGGCCCAGGCGCAGGCGCAGGAGCGCGAGAACTGCACGATGCCGCCCTTGCTCGCGGCATAGGCCGGCGCGTAGCTGCCGGCGAAGATCGACATCATCGAGCCGATGTTGATGACCTTGCCGTGGCCGGATGCCTTGAGCGCGGGATAGGCGGCCTTCGAGCACAGGAAGGCGCTGGTCAGGTTGGTGTCCATCACCGTGTTCCACTCATCGAGCTCCAACAGGTGGGTCGGCTTGCGGATGCTGGTGCCGGCGTTGTTGACGAGAATGTCGATGCGGCCGAGCTCCTTGCCGACCCGCTCGATCATGGCGCTCACTGCGGCCTTGTCGGTGACGTCGGTTGACACCGCAATCGCCTTGACGCCGCGTTTGCGCAGGTCCTCGACGGCTTCAGCCGATTTCGCCTCGTTGCGGCCGACCACCGCGATATCGGCGCCGGCGTCCGCCAGCCCCCGCGCCATGCCAAGCCCAATGCCGCCATTGCCGCCGGTCACGATCGCGACCTTGCCGGAGAGATCGAAGGGTTGAGATTTCATTGTTTGTGTCCTTGTTTCCTCGTCATGGCCGGGGTTGTACCGGCCAAACCTAATCTAAGCGAGAAAAATTTGAATATTTATTGATTCACCGGTCAAACCCGCGCA
>NZ_JBQTHN010000245.1:0-2377 GCF_052389815.1 Bradyrhizobium sp. | reverse complement strand
AAGCGCGTCTCCAGCACCGCGGTGCGGATGGTCATGTCGCCGCGCGCCTGGCGGATCGATTCGTCGACCGAGCGCGTGGCGTGGCCGACCTTCAGCCCCATGTCCCACAGGCAATAGAGGATGGCTTCGGCGACCTGCTCGCCCCAGGCGGTCTGCTTGTAGGGCAGGATGAACAGCAGGTCGATGTCGGACTCCGGCGCCATCAGCCCGCGGCCGTAGCCGCCGGTGGCGACCACGGCCATGCGCTCTTCGCCCGAGGGAATGTGCGAGCGATAGAGGTGGCGGGTGGCGGCGTCGTACAGAATGCGGATGATCTCGTCCTGCATGAAGCAGAGCCGCTCGGCGCAACGCCTTCCGTGGCGGTCCTTCAAGAGGATCGCCTGCGCCTTGGCGCGCGCGGCGAGCATTTCGCCCTTCAAGAGCTGGGCCAGCGAGGAGCGGAATACGTCCTCGCGGCCGGCATATTTCTCGGCGAGCGCATCGACCGCGGCGGTGATCCGCGCGGTCTCGAAACGGTCGTCCGCTTCGCTGCGGCCCTCTGTCACGACTTTATCCATGCAGTCACCGGAAATAACGGACCGCGCTCGCGCTGTCACGGGACATTGTTGCGACCCCGGATGCTCACGGGCCGCCGGATGGCCGCGGCGGTCCGGAACCACTTTTGATTCGTTCATAACCGGCTGAAATATAGTGGCTTTCCGGCCAATCCCAACGCCGAGGCGATCGGGCCGTGGTGACAGCGCTCGTCCCGGGCGCTACATCTGGCGCCGGCCGACACCAATTTCGGAGAACAACGACAATGGATGCCGCCGAACTGCGCGCCCTGCAGGCCCCGATCAAGGAACGCTACAAGTCCGATCCCTCCGCCGCGGTCATCACGCTGAAGGCCAAGGGCTCGATCGACAATGAAGGCATCGCCTGCAAGGTCGAGACCGGCCGGGCGCTGGCGGTCGCCGGCCTCCATCCGGGCACCGGCGGCTCCGGGCTCGAGCTCTGCTCCGGCGACATGCTGCTGGAAGCGCTGGTCGCCTGCGCCGGGGTGACGTTGAAATCGGTCGCCACCGCCGTCGGGGTGCCGCTGAAGGCCGGGCACGTCATCGCCGAGGGCGACCTCGATTTCCGCGGCACGCTCGGCATCGACAAGGAAGCCCCGGTCGGCTTTGCCGAGATCCGCCTGCGCTTCGAGGTCGAAACGTCAGCGCCGCAGGACAAGCTCGACCTGCTGCTGAAACTCACCGAGCGCTATTGCGTGGTCTATCAGACCATCAGGAACGGCCCGAAGGTCACGGTATCGATGAAGCGGGTGTAGCTCGTCGCCCCTGCGAACGCAGGGGCCCATAACCACAGGCGGTCGTGTGGTACGAAAGCCGTCGAACAGCGCGGTTCAAGCCGATAGGCCGCGGCGTATGGGTCCCTGCGTTCGCAGGGACGACCGATAGATGTCCCCCGAACTCTCCTTCCTCCTCATTCTCCTCTTTCGCATGGCCATCACCGCGGCGTTCGTGGTGTCGGCCTCCGTCATCACCGAGCGCTCCGGTCCCGTGATCGGCGCGCTGGTGGCGACGCTGCCGATCTCGGCAGGGCCGTCCTACGTCTTCCTCGCACTCGACCATGACGCGGCCTTCGTCGCCGAGGGCGCGCTCGCCAGCCTGCCGATCAACGCGGCGACGATCATTTTGACGCTCACCTATTCGGCGCTGGCGCAGCGCTTCAGCCTCTGGGTCAGCGCGGGCGCGGCGATGGCGGTCTGGCTCGTTCTGGCAACGGTGATCCGCCAGTTCCAGTGGACGCTGCTCGCGGGCGTGATCGCGAACATCATGACCTTTGCGATCGCAGTGCCGCTGATGCGGCCCTACATGCACGTGAAGAAGATGCCGCTGATCGCGCGGCGCTGGTACGACATTCCCTTGCGGGCCGGCCTCGTGGCAATGCTGGTCGCCACCGTGGTGACGACGTCGGGCTGGGTCGGTCCGCGCATCTCCGGCATCATGGCGCTGTTCCCGATCGTCTTCACCAGCCTGATGCTGGTGCTGCATCCGCGGATCGGCGGCCCGCCGACGGCCGCCGCCATTTCCAACGGCGCCTGGGGCTTGATGGGATTTGGCCTGGCGGTTGCCGTGATGCACGTTGCGGTGCTGACGTTCGGCTCGGCCGTCGGGCTGAGCCTCGCGCTAGCCACTTGTATCGGCTGGAATCTGGCCCTGTGGTGGAACGGGCGGCGCAAGGCAGTGCGCTAGCCGAGCCATGGTGATTGGTTGAATCGATCGTCCGGCGGCATCGGGATTTAACAAAACCATGGGGGGGGGCGAGATGCGGAGCAAAAACGTGGGGGGCATCTCCGCGACGGGGGGGGCAGAACCCCCCAACCGCCCCGCCC
>NZ_JBQTHN010000244.1:0-24078 GCF_052389815.1 Bradyrhizobium sp. | reverse complement strand
GCGCGCATGGGAAGGTCCGGCGTCGCGGCCGGATTCTTCCTTCCGCGTCACAGGGAGGAACAACAATGCGCAAGTCTCTGCTCAGCGCCGTCGCGGTGGCCGCCCTTGTGCTGCCCGGCTCGGCTCTCGCCCAAGGCGGCACCATCAAGATCGGCATTCTGGTCGCACTCGAAGGCGCCTTCGCGACCGGCGGCCAGGACGGCGTCCGCAATGTCGAACTGGCTCTCAAGCAGGTGAACAACTCCATTGCCGGCAAGAAGGTCGAAACCGTCGTGGCTCCGACGGATACCAAACCCGACACCACGGTCCGTATGGCCCGCAAGCTCGTAGAGCAGGACAAGGTCGACCTCATCCTCGGACCGCTTTCCGGCTCGGAAGGCATTGCCATGCGCGATTTCGCCAAGACCATCCCCGACAAGGTGGTGATCAACGGCATTTCCGGCGCGCTCGAGACCACCTGGGTCGATCCAGCGCCGAACTTCTACCGATTCAACCTCGACGGGTCGCAATGGGGCTACGGCCTCGGCAACTACGTCGTGAAAAAGAAGGGCTGGAAGCGCGTGGCGACGATCGCAGCCGATTATTCGTTCGGCTACACGAACTTCATGGGCTTCGCGGTAGACTTCTGCAAGTCGGGCGGCGACATCGTCCAGCGCTTCTGGCAGCCGCTCGGCCAGTCGGATTTCGGCGGCATCATCGCGCAGCTGCCGGACAATGTTGACGCCATCTATCTCGGTCTCGGCGGCACGGACGCGATCAACTTCCTCAACCAGTATCAACAGGCCGGCGAGAAGACCCGCCTGATCGGCGGCACCATCATGGCCGACCAGACGGTTCTGACGGCGAAGGGCAAGGCGAAGGACGTGCTGAAGGGCACGCCGACTTCGGGCCCGTTCGCGGCCGACAACACCGACCCGGCCTGGACCGCCTATGTGAAGCTGTATCAGGACAGCTTCCCGGCCGACAAACGTCTCCCCTCGCCGTCGCTGTTCGGCCTGGGATACTACACGGCGACGCTGGCCGCCATCAAAGGGCTCGAAGCGGCCGGGGGCGATCTGTCGAACGGACAGGCGAAGTTCAAGGCAGCTCTGAACAAGCTTGAGCTCGCCAGCCCCGTCGGCAAGGTCACGCTGAACGAAAACCGCCAGGCGACCGGAACCGTCTTCGTCAACGAAGTGGTCGATGGTCCGGATGGCAATATGACGAGCAAGATGGTCGCCAAGACCGAGAACGTGAACCAGACGCTCGGCATGACGAAGGAACAGTTCCGCGCCATCGGGTTGCCGTCGCGCACCGCGGTCGACTGTCCCAAGTTGCGCGCAGGCGGCTGAGCGCGTCCCGTTGAGTCGTTCGCGGCCGGCACTGCGAGCCGGCCGCCCACTCCTTGGGGAATCCGCCACTACGGACTCCAGGGCGCGGACTCGCCGGGAGCGTCTCGATGACCCTGATCGGCTATCTCACGCGCACCCATTTCGCGGAAGCAGCGATCGAGGATGCGCTGCCCGAGGAAGTTGGGCCGCTCGCCCGGGCGCTGGTGCTCGTCGACGACGAGCCCGGAAGCGCAGCCGTGTGCACGCGCGTGCAGGAGTCGCTCAGCCAGACGACGATCAGCCTGGCACGGGCCGATCGGGCCATTCCTGCCGGAGACGCAACCTCGCGGATCCTGAGCGCTCTGGACGACATCCAGACGGACACGCTGATCGCCGTGGGCGGAACGGCGGCCGTGGGGCAGGCGCGGCTCGCGGCAGAGCATGCGTTGCGGCGAGGCGAACGCCTTACGCTGATCGCCGTTCCGGCCAGCCTTTGCGATTTCGGTCTGGCGCGGCGGGTGCGCCTCGGGCAAGACCCGCCCGTCGCCTGCCCTCGCCCCGACCGGATCATCGCCGATCCAACCGTGCTCGAAGGCGCGCCCTCTCGCCGCCTGGCGGCTGCTGCCATGGAGGTGCTGGTCCACGCCATCGAGGCCTATGCAAGCCCTGTCTACCACCCGCCAGCGGATGCGCTTGCGCTGGAAGCCACAAGACGGCTGACGCGCTGGCTACCGGTGGCGCTTGCTTCGCCCACGCACCGGGAAGCGCAGCGCGAATTGATGGCGGCGGCATTGACGGCCGGACTTGCCCTGGAAAAAGCGGTTGGCGGGGTCGATGCGCTCGCCGAACCGATCAAGGCCGAACTCGGCCCCGGCGTCGTGCAGGGCGATCTGCATGCGCCATTGATGGCGGCGATGGTCGACTTCAACACCGAAGCCGTCGGCGATCGATACGACACCATGGCCGAGACTTTTGCCAGGGCGACGCGGGAACTGCACTTCAGCACCGCAATCGGAGCTTTCGCCCGGGCCGTCGGCCTGCCGACGTCCCTGCGCGAGATCGGAATCGATCCGTCCCGGTTCGACCGATTTGCAGAAATGGCGGCGAACGACCCCGGAGCCCTTGCCAACCCCCGGCGGCTGACCCCTGGCGACTGCCGCCGCATCCTCGAGGCTGCCTGGTGAGTACGAACAGGAAACACCCGGAACGAGACAAACGGCGCGGGCCGGCGGCAACCGAGGCGATTTGCCTGTTGCCACAGCACGATCTCCTTATAAATTCATCGATCACCGCGCACGAAGATGGGCGGGGAGGAAACCGATGAGTATCGCCCACGCGGTCGCACATGGTGCGTTCGGCCGCGCTTGTCTTTACGAGCTGGATCGCCCCATGGCGCCACATGCCCATCGCGAGGGGCATCTGATCTTTCACGTCAGCGGCCCGGCCGCCAGCGTGGTCATCGACGGCAAGACCCTGCCGCTTACGCCCGCGAACGCGACGGCAATCAGTCCATGGCAACCGCATTATTTCGCGCCGATCGACCGGCGCCAACCAACGCTGACGCTCGTCCTCTACATCCGCCCGGGCTGGTTCGCCGATGCGAGCCACACGGCCTTCGAAATCCTGCGCTTCGGCAGGCCAGCCGTCGAAATGAGCGATCACATCACCCGGCTTGCGTCGGAAACCGCGCGGCTGCTTTCCGCCCATGGCGGCAGCGACGGCTCTTTCGAAGATCGCCTCGGTGCTCTCACCCAGGCGGCCTTCGATCAAACCTGGCAATGGACGAGCGCAGGTGACGGGCCGGCCGCCCACGGCCTGGTATTGCGTGATTTCCGCCTCAGGCGCGCGATAAACCTCCTGAGCGACAAGCTCGGCGAACCTGTTGACCTTGCAGAGATTTCGCGGAGCGCCGGCCTTTCGCGCCCGCATTTCTTCAAGCTGTTTCGCGAGCAGATGGGCCTGCCCCCCACAATCTTCCGCAATGCGCTACGGATGGAGAGCGCGATAGAGCGATTGGCCAGAGGCGTGGAAACGGTTTCCGAGATCGGGCTCGATCTCGGCTTTGCGACCCCGGCAAGCTTCTCTCGTTTCTTCATCGCCAACGGCGTCGTGCCGCCGAGCGCGTACCGGCGCAGCGTCTCGGCTCTCGCGCATTGATCGATCAAGCAAAGAGGTGCGGAACTCGAAAGAAGAGACGTTCGGGCTAAAGAACAGACGTTTGGGAAAGGACAGGTCGGGAACTTCAATCTAGCCTTTGTCCAACGGTGGCGGAGGTCCGCCACCGGAAGCCGTCGGGCCGTTCTGAGATGGAAAATTTCATCAAGCGTTATCCGCTCTGGAGCCTGATCGTCATTCTGTTGGTTGCGGCGTTCCTGTGGCTCGTGCTGGCGCCCTGGCCACCCGAACTGGCGGCGAGCTGGGGCCGCAAGCAGATCTTCCTGAATGCGCTGCTCGGCGGCATCACGCTTGGCGCGCTCTATTTCCTGGTGGCGGCCGGATTCACGCTGATCTTCGGCCTGATGCGCATCGTCAATCTCGCGCATGGCTCATTGTTCCTGATCGGCGGATATCTCGGATTCGAGATCGCGACCGCGTCGGGTTCGTGGCTGCTGGCTTTCCCGGTCGTCTTCGTCGTGGTGGCGCTGATCGGACTTTTGATGCAGCGCTTCATCTTCTCGAAGATGGAAGGCGAAGAACTCCGCCAGACGCTGGTCAGCATCGGGCTTTCGATCGTCCTTGCCGACCTCATGCTCTGGTGGTGGGGCGGGCAATCCTATTCGATCCTCGCCCCGCAATTCCTGCAGGGACCGATGGAACTGCCGCTGGTGAGCAACGTCAACGCCTCGACCGGCGCGGTTACGTGGCTGCGCTACCCGGCCGTGCGGGTCTGGATCCTGATCGCGGCGATCGTGATGGGCATTGCGATGTGGCTCGTTCTGAACCGAACCGCGCTCGGCATGCTGATCCGTGCAGGCGTCGACGACCGTGAGATGCTGGCCGCCTCCGGCGTGCGCATCCAGCTCGTGTTTCTCGTGGTGTTCGGCTTCGGTGCCGGGCTTGCCGGTATGGCCGGCATCGTCGGTGGCACGTTCCAGTCGCTGTCGCCGGGGGAGGACACGCGTTTCCTGCTGGCAAGCCTCGTGGTGGTGATCGTCGGGGGCATGGGCTCGATCGCCGGCGCGGCCCTCGGCGCGCTGATCATCGGGGTGGCCGAGCAGATGGGCTTCGTCTACGCGCCGACCTATTCGGTCGTTTTCACCTTTCTGATCATGGCGGCGGTGCTGGCGTTTCGGCCGCATGGCCTCCTGGGCGCGAGGCGATAGGACATGTCGATCGCCGATAACCTCCCTCGCCTGGCCAGCCGCGCCGATCAACGGATCGGGCTGGATCGCATTCCCGTCGCATGGTGGATCGCCGCGATCGTCCTGCTGTTCCTGCCGGTCGTGGCCAGCGATTTCTGGCTGTTCCAGGTGATGGGCTGGACCTTCATTCTGGGCATGATCGGGCTCAGCCTGATGTTCCTCGCCGGCTATGGCGGAATGGTGAGCCTGCTGCAAATGTCGATCGCCGGGACGGCCGGCTACATGGTGGCGATCCTCGGGCCGTCGGGCGTGCTCACCGTCAGCCTCGGCCTGTCCTGGTGGATCGTGCTTCCTGCCGCGTTCCTGATCGCGGCGCTTTTCGCCACCGTATCGGGCGCGCTCGCCGTCCGCACGGAAGGCATCTACACGATCATGATTACGCTGGCGATCGCAGCGGCCTTCTTCTATTTCACGCGGCAGAACTACTCGGTCTTCAACGGCTATTCCGGGTTCAACCTGGTGCTGCCGCCGCAGCTGTTCGGCGTGAACTGGCGCGACCCCCTGCCCTTCTACTATCTTACCCTTGGCTGCGCCGCGCTTTGCTACGGCGCAGTCGTCTATGTCGCGCGCTCCCCCTTCGGGCTCGCCCTCCAGGGCGTGCGCGACAACCCGCGCCGAATGGCGGCGCTGGGCTTCAACGTGACCGCCCATCGCGTGGCGGCCTACGCGCTGGCAAGCGTTTTCGCCTCGATGGGCGGCATCCTTCTGGTCTGGCAGAACGCGCAGATCGCGCCGGGCACGATCGGCATTTCCGCCGCGATCGACATACTCGTGGTCGCGGTGGTCGGCGGACTGCGCCGCCCGCTCGGACCGTTCATCGGTGCCTTCATCTACGTGCTGCTGCAGGTGTTCTCGTCGGACATTCTCGGCTTTTTCGGCTTCTCGGCGGACCGCTTCAAGCTGATCATCGGCATCGGTTTCCTGGCAGTGGTGCTGTTCTCGCCGGATGGCGTGCTGGGCCTGTGGGATCGCTGGCGCGCGCAGGTTGCGGCGCGCGACGCCGCCGCGACGGGAGACGGGGCATGAACGCGCCTGTCGCGCCCTCCCGGATGAACCTGCTCGGGGCAAGCAACCCCGCCTCCGGCAATGCTCTCGAACTGCGCGGCATCACCAAGATGTTCGGAGCATTGGCCGCGATTTCGGATGTGACGCTGTCGGTAAAGCCGGGCGAAAGGCGGGCCGTTCTCGGCTCGAACGGCGCGGGCAAGACCACGCTGTTCAACTGCATCACCGGCGATTTTCTCCCCACGGCAGGCCTGATCCGGTTTTTCGGCGAGGACGTGACGGCCTTCCCGCCTCACGAGCGGATCCGCCGGGGCTTGCGCCGCACCTACCAGATATCTTCCCTCTTCACCGGCTTGAGCGTGATGGACAATGTCTACCTCGCCTGCCGCGGTGTTTCGCGAAACCGCTTCTCGCTGATCCGGCCCCGCCCGGACGACGCCCTGGTGTACGCCGCGGACGTGCTGCTCGAAGCCGTGCATCTGACCGACGAGAAGGAACGCCTGGTCGGTGAACTGGCCTATGGCCAGCAGCGGCAGCTCGAAATCGCGCTCGCGCTCTCGGGCGCGCCGCGCTTCATCCTGTTCGACGAACCGGCAGCGGGACTCTCGCCCACCGAGAGACGCGACCTGATCGACATCCTTACCTCGCTGCCGAGCCACATCGGCTACATCATCATCGAGCACGACATGGATGTCGCCCTGCGCGTCGTCGAAAGCGTCACGATGATGCACAATGGCCGCATCTTCAAGGAGGGCCGCCCCGAGGAAATCGAGGAAGATCCCGAAGTCCAGGAACTTTACCTCGGAGGCGGACATGGCTGAGCGTCCACACCGCCCGACGGGTTCGTCCGCGCCGTTCCTGCAGCTGCAGGGCGTGAATGTCTTCTACGGAAGAAGCCACGCGCTTCAGGGCGTCGATCTTTCGCTCCATTCCGGCGTGCTCTCCGTCGTCGGCCGCAACGGCATGGGCAAGACCACGATGTGCAAGGCGATCATGGGCCTTGTCCGGGTCTCTTCCGGATCGATCCGCTTCATGGGCGAGGAACTCACCGGGCGGACACCGGCGGAGATCGCCCGGATGGGCATTGGCTATGTGCCGCAGGGGCGCCGGCTGTGGCGATCGCTGACGGTGGACGAGCATCTGCGCCTGATGTCGACCGCCAAGGGAAACTGGACGCCGGAGCGCATCTACGAACTGTTCCCGCGCCTTGCCGAACGGCGCCACAATGGTGGCGGCCAGCTCTCTGGCGGTGAACAGCAGATGCTGGCGATCAGCCGGGCACTCCTGATGAATCCGCGCCTGCTGATCATGGACGAGCCGACCGAGGGCCTCGCGCCGGTCATCGTCGCCCATGTCGAGGAAACGCTGGTTCGGCTCGCCGCGGAGGGCGATGTCTCGATCCTCGTCATCGAGCAGAACATCGGCGTCGCAACCCAGATGTCCGATCCCGTGGCCATCATGGTCAACGGCCGGATCCATCGCGTCATCGCCTCGCAGACGCTCGCCGCCGACCGCGACCTCCAGCAGCGACTGCTGGGCGTTGGCCGCCACAGCCACGACGAAACCGAAGGGAACGGCGCGCCCGGCGCCGCCGCGCCGCGCAGGCCCGCCGAGAGCGCGCCGCAGGGGCCGACGCGGATCTACAACGCCAATCCGGCGCAGCCGACGCGCTGGTCGGCGGACGTCCCCGCAGCACGGATCGAGGCTGCGGCACGGACCGTGTCGCGCCCCACCCTCGCAACGCTCGACGGCCGGCGCGTGGGCGATGTTTCTCCGCTCGCCGCGCGCGCCCCGCAGGAGCCGCACGTCATCATTGCCGGCACCCTCGATACCAAGGGTGAGGAGCTGCGCCATATCCGCGACATCATCAGGGCTGCGGGCCTCCGCACGCGGCTCGTCGATCTGTCCACGGTTGGCCGCAATCAGGGCGCCGACGTTTCCGCACAGGAAGTCGCGCTGGCCTCGCCAATGGGGTCCGCCGGCATCGCCTCGGGCGATCGCGGCACGGCGGTGGCCGCCATGACGGAGGCATTCCGCGCTTGGATCGGCCAGCAGCAGAACGTTGCCGGCATCATTTCCGCCGGCGGTTCCGGCGGCACGGCGATCGCGACGGCCGGGATGCAGATGCTGCCCGTCGGCGTGCCGAAGATCATGATCTCGACCATGGCGGCGGGCAATGTCGCCGCCTATGTCGGACCGACCGACATCGCGATGATGCATTCCGTGACCGACGTGCAGGGCCTCAACCGGGTTTCGCGCGCCGTGCTCGGCAACGGAGCGCATGCGATGGCGGCGATGGCGCGCAACTGGATCGAGCAGAACGCGCCAAGCCCGGGCCGGCGCGCCGCCGATCGTCCGCTGGTCGGCATGACGATGTTCGGCGTCACGACGCCGTGCGTGCAGCAGGTCGTCAAGCTGATCGAAAAGGATTGGGAGCCGCTGGTCTTCCACGCCACCGGCATCGGCGGCAGGTCGATGGAAAAGCTGATCGATTCCGGTTTGATGCAAGGCGTGATCGACGTTTCGACGACCGAGGTCTGCGACATGATGATGGGTGGCATTCTGGCGGCCACCGAAGACCGCTTCGGGGCCATCATCCGCACCCGCCTTCCCTACGTAGCCTCGGTCGGCGCGCTCGACATGGTGAATTTCGGTGCGCCGGACACTGTTCCGGCGCATTACCGCAATCGCAACCTGTATCCGCACAATCCGCAGGTCACGCTGATGCGCACCAGGGCGGAAGAGAACCGGCGGATGGGGCGCTGGATCGGCGAGAAACTCAATCTGATGGAAGGCCCGGTGCGCTTCCTGCTGCCGGAAGGCGGCGTGTCCGCGCTCGATGCGCCGGGAAAAGCCTTCTGGGATCCGGAGGCGGATGCCGCGCTGTTCGGCGCCATCATCGAAACGGTGCGGGTGACGGCCAACCGCCAGATCCTCCGGCTTCCTCATCACATCAACGATCCAGCTTTCGCCTCCGCCCTGGCGCAGCATTTCCGCGCCTTGCACCAGAGCCGCTCGCGCGGCGCATCCGGCAGGACCTGACCGATGCCCAGCTTCCCTCGATCCGACCTTCTCGCACGCTATCGCGCCATGATCGCCCGCGGCGAGCCGATCGTCGGCGGCGGCGCCGGCACGGGACTTTCCGCCAAATGCGAGGAGGCTGGCGGGATCGATCTCATCGTCATCTACAATTCCGGCCGCTTCCGCATGGCCGGCCGCGGCTCACTCTCCGGGATGATGCCCTATGGCGATGCCAATGCGATCGTGATGGACATGGCGGGCGAGGTGTTGCCGGTGGTGAAGCACACGCCTGTTATCGCCGGGATATGCGGTACGGATCCGTTCCGCTCGATGGACGTCTTTCTCGACGAGGTGAAGCGGATAGGCTTCTCCGGCGTGCAGAATTTCCCGACCGTCGGGCTGATCGACGGTGTGTTCCGGCAGAACCTCGAGGAAACCGGCATGGGCTACGGCCTCGAGGTGGAGATGGTGGCGCTCGCGGGCCGCAAGGGCCTTCTCACCACGCCCTACGTGTTCTCGGATGCGGATGCGCTCGCCATGGCCAAGGCCGGCGCGGATATCATCGTCTGCCATCTCGGCCTTACCACCGGCGGCTCGATCGGCGCGGAAACGGCGCTGAAGCTGGCCGATTGCCCTGCGATCGTGGATCGCTGGGCCGAGGCGGCGCTCTCGGTCAATCCGGAGGTCATCATCCTCGTACATGGCGGCCCGGTGGCCGAGCCTGCGGATGCCGACTTCATCATGAAGAACACGCGGCATTGCCACGGCTTCTATGGCGCCTCCTCGATGGAGCGGCTGCCGGTGGAAGTGGCGATCCGCGACCAGACGCGAGCTTTCAAGACGATCGGCCGCAAGGGCGGCGCAGACGAAAACCCGGCGGGGACGACCCGCCGTTCAAGCGCCACCCGGTAGGACCGGGTCGGCGGACGGGAGAACGACATGACGGGGCAACTGATCGGAACCCTCATTCTCTGGCTCATCGTGGCGGTGATCGTCATTGCGATCATCGTCTATCTGGTGAACTGGCTCTACCGCCGCTCCTCGAAGGAGGTGTCGTTCGTCCGCACCGGCCTCTTCGGGGAAAAGGTGGTGATCAACGGCGGCGCCTTCGTGCTGCCGATCATCCACGACGTCACGCCCGTCAACATGAACGTCCTGCGGATGGCGGTGACCCGCGCGAACGACGACGCGCTCATCACCCGCGACCGGATGCGCGTCGATATCGACGCCGAGTTCTATGTGCGCGTGCGCCCGCAACGCGAGGCGGTATCCGTCGCGGCCGCCACGCTCGGGCGGCGCACGCTGCAGCCCGATCAGCTGAACACACTGCTTTCCGGCAGGCTCGTCTCGGCGCTGCGCTCGATCGCCTCCGAGATGACGATGGAGGAGATGCACGAGAAGCGCGGCACCTACGTGCAGCGCGTGAAGGAGTCGGCTGCCGAGGCGTTCGACCAGAACGGGCTCGAGCTCGAAAGCGTCGCCATCACCAATCTCGACCAGACCGACCTGCAGTATTTCAACCCCTCCAACCGCTTCGATGCGGAAGGTCTCACGCGGATCATCGGGGAGATCGAGGAGAAGCGGAAGCTGAGGAACGACATCGAACAGGAGGCGATGATCAAGATCCGCACCCGCAACCTCGAAGCCGAGCGCCAGTCGCTCGACATCGAGCGGGAGAGCGAGTCGGCACGGCTCGAACAGCAGCGGGAGATCGAAATTCGCCGCGCCATGCAGCGCGCCGAGGTGGCGCGTGAACGCGCTGCGCGCGACACGGAAGCCGAGCAGGCGCAGATCCAGTCGCGCGAGGAAATCGAGAAGGCGCGGATATCCAACGAGCGCGCCATCAGCGAAGCGCGCATCGCCTCCGATCGCGACATCCGCCAGAAGGAAATCGAGCGGACGCGCGCGGTCGAGGAAGCCGAGATCACCGCGCGCGAGCAGGTCGAGAAAGCACGGATCGCGAATGAGCAGGCCATCAATTCCGCCCGCATCGCCTCCGAACGCGACATCCGCCAGCAGGAAATCGAGCGCACCAAAGTGCTCGAATCCGCAGAGATCGCGGCTCGCGAAACCACCGAAAAGGCGCGCATCCTGCAGGAAGCCGCCGTCAATGCGGAGCGTATCGCCCGCGAGCAGGAGGTGCGCAACCGCGAAATCGAACGAACCCGCACTCTCGAACAGGAGGACATTGCCGCCCGCGAAGCCATCGAATCGGCTCGCATCGCGCAGGAGGAGCGCGTGCGCGCGCTCCAGATCGCACGCAACAAGGCCCTGGACGCCGCGGAAATCTCCGCCCGCGAGGCCACGGAAGCTGCGCGCATCGCCCAGGAGAAGTCGCTGGCGGCGGAACGTATCGCCGCCGAGCTCGCAACGCGGGAGCTGGAGATCCAGCGCGCGGCGGCACTCGAGGGCGAGGAAATCCTCAAGCGCGACAATGTGGAGCGGCAACGCATCGCCACCGAGCTCAAGCTCGAGCAGGAACGTATCGCCTCTTCCAAGACCCGCGAAATGCTGCAAATCGACCAGAAGAGGACGATCGAGGTTGCCGAGGAAGAGCGCGCCATCGCGCTCGCCGCCAAGAAGGTCCAACGCGCCGATGCCGACAGGGTGCTGCGCCAGGCCGAAATCGTCGCAAGGCAGGAAATCGAGAAGGTCGACATCGCCCGCGAACAGGCGCTCGAAGCCACGCGGGTGGAACGCCGGCGGGCGCTCGAGCAACTCGAGATCGCCCGCGCCCAAGCGCTGCAGGAGGCACAGATCACTTCCAACGAGGAGGTGGAACGTGCGCGCATTTCATCCGATCGCGGGCTCGACGAAGCGCGCGTGGGACGCCAGCGCGACCTGCGCAAACTCGAGATCGAGCGCGAGCGGGACGTGGAGAACGCCGCGATGGAGAAGGCCATCGCGCTCTATGCCAAGTCGCTGGAGGAATCCGCAGCCCAGGTGAAGGCCGAACAGGCCCGCGCCAAGGCCGTGGAAGCGGAAGAAGCCGTGAAGACGGTGCAGGAGAGCGAAGGCGCCAAGCGGCGCAAGGTCGTCGAGGTGATGCTCGCCGAGAAAGCGGCAGAGGAAGCCCGCATCGCCGCCGGCGCCGACAAGGTGCGCCGCGCGGTGGAAGCGGAAGCGCAGAAACTGCTCTACGAGGCCGAGAACGTTCTGTCGGACGGCGCACGCTACGGACTGTTCCGCCGCCGCCTGCTCGATCGGATCGAGGGTATCGTGCGCGAGAGCGTCAAGCCGATGGAAAAGATCGACGGCATCAGGATCCTGCATGTGGACGGCCTCGCCGGTGGGGGCAACGGCGGTTCCGCCGCGCGCACGCCGACGGACGAAGTGATCGAGAGCGCGTTGCGCTACCGCGTGCAGGCGCCGCTGATCGACGAGGTGCTGAAGGAGATCGGCATCGAGGGCGGAAGCCTTGCGCGGATGGGCGGGCTGATCCGCGAAGCAAGCGACATGCAGCGCATCGGCAAGGAGACGCCCGGCGCCAAGCCGAAGGATGCGCCCGGTGCGAAGCCGAGGGATGGCGGGTCCGGCGGCGGCAAGGCCAAGGAGTAAGGGGTAATGGCCCGGGTATACGTATCCAGCGTTATCAACGCCTCCGCGGCGCGGGTCTGGTCCCGCGTGCGCGATTTCAACGGGTTGTCGAACTGGCATCCGGCGATTGCCGAAAGCCGGATCGAGAATGGCGAGCCGGCGGACAAGGTGGGCTGCATCCGCAGCTTCTCGCTCCGAAACGGCGACCGGCTGCGCGAGCAACTGCTCGGCCTCTCCGATTACGACATGTTCTGCACCTACTCGATCCTCGACTCGCCCATGCCGCTGACCAGTTACGTGGCGACCCTGCGGCTTACGCCGATCACCGACCAGGACAGGACCTTCATCGAATGGTCGGCCGAATTCGACTGCGCCCCGGACAAGGAAGGCGAGCTGGTTTCCAACATCGGCGGAGGCGTGTTCCAGGGCGGCTTTGACGCGCTCAAGCGCGCCTTCGGAGGCTGACGTGCCGAAGGTCGTTCGCAGCACGATCGTCGATGTGCCCGTGGACCGGCTCTGGGCGGTGGTACGCGACTTCAATGCGCATGACCAGTACCATCCTATCGTGGCCACCAGCCTGATCGAACGCGGCCATCCGGTCGACAAGGTCGGCTGCGTTCGCCGCTTCACGCTCGAGGACGGCAGCGAGCTGCGCGAGCAATTGCTCTCGCTCTCCGATCTCGAAATGACCTGCAGCTACTGCCTGCTCGATACGCCGATCCCTCTCTTCAACTACGTCGCGCACATCCGCCTGCTGCCGGTGACGGACGGCAATCGCAGCTTCTGGCACTGGGAAAGCCGCTTCACCACCCCGCCGGGGCGCGAGGAGGAACTGGCGCGCATGGTGGGAGAAGAGGTCTACGTCGCCGGTATGGAGGCCGTGCGCCGGCTCCCACAACTGCAAACGGAGGGCATCTGACATGCCGCTCGACGTGCGCGTTGCAACCAGCATGGCGGAGGCCGCAGGCCTTCTTGCTGCGGACCAGCGGACGAAGCTGCTCTCGGGCGGCACTCTCGTGATGCGGGATGTCAACGAAGGGCGGCTCCTCGAGGGCACGCTGCTGCGGATTACCGATCCCGCCTTCCGCCAGATGAATACTTCCGGCGCACGCATCGAGCTCGGCGCGGGCGTGACGATGGCGATGGTGTTGAATAACCGGGATCTCGCCTATCTCCACGCCGCCGCGCGCGCCGTGGGCGGCCCCGCCATACGGCAGATGGCGACGATCGGCGGCAACCTCTTTGCCGGAACGCCCTATGGCGATTTTGCCGTTGCGCTGCTGGCGCTCGATGCGCAGGTGATGGTGCAATCGGGCTACGGTTCCGCTCGCGCCATCGCGATCGAGGAGTTTCTCAACTCGCGTGAACGCGGATCTTCCGGTCTCGTCACGGCCGTGCAGTTTGCAAGGCCGCAGAACGCGGCAGATTTCCGGTTCTACAAGGTGAGCCGGGTGAAGCCGAAGGGCCTTTCGGTAATGAGCATCGCTGCCCACCTGCCCAATGCCGGCGGGCGGATCAGCCAGGCGCGCATCGCCTACGGGGCGATGGCCCCTACACCGGTGCGGGCGCGGGGGGCCGAGCGCGCACTCGAAGGAAAGACGCTCGATGCAACCGGCATTCAGGCTGCGAAGGCTGCCGCGCTCGAAGGCACCCGGCCCGCCACCGACGCCATCGCTACCGAATGGTATCGCCGTGAAGTTCTGCCGGTGCATCTCGGGCGGCTCCTGACCGGCGAAGGACATTGAGGAACCCCGCATGGCAAAGATCCCCGTTCAATTTCGCCTCAATGGATCGGACCGCGCGGCCTTCACCGACGCCGCCGAGAATCTCCTCACCACGCTGCGGCGCGGGCTCAACGAGTTCGCGCCGAAATATGGCTGCGGACAGGGCACATGCGGGGCCTGCACCGTGCTGATCGATGAGGAACCGCAGCTCGCCTGCCTCACTTTGGCGGTCGCCTGCGAGGGCCGCCATGTCGAGACGGCCTCCGGCCTGGCGGACGGGCCGAATCTGCATGCGCTTCAGGTCGCGTTCATGGATAATTTCGCAGCGCAATGCGGCTTCTGCACGCCCGGCATGCTGATGGCTGCCCGTGCGCTCCTCGACCGCAACCCGAACCCCAGTCGGGAGGATGTGATCGAAGCGATCGCGGGGAACATCTGCCGTTGCACCGGTTATGAGCCGATCATCAGCGCCATTCTCGCCGCGGCCACCGCTCGCGGCCAGAAGCGCGCCTGAGGGAGAACGCGATGCTCGATATCCGGAAAGACTTCTTCGCCAACGAGCGCGATGACAATCTCAACGTCATCGGCAAGGGCATCCAGCGCCAGGATATGCCGGGCCATGTCACGGCGCGCTCGCGCTTCTTCGACGATCACGCCTTCGAAGGCTTGCTCCACCTCAAGGTCGTGCGCAGCCCGCATCACCATGCCCGCATCCGCTCCATCGACGTCGGCGCGGCAGAGCGCGCGCCCGGTGTGAAGCGCATTCTGCGGGCGGCGGATGTGCCGGTGAACAAGAATACCTTGCTCAGCCTGATCAATTTCGGCAAGGACGACGAGCCCACACTTGCAGTCGACAAGGTCCACTACAAGGGCGAACCCGTCGTGGCTGTTATCGCCGAAAGCGAGGCCGCCGCGATGGCTGCGCGCAAGCTGGTGCGGATCGACTACGAAACGCTGCCGGCCGTCTTCGACGTCGAGGAGGCGCTCAAGCCCGGCGCGCCGGTCGTCAACGAAACCTATCCACACAATTACTTCGAGTACCACGAGAAATTCGATCATCAGAAGCTGCGCTTCGGCGACACGGAGAAGGCCTTCGGCGCCGCCGACCTCGTGATCGAGGAGCGCTACCAGACTTCTCCCATCGAGCATGCTCCGACCGAGACCAACGGCTCGATCGCCGCGCCGGAGCAGAACAACCGCTTCGTCGTGCATTCCTGCGCGCAGGGGCTGTTCTTCTCGCTGGGCACGGCGGCAAAGATCCTCGACATCGAATCGAACCGGCTGCACTTCATCGGCGGCACCGTGGGCGGCGGCTTCGGCGGCAAGGTGGATTCGCTGACCGAACCGCTCGCGATCCTCGGCGCGATGCTGACGGGCCGGCCCGTGCGCTACGTGCTCGATCGCGAGGAGGAGATGCTCTACGGCTCGCCGCGCGGCGCCGAGCGCATCTACATCAAGGACGGGCTGATGCGCGATGGGCGCATCGTTGCGCGCCATATCCGTTCCTATTTCGACGCCGGCGCCTATACCCGTCTCTCCTCCTATGCCGCCATCAAGTGCACGGCGCATGTGCCGGGCCCCTACTGGATCCCGAATGTCTCCTCGGACATCTGCGTGGCCTACACGAACCGCTGCCCGTCCACGGCGATGCGCGGCTTCGGCATCACGGCGGTCGATTTTGCGCTCGAAGTGCAAATGGACAAGCTCGCCCATGCCGTGAACCTGGATCCGATGGAGTTCCGGATCCTCAACGCCTATCGCGATAACGACATGAAAGCGCATCGGCGCGTGGCGAAGAACACGGCGCTGATCGAATGCGTGCAGGTGGCGGCGGAGAAAGCGCGCTGGCCGCTCTCCGAAAGCGCCCGGCGGCAATCCTCGCTCGAGGGCGGCGGACAGGGCGAGCGCGGGCAGATCCCCGCCACGCCCATCGATCAGCGCGGGCAAATCGGCCGCCCTGAGACGCGCAATGCCCCTGCGACGCAGACCCTGCCGGCCGGCACCATGCGCATCCCGCTGACGAAACAGCCGGAGCTGGAAGGCAGCCGCGACGCGCGCCCGGTGGCGCCGAACGTGCCGCGCTACGAGCCGGCGCGCCCGATGGCGCAGCCGGCGGTGCAAGCCCCAGCGCCGCTCGTCACGACCATGCCTGCCGCTCCGCCGCCCCAGCCTGGCGCGCCCCCTCCAGCCACGCCGGCTCCAGCCGCCCAGCCTCAACACGGGGCGATGCGCTTCTCCTCGGTCTTCGGAACAAGGAGGCGGTGAAATGGCACGGCACAGAGGCCGCGGCATGGCTGCCGTCAACTATCCGATCGGCATGAATCTCGGCGGCGATCCCAGCCAGGCGCTGATCCACTCCAACCCCGATGGCAAGTTCACCGTGGCGCTTTCCGCGATCGATCTCGGCCAGGGCATGAAGCAGGTGACGCGGCAGGTTGCGGCGGAAACGCTCGGCGTGCCGATCGAGGATGTCTATGTCGATACGGCCGATAGCGATACCGGCCCGCACGACATGGGCTCGTTCGCCTCCCGCGGCACGCATCGCATGGGCAACGCGGTGATTGCGGCGGCGCGCGAGGCCCGCGGCGTCCTGCTTGAAGCTGCGGCCGAAGAGCTCGAGGTCAACGCCGCCGATCTCGTCACCGACGGGCGCGGCAATATCCATGTGCGCGGCGCCCCTTCCCGCTCGATCACCGTGAAGGCGACCGCGCAAGCCGCGCAGTTCAAGCAGGGCAAGACGATCGCCGGGCGCGGCATTTTTCTCATTCCGCTCTCCGCAGTCGATCCGGAAACCGGAGAGATGAACCCCAACACCGCCTTCGCCCATGCCTGCCTCGTGGCGGATGTGGAGGTCGATGACGAGACCGGCGAAGTAACGGTGCTCGGCATGGCGAGCGCCTATGAGCTTGGCCGGGCGCTCAATCCGAAAATGGTGGAGCAGCAACTGGTCGGCGGGGCCTGGATGGGCCAGAGCCATACGCTGTTCGAGACGCCGGAACCCTATTATCCCAATCCGGATCACGGTCCGCGCGATTTCAACGAGTACCTGATGCCGGGGCCGGGCGATATCGCGCCCTATTCGGTAAGCGTGCTGGAGCGCCCGGCACCGGATGGCCCGTTTGGTGGCAAGGGGCCCGGCGAAATGTGCGCCAATCCAGTTTTGCCGGCGGTGGCCAATGCCGTGTTCAACGCCGTCGGCGTGCGCGTGGACGAACTGCCGATCACGCCCGAAAAAGTGTTGCGCGGTATCCGCGCCAATGGCGGCGCACGCCCGCAGGCAAGGCGAGGCGGTTGACCATGGCGCTGCGCAGCACCGTCGCCGGCATTTCCAGCCCTGAAGCGCTCGCGGACGCGCTTAGGGCGGCTCTCTATCTCGCCGATGACGGGATCGCGACCGCAGGCTATCTCGCGCTCGCGCTCGGCAAGCCGCTGCTGCTGGAGGGCGCGCCGGGCGTCGGCAAGACGGAGGCCGCGAAGGCCATCGCCGGCATCCTCGGGCGACAATTGATCCGCCTGCAATGTTTCGAGGGGATCGACGCCGCAGCAGCGCTCTACGAATGGAACTACCCCCGCCAGATGCTGGCGATCCGGCAGGCGCAGGAGGGAACCAGCACGGATATCTACCGCGACGAATTCCTGATCGAGCGCCCAATGCTCACGGCGCTGCGCCGGCCGGATTCGACCGTGCTGCTGATCGACGAAATCGACCGCTCCGACCATGAGTTCGAAGCGTTCCTGCTCGAATTCCTCTCCGATTTCTCGATTTCGATCCCCGAGCGCGGCACGCTGCGTGCCGCAGAACGCCCGGTGGTGATCCTCACTTCGAACCGCACGCGCGACCTGCATGAGGCGCTGCGCCGGCGCTGCGTCTACCACTACATCGCCTATCCCGATCCGGCGCGCGAGGCCGAGATCATCATGCTGCGCTCGTCCGCCGTCGCGGAAAGCACGGCGCGCGCGGTGGTGGCGGCCGTCGGCATCCTGCGAGGCGAGCCGCTCTCGAAGCCTCCGGGCGTTGCCGAGGCGGTGGACTGGGCCGAGGCCGCCACCGCCCTCGCCCGCACCGGCGCATCCTGGCCGGAGGCGTTCCGTCGCTCCCTCGGCGCGGCGATCAAGGACGAGGAAGACCTCGCTCATCTGCGTCCTCGCCTCGCCCAGTTCATACCGGGGATGGCGGCATGAGCGTGAAGGTGCCCGGCGCGGTGCGCCCGCTGATCGGCTTTCCGGTCTTGCTGCGCGAGCACGGATTCATGATCGCGCCCGAGCAGACGGTAAGTTTCCTTCAGGCGGTGGAATTGCTCGGCCCGCGCACGATCGAGCATGTGCGCAAGGCCGCGGTTGCGACGCTCGCGCCCTCGCCCGAGCAGCGGGCGCGCTTCGATGCCCTGTTCGACATGCATTTCCTCGGAGCCGTCGGCGAGCCGGGAGAGGACGAGTGGCAGCCCGATGACGAGATGCAGGTGCAGGACGATATCGGCACCGAAGAGATCGCAATCGGGGAGGATATCAGCGAGACGGGCCAGGCCGCCACCCGGGCGGAAGCTCTCGCGATACGCGCCCTGCGCGCGCCGGACGATGCAGAGACGCTGCGGCGTTTTGGCACCGCCCTGCCCGATTCCATGCCCCGCCGGCGCGGCTATCGCCACACGGCGGCGCGGCGCGGCAAGGGCATCGACCTCGCACGGAGCCTGAGGGCGGCAATGCGCAACGAAGGCGAGGTGATGAGCCTGAAGCGGCTGCGGCGCGCCACGCGCCCACGCCCCGTTCTGCTGCTGGTCGACGTGTCGGGCTCGATGAAACAGCGCAGCGATGCGCATCTGGCGCTGGCGCATGAAGTCGTCCACGCGATGCCGCGCGTCGATGTCTTCACATTCGGCACGCGGCTCACGCGCCTCACCCGCGCGTTGCGGCTCAAGAATCGCGAGCACGCACTTGCCGAAGCCTCCACCCTCGTCGCCGACTGGGACGGCGGCACAAGGATCGGCGATGCGCTCGAAGCGTTCCTCGCCGTGCCGCGCTTTGCCGGCTATGCCCGCGGAGCGAACATCATCGTGCTCTCGGACGGGCTCGAGCGTGGAGACCCCTCCGCGATGATCCGCGCCGTGCATCGCCTGGCGGCGCGCGCCTTCCGCATCGACTGGTTCACGCCGCTCGCGGTCGATCCGCAGTACCGGCCCGAAACCGAAGCGCTGCGCGCCATCCGTCCGCTGCTCGCCTCGCTCGGCGATGCGAGCTCCACCTCGCGGCTCTGCCGGGCGATCCTTGCCATCGGGGAGGCGCGCGCAGCATGACAGGTCTCGTCGACGCGCATTTCCACATCTGGCTGCAGGCCGATCTGCCGTGGCTGCTGGGACCGATGCAGCCGCGCATTTTCGGACCCTATGAGCCGATCCGCCGCGATTATCCGGTCGAGGAATATCTCGCCGATTGCCGGCCCGAAGGCGTCACCGGAGCCGTCTACGTGCAGGCCAACTGGGCGCCCGCGCGGGCGCTGGACGAGGTGCGGTTCGTGGCAGAGTCCGCCCACCGTGCAGCCTTTCCGATCGCGGTCGTGGCTTATGCCGACATGCTTTCCGAGGACATCCGGCCGCAACTCGATGCATTGGCCGCCGAACCCAGCGTTCGCGGCGTTCGGATGCAGCTCCATTGGCATGAAAATCCACTCTACCGCTTTGCTCAGGTGCCCGATCTGGCGCGCCATCCGATCCTGCAGCGCAATGTTGCGCGGCTTGCCGACTATGGCTGGAGTTTCGACCTTCAGGTGTTCGCCGGCCAGATGGAGGGTGCGGCGGAGCTGGCCAGGGCCTGCCCGGAAGTGACCTTCGTTCTGCAGCATGCGGGCATGCTCGAGGACCTGACGCCGGAAGGCATCGCATCATGGCGCACGGGCATGAAGCGCCTCGCCGACTGCCCCAATATCGTCAGCAAGCTGTCGGGCCTAGGCACGTTCCTCCGGCGCAACGATCCGGCGCATGTCGCTTTCGTCGCGCGCGAAACGCTGGCGCTTTTTGGAGCGGAGCGATGTCTGTTCGGCTCGAACTTCCCCATCGAGAAGCTTTGGACGAGCTATGCCGCACTCGTCGCAGCGCATCGCGCGGGCGTGCCGGCAGCCGATCATGATCGCGTCTTCAACGGAACTGCACGCCGGGTTTACCGGCTCGGCAAATAGTTAGGGAATGGGAGGGCCAGATGGCTTTGGAGATCAAGGTGCTCGACTATGGCGACATCGAGCTCGAGGCGAGCTTTCTCGTGCTGGGGCACGATTGCGGTCGCACCCGCCGTGTCCCGACCTATGGCTTTTTGATCCTGGGCGGACCCTGGCCCATCGTGGTCGATACCGGCTATCGCAACAACGCGATCATGGAGAGCCTCGGCATGCGCGGCCTCCAGTTCCACGAGAACATGATCGAGAACCAGCTGGCGAAATACGGCGTGCGGATGGGCGACGTCCGCTACGTGCTGCACACACACCTTCATATCGACCACGCGGGCAAGGACGAACTCTTCCCGATGAACACCACCGTGATCATCAACCGGCGCGAGCTGGAATATTCGGTCTCGGGCCTGATGCACCCGCAATATCCCGCGCCCGACATCAAGCACCTGATCGACCGGCTGCACACCAAGGACGCCTTGCGCCTGGAAGACCTCGAGCTCAGCGGCATGATCGAGCTTTTCCCCGGCTGCTACATGGAGGCCGCCGGCGCGCACACCGAGGGCTCGATGAACGTCCATGTCGATACGGTCGAGGGCCGTGCCACGATTTGCGGCGACGTGATTTACGATTTCAACGCCCAGGTGGTGAATCCATTCCACGAGATTCACGCCAATGAGCCGCGCGTGACCGGCAATCACGGCGTCTCCAAACGCGAGGAGAAGGCCGCGATCAAGAAGCTGCTCGCCGGTTCGAAATTCGTGCTTCCGGTGCACGACAAGGCCGCGAAGATTGCCGGCGGACAGGTGATCGGGCGAATGGACATGGCCATTCCCGGCCCGGTGGTGCAGAGCCTGCCGCCGCGCAACTGGTTCCCGATGTAAGCAATGACAGCGGGCGGCGCGAACGACCGCCCGACCGCTGCCTAAGGGGTTCGTCATGACAACGCATGTCGCCGTCCGGCCGGGCTTTGCCGATCTCATCGATCTCTGGGCGCCGGTGCGCCAGATCTGTACCGGATTCCAGTTCACGGAAGGGCCGGTCTGGCACCCGCGGGAAGGCTTCCTGCTGTTCTCCGACATGCCGGGCGATGTGCGCCGCCGCTACGATTCGACCGGCATCCGGGAGGTGATGAAGCCGGCGAACAAGTGCAACGGCATGACCTATGATGCCGAGCTCAACCTCATCGTCTGCGAGCACGCGACGTCAACCCTCGTGCGGGAGAGACCGGGCGGGCGGCGCGAGACACTCGCCTCGCATTTCGAGGGGATGGAGCTGAACAGCCCCAACGATGTCTGCGTCAGATCGGACGGTTCGATCTATTTTTCCGATCCCTGGTATGGCCGCATGCCCGTCTACGGAGTGGAGCGGCCGCGCCAGCTTGGATTTCAGGGCGTCTATCGCCTGCCGCCGGGCGGCGGCAAACCGCAGTTGCTGGTGGACCGCTATCTGTTCGAGCAGCCGAACGGGCTCTGCTTCTCACCGGACGAAAGCCTGCTCTACATCAACGATACGGTGCAGCAGCTGATCCGGGTGTTCGAGGTCCAGGCGGACGGCATGCTTGCCAGAGGACGAATTTTCGCCTCCGGCATCTATTCGCCGAGCGAGCCGGGCGTGCCTGATGGCATGAAATGCGATGTGCAAGGCAACGTCTGGGTCTGCGCGCCCGGCGGCGTCTTCGTCTACGCGCCGGACGGCGCGCTGATCGGCAAGGTGCGCGTGCCCGAACTCGTCGGCAATCTCACCTGGGGCGGTCCGGATTTTCGCACGCTGTTCCTCACCGCGACCCATTCGGTCTATGCGGTGGAGACCAAAGTCGGCCCGCGCATCGAACCCTACATGCGGCAAGCGGCGGGACAAAGCGGAGCGGCGCCCCAGCCTGGCGCCAGCGTCGCCCGCAACGGCACGATGAAGGCGGCCCCCGGCTATGCGCTCGATCCCTCGCGCTGTGCGCTCATTATCCAGGACATGCAGAACGACGTGGTGATGGAAGGCGGTGCCTTCGCAGCTTCCGGTTCGCCGATCCACTGCCGGGAGCAGAACGCGATTGCCAACGCTTCGCGGCTGGCGGCGGCGGCCCGCGCGCGCGGCATTCCCGTTATCCACGTCTGGTTCGTGGTCGAAGCCGGCTGCCCCGGCGTGACGATGAATGCGCCGCTGTTCGAGGGCCTTGCGGATGCACGCGCGATGGTGCGCGGAAGCTGGGGCGCCGCCCCCGTGCCGGGCCTCGAGGCTCAAGCGGGGGACCACGTCGTCGAGAAGCAGCGCATGAGCGCCTGGGAAGGAACGCGGCTCGAAACCGTGCTGAAAGCCTTGAAGCGCGACATCGTCATCGTCACCGGGGCCTGGACCAACATGTCGATCGAGCACACCTCACGCACGGGAGCCGACAAGGGCTACTACATGGTGGTGCCGGAGGATTGCTGCTCGACGATGAACGCCGAATGGCATACGGCCTCCGTGAACTACGCCCTTCAGAATGTGGCCGTGGTGACGGATATCGACGCGCTGGTCGGGTCGTGGTCCTGAGGCTGCCTCACGGGGCTAGCCCTGCCCGTCCGCGGGGCATGCCCGACCCAACCAAAATATCGAAAACAACCCCATGCAAAGTAGCCTCGCGGCGGTTGCAGGGACGCTTCGGGCGACGCGCAGACGTTTGATGCGTCCTGCCATGGCTAGGGCGCGATGAAATTTGGTTGAATCGACCTTCCGGCAGGCTCGGTCCGATATTATGGCGCAAACGCCACAACCCGGGACCGATCTTGATTCAAAGGAAGTTGCACCTGTTCAGATTCTCCCGCCTCTAGGCTAAGCTGCCGAGGGGACAATCGGCATGACAATGGCAGAAGGACTTGCGATTGGCCTCGGCTTTCTGGCCATCGTTGCTCCGGACTTTTGGCCTAAGATGCCTAGGCCGCTCAGTTATACTCTCGCTGGCATCGGTCTGGCATGGCTGACCTACAGCCTCATTTTGGGCATTGAGTCCAGCACACACATGAAGCTGCAAAACGGGCCATTGGCCACGATCATCTTGGGAGCGGTCCTTATCGCCCTTGGAATGTTCTGGCACATTAGCCGCCTCGGCACTGGAGAACCGTCCCACTCGGGGCACTCGGACGCAGCAGAACAAGCGCCGCCGTCCGTCGAACCGAGCAATCATACAAAGTCGCAGCCGTTTCGCTCTGCTCGGCATCGAGAACTGCTTTCCGATGCGCTTGATCAGATCGAGATTATTTTGGATTCGCGGGGCAAAGAGGCGTCTTCGCTCTCGGATCAACTCTTCTACGCAATCTACGACATCGCTAAGCGCTATGGAATGCAGATGGCGACGCCTGAGCAAGATGCCCATCTGGCGAACTCTCTGGCTAGGCTAACCGAACAATTGAGGAAGAGCCTTTTCGAAGAGGTGCTCCGGAAAGATGATCCATTGCCAGTAAGAGAAGAGATCGCTGCCGTTTTAGGCTCTGACGAATATGTATCGGACCTTCACCATGCAGCCATTGCTGCCGCAAACATTCTAAAATCGCTCGCAAACGCACCCCATTGTGCAGAGTTGCAAACTATCCTCGGTGCGCAGAACCGTACCATCAAGGCCAGTAAGGCCCGATATGAAGAGTGGACAAAACAATGCCTAGAGCGTTCCCGCACTAAGCGCGATCAATTGAAGTGATCGGCTCATAGCTCCGCCGACCTCTCCCGAAGGGAGAGGTGAACTGCCGATGCCGCTCAACCAAAGCTAATCTCATCCTGCCCCAGCCTCGGCCATTTCCCGAGCAAATCCTGCGCGGCCTCGAACAGTGCGCTGACGCGCAGGAGTTCGACGTCGCCGCGGAACCGTCCGACGAGCTGGATGCCGATCGGCAGGCCATCGGTCCCGAAGCCGCAAGGCAGGCTGACCGCGGGATGGCCGGTCATGTTGAACGGCATGGTCCAGGGAAACCAGTTCGGGCGGACGTCGTTCAATA
>NZ_JBQTHN010000243.1:0-13237 GCF_052389815.1 Bradyrhizobium sp. | reverse complement strand
GCCGCCCATCAGGAAGCCGCGGCAGCCGCGCAGCGAGCGCAGCGCGCGGTTGAAATCGATGCCGGTGGAGACGAGCGCATTCAGGGTCTTGGGATTGCGTACCACGCCGCGCACGATGGTGCGCATGCAGATATCGCCGTTGGGCTTGATCGCGTTCTGCGCCAGCGCAGGCAGCGCGCGATGAGCGGGATCGCTGATCACGCGCAGCGCCGCAAAGGGAATGCCGGCGCTCGCGGCATAGGCCGCGGCGATATGGCTCTCCATGTCCACCGCGGCAGCCCCGGTCTCCGAGTGCAGCGCCGCCTTGCAGGAACTGGCGCCAACCACCCGCTCGACGCCTGCGAGAGCCCCGCGCACCACGCGGCGGCGGCGGCGCGTCACACGGCTGCGCTTCAGCGCGGCGCCCGCGATCATTTCCTCGTTCAGCGCCATGTCGGCCAGGAAGCGGGTGTCGCCGGCCATCACCTCGGTCGCCACCACGACGTCGCCGGTCTTCAGCGACGGGTCGAGACCGCCGGCCACGCCGAAGCTGACCACGCCGCGGAAAGTGGACGAATCGAGCGTCGCCAGCAGCGCACGAAGCTGCTGCGGATCGCTGGAACTGCAGATGACGATCATGCCGGGCCCGGCCGCGATGCGGGCCTCCTGCACCAACCCCGTAACAATCAGGACCGGCCGCGGATCAATCGAATTTTCCCCCATCGACTGACGCGCGACGGCCCCCGCCGCCCCCAAAGTCACATCCCGACCCCTACCATCCTGCTGTTCGTGCTGCTCAAGTTCCGGTACCGCGCCAAAGCCCAGAGCGGGAAGAACTTCGAGTAGCCGTGATATCGCAAATAAAACACGCGCGGAAAACCCGTAGCGGTGTAACGCTGCTCATCCCACAGGCCTTTTTCCGTCTGTGTGCTTTTTAGGTACTCAACCCCCTTCACGACGGCCGGGTGCTCCACCTCGCCGGCGGCCATCAACCCAAGCAAGGCCCATGCCGTTTGGGACGACATGGAAGGCGCCTGCTCATAGCCCTTGTAGTCGAGTCGGTAGCTGACGGCATCCTCGCCCCAGCCGCCGTCCCGATTCTGGGTCGAAACCAGCCAATTCACAGCTTTTCGGACCATCGGGTCCTGATGGTCCACCCCGGCTGCATTCAGCGCACATAGCACCGACCAGGTGCCATAGATGTAGTTGAGCCCCCAGCGGCCGTACCATGACCCTTCCGCGAGCTGGGTGCGGCGCAAATAGGCAATCCCCTCGGCCACCGCCTTGCTGCTCTCTGCGGTCTCGCCGAGCTGGGCCAGCATGGAAACGCAGCGCGCGGTGACGTCCTCGGTCGGGGGATCGAGCAGCGCGCCGTGGTCGGAGAACGGGATGTTGTTGAGGTAGTATTCGAGATTGTCGACGTCGAAGGCCGCCCAGCCGCCGTCGCGGCTCTGCATGCCCTCGATCCATTCGCGGCCGCGGGCGATCGCGGTGTCGTACTCTTTGCTCCCGGTGTCGCGCCGCGCGCGGTCCATCGCCATGACCACCACCGCCGTGTCGTCGAGATCCGGATAATGCGCGTTGTTGTACTGGAACGCCCAGCCGCCGGGCCGCGTGTCGGGCTTCTTGACCGCCCAGTCGCCCTTGAGGTCGAGCACCTGCCGCGGCTTCAGCCAATCGAGCCCTTGCTTCGCCTTGGCGATCGCTTCCTCGCCGCCTACTTCCTCGAGCGCGTGACAGACCAGCGCGGTGTCCCACACCGGCGACACGCAGGGCTGGCAATAGGCCTCGTGCTCGCCGATCACCAGCAGCTTGTCGATGCCGCGGCGGGTGATCGCGCGCGGCGGAAAATTCTCATCCTTGCCGAGCGCCTCGTACATCATCACCGCATTGGCCATCGGCGGATAGATCGCGCCCAGGCCGTCTTCGCCGTTGAGCCGCTCCTCGGTGAAGGCGAGCGCGCTTTCGATCGCGCGCTGGCGCAGCTTCTTCGGGAAGAACGGCTCGATCGCGCGCAGGATCTTGTCGAGGCCGCGGAACAGCAGGAACCAGCCCCAGCTCTGGTGCGGCGCCTTCGACGTCATGCCGAGGCTCTTCGGATCCTGCAGGAACAATTCGTCGATGCCGATACCTTTCGGATTTTTTGCGCGTGGCTTCAGCGCCGCCAGCACCATCAGCGGCACGATGGTGGTGCGCGCCCAGTAGGAAATCTTGTTGAGGTGGAACGGCGACCACTTCGGCAGCAGCATGATCTCGATCGGCAGCACCGGCACCGCGCGCCAGCTCACCACACCGTAGAATGCGAGCAGGAAGCGAGTGAACACGTTGCTGAAGGCGGCCCCGCCTCGCGAGCGGATCGCCTCGCGCGCTTTCACCATGTGCCGCGCATCGACGGAATCGCCGATCATCTTCAGCGCGAAGTACGACTTCACGCTGGCGCTCATGTCGAACGGGCCGTCATGCACCAGCGGCCAGCCGCCGTGGGCTCCTTGCGTGCGGCGCAGATAATTGGCGATCTTGGCCTCGAGCTCAGCATCGACGGGCTCGGCAAGATAGTGGCGCAGCAGGACGTACTCGGAAGGGATAGTGGTATCGGCTTCCAGCTCGAACACCCAGTGGCCGTCGGACTGGCGATAGCCGAGCAGCGCCTCGGTCGCCGAGGCAATGCTCTTCTCCAGTTCGGCGCGATCGACGGCGGGGTTGAGGTTGGTGGAATGCATATTCACTGACTTACCCTGTGTTCGCGCCGGATACGAAACACGCTGGCCGGCGCGGCATGGAGGATCTCAGGCGTTTGCCCTTCCCAGCACCAGATCGGCGGCGCGGTCGCCCGACCGCACCGACCCTTCGATGGTTGCCGGTAATCCCGTAGCAGTCCAATCGCCGGCGAGGAACAGGTTTTTGAAGGCAGTCACCGGGCCCGGCCGCAGCGCATTCTGTTCCGGGGTGGCCTCGAAGGTGGCGCGGCGCTCGCGCACGATCTGCCATGGCGGCAGCTCCCCCGACACCCCGCCGGCCTTGCAGACGTCGCGCCAGATCGCCTGCGCGAGCTCTTCGCGCGGCATGTCCACGAGGCGGTCGCCGTTGCTGATGGTGACCGAGAGGCGCTGCGGGAAGGCGAACAGCCATTCCACGAGGCCGCCGACCACGCCCAGGATCGGGGCTGCGTCCCGGGGCGGATCGACGCGGAAATGCGCGTTGACGATGGCGCGGAATTTGGTCGGCGTCTTCAGGCCCGGCAGCAGGCTGGCAGCCGGGCGCGGCGGCACTGCGAGTATGACGGCGTCATCGCGACCGACTGCGATCTTGTCGTCGCCGAAATCCAGTTCATTGACGCGCTCGTCCGAGGTCGCGAACGCGCGCAGCTCATGGCTGAGGCGCACGCTGGCGCCCCTTCCCTCGAGCAGTTTCACGGCCGGCTCGATCAGCACGGAGCTGAGACCATCGCGCGCAATCAGCGGCCGGCAAGCCTGGCCGCCCGCAAGCAGCGTTTCCCGCACGATGGCGCCGGCGAGACCCGCCGAGCCTTCCGGCGGATCGCAATTGAGCGCAGCGAGCAGCAGCGGCTGCACCAGACGCTGATACAGCGTGCCGTCGCAGGGAATGGCGTTGCCGACCAGTCTGTCGGCGCCGGCCCAGACGATCGGCGCAAGCTTCAGGTAGTCGAGCAGGCCGGTGTCGGGGACGCGGCGCGCTTCGTCGAACACCCAGGTCGGCAGTCGGCTGTCGCCGAGATCGAGCAGCCAGCGCTGGCCGGTCGAGATATCGACGAACGGAAACTGCGCGCGCGCCGGGCCCACGAGACCGGCCTCGGTGCCGATCGCGCGGGCGTAATCGCGGACGTGACGGTTGCCCGACAGCACGAGATGATTGCCGTTGTCGATGGTGAGGTTGGTCGCCGCGTCGAAATAGGAGCGGCAGCGGCCGCCGGCCTGCTGTGTCGCCTCGTGGACATGCACCTGCACGCCGGCGTTGCTCAGCCGCACGGCTGCGGAAAGGCCGGAAACCCCGGCGCCGATGATGTGAACGGTTTTGGGCATCAGATGAAAGCGTAGCGGAAGATGATGGCGAGCTTCGTGAGTTTGGTCACACGCACCGGTTCGCGCGGCGCGGCAAAGCCCCTCGCGAGCAGGAGATCGAGGATGGCGCGGTAATACCTCGACATGATGCGCGGCGCACGTACCGCGCGGCGCGGGCAGCGCGCCATGATCTCGTCGGCCTTGGCGAAATGCATCGCCGCGCGCTGCGCCAGCGGCGCGCATACCTTCGGCAACGCCTTGTCCGTCGCGACCTTATGCGGATCGTCGCTGGTGATGCCGGCGAGCAGAAGGCCCTCGCGCGGCAGATAGAGCCGGCCGAGGCCCGCATCCTCGTCGATGTCGCGCAGGATGTTGGTGAGCTGCAGCGCGCGGCCGAGATGATGCGCCAGCGCAATGCCGTCCTCCTCGCCCATGCCGAACACCCGCACCGACAGCCGGCCGACGGCGGAGGCGACGCGGTCGCAATAGAGATCGAGGGTTGCCATGTCGGGCGCGCGGATGTCGGCCGGCACGTCCATCTCCATGCCGTCGACGATGGCGAGGAAATCCTCGCGCCTCAGGCCGAACGTCTTCACCGAGGCGACATAGTCCTTCAGCCGCGCCGGCGGCGTGCCGCGGTAGAGCGCGTCGATGTCCTCGCGCCATTGCTGGAGCGCGGCAAGGCGCTGCTCGCGCGGTTCGTGGGAATCGGCGATATCGTCGACCTGGCGGCAGAAGCTGTAGATCTGGAACATCGCCTCGCGCTGCGCTGCGGGAAGGATGCGCATCGCCGCATAGAACGAGCTGCCGGACGCCGTGGAGCCGTAATTCGCGTTTGCCGCCGCCGCCTCGCCGCTCATGCGCCCGCCGTCGTCTTCGACTGCGCCCCTCGGCCGACCGCGCGGCGGACAGCCTCGCCGGTCATGGCGCCAATGGTATGGGCGAGCAATTCGAGCGGCGACAGGTGCACGCGTTCGCTCAAGGGGTCGCGTACCTTCAGCATGGCCACGATCTTGTCGGCAAAGGTCTGGATCACCGAAACTTCGAGGCCGAGCCTGACATCCCTGACCTGCGGCGCCAGCGCCCTGCCTTGATTGAGCAGCGCCTCGGTCTTCACGGCCAGCGCATGCAGGCATTGCAGCATCTGCGGCGACGACTTCGGGGCGCCGAGCTCCTCGACGGCAGCGCCGCTGGCTGCCAGCGCATCGCGCGGCAGGTAGACGCGGTTGAGATCGCGATAATCCTTGCCGCAATCCTGCAGGTGGTTGTTGACCTGCAACCCCGCGCACAACGCGTCCGATGCCGGCCAGGTCGAGGTGCCCTCGCCGTGAACGTCGAGCACGAAGCGCCCGACCGGCATCGCCGAATAGCGGCAATAGTGAATCACCTCGTCCCAGTTCTCGTAGCGGAGCTTGGTCACGTCCATGCGGAAGGCAATCAGCAGGTCGAGCGCGTGGCGCGGCGGCAGGCCGCGCTCGCCGAGCGCGCTACGCAGCCGCACGGCCTCCCCTTGCGTGTCGCCCTTGCCGAGCAACTCGGCTTCCAGCAGGTCGAGGTAGCGCAGCTTCTCCTCCGCCGGCAGTTCGGCGTGATCGGCGATGTCGTCGGCGGTACGGACGAAATTGTAGAAGGCAAGGATCAGCGCGCGGTGCCGCGGATGGATGATCCACGAGGCAACCGGAAAATTCTCGTCGCGATGCGTCTTGCCCGACCGGAGGTCGCTGGCGCTGGTCATTTAGATGGCATCATCACTGGCAATACGCGCCGGGGGCGCGCGGAACTCGCGCCCCCATATAGGGGAATATGCGGGCAAAACCAATGCTTTCGCAGGGCGGAAGGCCGCTATCGGCCGCGCCCGAAAGGAGGCCGGCGGCGAGTTTGCGCCGGCCATTTCGACGAAAAAGGGCCTTACTGGCCGTTGTTCTTCAGCACCTGGTCGCAGGCCGACGAAATCTTGGTGCGGTTCTCCTTCAGGCAGGCAAGGATCGTGAAATCGCCCTGGTCGATGACGCTGCGGCAATGGCGCTGCACGTCGCGGCGGCAGGCCGCGTGCTCCTGCTCCGTGCCCTGGCGCTGCGGTTGCGCAGCCTGGGCGAAGGCCGCGGTGGTGGACGAGACGAGAGCGAGGGCCAGAACAAACTTGCGCATGTGATCCTTCATTTCAACGGCAGCACGTCCGGCGGCCGCCAACAGACGCCTGGCTGGACGGCACGGATTCGTGAGTGACAGGCGCCGCGTATCGCGGCAGCGGAGCATGCACAAGCATGGCAAATGCGGCTAAATTAACGGCCTTCGTTCAATGATTATAACCGTTTGAAATGATGCGAATATTTCTGTCCTTAGCCCTGTTAAAAAATGCCGGTTGCAGGAACGCCCCCGGCCCCGCTAGATGACGAACGCGGGAACCGGCTGCTGGGCAGTCACCGTGATTTGAACCTCGCTCCTTGCGGAGACACTAAGTCTTCGATGCGGCGCGGCGCCTCTTGCTCAGAAGCGTCTATTGAGATGGGAACACTCACCATGAATTTCCTTGCTTCCAGCCTGCTCGGTCGGGCTTTCACGGCTGCCGGTGTCGGCGCCGCGCTGTTGCTTTCGGTATCGGCAGGCAACGCCCAGGCAGGCGGGCCGTTTGCGGGCTTTGTCGGTTCGTGGTCGGGTAACGGCACCGTCACGCTGTCCGACGGCAGCACCGAGCGCATCCGCTGCAAGGCCGACTACAAGGTCAACGCCTCCGGCATGGGCCTGAAGCAGGCGCTGCATTGCGCCAGCGACAGCTACAAGTTCGATCTCCTCAGCGACGTCACCAGCCAGGGCGGCCGCATCTCCGGCAACTGGAGCGAGAAGAGCCGCAATATCTTCGGCAATTTGCAGGGCACCGCCGGCGGCGGCCAGATCGACGTGTTCGTCGAGGCGTCCGGCTTTGCCGCCACGCTGAACCTGCGCACCAGCGGCAACAAGCAGGTGGTGCAGATCGAGTCCAAGGGCGAGATCCGCGGCGTCAACATCACGATGACCAAGGGCTGAGTTCAGCGCTTACGCGATCACGCGCGAGCAATCGCTCCGCGGGTTTGGGCTGACTGCCCTGCCCGCGGATTTTTTGCGCGCATGATCAGGATCATCAGAGCTCGGCGTCGCGCATCCGAACGTCGCGGCGGGAGAATTCGCCGTCATCTTGCGGCATGGCAAGCAACACGTCGGCAAAGGACGGCGCCCACTCGCGTTCGAGGTGCCGCAGTCGCTCGTACTCCGCCACATCGACCACGACGACGGCGGGCTTGCCGTGTTTGGTGACGGTCTGCGGCGTACGTCGTGCGGCCTCGACGACCTCGCTGAACCGGTTTTTCGCGTCCTGAACCGACCAACTGCGCTGCGCCATAGGCTTCGTTCTTTCTAGCCAGAATTTCTGGCTAGAATTGGGGGTATCGTCAAGTCGTGGGCAGCTCTCAAGTCGACCTATCTCACTCTGCCTTGCCGTCCTGCAGATTCGTTGCGCCACGCTGATCGGCCGCATCGGGATGAGACGTGCCGGTTTCGGCATCAGGACTTCGCCCCAACGTACCGGGTCTCAATCTCCTTGCGCAGCATATAGGCCGCCGAGGTCGTGTCGATCTCGACGTCGGCATAGGTGACGGCCTCGCCATCTCTCACCGGACGAACAAGCTTCACCTTGTGCGCGAGACCGAGCGGCAGATACTGCCGGGACACCGACACCTCGGCCGGCCGCAGCCCGCCTGAAACCGTGTACCCGCCCTCCCCGTCGAGAATTTCGCCCGCCTTCAGATCGCGCTTGGCGATGGCCGCAACGTCTGCCTTGAAGGCGATCGCAGCGCCCGTCGCCTCCTTGCGCAGACCGACGGACGCCACGGAAATGCCGAGTTCGAGACCGATCAGGTGCCACTTCTTGTACAGCGACATGTACCGCCCGGTCGGATCGGTGATGACCTTGTACTCCTCGAAGCAGTTGCGGATGTAGTCGGTGTCGCCGCGAAAGCAGACCCAGACCCCCTTCCTGATGTCATAGGGGATCGCCTTGCCGTCGGGCGTGACGCAGGAAACGACCTCGACCATCCCTTCGTGATCCAGGCATCCGCCCAATGACCGCGGGCGCATCAGGGTCGGAATGTCCTCCGCCGAACCCGGTGGGAATCCGAGCCCTTCGCGGGGCACATCGAGGCCCGTCGCATTGGCGATCGCCGCGGACTCGATCGCCGGCTTGGAGCCGTCGAGGAACGCATTGAACATCTTCGGATTGAGGCGGCCGCGCTCGGCCTGATCGCGGGTGAGCCCCCAATGATCCCACACCGTCTCGGGCGTCGACTGCCGGTAGTGCGCAAGCCATTTGTGGCCGCGGCCCGCCGCGACCACGGTGAAGCCGCAGGTCCGCGCCCAGTCCACGAGATCGCAGGTCAAGGCAGGCTGGTCGCCATAGGCCATGCTGTAGATGACGCCGGCGTCGGTGGCGGCCATGGCCAGGCCAGGCCCGCAAAACGCGTCCGCCTCGACGGTGACGTTGATCACGTCCTTGCCGTGGCGGAAGGCGGCGAGGCAATGCTCCACGGCGGCGAGCGGATTGCCGGTGCACTCGATCACGATGTCGACGGCGCCGTGTGCGATCAGCGCGTGCGCGTCGTCGCCCACATGCGTCGTATGATGTCTGGCGGCGTCGTCGAGCGAAGCGGCACCGAAGCGCTCCGCTTCCCAGCCGACGTATTTCATGTTCGAGATCGCGGTGGCCGGAGACAGATCGACCACACCGACCAGATGCACGCCCGGCAGCTTCAGGAGCTGCGCCAGGAACATGGAGCCGAACTTGCCCGCGCCGATCATGCCGACCCGCAGCGGCTTGCCCGCCGCCTGGCGCGCGACGAGTTTGGGATAAAGATTCACGCCCGGCTCCTGCTTCTGTTCCTCAGGGCGATCTTCCGCCGCGATCCGCCTCCGGGGTCAGGCGGCTTTGCCGCTCGACCTCGTCCCGCGGATTTTTTCGCGCATGTTGATCAGCCACATCGAGGTCGGCCGCAGGATGAAGAGGTCGGCGACGAGGGCCGCCACCATCGAGAAGGCGCTGAGCCAGCCGAACAGGCGCAGCGACGGCAGGTCGGAGAACACGGTCACGACCAGGCCGCAGGCCAGCACCACCGTGGTCAGGATCAGCGCCGGTCCGACCAGCACGGTGGCGCGCTCCACCGCAAGCCCGGAGGAGACGCCGGGCTTGCTCTCCAGCCGCAGGCGGTTGAGGAAGTGGATGGTCGCCGACAGGCCGAGGCCAAACGACACCGTGAGCGCCACGACGCTGGCGAATTGCAGCCCTTCGCCGAGCAGCCACAGCACGGTGCCCGACAGCACCACCGGGAAAATGCCCGGCAGGACGCAGGAGAACATCACCACGACCGAGCGGAAGGCGAGCCCGATGAACACCGCGACCAGCAGGAATTCGATGGTGAGGCCGTGGTTGAGCTTCTCGATCATGTTGGCGCTGTTGCGCGCGGCGATCGCCGACAGGCCCGTCACCGCGATCTCATAGCCCGGATTGGCCTTGCGCACCTTGTCCAGCGCATGGTCGAGCTTTTCGACCACCGGCAAGATCTGACTCGAATCGCGATCGGGCACGCGGCCGGACACCACCACCGCATCCTGCTCGGCGGAGATGAAGCGGCGCACCAGATGCTCCGGGATGACGCTGACATATTGCTTCAGCGTGTTGACGTCGGTGGTGCCGGCCTTCGCGGCGAGCCAGCGGCGCAGCGTTTCCAGGGACCAAACGTTGCCGACACCCGCTGCGGTTTCCACGGTGGCGTGCACGTCGGCGATCACCTTCAGCGTTTGCGGCGAATAGAGATCGGCGCCCTTGGGGAATTCGACCAGCACGTCGATCGGGTTGGCGCCGGTGAGCTTGGCGTCGAGCCGACCGCTCGCCTCCACCGCCTGGCGCTTGTCCGGCACCTGGTCGGCCAGGCGATAGCGCGGCTCGAGGCTGGCATAGACGACGCCGAGGCCGCCGACGACGAGCAACGCGACCAGGCTGTACAGCCCCGGACGGTTCACCATCCGCACCGCGATCCAGTAGCAGAAGTTGCGCAGCATCTGCACGCCGGCGTCGGCACCCTGGAACTTGACCGCGAAGATCTTCTCGTTGCGCACCAGCAGCACGCCGAACACCGGCACCAGGCTGAGCACGGCGACCAGCGCGATGATGGTGGCGGCCAGCCCGGCCTCGCCGAACTTGCGGATCAGGTCGGAGTCGGAGAACTGCAGCGCGATGAAGGAAATCCCGGCGGTACCGTGGGTCAGGACGCAGGCCGGTCCCACCACCAGCACGGCGTTCTTGAAGGCCGTGTATTTATCCTGCCCCGCGATCAGCCGGTCGCGCGCCGCGAAGGTCAGCTGCATCGAGTCGGAGAAGCTGATCACCATGATGAGCGGCGTCATCACGTTGAGGAACATGTTGAGATTGAAATTGGCCCAGCCGAGGCCGCCGAGCGCCAGCAGGATCGCGATCATCGGCGGGAACGCGGCCGCCACCATGAACGATATCTTGCGGAAGAAGATGATGGCGATGATGCAGCCGGCGAGGATGCCGAGGATGTTGTAGGTCAGCCCGTCGCGCTCGACCGCGTTGCGGATCTCGAGCTGCATCACCGGCACGCCGGAGAGCTGCGCGTTGAGGCCGCTGCCGGCGAGGTCGTCGGCCATGACCTTCCTGATCTCGCCGATCACCGGCTTGAGCTTGTTGCTGGAGACGATCTCGGGCTCCAGCGACATCACCACCAGCGCCAGCGTGCCGTCTTCGGACAAGAGCTTGCCGCGGATGATCTCGTTGGTCTTCACGGTCTCGATGAACTTGTCGTAGGCCTCCCCTTCCGGCAGCTCGGGCGGGAACAGCGCCGCCGGCAGCTTGCCCGGCTCCGGCGCCTGCCGCGCAGAGAACAGCGAGACGAGGCCCCGCACGCCCTCGACGAGCTGCATGTCGGTGACGAGGTCGCGCACCTTCTCGAGGTTCTCGCGCTGCAGCAGCGTCTTGCCCTCGATCACGACCAGCACGTCGAACTCGGTCGCGGGGAAGCGCTTGGTCACAGCTTCGTACTGCTTGTAGTCCTTGGAATCCGAGCGGAACAGCTGGCTCAGGGAGTCGTCGATCTTGATGCGGTAGACGCCGAACACGGCGGCGATCATCAGGACGACGAGGACGACGAGGGACACGACCGGCGCCTTCACGGCAATCAGCCCCATGCGCTCCAGCCCGAAGGCGATGCTCGACGTCGGCCGTTTCTCGACGACCTCGACACGGACTTCGCTTTCGCTGTACTTATCGAGCATGACCTGTCCAGTCCTCACATCGCCCTGACGATGTCGCTTAGAGTTGGGAAACGCACGAGCGGCTCGGTCGGCCTCTTGAGGTCGGCGTTAACCCTTGAAAAAATACGGCAAATTCGGCGGCCCTGATGTAACAGGTCCGACCGTTGAATCGCAAGGTTGGGCCGGCCCTCAAAGCGGCGCGACGGGTTCAAAAGCCCGCGTTAAGTGTCTGATTTGTCACACCGGTTTCGCGATCTGTGGGGATATCGCCTCGCCGCTTTCGTCCTTCAGCGCCACGCCCGTCAACTGGCGCGCCAGGGCCGCGCGGATCAGCCACGCAATCTTGTGTGCGGCCTCCGTGGAACTGAGACCGGAACCGTGGATATTCGAGACGCAATTGCGCTCGGCATCGGTGCGGCCGAGCTTCGGGGCGAAGGTGAGGTAGGCGCCGAGACTGTCCGGTGCCGACAGGCCCGGACGCTCGCCGACCAGGACGGCCACCACACGCGCGTCGAGGATTTCGCCGATCTCGTCGCCGAGCGCCACGCGCGCGCCGGTGGCCACCACGACATCGTTGAGCGCGATGCCCGACTGTTGCAGCAGGGGCAATAGCCTTGCGACGACGTCGGCCGCGTGCCGATTGACCGCCGTCGGCGACAGGCCGTCGGCGATGACGAGGGCGAGATCGCATGGCCCGTGCGCCCTGCCCGCGAGCCGCGCCCGCGAGTCCGGATCCAGCGTCCGGCCGAGATCGGGCCGGCGCAGATAATCGCGACGGTCCGGCGCGCAGCTTGCAACCTGCACCGTTTCGAGGCCGAGCTCGCCGAGCGAGGCGACCAGGCGCGCCGTATCGAAGGCGGCATGGACGGCATCGCGGGCCCGCGCATGGTCGAGCGTGAAGTCGAGCAGCGCCGCGGTCGGCAGGGCAGAACCGGAACGGCCGAGCCCGACGCGCGCCGGCGTCAGCGCCCTGAGGTCGCCGGGCGAGCGCGGCGGCGATGCCGGGATTTTCGGCTCATTCGGCAGGGACGGCAGCCTCGCGCAGGCGGATCGAATAGTTCGAGGCGTTCTGCTGGCCGCTGGTCGCCAGGCGCGCGAACTCGATCAGATGATGGGCGATCATCGCCGATCCGATCAGGCCCTCGATGTCGCCCTTGCGCAGGCGCCTGAGTGCGAACTTCCAGAACACGCGCTTGTAGTCGCCGAGCACGCCGACCTTCCAGAAGATGTTGCGCAGCATGATCAGGCCGCGGCGGATGTTCGGCCAGCTTCTCAGTTCGTCCGCTACCGGCACCTTGATGCGCCGGGCGTAGGTGTATTCGCACTGGTGCTGGTAGCGCGCGAACAGCGCGGCCGGCTCGTAGGCGATCGCCATGGCGCGCTTCCAGGCGCTTATCACCTCGTCATAGGGCATCAGGAAGTCGACGTTGGAATCGCGGCCCTCGTCGTCGTGGACCAACCGCCCCTCCCGCTCCAGACGGTCCCATAGCGGCGTCTTGGGCAGCGCCTGCAAGAGGTTGATGGTGAGCAGCGGGATGCGAGACTTTCCGACGAAATCGATGATGGCATCCGCCGTGCCCGGCTTGTCGGTGTCGAGGCCCATGATGATGCCGGACACCACTTCCATGCCGTATGAGTTGATGGTCTGTATTCCCTCCATGATCGGGACCATCATGTTGTGGTCCTTGTGCATCGCCTTCAGCGCGTCCGGGTCCGGGGTCTCGATGCCGCAGAAAATGGTAACGAACATCGCCTCCTTCATCTTCTCCAGGATTTCCGGGCGCTTGGCGATGTTGAGAGTCGCCTCGCAGGCCAAGCGCGTGATGTAGCCGGTGCGCTTCTGCCACTCGATCAGGTGCGGCAGCAGGTCCAACGTGGCCTTGCGGTTGCCGATGAAATTGTCGTCGACGAAATAGATGGTGTCGGTCATGCCGCATTCGCGC
>NZ_JBQTHN010000242.1:0-14402 GCF_052389815.1 Bradyrhizobium sp. | reverse complement strand
TGCCGGTCGCGATGCAGCTTGCTCACATAGATCGTGTGCGTGTAATCTTAATAGTCGATCCATTCATCCATGGGGGTGAAGGCATCCGGGTGTGGGGTTCCTGCGCAGGAACCGGGGTAGCGATGATGCGTTAATTCGTTCCGCAGGCAATGTCCAATCCGTTTCCCTACAGGAAGGTCCACCCTGAGCAAAGCAAGACAGGACAACAACAAATCCCGCGTTTCCCCCGATCTCGACACCCCGACCGACCTGCCGCAGGCCGCGGTCGACAAGGTCTCGGCGGCGCTCAACGTGCTATTGGCCGATTCCTTCGCGCTCTACCTTAAGACCAAGAATTTCCACTGGCACGTCAGCGGCCGGCACTTCCGCGACTACCATCTGCTGCTCGACGAGCAGTCGGAGGCGATCTTCGCCACCACCGACCAATTGGCCGAGCGCGTACGCAAGCTGGGGGGCGTAGCGTTTCCGTCATTGCGAGGAGCGAAGCGACGAAGCAATCCAGCCTTCTTGTTGCGGCAAAGCTGGATTGCTTCGCTGCGCTCGCAATGACGACTGCGGCGCTACCGCAGCCACAGCCTCACCAGCGGCCCGTCCGCGCCGAGCACCGGATCGGTCTTCGGCACGGCGACCTTTGGAATCTTCTTCAGCGCCTTCGCATGCGCTTCCTTGCTCGGCCGCACCAGGTCCATCGGCGGCCCCGGAGGGTAGGCGCCGACCACCGAGAAATCGCCGCTCGAGGAGATGCATTGATGCCCGGTGCCGGCGGGCAGGATCGCGACGTCGCCCGCGGCAATCTCCAGCACCTCGCCGTGCTCGCCGCCGAAGCGCACGCGGGCATGCCCGCGCGCGATGCCGAGCACCTCGTGCACGGTCGCGTGGTAGTGCGGAAAGTCGTAGACGCCGTTGCGCCACATCGCGCCCCAGCCGTTGGCGCCGAACAGCTTCTCGATCGCCGCTTCGGGATGACCGCCCGCCAAATCCACCGCGCCCTTGTAGACGAGGAACGGCATCGGATTGTTGGGGATGAGGCCATCGTCTGCGAAGACGAAGGTGAGCGGCTTGGCATCGGCAGCGACGACGGACATGGCCCGACTCCGTAGGGTGGGCAAAGGCGCGAAGCGCCGTGCCCACCTTTAAATGCACGGTGCAAGACAGGTGGGCACGCTTTCCGCTTTGCCCACCCTACAACGCAACCGTTATCGGCCGTCCGCGTTCCTTACGCGCTCTTCTTCGCCCGCATCAAATCGGCAAAGCGCTGGAACAGGTAGTGCGAGTCGCGCGGGCCGGGCGAGGCTTCCGGATGGTACTGCACGGAGAAGACCGGCTTGCCGTCGAGCGCGATGCCGCAATTGGAGCCGTCGAACAGCGAGATGTGCGTCTGCGTCGCGCCGTCAGGCAGCGTCGCCTGGTCCACGGCAAAGCCGTGGTTCATCGAGGTGATCTCGACCTTGCCGGTGGTCTCGTCCTTGACCGGATGATTGGCGCCGTGATGGCCCTGATGCATCTTTTTCGTCTTGGCGCCGACGGCAAGGCCGAGCATCTGGTGGCCCAAGCAAATTCCAAACGTCGGCGTGCCCGACTCGATCACCTTCTGGATCACGGGCACCGCGTATTTGCCGGTCGCGGCGGGATCGCCCGGGCCGTTGGACAGGAATACGCCGTCCGGTTTCAGGCTAAGAATATCTTCGGCCGAGGTGGTCGCGGGCACCACCGTCACCTTGCAGCCGACGCCGGCGAGCAGGCGCAGGATGTTGCGCTTGATGCCGTAGTCGATCGCCACGACGTTGAATTGCGGATCGGTCTGCCTGCCAAAGCCCTTGTCCCACGACCATGGCGTCTCGTCCCAGGTGAAGCGCTGGCCGGAAGTGACCATCGGCACGAGGTCCATGCCCTCGAGGCCCGGCCATTCGCGCGCCTCTTCCTTCAGGCCGTGCAGGTCGAACTTGCCATCCCTGGAATGCGCGATCACGGCATTGGGCATGCCCTTGCTGCGGATCAGCGCGGTCAGCGCGCGGGTGTCGATGCCGGAGAGGCCGATGATGCCGCGCGCCTTCAGCCACTGGTCGAGATGGCGGGTGGCGCGGTAGTTCGAGGGATCGGTGATGGCGCTGCGCAGGATCACGCCGCGGGCGCCGGGCGTTGCCGCCATGTTCACCGTCTCGATGTCTTCCTCGTTGGTGCCGACATTGCCGATATGCGGGAAGGTGAAGGTGATGATCTGGCCGGCATAGGAGGGATCGGTCAGGATCTCCTCATAGCCGGTCATGGCGGTGTTGAAGCAGACTTCGCCGACGGCCTGTCCTTCCGCGCCGAGGCCAAAACCTTCCAGCACGGTGCCATCGGCGAGCACGAGGAGCGCGGTCGGTTTGAGGTCCGGCCAGGCGGGAGCGTTTTCAGATGTGGTCATGAGCGCTCTACATAGTGGGAGCGGCCGCGCCCGTCAAAGCCGAAGCGGGCGGATTCACACGCGATTTCCGCATATTTGGCCGGCAATTCCGCCGGTTTGGCTGGCGACGGGCCGTCCCGGGCGACGCGGAACCGATTGTTTCCCCGGCCCGAACCGCCTAGATCAGGGCCCGGACAGCCGAAAGGACGATTTGATGCTGCGCGACGACATCAACAACGCGGTCAAGGAAGCGATGAAGGCCAAGGACGAGCGCAAGCTCTCCACCTTGCGCATGGTCAATTCCACCATCAAGAACGCCGACATCGACGCGCGCGGGCAGGGCAAGCCGCCGCTGTCCGACGCCGACCTGCTCGGCCTGTTCCAGAAGATGATCAAGCAGCGCCAGGAATCGGTCGAGCTCTACGACAAGGGTGGCCGCGCCGAACTCGCCGCCCAGGAGCGCGAGGAAATCGCGATCATCTCGGCCTATCTGCCCAAGCAGATGTCGGAGGACGACGTGAAGGCCGCAATCGCGGCCGCGATCGCCGAGACCGGGGCCGCCGGCATGAAGGACATGGGCAAGGTGATCGGCGTGCTGCGCGCGAAGTTCGCCGGCCAGATGGATTTCGGCAAGGCCAGCGGCATGGTGAAGGCGGCGCTGACGGGCTAGCCGCGCGGTCCGCAGTTCCTCGCGAGCGCCCGAATACCTCCGCGGCGTCATGCCCGGCCTTGTGCCGGGCATCCACGTCTTTAAAACTAGCGGCAAGAGAAGACGTGGATGGCCGGGACAAGAGGGGGAAGACGCGCTTCGCGCTTTTGCCCGGCCATGGCGAAGGATGGACGCCGGGCGCATGCTCACCGAAGCCAAAACCTATGACGAGCTCTACCGGGACTTCCGCTGGGACATCCCCGCGCGCTTCAACATCGCTGCCGCCTGCTGCGACCGCCATGCCGACGGCTCGGGCCGCCTGGCGCTGATCTATGTCGACGAGGACGGCGGCACCACGCGCACGTCCTTTGACGCCGTCGCCGACGCCTCGCGCCGCTTTGCCAATGTGATGAAGGCCGATGGCCTCGTGCGCGGCGATCGCGTCGCGGTGTTCCTGTCGCAATCGCTGGAATTGCCGATCACGCATCTGGCTGCCTTCCGCTCCGGCATGATTTCGATCCCGCTGTTTGCGCTGTTCGGCGAGGACGCGCTGGAATTCCGCCTGTCGAATTCCGAAGCGAAAGCCATCGTCACCGACGAAGGCGGCTGGGAAAAACTGGCAAGGATACGCGAGCGGCTGCCGGCACTGAAGAATGTCTATGTCGTCGGCGACAGGACGCCGCCGGCCACGCAATCATTCTGGACCACGCTGAGGGCAGCATCGCCCGAATTCGCAACCGTCGATACGTCGTGCGACGATCCCGCGCTGATCATCTACACGTCGGGCACCACAGGTAACCCGAAAGGCGCGCTGCATGCGCACCGCGTCGTGCTCGGCCATCTGCCCAATGTCGAGATGTGCCACAACTTCCTGCCGCGTCCGGGCGATCTGATGTGGACGCCGGCCGACTGGGCCTGGATCGGCGGGCTGATCAACGCCCTGCTCGCGTTCTGGTATCACGGCATCCCGATCGTCGGGCATCGTGCGCGCAAGTTCGAGCCGCAGGCGGCCATGGAGCTGATGGCGAGGCTGAACATCCGCAACGTCTTCCTGCCGCCGACGGCGCTGAAGCTGATGCGGCAGGCGGGCGTCGGGCATCCCGGCGTCAGGCTGCGCAGCATTTTTACGGGCGGCGAGTCGCTCGGCGGCGAACTTCTGGGCTGGGTGCGCGAGACCCTCGGCGTCGACGCCCACGAGGTGTTCGGCCAAACCGAATGCAATCTCGTGATCGGCAGCAACGCCAACCTGTTCCCGATTCGCCCGGGCTCGATGGGCAAGGCGACGCCCGGCTTCGACGTCCGCATCGTCAACGACAGGGGCGAGGAGCTGCCGCGGGGCACGCGGGGCATCGTCGGCGTGCGCCAGCCGTGCCCCTGCACCATGATCGAATACTGGCGCAATCCGGAAGACACCGCGAAGAAATATGCCGGCGAGTTCCTGCTGACCGGCGATCTCGGCACCCAGGATGACGACGGCTATTTCTGGTACGTCAGCCGCGAGGACGACGTCATCACCACGGCCGGCTATCGCGTCGGCCCGTCCGAGATCGAGCACACCTTGATGAAGCATCCGGCGGTCGCCATGGCCGCCGTGGTCGGCATTCCCGATCCGATCCGTACCGAATCGATCAAGGCCTGGATCGTGCTGCGGCCGGGCTTTGCTGCGGGCGAAGCGCTGGCGCGGGAAATCCAGGAATTCGTCAAGGTCCAGCTCGCCGCCCATGAATATCCGCGCTTCGTGCAGTTTACCGAGACCCTGCCGATGACCGCCACCGGAAAGGTGCTGCGGCGGGAATTGCGAGGGCTGGGATAGGGTTGCGCTGCGTCAACGCGCCCGGGGCGCGCGCGCAGCTAGAGTTTTCGTTGTCAGGAGCCATGAATCATGAACGATTACAGCATTCTCTCGTTGTCGGAACTCAACGACCGCATCGCGATCCTTCGCGACAACATCAGGCAGTTGACGGAACAGGCAACGGGATCGTCGGGCGCCTTCAACGAAGAGCGGACTGCCGAACGTATCGAGCAGCAGCAAGCCGAGCTCGATGCGCTGATCAAGGAGCGCGAGTCGAGGGTGAAGAAATAGGTCGGCGCATTCCGTAAATTCGACGCGGTAGGAAAAATGCCAGCAAACACTTCGCGCGCCGCGGACCTGCACCGTGCTTCGCTCGGGAAGCTGCACGATTTGGATGCGGCCCTGGAGCTCATGTATTACGGCTGGCGCGGCATGACGCTTTCGGCGGACCGCTATCTTGCCACGCTCGGCCTGTCGCGCGCCCACCACCGCGTTCTCTATGTCGTGGCACGACAGCCCGATATCTCGATCGGCGCCCTGATCGAAATCCTCGGCATCTCCAAGCAGGCGCTGAACCGGCCGCTCAGCCAGTTGCAGCAGCGCAAGTTGGTGACGGCGAGGCGGTCGCCTGAACAACATCGCTCGAAGCTCCTGCAACTGACCGCCGAGGGCAGGCGCGTCGAACAGCGGGCATCGGGCTACGAGCGCAAGGTCATGCGCGAGGCGTTTGATCGCGTCGGACCTTCCGGCGCTGCGGCCTGGATCGCCGTCATGCAAGCCATCGCCGACAGCAGCGGGTGACCATAAGGTCAATATAGTTGACATGAGAATTGCGCCGTGCCATCCTGCCGCCGTTGAACGACGGGGGATGAGGGCATGGGCGGACGGGCAATGGACCGGGCGAGCGCCGGACGGTTCGTCGAGGCGTGGTGTGCGAACTGGTGCAAGGTCGATATCGACGCGGTGGTGGCGCATTTTGCCGGGAACGCGGAGATGCGCAGTCCGCTTGCGCTCAAGTTTACGGATTCTCCCGTCGTCGCGGGGGCCGAGAACATCCGGGCCTACTGGCAAAAGGCTTACGGCGCCATCGAGAGCGCAGACCTGAAGATCCTCGCCTGGAGCTGGGACGATACGATCGCTCGTCTGACGGTCTGGTGGCAGCTCGGTGACACGCGCGCCATCGAATTCATGGATTTCGACGACGACGGCCGCGTGGTGCGCAGCGAGGCCTTTTACGGAAAGTAGCCATGAGCTTTGCCGATTTCGTCCTCCTGCTGAACACGCTGTGGTTCGGCGGCGCGTTCATTCAGTTCAGCGTCGCCCAGCACAACACGCTGAAGATCCTGGTGCCGCGCGAGGAGCGCGCAAATCCGATTGCGCCGACCTTGTCGGCCAGCGTGGCGTTTCTGGGCGCGATGAACCTGCCGATCGGCTTATTGTCGCTGTATCTTCTATTGTTCCGGCCGCCCTTCTTTCAGGCGATCGATGCGCAGCTCGCGCTGTTCGTGTTCTTCTCTGCCTGTCACTTCAGCCAGTTTGCCTACAATCTGCCGGTTCTGATGCGCGGCGGCCGGATCGGGGTAGCCTATTGGCCCGTCCTGAGAGGGCCGATGCTGCGGATTTTTGTCATCGACGCGGCGCTGTTCGTTGCCAATCTGGTTGCGGCGGTTTTGCTGGTGCCGCGTGTCTGACGACGCGGCTTGATCAGGATCAACACGCCGCCCGCTTTGCCGGGCACCATCTGCCCCCAAACGATTTGGGGAGGAAGCGCCGATGTCGATCTCCGGCAAGACCGATCCGGTGGTGCGGCCGATCGCGGCGGCCGACATTGCCGAAGCTTTGGGGCAGGGGCTGCGCGATTTCCAGGCCATGCCGCTCTATGGGCTCGCCTTCGGCGCACTTTATGCCGCCGGCGGCATCCTGATCGTGCTGAGCCTCACCGCCTTCGGCATGGTCTATCTCGCTTACCCCATCGCCGCAGGCTTTGCGCTGATCGGCCCGTTCGTCGCCATCGGCCTCTATGAGATGAGCCGCCGCCGCGAGAACGGCGAACCGGTCACGCTCGGTGCCATCTGGAGCACGGTGCGCTCCCGCACCGAGCTCGGCTGGATGGCCTTCGTCACGCTCTTCGTCTTCGTGATCTGGATGTACCAGGTGCGGCTCCTGATCGCCCTGATCCTCGGCATCAACGCCTCGTTCTCCAGCGTCCAGCAGTTCATCACGGTGGTGCTCACCACCAACGAGGGGCTGTTGTTCCTCGCCATCGGCAATGCGGTGGGCGCCGCGCTGTCGCTGATCCTGTTCTCGCTGACCGTGGTGTCGTTCCCGCTGCTGCTCGACCGCGACGTCGATTTCGTCACCGCCATGGTCACCAGTGTCCGCGCCGTGGTGGCGAGCCCGGTCCCGATGATCGGCTGGGCCGCCGTCATCGTGGTGGTCCTGATCGTCTCGGCGATCCCGTATTTCCTCGGCCTCGTGGTGACGCTGCCGGTGCTCGGCCACGCCACCTGGCACCTCTACCGCCGCATCGTCGCCCCGCTGCCGGATTAGCGCCGCCGCTGGCGCGCCTTCAGGCAATCAAGTCTTTGATGACTTCGGCCAGCGGATCTTCCTCGCCATTAAAGCTCGCGATCATCGCGGCCAGCATCGAATCCGGATCAAGCCGCTCGAGATCGAGAGGATGTCCGGCGCGACTGGAAACCAGTGCAAGGAAAGTGAGCTGCGAGCGGCCATTTCCTTCGCGGAAGGCATGAATGGCGTTCAATTCAGCCAGGAAATGCGCGGCTTCGCGCGAGAAGGAGCTTGCGTCCATATTCCGCAGGTAATCGGCGGCCCTCAGTTGATCGAACAGCCGGGTCGCCTGACCCTCGATGTTCTCGGGGAAGCAGAATGGATTGCCGCCCTTGAACAACCGGACGGTTCGTACCTGTCCTGCCCACTCGTACACATCCTGAAAAAGGTGATGGTGGATTGACTTATAGTGTACGAAATCCAGTACGCCTTCAGGTAGCGGCTCTTCAGCCCGGGCACTGGATATTTCCGCCTCGAAGGCATCGAGTTCTGCCTGCCCTCGCAGTCCGAGCTTGTTTACCAGGACTGTCGAGTTCTCGTAGGTGTAGGGATCGTCGACCGCGTCATACATACGCGGTCCCGCTCAGCCCTTCCGGTGGTTGCGGATGATCGTTTCGCGATACTCATCCGGGGACAGCTTCTTGGAGCGGGCGAGCCTACCTCGCTTATTCATGGCGTCGGTCAATTGGATTCCCTCAACGGCACTTATTTTTGCAAAGCTCCGCCTTCCAAGCACAAATGCGTCGCCCTTGGGTCCGGTTGCCGCTGTATTTCCTTTTCTCTTGGCCATGAATTTATACTAGCACGAATCGCTCCTTGACGCACGCCCGACGGCGTCGCTTACCCGATGGCCAGCAGTCACATTGGCGTCTTGATCCCCATCGCCTTCAGCGCGTCGAGCATGCGCTGCGGCGGCGCCATCTGCACGGCGAGCGGCTTGCCCGTCTCCAGCACGCTCTTCAGGCTGGAGAGGATCGCAGGCCAGCCGCTGCGGCCGCCGGAGAGGATGTCGTCGGAAAGCTCGCGATCCTGCGACTGGATCAGCGTCAACCGCACGGTCTCGCCCGCCTGCTCGATCTCCCAGGTGACGAGCGTCGGGCCGAGCTTCTCGACCAGCTCCGGCCAGTTGACGTTGAAGGTGACGGTGAGTTTTCGAGGGCGTTCGCATTCGATCACCTCGCCCGAGATGTGCAGCGCGCCGTCCGGCGTGCGTACGATATAGGCGCCGCCGACCCGGAGATCGACCTCGACCGAATTTCCGAAGAAATACTGCCGGCTGAATTCGGCCGATGTCAGCGCTTGCCACACCTTCTGCGGCGTGGACGCGATATAGATCGTGTAGACGATCGCCGGCTTGAACTTTGCGATATCCATCGGGGTACTCCAACCTAACTCTCGTTCTGCTCCAGTTTTCGCTTCAACTCGCCGAGTGCGACGAGCTTCGCGCGCTCGAATTTTTTGATCCAGCGTTCCCCGATCTGATGGATCGGCACCGGATTGAGGTAGTGCAGCTTTTCGCGGCCGTGCCGGATCGAAGAGACGAGGTTTGCGTCCTCCAGGATCGAAAGGTGCTTGGTCACGGCCTGCCGCGTCATGGCAAGCCCCTCGCACAGCTCGTTCAGGGTCTGGCCGTTCCTGGCGTGCAGCCGATCCAGCAGCGACCGCCGTGACGGATCCGCCAGCGCCTTGAAGACTTCATCCATGCGCCGACGATAGGCAACCAAAAGGTTGCATGTCAAGTAGCGTTTTCGGACGCGACATGCATAATGTCGCGATCATCCTCCCGCCGCAGGTTCCCCCGTCATGATGTCGCTGCAAGCCTATCTCGCCTTCGTCGTCGCCTGCATTGCGCTGGCGCTGTTGCCCGGTCCGATCGTCAGTCTCCTGATCGCCAACGGGCTGCGCTACGGCACGCGCGCGGCGCTGATCAATGTCGCGGGCGCGCAGGCGGGGCTTACGATCGTGATCGGCATTGTCGCGATCGGACTGACCTCGTTGATGGCCACCATGGGTTACTGGTTCGACTGGGTGCGCTTCGCCGGCGCCGCCTACCTGGTCTGGCTCGGTATCAAGCTGATCCGTTCTCCCGTCGAAGGCCTCAGCGTGGACGAGAAGCCCGCGCCGCCGCGCGGCGGCTTCTTCTTGCAGGGTTTTCTGGTCCTGCTGTCGAACCCGAAGGTGCTGGTGTTCTTCGGCGCCTTCATTCCCCAGTTTATGGACATGAGCCAGCCGCACTTTCCGCAAGTGGCGTTGCTCGGCATCACCTTCATGGTTACCGCGGTCATGACCGATGCGATCTATGCCTTGCTTGCCGGCCGGGCCCGAAAGTTCTTCTCGGCAGAGCGCACGCGGCTGGTCTCGCGCATCTCCGGCGGCTTCATGATCGGCGGCGGCATCTGGCTGGCGCTGACCCGGGCGAAGTGAGGGGCGGGGAAGCGTATTTGCATCGCCGCCCTGCTGAGCCGGCCTTGCAGGGGATTGGCAGGGAATCTACGCTGGGCTTCAAATAAAGAAGCACGGAGAGAAACATGGCCGCCCCGTCAGACGACGATTTCGGCTTCGCACCCGACCATGACTCTCCGGTTCCCTACATGCAGCGGACGCGCGATTACTACGCTGCGATCGGCTACACGGCGCCTTACCGCTGGGCCCACTATACCGACGCGCCGTTCCAGCCGCCGACGAAGCCGCTTTCGCAATCGCGCGTGACCATCATCACCACGGCCGCGCCCTACGATCCCTCGAAAGGCGATCAGGGCCCCGGCGCCGCCTACAATGGCAGTGCCAAGTTCTACCAGGTCTATGACGGCGACACGTCGGCCGAGCACGATCTGCGCATCTCTCACATCGGCTACGACCGCAAGCACACCACGGCGACCGACAACGGCACCTGGTTTCCGCTGCCGCAGCTTCTGAAAGCCAGGGCGGGAGGCCGCATCGGCGAGGTGGCGCCGCGCTTCTTCGGCGCGCCGACCAACCGCAGCCATCGCGTCACCATCGACGTCGATGCGCCTGAAATCCTCACCCGCTGCCGGGCCGACAAGGTCGACGTCGCCGTGCTGGTGCCGAACTGCCCGGTCTGTCACCAGACCACCGCACTCGTTGCCCGGCATCTCGAAGCCAACGGGATTCCAACCGTGGTGATGGGATGCGCCAAGGACATCATCGAGCACGCCGCCGTGCCGCGTTTCCTGTTCTCGGATTTTCCGCTCGGCAATTCCGCCGGCAAGCCGCACGATGCGGCCTCGCAGGAGCTGACGCTCGAGCTGGCGCTGCGCCTGCTGGAAAGCGCCGCGGGCGCGCGCACCACCATGCAGTCGCCGTTGCGCTGGAGCGAGGACGCCGCCTGGAAGCTCGATTACAACAATGTGGCGCAGCTCTCTCCGGAGGAGCTGGCGCGGCGCCGCGCCGAGTTCGACAAGCAGAAGGAAATTGCGCGCGGCAACCGCGCCGCCTGAGCTGTGGCGGGAGATGCGCGCGTGACCCGACCGTTCGAAGGTGTGAAGATCCTGGACTTCACGCAGGTGCTCGCCGGCCCCTACGCCAGCTATCAGCTGGCGCTGCTCGGCGCCGACGTCATCAAGGTGGAACGGCGCGAGGGCGAGGAGATGCGCCGCACGCCGCTTTCCCGCGAATGGGCAGATCGCGGCCTTGCGCCGGGCTGGCAGGCGATCAACGGCAACAAACGCAGCCTGACACTCGACCTCTCCAAGCCTGAGGCGATCGCAATCGTCAAACAGCTCGCCGCGCAAGCCGACGTGGTCATGGAAAATTTCCGCCCCGGCGTGATGGACAAGCTCGGCATCGGCTATGCGGCGCTGTCGCAAGTCAATCCGCGGCTGATCTATTGCGCCATCAGCGGCTTCGGCCAGACCGGCCCGGACCGGCTCGGCGCCGGCTATGACGGCAAGATCCAGGCGATGAGCGGCATCATGGCGATCACCGGCCATGCCGAAACCGGGCCGACGCGCGCCGGCTTTGCGGTGTGCGACGTGCTGTCGGGCGCCACCGCCGCGTTTGGCGTGTCCAGCGCGTTGTTCCAGCGCAACGCGACCGGCAAGGGGCAGCTCGTCGACGTTTCCATGCTGGAGGCGACGTTGGCTTTTCTTTCCGGGCAGATCGCCGATTACTCGGTGGCCGGCCACAAGCAGCAACTCTCCGGCAACCAGGCCGTCAGCCGCCGCCCCACCGCCAACCTGTTCAAGGCAGGCGGCGGGTACATCCTGCTTGCCGTCAACACCGAGAAGCAGTACCGCGCGCTGATGACCGCTCTCGGCTGCGAGGCGACGTTCGAGGACCCGCGCTTCGCCGACTGGTTCGAGCGGCGGAACAACGAGCCGGCGCTGCGCGCCATCATCGAGGAGAAGCTTGCGGCCAAAGATGCGCGCGAGTGGGAGAAGATACTGGAGGCCGCCGGCGCGCCCTGCGCCAGCATCTGGAAGGTCGAGGAAACGATCGACCATCCGCAGATCGCCGCGCGCGGCGCCATCCAGGAGCTCGACACGCCCTACGGCCGCCTGCGCTTCGCCGGCAGCGGTTTCCGCCTCGAACACGGCGGCGGTCGCCTCGACCGCATGGCACCCGCGCTCGGCGCCCACACCGACGAGGTGCTGCGCTCGCTCGGCTACGACGTGGACGCGATTGCGGGATTGCGGGTGCGGGAGGTGGTGTGAGATGTCGGCATGCGCAAGACGCTTCCAGGAGCAGCCGTCGAGAGGTTCGTCGGCTCTCGCCCACACTATGAGATCGGTTATGTCGTTCTACACATTGCCGACGAGCGCCCAAACGATCAACACGATCGCGATCAAGATCAGGGCTGGAGCAATATGGAGAGGATAGGGATCGTTCTTCATTGCAAAGTCTTCCATACGCACACGCTGAAGCATAATCCGGAAGAGTGTGAAGCGGCCTTCCAAAAAGATCATGCTCAAACAAAGGGCAAAGCGAGATGACGATTTGAAAAAAAGTCATCTCGCTTTAGCTGTGCTTTCAGCCGGCTTCCAGGCTTGCCAGCGCTGCCTGTCCAAGTTCCACGGGATCGCGTTCGCCGGTTGCAGCACAGGCGAGCACGTTCTGTGCGATCTGCAAACGGTTGCCCGTCGTGAGCATCAGTGGCGACAGTGAGGCAAGGGCGTCGTCGAAAACCGCCTTGAAACCTGCCAACTCTTCGGGAGAGTACGCGACATCCTGAGCGATCATTGTAATGACCTTCCTGTTTCCCGGACGGCCGGCCGCGCACGAGGCCAAGGCAGCTGACCGCATCACTGACGAAAATCGGTCACGAGAACCGGTCGCGGTGGTGAGTGCGGTGCGCAACACCAACATCGCGAATGTAGAACTCCGTCGCGACCGCAACGGATGGCGCAATGCAGCCGAATGACCACCATCGTCGGCTCGAGTCGCAAAAGCAAGCGATATGAACGACAGGGGTGCTGTCGGATCGGCATGGCGCGTCGATTCAGCATTGCCGCATCGTTAACCGGCGATGTGTTGCAATCGATCGCATCGTCCGTTCGAGGGCACACGATGCGCTCAATCGCAGCGAACAGCCAACGGTTTCGGGAAGGGATGCAGACTGGCCGATTGGCCACGAAGATGATTTTCATTCAAGGATGCATCGCCCGAGATCGAGTGAATTGTTCGACTCTGGAGTAACGACAAGGCATGACCTTGGGGATACGATCACTGCCGATGAGAGGAGGTTTCAATTGACCATTGCGGAAGATATTCTCGACTTGTTGAAGCGCAAACGTCGGCTGAAGTTGGCCGCCATCGATATCGCGGAAATGCTCTACTGGGAGGACAAGACCTATCAGCAACGTGTCAAGTCTGACTGTTCGATCCTGTACGAACAGGGGAAGTTGACCCGCGATGGATCGGGCAGCGTTGCCGACCCCTACACCTACGGCATCGCGCCGGCGCGATAGTTGCCGACGCGCCAGGCGCGATATATCCCGCCCAGCCGCCTCGAATCCGGATTCTTCTTCTCGGCCTTCGGCGTCCTGATCGGCTGGACCTGCTGCCATGCCAGGCTTTGCTCCCAGATGGTTGACCGCGAACGTTGCAATTGACACACCTGCCCATGACGTGGTCACGTCCGTTACGTCTCCCCCTCTGAGACCGCTGCTGCTTTCGGTACGGTGAAGAAGTCACCGATACGATCATCCTCCATTGTTACATCACTCCTGCGCAATTGGCTGCCATGCAGGACTGTCCGTTTGCAGCCAGGTCGCGAGGAGCAGATTTTGCAGGTATTCGTCCGCGACAACAACGTTGAGCAGGCGCTTCGCGTCCTCAAGAAGAAGATGCAGCGCGAGGGCGTATTCAGGGAAATGCGGCGACGCCGGTTTTACGAGAAGCCTTCCGAGCAAGCCGCAAGAAGGAAATCCGATGCTGTGCGCCGCATGCGCAAGCTCGCGCGAAAGCAGGCGATTCGCGATGGCCTGATCGCGCCTCCGCCCAGGAAGAAGAAGGAGGAGGCGATCAAGCGGCCGGTCCTCGAACCGGCAAGAACCTGACAGGGACGGCTTTCAGCTCTTCTCGTCCGTCCTGCTCGCATCGATGCGTTGTGCATCCGCCAGATCCATGGACCCGATGGATATCATTTCCATGGCGCTGCGAGTGGGGCCAGTCACCAGGATCATGGTGGCGATCCGCCGACCTGACGCAGCAACCACCATGCGCCCTTTCAGTTCGATTGAACACGGTTTCCGTCCACGCCGGGAGGCCATTCGCGATATTAGGGCTGGCTATCCGGATCAGGCGAGCGTACGGTTCTTCATCACCGTCCTGTTGCGCGGCATGTACCGGTGACTGAGGGTAACAAACGCTCCCGCCGAAGAAGCAGGAAGATGCATTGTCCCGGTTTCGCCTGGCTGATTGGATCGTGCCGCCGGTGATCATCCCGCTGTTCCCTGTACTTGTCATAGTGGCAGCAGCCTTGCGCGGATAGGACGACGCGGATGCAACACGTAAGGCGGAAGTGATCCGCAGCTTTGCGAGTA
>NZ_JBQTHN010000241.1:0-10259 GCF_052389815.1 Bradyrhizobium sp. | reverse complement strand
TCTTCCAGCCGCTGAGCCATTCGGCCAGCGTCATGCGAACGCTGCACTTCATTTCCTTCACGAAGTATCCGGCGAGGCCGCAATGATCGGCATGGGCATGGGTAAGGGCGAGGTTCTGCAGCGGACGGCTGCGCAGCAAACCCCGCCACAGCCTGTCCCACATCTCGAAGCTGTCGTCGGTGTTCAGGCCGCAATCGACCATGGTCCAACCCGGCCCGTCGTCGAGCAGCCAGCAGTTGACGTGATTGGGCGCCGTCGGCATCGGAAGCCGCACCCAGAACAGCCCCGGCAGCACATCCGTCAATTCGCCGTAGGCCGGCGGGCGCTGCACCGTGAATTTCAGATCATCGGACATTCGTCGCCCCGACCCCGTCACTTCGCGAACGGATTCTGCCAGCCGCCGCGCCCGGTGGGCGCGCGCGGCGGGTAGGCCGCTTCGAGATAGGTGAGCACAGCCGCGCGGTCCTTCTCGTCCAGCGGCGGCATGTTGTGGCGGCGGATCATAAGATTGATGGAATCCTCCCACTGCGCCCGCGTCATGCCCTGCTGCGCCACCAGTTTGAAGCCGTGGCAGGCGGTGCAGGTGTAGAAGGTCTGCTCGCGGCCGGGGGCGGCGACGAACTCCTCGGGGCTTTCCTCGCGCGGGGTGAACGTGTTTTGCCCGAGCGCCGGCGCGATCCCCAGGAATCCCGCCAGCGCCCACAACGTCCAACGCTGCATCAGCCGACCAGCACGGCAATGCGATGCATCGCATTGCCGCCGTAGCCTTGCGGGTTCCAGAAGCCGGATTGATGCGGCTGCATCGCGCCCTTGGAGTCGGTGGCGCGCGTCCAGATCTCGAAATAGCCGTCGGAGGGCAGTTTCAAGGTCGCGGTCCAGCGCTGCCAGTCATACTTGTTCTTCGGCTTCTCCAGCTTCGCGCGCTGCCAGCTCGCGCCGAAGTCGGTGGAGATGTCGACCTGCTTCACCGTGAGGTCGCCGGCCCAGGAGGCGCCGCGCAGCTTCAGCTCCTTGGTGCCGGCGGCAAGCTTGGCGCCGTTGGCCGGATTGGTGATGATCGAGCGCACCGGCATCGATTCCAGGATGCGGAAGTTCTTGGGATCGCCCTTGTCGCCGGGGATCATCGGCTTGATTGCCGTGCGATAGGAGAATTCCGTCATGCCGGGGCCGTCGTGCTCGCGGTCGCGGATGGTGATGCGGGTCAGCCATTTCTGCGAGGCCGAGCCGGCCCAGCCGGGCACGATCAGCCGCACGGGGCCGCCATGGATGTTCGGCAGCGGCTGGCCGTTCATCGCCCACACGATCATGGTGAAGGGATCGAGCGCCTTCTCGATGCGCACGCCGCGCGAGAGACTCGGCTTGGAGGCATCGCCCGACAGGTGCAAGTCCGCCGCATAATGCGCGGTGTATTTCGCCGATGGCTTCAGCCCGACGTCCTTCAGCACGTCGGCGAGTGCAACGCCCGTCCACTCCGCGCAGCCCGCGCCGCCATTGGTCCACTGGTTGCCGCGCGCCGGCGGCGAGAAGCCGGCGCGGCCGTTGCCGCCGCATTCCAGCACCATGCGCCGCGTCACCGCCTTGTACTTCGACTTGAGTTCGCCAAGCGTGATCTCGATCTTCTTGTTGACCTCGCCGTCGATTGCGATCTTCCACGCGTCGGGGTCCTTGGTCTCTTCCGGAATCTGCCCGTTGTTGCGGATGTAGAACTTCTCGATCGGCGTGGTGTCGTCGTCGAGCAGGCTTTCCGGCGTCTCGGCCACCAGCGGCTTTTCGCCGAGCACGACCAGTCTGTCGCTCTTGCCGGGGAATTTCAGATATTGCGGACCCTTCGGCTGCGCGGGCGCAGCAGTGCCGCCGGCTTGCGCGTGCGCTTGCGGAATGCCGCCGGACAGCGGCGTCGCACTGCCGAGGGTGGCACCGATGGCGGCGAGCGCGGTGCCGCCCAGAAATCCGCGGCGGCTTGCGGTGAACGTGATCCCGGCTTCCTGCGCCATGATTTCCTCCCGTTCATTGCGCGCTCTTGCAGGGCTTAACCCCGCTTGGGCCCGAATATTCTTGGCCGAAGTATTTGCGCTTTTTGCATTGGCGGCAAGCCGGTTCGGCACTTGCGCTTGCCAGCCATCGGCGGCACACCGGGTGCGGCCATCATCGTCATCTCGTCAGAGGGAGAGTATTCATGACGCACGCCATCCGTTTTCACCAGACCGGCGGCCCCGAAGTTCTGAAGTGGGAGGAGGTGCAGGTCGGCAAACCCGGTCCGGGCGAAGCGCGCATCCGCCACACCGCCGTCGGCCTCAACTTCATCGACATCTATAACCGCTCCGGCCTGTACCAGGTGCCGCTGCCGAGCGGGCTTGGCGGCGAGGGCGCGGGCGTGGTCGAGGAGGTCGGCCCCGGCGTCACGGACGTCAAGCCCGGCGACCGCGTGGCCTATGGCAATGCGCCGGTCGGCGCCTATTCCGAGGCGCGGCTGATCCCGGCCGACCGACTGCTGAAAGTTCCTGACGGCATCGACGACAAGACGGCCGCCGCCATGATGCTGAAGGGCCTCACCGCGCAATACCTGATCCGGCAGACCTATCGCGTGAAAGCCGGCGACACCATCCTGCTGCACGCCGCCGCCGGCGGCGTCGGCCTCATCCTGTCGCAATGGGCGAAGCATCTCGGCGCCACCGTGATTGGCACCGTCGGCAGTGATGAGAAGGCGAAGCTCGCGCAGGCGCATGGCTGCGCCCATACCATCGTCTACACCCGCGAGGATTTCGTGAAGCGCGTCGAGGAGATCACCGGCGGCAAGAAGTGCCCCGTGGTTTACGACTCCGTCGGCAAGGACACTTTCCTGAAATCGCTGGACTGTCTCGCCCCGCTCGGCGTCGTCGCCCTGTTCGGGCAATCCTCCGGCGCGGTGGAGCCGTTCAATCTGGGCCTGCTCGCCGCCAAGGGCTCGCTCTACGTCACGCGCCCGACGCTGTTCACCTACGCCGCCAAGCGCGAGAATCTCGTCGCGATGGCGAATGAGCTGTTCGAAGTGGTGAAATCAGGCGCGGTCAAGATCGAGGTGAACCAGACCTATCCGCTGAAGGACGCGGCCAAGGCTCACACCGATCTCGCCGCGCGCAAGACCACGGGCTCGACGGTGTTCTTGGTCTGAGATCGAACGAGTAGGCGCCGGCGGCGAAATCCTCCGGCGTCCGATCTCTCGATTCAATTTTACTAAACTTCGGCGTCACGCCCGTACAACCTCTCAATGCATTGGTTGTATCTCACCCTTTCGAATTCGCAGGAGGGGTGTGATGACCGGCTTCTACATTGTCTGCGGCTTCATCTCAGCTGTAATTGCAGCGCCGCTTTATAGCTTCATGATGCTGTGGCTGGTCGGATGGCAACGCATCTATGTCGCCGTCCTGATCGGTGCGATTCTCCTTGCCTCGTCAGCGCAGATCCTCAGGACGCAGCAGCTCGGGTCGCTCGAACACCTGGTCGCTGATCTCAGGGTGCCTTTCTTCATTGCGCTGACCCTTGGCTGGCTGATTTGCGGTTTCCTTCATGCGATCATTTCGCTTTGCCGCGGATGGGGACCCGAGCAGGCGCCTGAGCCGGCGCAGGACTAGCTCAGCCCCCTGAGCGTCGCCTTCACGATCGTCGCGATCTCATCGCGCAGCGCCGCGACCGGAACGGCAATCAGCTTCTGCTCCAGCCCGAGGCTGACCATGCCGTGCACGGCGGCGAACAGGCTGCGCGCGGTGATGCCGAGCTCATCTGCGCTCCACGTCGGAAACAGCTTCGCCAGCGGATGATAGATGTGGCGGAACAGGTTCATCTGTTCCTCGACCGCCCATTCCGGCACCGGCTTGTCCGGCGCCATCCGGTGCTCGAACAGCGCGCGCCATAGTTCGAGATTGTCGGCCGCGAAATCGCAATAGGCGACGGCGATGCGCACCAGCGCTTCCGCAGGCGAGGGGGCGCCGCCGCTTTCGGCCGCGCTCAGCACCGCATCCAGTCGCGCCAGCGTCCGCGAGCCGACGCGCAGGATCAGCTCGTCCATATCCTCGACGAGGTTGAACACCGCGCCATTGGCGACGCCGATTTCCGCCGCCAGCTCCCGGCTCTTCAGGCCGGCAAGTCCCTTGGCGGAAATGGCGCTTTCGGCCGCGATAACCAAGGCTTCCCGTTGTTTTGCTCGTCTTTCCAAGGTCTTAGTCATTTGTTAACTTTCTCGTGAGCGACGCTCAAAAACATCTTGAGCAATGCTCAAAGTATGCTATGTTGCCTCCATGAGCAATGCTCATAACAGGGAGCTAGCAATGTTCAAGACCGTTTTGACACTTTTCCGCGGCAGCGTGGCGGTGGCGGAGGAGCAACTGGAGGACCGCACGGCCCTCGTCATCCTCGACCAGCAAATGCGCGATGCGGCGGCGGCCGTCGATCGCAGCAAGCGCACCTTGGCCCTCGCGATCGCGCAGGACCAGCAGGAAGGGCGCCGGCTGGAAACAACGAACAGCCGCATCGCCGATCTCGAGCTGCGCGCCACCGCCGCCCTTGACGGCGGCCGCGAGGATCTCGCCCGCGAGGCGGCGCAGCAGATTGCCAATCTCGAGGCCGACCGCGACGCCGCGATGACCGCGCGCACGCTGTTCGCCCAGGAGATCACGCGCCTGAAGCGCCACGTCGCCAATGCCGAGGCGCGTCTCACCGAGCTCGACCGCGGCCGCCGCATCGCGCGCGCCTCGGAAGCCGTGCGCAACCTGCGCCGCGGCGGCATCGAAGCGGCGCGGCCCTACGAATCCACGCTGCCGGAAGCCGAAGCGACGCTGAGGCGCTTGCGCGAACGCCAGATCGAGGCGGCGGCTGCCGACGAGGCGCTGATCGAACTCGATACCGCAAGCGGCCCGATCGCGACTGCCGAGAAACTCGCCGAGCAGGGCTTTGGGCCCCGCATCAAATCAACCGCGGACGACGTGCTCGCGCGGTTGAACGCCAAACGCACGCAGACCGACTGAGCCACCGGACTTCGAACTGAATCCTCAAACCCAAATCACAAGGAGAACTGCCATGAACAACCATCCCGTCGCCGCCCAGCACAGCCCCGCCTGGGTCGCCTTCACCTACATCTCGTTCGCCGCTTCCGCCTTCATGGTCGGCATCGGCATCTGGTTCTTGCCGCTGGAGCTGTCGATCAAGGGCTATCTCACCATGGGCTTTCTGATGCTGATCCAGTCCTGCATCACCATGACCAAGACCATGCGCGACAACCACGAGAGCGGCAAGCTGGTCAATCGCATCGAGGATGCCAAGGCCGAGCGCCTGCTGATGGAAGTCGAGCGCAACGCCCGCGCGGCGTGAAGGATGAAGGGAGGTGAGCCGGGAGCGGCGGGCGCGAATGCCCGCCGCCTGCCGCCGGCGCAACTCTGTCAAACTGCAGCATGACGAAGGTGCTTCAATGAAGAGATTGACCGTGTTCCTGATCGTGGGTCCGTCGGCAGTCGCGTTTATCGCGGCATTGGTGCTGGCTGCTGCCGGTGCGCCGGCCAGCCTGGTTCAAATACTTCCGGTGTTGTTGTTCTTCCTGACCTTCCCTGTCGCGACGCTCGCCGCGGCCGTCGATGGCTATCTGGCGCGCAGTCTCCCGATCGTCCTGCGGGCACCGGTGACGGCGATCGCCGGAGCGGTGGCCGCCAGCGCGCTTGCTTCCGTGTTGCTCCATTGCTTCTTCCCGCCGTCAGAGCTGATGTTCGTCCCTCTTGCTGGCGCGGTCCTTGCGGGCGCGTGTTCTCTGCTGGCGAACGACTACGGCTGGCGGGAGACAGCGACGCAAGCGAACGGCCCGCTTCGGAACTGAACAGAGGCCCGGCGGGGTCGCCCGCTGGACCTCGTGCTCAACAAATCGTTTACCTTCCGCCAACCCATTCCGCTGCCGTCAAAGCTCCTTAAGATAGACCATGCACAAATCCTCTGGGATCACGGGCAAGCGGCATGGCTATCGGGATACAGATTCGATCGGCGGCCGGAAAGCTGCGCGGCAATGCAGCCTTCTGGCTGAAGGCGTTTGCGCAAGCGACCATCGATCTCAGCTTGCGCACCCATGAAGGCCTGACGACACGGATCGTCGAGAGCCCGGGCAGGGCGCTTTCCGAGGAAGAGCTCGAGCGGCTGGTGGCGCAGCTGCGCGTCGTTGCGGGCAAGACGCTGCCGGCGGGCGATCTCACCTATGGCATCTTCTCCGGCGAGCGCGAGCGTCTCGCGCGCGCCATCGTCACCGTCATCTCCGAGGAGGCGAGCGGCCGGCCGATCGCCTTCAATGCGCTCTCCGTCATGCAGGTCGAGCTCGACGGACAACCGGTCGAGGTCACCCACCTCGGCCTCGTCATGGTCGACCCCGAGGTGCAGGGGCAGGGGCTTTCCTGGGTGCTGTACGGCCTCACCACGCTGGTGCTGTTCATCCGCGGCGGCCTGCGCCCGAAATGGATATCCAACGTCACCCAGGTGCCTGCGGTGTGCGGCATGGTGTGCGAGACCTTTTCCGACGTCTTTCCCACGCCGCAGGCAGGCTCGCGCGCGAGCTTTGCGTATCTGCAACTGGCGCGCGGGATCATGCGCGGCCATCGCGCCGTGTTCGGCGTCGGCGAGGAGGCAGGCTTCGATGAGGCGCGCTTTGTCATCACGGACGCCTATACCGGCGGGTCCGATGCGCTGAAGAAATCCCTCGATGTCGCGCCCAAGCACCGCGACGAGCAATACAACGCCTTCTGCGCGCGCGAACTGGATTATTCGCGCGGCGACGACCTGCTGCAGATCGGCCGCATCGATCTGGCCGCCGCGCGGCGCTATCTGCTCAGCGAGGTGCCGGCAGGCTCGATGCCCGCGCTGCTCGCAGCTTCCGCGATCCTGGCGCTGCAGCGGTTGGTGCTGCCAGTCCTGCACTGGATGAACGACCGCAGAGCCTACGGCATCCTGCGGCCGCGCGGAGGCGGATCGTGACGCCGTCCGCCATCGCCGATTCCATCGTCAATCTCTGCGGCGCCGTCGGGCTGGCGGTCGCCATGCTCGCGCTCGATCGCCGCGATCCCGGCGGCCCCTTCACCAGGCGCTTGCTGTTCCTGCTCGGCGCCGTCGCGGCGCTGTTCTTCATCCGCGGCCTCGCCTGGTGGCATGAAAGCGCGTGGCTCGACCGCCTGTCGCTGCTTCCGGCCGCAACCATCCCGCTCGGCGCCCTCATCGTCACCGAAGGCATTCTGCGCCGCCACGCGCCGCGTCCCATCAAGCAGATCGCGGTTGCCGGCGCGCTGTTGCTCGGCCTCGGCGGCGCGCTCGGGCTGGACGCCTGGTCGACGGCCTATGCGGTCGCGCTATCGACTTTCCAGCTCGCGGGCTTTGCCGCCTGCGCCCTGCTGTTCGCCCTGCGCGACCGCAATCAGCTGCTCGCTTCCGAAAACCGCGGCATCGGCCGCCTCGCCGTCGGCGCGCTGCTCGTCATTCCCTTCATCGTCACGGATTATCGCGCGCTCGCGCCGGATTTGCCGGTGCGGCTGGGCGCGCTCGGCGCGCTGCTGGTCGTCACCGCCGTCCTGATCGCCGGAGGCAGCGGCGAGACCCGTCGCCAGGGCATCGTGCTCGCGGCGCTGCGCATCTCCAGCGCCGCCCTGCTGGGCGCGGCGGCCGCCTTCATCTCCGACGACGTCGATGCCGCACAGATCATGCGCTTCTCGGCGGTAGCCGTCGCCGGCGTCCTCACCATCGGCCTGATGACCGATACCTTGCGCGCCTGGTTCGAGGCGCAGGCGCCGGGTATGCTGAACGCGGTCGCGGCCTCGTCCGCCACGACGCGCGAGCAATTGCTGGAGGAATTGCTGCGCCAGCCGCTGTTCGAGAGCGCCCGCCGTTTCCGCGAACTGGATCTTGTCGCCTACGATCCGCCCTTGCTGCGCGATCTCCTCGCCTCGCGTCCCGTTCTCCGCCGCGCCGATGCGCCCTGGGGCCTCGCACCGGTCGATCCCGCGGTCGAGCGCGTGGCCTCGCTGCTCGCCGCGAACAGCGCCACCCATGTGGTCGTCCTCTCCCACGATCCCGTCGACGTGTTCGTGCTTGCCGTGCCGGTGATGCTGGCCGATCCCGCCAGCGAAACCGCGCTCGCCTTGGTGCGGCGGCTGCTCACGCTGACGCCTGAACGGGCCTGACTTCAGCTTCCCGCATGGAAGACCTGCTCTGCGTGCCTGCGCCGTCGCATTGTGTCCGGCATGGCGGTCCGGTTAGATAGAACGACAGCAACCACGAACAATCAGGGCAGGGCATGAACTTTCCGCATTTGTTTTCACCGCTCCAGATCGGACCGTACCGGCTCGCGCATCGCCTGGTGCTGGCGCCGCTGACGCGCATGCGCGCGGCAAAGCCGTCGCTGGCGCCGCGTCCGCTCAACGCCGAATATTACGCGCAACGCGCCACGCCGGGCGGCCTGCTGATCGCCGAAGCCTCGCCGGTGGCGGCCACCGCCTTCGGCAGCCCCGGCGTGCCCGGCATCTACACGCAGGATCAGATCGCCGGCTGGCGCAAGGTGGTCGATGCCGTGCACGCCAGGGGCGGCATCATCTTCCTGCAGCTCTGGCACGTCGGCCGCGTCTCGCATTCCTCCTTCCAGCCCGGCGGCGCGCTGCCGGTCGCTCCTTCCGCGATTGCGATCTCGCAGCAGCTGAAGACCTTGACCGCCGACGGCAAGGTCACCACCTACGAGACGCCGCGCGCCCTGGAGACGTCGGAAATCCCGGGCATCATCGATGCCTTCCGCCAGGCCGCGAAGAACGCGCTGGCCGCCGGCTTCGACGGCGTCGAGGTGCACGGCGCCAACGGCTATCTGCTTGAGCAGTTCCTGCAGTCGCGCAGCAACCAGCGCACCGACCGGTATGGCGGCTCGATCGAGAACCGCGCGCGGCTGCTGCTCGAAGTGACGCAAGCCGTCGTCGACGTCTGGGGCGCGGATCGCGTCGGCGTGCGGCTGTCGCCGTACGGCATCGCCAATGACAGTGGCGAGCCGGAGCCGATGCCGCTCTACACCCATGTCGTGGAACGGCTCAATCCGCTTGGGCTGGCCTACCTGCACTTCATCGAGCCGCGCTCCTCCGGCGCCGGCCGCGCCGACGTCAACTGGCAGAACGTGCCGTCCGCCATGGTGCTGTTTCGCCCGATCTGGAAGGGCAGGCTGATCGCCGCCGGCGGCTTCACCGGCCAGACGGCGGACGATGCGATCGCGCAAGGCCATGCCGACGCGGTGGCCTTCGGCCGCATCTTCATCTCCAACCCCGACCTGCCGCGCCGCCTGCAACGCGGCCACCCGCTGACGCCCTACGACCGCAAGACGTTCTACGGCGGCGAGGAAGCGGGCTACACGGATTATCCCGAGCACGACGAGTTGGAGAGGGCGTAGCGATCGTCATTGCGAGGAGCGAAGCGACGACCCGTCTACGCTTGCTCCGCAAGCTACGCCGGGCCGGGAGTCCGCCGAAGCTCGGAGAGCGAAGGCGGAAGCAATCCATTCTTTCTTTGCGGGGCACGATGGATTGCTTCGCTTCGCTCGCAATGACGACGGAAAGTGCCGTAGGGTGGGCAAAGGCGCGACAGCGACGTGCCCACCTTTGCGAGCGCGATTGTGAAGGTGGGCACGCTTTGCTTTGCCCACCCTACGAGGTCCGCAATGTTCGACGAAGACGAGCAACTACCAAAGAAAAAATCCAAGGCCATCTCGCCCGGAAAGCCCGCCGCGGGAAAATGCCTGTGCGGCAAGGTCGCCTTCGAGATCGATGTGCCCGCGCGCTGGGCCTGGCACGATCATTCCGCCGCGAGCCGCAGAGCCCATGGCGCGGCCTACGCCACCTATGTCGGCAGCTGGCGCAAGCGCTTTCGCATCATCAGGGGCAAGACCGCGCTCACGCGTTACGAAGACGCCGCCGCGAAGACCACGCGCAGTTTCTGCACCAGCTGCGGCACGCCCGTCATGTACGAGCGTGCCCGCTCGCCGCACATGGTCAACATTCCCCGCGCGCTGTTTTCGAGCCGCACCGGACGCGAACCGCTCTATCACAACGCCATCGAGGAACTGCAGGAATGGGCCTATACCGGCGCGCCGCTGGTGCCGCTGAAGGGCTTTCCCGGCTGGGTCTGGCAGCGCTCGAAAAAGAAGAAGCGCGCCGGCGACGATCCCTTCGAACTCGCCCGCGGGGATACTTGACAACTCTCGTGCCCCGGACGCACTTCGCCTCTCCCCGCGTGCG
>NZ_JBQTHN010000240.1:0-3189 GCF_052389815.1 Bradyrhizobium sp. | reverse complement strand
CCGTGCTTCGCTCTGATCGAGATTCATCTGGCCCTCCACGTGCCAAATAGTGAATCTCCTCAATTACTTGATTCTCAGCCCCAAAGACTGCGACCGCTTGACTCAGTAGTACTAATCCGCCCTACGGTTATGCAACGCTGACCCAACGCCTGCTGACGCCGACGGGATCCTTGCTCGCCTTCACTTCGCTCTTGTACTGCTCGATCACCTCGTCATCGACACCGGCATCGCTCATGGCGTAGCTGACGCGGCGCAGGATCGGGTACATGTCGCGACCCAGATCGGCCAGTTCAACCCTGATATCGGGATATTTCGTGGCGCGCGGCGTTCGCGGTGCTTCGGAGGCCGGCGCTTCCGCCGCGCGGCTGGCGAACAGCGACTCCAGCAGTTGCTTCGAACGTTGCAGCCCGTCCGGCGTGAACGTCACCGATTCCGGACTCGCGGCCGGACTTTCGATCATCCCCTTCTCGTGCAATCGGCCCAACGCCGCGCTGTCGAAGCCCTTCGACGCCAGATGTTGATCGTGCAGGGTGAGATAGAGCAGCGCCAAAACCGCATCATCGATTCGATCGGTATCGATCGCCATCGCGAAACCTCCGCATCCGGTAATGCCGCGATCCTTACCCGAAACGGTGGCGGCTTGTCATGTCCGGACGTCGCGGCGGATCATGCTCCAACGGCCGTCAGCGCTTCGGGGCCGCGCGCGAGGCCGGCTTCTTCGACTGGGCGCCGCTCGGCTGCGCCACCCGCGTCGCCGGCTTCGCCGTCTTCGGCTTCGGCTGCGCCACCTGCGGCGGCGCGGGGCCGCGGGTCTCGCAATAGTCGGCCGCCGCCGCCGACACTGCGGCAGCGACCTTGTTCTTGTGCTCGTCGGAGGCCATCACCAGCTCTTCGTCGCGGTTGATGATGGAGCCGGATTCCAGCAGCACCGCCGGCATGGTCGTCATCCGCAGCACGACGAGCTGGTCGTAGCGATAGACGCCGGCCTCGATGTCCAAGAGCTCGCGCTGGAACTTGCCCATGAACCACTGGTCGTATTGCCGGGCGAATTGCAGCTCCTTCGAGGCCATCTGGTTGCCGACCAAGCGGGCAAACCGCAGGCTCTCCCGGTAGTGCGGATTCAACTTCGAGACGAACACCGAGTAGCCGCCGAACATGTCGTTGAAGATGCTCTTCCTGCCTTCGAACTCCCACTTCTCGGCATAGATGCCGGGCACGGAATCGTGGTGGATCGACAGGAAGAGATCGGCGCCCTTCCGGTTGGCGACTGCGACGCGCTTCATCAGGCTCGGCCGCGCCTTGCCCTCGGTGATCAGGAGGGTGGTCTGCGCGAAGCCGTCGGCCTTCAGCTTCTCCTCGATCCGTTTGCCGAGATTGAGGTTGAATTCGAACTCGGGGACCTTGCGTGCGCTGAGCGCGCCGTAGGATTCGGTGCTGTGTCCGACGTCGAGGATGATCCGGAACTTGTCGCGATCGCATTTCGAGCCGGCCGATGCGCTCGCCGGCGCGGTCGCCGTGACTTCGTTCGGCGCGGCCTGGGCGGCGCCGACAGGGCCGAGCGTGGACGCAAGCAACGCAGCGATCATCGCGCGGGCGCGCGGCCCTGCGGATCGACGGAAATTATCGCGCCAGGGTTGCGCCAAGGCCCTACTCCGCCGCCGCGACCTTGGGCGGGCCGACAAAGCCCGCGGCATCGCCGAATCGCTCGATCATTACCGTAGTCAAGTCCTTGGTCTTGCCGGTGACGCAGGCGCCGGAGCGCACGGCGTAGCGGTCCTGGTGCTCGAGCTGCGGCGGCGCTTCGCCCTGTTCAAGCGCGCGCGCCGCCTCCATCACCAGTTTCCGGAAATGCATGATGCCGAGATCGGTGGGGCCGAGGTGCTCGCGCGTGCGGTCGGCGATCGGGCCCTGGCTGTCCTGCACGGCGGCGTCCTGCTCGGAGACGCCCTTGATGCCGGTGTAGCTTCCGGTCTTCTGCAGCTTGCGGTCGATCAGGTAATCGTTCGACTTGTTGCGCAGCGGCACGTAGTTCTCGTCAACCTCCGCGATCACGCCGTTGCCGCGGTCATAGGCGTCGCGCTCGGCTGCCGTGATCGGCCGCTCCGGATTCCAGGCGTAGGTGTAGATCCAGCAATTGGTGTCGGTGAACGGCACGAAGCTCTGGCCGAAGATGTTCTCGCCGGGCATCGCCGACGGCGCATAGGCGTGCACCGGCATCAGGAATTGCGCGATGCGCCAGTAGATGTCGTCCGAGCCGGTGAGCCTTCCGCCGGCGATGGTGAGCCCGGCCTCGTGCGGATTGATCTTGATGACGGGACGCGGGTCCTCGGCGATCCAGCGCATGTGCTCGGTCGCCACACGCACAAGTGGATTGACGAAATGCTTCTTGATGTCGAGGAGCTCGTTCTCCTCCTTGTCGAAGGACAGGTGCGCGAAGGTGAAATGCGCGGTGTCGATCGAGCCTTCCAGCGCCTGCACCCAGTTGCAGTCCTGCCATTTCTTCGAGACGTAGCGGTGCGAGGGCGGCAGCAGCGCCATTTCCAGATCAGGCAATTCCGGCACCTCGCCGGCCGGGCCCATATAGGCCCAGATCATGTCGCCCCATTCGCGCACCGGATAGGACTTGATGCGGATGTAGTCCTTCGCGTCGAGGTCGGGATAGGAGGTCGGCATGTCGACACAGCGCCCGTCGGTGTCGAACTTCCAGCCGTGATAGACACAGCGGATGCCGCATTCCTCGTTGCGCCCGAGCCAGAGATTGGCGCCGCGGTGCGGGCAATACTGGTCGATGACTCCGACCTGCCCACGCGAATCGCGGAAGGCGAGCAGCTCCTCGCCCAGCACCGTGATCTTTTTCGGCTCCCCGTCCGGCTCGGGCAGCTCCTCCGAGAGCAAAACCGGCAGCCAGAACCGCCGCAGCAGCTCGCCCATCGGTGTCCCCGCACCGCTTTCGGTTAACAGCCGGTTATCTTCGGCGCGGAGCATGGGACCTCTCCGGGTGATCTTTACGAGCTGTAAAGCTTGACCCAGGGTCGCGGAGCCGTCAACGCGGGCCGGCACCGGTGTCGGTAGCGCGTGATCTGTCGCCTGTTTGTAGCTCGTGAAGTGTCGTGTTTTTGGTGCCCCAGAACAAAGGGGGCACGATGGGCACGGCATCCATTCACGAGGGTGTACGACGGATGCGATTTT
>NZ_JBQTHN010000239.1:0-13089 GCF_052389815.1 Bradyrhizobium sp. | reverse complement strand
GACCGATCGAGAGGCGCCCTACTCTGCCGCCGTCGGCTCCGGCGCGGTCGTTTGCAGCGTTTTGGCGCCGTTGCCATAGCGCTGGTCGATATAGTCGATCACCAGCGCCTTGAAATCGGCGGCGATCGAGGGCCCGCGCAGGGTGCGGAATTTCTTGCCGTCGACGAATACGGGCGCTGCCGGCGCTTCGCCGGTGCCGGGCAGGGAGATGCCGATATTGGCGTGCTTGGATTCACCGGGGCCGTTGACGATGCAACCCATCACGGCAACGTTGAGCTGCTCGACGCCCGGATATTGCGTCTTCCAGCCCGGCATTTCCTCGCGGATGAAGTCCTGGATCGAGCGCGCCAGTTCCTGGAACGTGGTCGAGGTGGTGCGGCCGCATCCCGGGCAGGCCGCGACCAGCGGCACGAAGGTGCGGAAACCCATGGTCTGCAGCAGTTCCTGCGCGACCTGCACTTCCAGCGTGCGATCGCCGCCGGGCTCGGGAGTGAGCGAAATGCGGATGGTGTCGCCGATGCCGTCCTGCAAGAGGATGCCGAGCGCGGCGGAGGAAGCGACGATGCCCTTCGAACCCATGCCGGCCTCGGTGAGGCCGAGATGGATGGCATAGTCTGAGCGGCGCGTCAGCTCCTGGTAGACCGCGATCAGATCCTGCACGGCGGAAACCTTCGCCGAGAGGATCATGCGGTCCTTGGGCATGCCGAGCTCTTGCGCGCGGGCGGCCGAGAGCAGGGCCGACTGCACCATGGCTTCGCGCGTCACCGCGCGGGCATCGCGCGGATTGGGCGAGGCGGTGTTCTCGTCCATCAGCTTGGTGAGCAGCTCCTGGTCGAGCGAGCCCCAATTGGCGCCGATGCGCACCGGCTTGCCGTTCTCGTTGGCGATCTCGATGATGTCGGCGAACTGGGTGTCGCGCTTGTTCTTGAAGCCGACATTGCCGGGATTGATGCGGTACTTGTCGAGCGCCTCGGCGCAATCAGGATATTCGGCGAGCAGCTTGTGGCCGATGTAATGGAAGTCGCCGATCAGGGGCGTGGTGATGCCGCGCTTGCGCAGGCCGTCGCGGATATGCGGCACGGCAGCGGCAGCTTCCTCGCGGTCCACGGTGATGCGAACCATTTCCGACCCGGCGCGCGACAGCGCCGCGACCTGGGCGATGGTGCCTTCGACATCGGCGGTGTCGGTGTTGGTCATCGACTGCACGACGATCGGCGCACCGCCGCCAACGGCGACATTGCCGACCATCACTTGCGTGGTCTGGTGCCGCGGCCGGGGGCCGGCGACGTCGGAAGTATCAATGGTTTCGGGCTTGTTCATGCGGTCTCGAATATCAGGTTTTGGTCATCTTCACCAAGGGGGCGGTTCAGCGGACGGGCCTTGCGCAGGGAGCGGAACCCGGACCGTCACAGAAGACGATTTCCATTGTTTGTTCAGTGACTTATGTCACCGATCGGCATCCGCCACGGCAATGGGTGAGGCGTATATCGGGGCTTCGGCCGAGAGATTAAAGGGTGCTGGCGCCTTTCCATTGCCATGGCTTGCGTCCTAGCATCGCAGGCAATCATGTCAGGGGAGCGAAACATGGCGGAGCGCGGCGGGCTGATCTCGACCTCGGAACTCGCCGATTTGCTCGGCCGATCCGAGACGCGCGTCTACGATTGTACGACCTATCTCGATTATCAGCCGGAAGGCAGCGCCGTCCCTTATCTCGTCGTGCCCGGCCGGCGCACTTTCGAGGAAGCTCATATCCCGGGCGCGGACTTCCTCGACCTGCAGGGCGAGTTTTCCGATTCGAGCACCGAGCTGCGCTTCATGATGCCGCGCCTGCCGCAGCTCGAGGCGGCGTTCGCCCGCCACGGCGTCGGCGACGGCAGCCGCGTCGTGCTCTATTCCATCGGCACCGCGATGTGGGCGACGCGCTTCTGGTGGATGCTGCAGTCGCTCGGCTTCGATGCCCTCGTGCTCGACGGCGGGCTCGACAAATGGAAGGCCGAAGGCCGCGCCATCGAGACGGGACCCGCGAAGGGCTATCCACAAGCGAGCTTCACCGCGAAGCCGAGGCCGGGCCTCTTCATCGACAAGCGCGAGATGCAGAAGGCGAGCACCAACCGCTCGACCGTCGTCGTCAACGCGTTGGGGCCGCAATTCCACAAGGGCCTCGAGCCCAGCCGCTACGGCAGGGCCGGCCGTATTCCCGGCAGCGTCAACGTGCCGGCGGCAACGCTGATCGATGCCGCGAGCAAGACGTTTCTGCCGCCCGAGGAGGTCGCGCCGAAGTTTGCCGCGCAGGGGATCACGAATGACAAGCGCGTCGTCGCCTATTGCGGCGGCGGCATCTCCGCCACCATCGACCTGTTTCAGCTGCACCGGCTCGGTTACGACCACATCACGCTGTACGACGGCTCGATGGGCGAGTGGGCGAAGGACGAGTCGCTGCCGATCGAGACGGGGTAGCCGTTCCCGCCGTCATTGCGAGCGAAGCGAAGCAATCCAGCTTCCTTCGCCGCGACAAGAAAGCTGGATTGCTTCGTCGCTTCGCTCCTCGCAATGACGGAGGATAGGACACGGCAGCACTCACACATTCGGATCAGGCGCGACTTCCGCGCGCGCCTGCTCCGGGCGGTTGACGAGATAGAGTCCCGCGATCACCAGGAGCGCCGCGGCGCCGAACGCCAGCGTCAGCGTGTCGTTCAGGATGAAGTAGCTCGCGACCACCCCGAACAGCGGTGTGATGAAGGTGAAGGCGGAAAGCTTGCTGGCCGAATAGGCTTTCACCAGCGCGAACCACAGCGTGAAGGTCAGGCCGACGACCCAGAAGGCCTGATAGGCCAGCAGCGTCAGCGACAGCGGGCTCGGCATGTGCGTGATCCGCTCGCCGCTGAACCAGGCAGCCGCCACGAAAATCGGGATCGACACCGCGACCTGGTAGCCCATGCCCTTCTCCGCCGGAGCGCGGATCAGGGGCGTCGTTTTCACGATCAGGGTGGTCGCCGCCCACAACGCGCCGCCGGCGACGATCAGGAGATCGCCGAGCAGCACCTTCGAATCGACGTTGGCCTGCGGCACGCCGATGGCGAGCGCGACGCCGGCAAAGCTCAATCCCAGCCCCGCCCATTGCGCCGGCCGCAACCGCTCGCCGAGAAAGACGTAAGAACCGAGCGCGACGAAGAACGGCGCGATGTAGAGGAACACCACCGCGCGCGAGGCCGAGGTGTACAGCAGGCCCTGATAGATCAGCACGAACTCGACGCCGAAGATGATGCCGTTGCAAAGGCCCGCCCGCAGCGTGCCGTCGCGCTCGAAGAACCTGACGCCGCGAAACCAGCCGATGATCAGCAGCACCGGCAGCGCGCCGGCCGAGCGCGACAGCGCCTGCAGCATCGGCGGCACGTCCGGCAGCACCAGCTTCACCGCGATCTGGTTGAAACCCCAGCTCACGCACAGCATCAGCATCAAGGCGATGGCGCCCGGGCTGAGAGCGCGCCCGGCGGAAGGTGTTGCTGAAATCGACGACATGGTTTCCCTTGGGCCGGCTTCAGCGCCGGACGTTCTTGCTTGACGCGGCGTTATTTCTGGCAGTGCGCGCAGGTGCCTGATATCTCGACCACGCTCATCTTCGGCGCAAAGCCGGAGGCGCGCGCCGCGGCGTTGACGCTTTTCGCCACTGGCGCTGCCGGAATCTCGCCGACCGAGCCGCAGAGGTCGCAGATCAGGAAGGCCACCATCGCGGTCTCTTCATGGTCGTGCGCGCAGGCAAGATACGCGTTGCGGCTCTCGATGCGATGCACCAGGCCGTTCTCCATCAAAAAGTCGAGCGCGCGGTAGACCGTGATCGGGGCCGGGCGCGGCATGGATCTGGCGAGCTCGTCGATCACCTCATAGGCGCCGAGCGGACGGTGACTGGACAGCAGCGCCTGCAATACCTGGCGGCGGATCGGGGTGAACTTTTGCGAGCGTTTCGCACAAACCGCCTCGGCATGGGCGATGGCGTCCGCGGCGCAGCGGCCGTGATCGTGATCGGGCGAGGGAAATGCAGGCTTTGCCAGGGTCATCGGCTCCATTTGTAGCATTTCGTCCCGCGATGCCAAAGCCCGGGCGGCCGCCGCGTTCCAGCCATGCCACTTTCACAGGGCAGGCCACGAATAACTCACGGCGCGGAATTCGTAAGCTTGCTTATTATATCAGGAGCTTATCGAGACGAGGGCTTTAAGAAGATGCGCGGTTCCGTGGATATGAACTTCCTGTTCACGCTGGGCGAGGTGACGCGCATGGTCCGCGCCTGGGCCGACCGGGAAGCCGCACGCTACGGCATCACCCGCGCGCAATGGGCGGTGCTGGCCAAGCTCGACCGCAACGAAGGCATGAAGCAGTCGGAACTCGCCGAGCAGATGGAGATGCAGCCGATCACGCTGACGCGATTGATCGACAAGCTCTGCGACAATGGCTGGATCGAGCGCCGCGGCGACGCGAACGACCGCCGCGTCAACCGCCTCTATTTGAGGAAGGCCGCGCGCCCGCTGCTCGGCAAGCTCGCAGGGCTCCGATCGGAGCTGACCGCGACCGCACTCGAAGGCATCAACCCCGCTGACGCCCACCGCATGCTGGCGCAGCTGGAAACCATCAAGGAGAATGTGCGGAGCGCGATCCAGAACCCGAACGCGGACGCACTCGGAAAGGAACAGCGTTATGGCTGATCCCGTCCTGAAGTTTCCGCCGGAGCAGAAGGGCGATCCGCCCGCGCCTGCGCGCCCCAAGCTCGCGGCCGAGCCGCGCCGCCGCCTGATGGCGGGCCTGCGCCGCTATCGCCGCTTCCTGCTGCTGGTCGTGGTGCCGCTGGTTGCGGCGATGGCCGGGTTCACGCTGTATCTGAACGGCGGCCGTTACGTCACCACCGACGACGCCTATGTCGGTGCGCAGAAGGTGCTGATCACGCCCGACGTGTCCGGCAAGATCGTCGCCATCGCCGTCAAGGAAGGCCAGATCGTCTCGCCCGGCGACGCGCTGTTCCAGATCGACCCCGTGCCCTACCAACTGGCGCTGGCCCAGGCGCGCGCCAGGCTGGAGGATGCCAAGACCAATCACGCCAACCTGGTCGCGAATGTAAAACTCTACTCGCAGACGCTGGAGATCGTCGGCGCCGGCATCGAGATCAAGCAGCGCGACGTCGAGCGCAAACAGTCGCTGGTGAAGAACAACGTCGGTTCGCAGCTCGATCTCGACAAATCCTCGACCGATCTGGTCACGGCTCAGGCGCAGCGGCAGCTGGTCCGGCAGCAACGCTCCAATGCGCTGACCCAATTGCTCGGCAATGCCGATTTGCCGCTGGAAGAATTCCCGGCCTACCTGCAGGCCAAGGCCGCAGCTGACGATGCCCAGCGCAACCTCGACCTCAGCACGGTCCGGGCGCCGATCAGCGGCACCGCGACGCAGGTCGAGCAGATCCAGCTCGGCCGCTTCGTCACCGCCGGCACGCCGGTGTTCTCGGTGATGGACGTCGGCAACCCCTGGGTCGACGCCAACCCGAAGGAAAGCGATTTCACCTATGTCGCGGTGGGACAATCCGTGACGCTGGAGGTCGACGCGTTCCCCAACCACGTATTCAAGGGCACGGTGGGCTCGCTCTCGCCGGGAACCGGCGCGCAGTTCGCGATCCTGCCGCCGCAGAACGCCATGGGCAATTTCGTCAAGGTGGTGCAGCGCGTGCCGGTGCGGATCTACTTCGACAAGAACGACCGCATGGTGAAGAAGCTCAAGGCCGGCATGAGCGTCTATGCCACCATCGACACCAGGCACAAGCGCTCGCTTTCCGCCCTGCTCGGCTTCCGGCCGGCGGCGGCCAACCACGAGCAGGACTAGCCCGGCATGACGGCGCCGGGGCACCCGTCTGTCATGGTTCCGGGCCTGCGCCGGAACATGGTGACGATCTGCGCCATGACCGCGACCATCATGCAGGCGCTGGACACCACCATCGCCAATGTCGCGCTGCCCTACATGCAGGGCACGCTGTCGGCCTCGCAGGACCAGATCAACTGGGTGCTGACGTCCTACATCGTCGCCGCCGCGATCATGACCGCGCCGGTTGGCTGGGTCGCCAACCGTTTCGGGCGCAAGCGCATCTTCATCATCTGCTCGGCCGGCTTCACCATCACTTCCGTGCTGTGCGGCGTGGCGCAGGACATCACGCAGATGGTGGCCTTTCGCCTCGCGCAGGGCGTGTTCGGCGCGGCGCTGGTGCCGCTGTCGCAGGCGGTGATGCTGGATTCCTACACGCTGCAGGAACGTGCGAAGGCGATGTCGATCTGGGGCATGGGCGTGATGATGGGGCCGATCATGGGCCCGTCGCTGGGCGCGTGGCTGACCGAGACCTATTCCTGGCACTGGGTATTCCTGGTAAATCTGCCGTTCGGCATATTCACCGTGCTCGGCCTGATGATCTTCATGGACGAGACGGACAAGGACCGCGCACTGCGCTTCGACTGGTTCGGCTTTGCGGCGCTGGCGGTCGGGATCGGCTCGCTGCAGCTCGCGCTCGACCGCGGCGAGCAGCTCGGCTGGCTGGAATCGAACGAAATCATCGCCGAGTTCATCATCTCCGCCGTCGGCTTCTACTATTTCTTCGCGCATTCCTTCACGACGCCGGCCCCGTTCATCCAGTTCTCGATGTTCACAGACAGGAATTTCATCACCGGCTGCATCTTCATGGCGGTGATGGGCCTCGTGCTCTATTCCACGATGGCGCTGGCCTCGCCTTTCCTGCAGAACGTGATCGGCTATCCCATCATCTCGGCAGGGCTGCTGCTCGCCACCCGCGGCTTCGGCACCTTCCTGTCCATGATGATGGTCGGCCGCCTGATGCGCTACATCGAAGCGCGCACGTTGATCGTTGCCGGGCTGTCGCTGACCGCCTGGACGCTCTACCACATGTCCGGATGGACCGATCAGACCGGCACCAACGAGATCGCGGTCATCAGCATCGCGCAGGGCTTCGGCTTCGGCCTCGTCTTCGTGCCGCTCTCCACGGTGGCGTTCCTGACGCTGGCGCCTCATTTGCGCACCGACGGCACTGCGATGCTGACTTTGATGCGCAACGTCGCCAGCTCCATCGGCATTTCGATCGTGATCTCGCAGCTCACCGAAGGCACCCGCCGCAACTATGCGATCCTGAACGAGCACATCAATCCGTTCAATCACGCCATCCAGATGCCCGACGTGCGGCGGCTGATCGACCTCTCCACCGACGCCGGCCGCGCCATGGCCGACGCGATGCTGAAGGCGCAGGCGCAGATCGTCGCCTTCTCGCACGATTACCAGATGGTGACGCTGTTCATCCTCGTCTCCATCCCGCTCGCCATCATGATCGGCTCGACCAAGGCCGCGCTCCGCAAGCAGGCCGCCGGGCCGGAGCAAGTGGCGGTGGATTGACTGAGCGACACTCTCTCCACGTCATGGCCGGGCTCGTCCCGGCCATCCACGTTCTTCACGCGGGTTCCAAGAACGTGGATGCCCGGGACAAGCCTGGGCATGACGAGAAGATAGACCTTCGCGCCAATTGAAGCGGCGTGACGTCAAACTTCCGCCGCCCCATCGAACAGATGCGCAATGGCGTTGGCGTAGTATTTCAGCAGCATCAACTCCCCCGGATTGGCGCGGTAGTTGCCGTCCTCCTCTAGCACGAGATGGCGCAGCGTCAGCATGCGCAGGCCCACCGAGATCGCGTAGTCGCGGTCGGCGCGGGGAATGTGGACATAGCTGCCGCGGCGTTCCAGCTCGCCAATCAGGTCGGATACGCGCTGCTTGATGTCGAGCATGGACAGGGAATTCTCGCCGGCCTCCAGCATGGCGGTCGCGACCAGCGAGACCGGCAGCGCCGGCACCACGCGGCCGACGGCCTGCATGAGTTTGGTGCCCAGCTTTTCCGTCTCGGCGTGGCGCGCTTCGGGAGCGAGCAGGCGAAAATCGATCCCGGCTTCCGTGACGTGCTTTCGCAGCGACACCGGCTCGCCGAAGCTGACGCAGGTATAGCCGAAGCGGTACCATTCGCCGCGCATCGCCATCCAGACGTGGTGGAAGAAGTGCCGCGCGAAAGTGAGCGCGTTGAAGCCGAAGACCGGCTTCTTGCCCGGTTCGGCGCCGGCGGCCGACGTGAGCATGCGGTCTTCCAGCACGCGGTCGTAATTGACCGCGACCGGAACGAACACGACGTCGCGCGGCCCGAGCGGATCGAAGCCGGCAACCATGTAGCTCAAGAGCCCGAATTTCGGCGGGCGCAGCCTTCCGTCGCGGCTGAGACCGCCCTCCGGGAAGATCGCCTGTGTCACGCCGGCCGAGGTCGCCATGTGAACGTAGCGCGCCAGCACCTTGCGATAGAGCGCCTCGCGGGAATCGCGGTTGATGAAGTAGGCGCCCATCGACTTGATCAGGCCGCGCAGCCCCCAGACCTGCGCCCATTCGCCCACGGCGTAGCTCAGCGCCGACGACGTCGCGGCGACATAGGTCACCAGCACGTAGTCCATGTTGGAACGATGGTTGATGACGAAGATGACGGACGACGACGGATCGACCGCCGCCAATGCCTCGTCGTTGCGGTAGCCGATGCGGACGCGATAGAGCATCTGGGAAATGCCGCGGGCGATCCGGGTGCCGATGCGGAAATAGGCATAGGCGCTGAACGACGGCACGATGTCGCCGGCGTAGCGCTTCACCTTCTCCATCGCGACCTCGCGCGGTACGCCGCTTTCCCTGGCGTATTCGTCGGCGGCATGCAGCACCTCGGGATCGAACACCAGGCGGTCGATCAGCACCTGGCGCTTGGTCAGCTTGAAGGGCTGGATGCGAAGCTTGAGCCGCGTATTGAGCTCTTCGATGGCGCGGTTGGCGCGCCGCCGCACGGCCCAGCGCACGCTCGGCACCAGGATGCGATCGATCGCGGCCCAGGCCGCCAGCAAGGCCAGGACGATCACCACCCACAGCGGCAGGGTAATCTGCGAACCCATGTCGACTCCCTTGGCTGAAGATACCATCCAGGCGTCGCCTGGCTGCAAGAGGTTTGTTGGCGTGCGCTCGGCTAAATCGACGACCCCGGCACGAAGGCGTCGAATGCCGCCCATAGCTGCGCGCGATACGAATCCTGCTCCTGCAGGATTTCGTGCCGGGCGCCCTCGATCGGGCGATAGGCGCCCGCGGGAAGCCGCGCGGCAAACCGCGCGATCGCCGCCGTCGAGACGATGCTGTCCGCGCCCGCTCCCAGCATCAGCGTCGGCTGCTCGATTTTCTCCGGATAGCCCTCGGCCTGGAACGCGGCGATCGTGTCGAACGCCGCGGCCAGCCACGCCACCGTCGGTCCCCCAATCCCGAGCGTCGGATCCTGCGCGACGATCGCGGCGTTGCGTGCATAGCGCAGGGGATCGGACGTCAGCGGATTGCCGGCAAAGCGCGCCGTTCTGCCCCCGTCGATGTTGCCGCCCGGCACATAGTTTTCGCCGAGGCCGGCACGGCGCAGCGCTCCGATCAGAGCGCGGAGCGGCTGTCCGATCCATGCGCGGGGAAAATCGACCATCGGCGCAACGAGAACGGCGTGCTCGAACCAGCGCTTGCCGGAATGCGCGGCCCGCAGCACGACCGCGCCGCCCATCGAGTGCGTGAGCGCGAAATGGGGGCGCGGACAGCTCGGCAGCACCACCCGGCGCATGAAGGTCTCGAGATCGGTCTCGTACTCCGAAAAGCTTTCGACGTGGCCCCTGCGCGGATCGGGCAGTTGGCGGGAGGAATGTCCCTGCCCGCGCCAGTCCATTGTCGCGACCGCAAAGCCGCGCCGGCGCAATTCGCCGATCGTCTCGAAATACTTCTCGATGAACTCGCCGCGGCCGCCGAAGACGCAGACCGTTCCCTTGGGCGTCGCGGGCGCATCCCAGCGCGCAAAACGCAGCTCGACGCCATCGGGCGTCCCGACCTTGCCCACGATGGCGCCGTCCGGAGCCGGATTGCCAGAGATGGAAAGGAGCTTCATGCAGCCTTTCCGTCGGGCTTGTCGTCCTTCTTGCGGCGCAGGCCCAGCCACATGCCGCCGAGCGACAGCACGCCGCCGATCAGATGAATGAGGGTCGGCGCCTCGCCGAGGAAGACGATCGACAGCACCGCGCCGACGACGGGCCCCAGATACATGCTGAGCGAGGTCGAGAGCGCGCCGAACGCCGAGGCGAACCAGGAATAGGCGGAATAGGCAAACAGGCCGGGCACGAGGCCGGCGAAGAGATAGACCTTCGCAGCCTTGAAGCTCAGCACCGCCGATGGATCGGACCACGTCTCGTACGCCGCGAACGGCAGCGAGAACAGCGCGCCGAAAGCCGCGAACAGGCCGATCCGCGCCAGGAAGCCGATGCCGGCTCCAATGCGATTCTGCACCAGCGTGTAGCTCGCCCACGCCATCATCGCGAACACCACCAGGATATCGCCCTGGGTCAGGCCGTGCTCGCCCGAGGTCTGCCCGCGCGTGATGACGAGCAGCGCGCCCGACAGCGCAACGATCATGCCGATGACCTGCCAGCGGTTGACCCTTTCCAGCCCCATCGCCAACGAGAACAGCAGCACCATCAACGGCGCCATCGCCATGATCAGCGCGAGGTTGATCGCCGAGGTGGTGGTGCCCGCGAGATAAACCGGCCCGCCGCAGACGAACATGCCGAGAAAGCCGGCAGCCGCGATGCCGAGGCCTTCCCTGCGCAAGAGGTCCGGATGCTGGCGCAGCGCGGCGAAGATCAGCGGCGACAGGCCGATGGCGACGATCGACCAGCGGAAGAAGGCGATCGAAAATGGCGGCACGGAGCCTGCCACGCCGCGCGCCAGGATCATGTTGGAGACCTGCGCCGTCGCCAGCACGAGGAATCCGAGCAGGCCCAGCATTTCCCGTCCTCGGCTGGCGGTCGTCTTGACGGTCTCGTGCATCTCTCTCACGCCGCGTCACCAACGGCGCCGCCCGGCGCCGTCACCGCATCGAATGCCTTTGCCATTTCCGCCGTCGACGGCCGCAATCCCGTGAACAGCTCGAAGGCGTCGGCGGCCTGATGGATGGCGAGATCGCGCCCGGTCATGACGGTGGCGCCCTTTGCCCTGGCCGCGATCAGAAGCGGCGTCCACAGCGGTGAATAGACGGCATCGACGACCCAGAGGCCGCGATGCAGCAGCGCTTCCGGCACCGGACTCGCCTTGCTCGGCAACATCCCGATCGGCGTTGCGTTGATGACGCCGACGGCGTCGCGCAGCGCCGCCTCGACGCCATCTGCGATCCCTGTTTTCAGGCTGCCCGGCAGCAGCAGCCTCGCCAGCGCTTCGGCCTTGGCACGATCGGCGTCGAAGATATGCAGCTCCGTGACGCCAAGTGCGCCCAGCGCGAACGCAATCGCCCTGCCAACGCCGCCCGCGCCGATCAGCGCAACCGCACCGCTGCGCGATCGCGCAACGAGATCGCCGATCGCCAGCGCAAAACCCGTCGTGTCGGTGTTATGGCCGATCAGCCGGCCATCGCGCACCACGACGGTATTGGCCGCGCCGATCGCGGCAGCACCCGGCGACAATTCGTCGAGCAGCGGGACGATGGCCTCCTTGTAGGGAAAGGTGACGTTGACGCCGGCAAAGCCGAGGCGCTTCACGCCTTCGAGCAAGAGCCGCAGCTCCTCGGTGCCGGCGCCGGCGACCTCGATCAGCTGATAGTGACAGTGCACGCCGAGCGCTTCGGCCGCCCGCTCATGCATGGCGGGAGAAGCGGAGCGCTTGATCGGCGCGCCAATCAGGCCGGTCAGGAAGCGTCGATCCGCCGGAAGGACGAGCTTGCTGTCGCGACTCATGCCCGGCCCATGCTTCTCACTTGATCGGCGCACGTGGCAGCACCGCCTCGCCCGCCTCCAGCCGGTAGGTGTGGTCGAGCGAATACCAGGGTGTGACGACATCGCGCGCGGACGGATGCGGCTCGTCATGGCGCAGGAAATTACCAATCAGCGCGCGCGTGACGCCGAACTGCGTGTCGCTTTCGATATTGGGATCGGCGGGATCGTAGACCTGCGAGATCAGGGTCTTGAAGCCGGGCTTGAAGACCAGGGCGTGCAGATGCGCCGGCCGATAGGGATGGCGGCTCTGCGCCTTCAACAGGCGGCCGACCACGCCGTCGGTCGGAATGGGATAGCCGACGAACATCACCGAGCGGAAGGAGAAGCGGCCCTCCGCGTCGGTCGTGAACTTGCCGCGCAGGTTCATGTCGGCCTGCTCGGGATCCTGGTTCTCGTAGAGCCCGACGGGGGAGGCATGCCAGACATCGACCTCGGCGCCGGCGACGGGCCGGCCGTCCTTGTCCACCACGCGCCCACTGACGAACAGCGGCGCGCCCGGCGTGTCGGAGCGCACGATCGAGCCGCCGTTCTCGACGCGCGGCGAATTCAATCGCCAGAACGGCCCGAGCAGCGACTGGTCGGTCTCGGTATTGCCGGCATCGCCATTGTTGAGCAGGCACACCAGCGAAGAGACGCCGAGCGAGCCCGCCATCAGCACGAATTCATTGTGGGTGTCATTGGTCAGCCGGCCCATCTCGGCGAGGATGGCGGTCGCCTCGCGGAATTCGGCTTCGGTCAACCTGATGTCGCGAACGAAGCCGTGGAGGTGCTTGACCAGCGCGACCATGATCTCGCGCATCCGCGGGTCGGCGGTGCGCGCCATCGCGGCCAGCGCCGCCGCCGTCACATCCTGCTCGCGCTCGATGATCATGCGATCCCGCTCCTGTCATTCCGGGGCGCGCGAAGCGCGAACCCGGAATCTCGAGATTCCGGGTCCATCGCTTCGCGATGTCCCGGAATGACGGTGCATGTCAATTCAACTTCTCGATCGCCACCGCAACGCCCTGGCCGACGCCGACGCACATGGTGGCGAGCGCGAGCTTGCCGCCGCGCTTTTCCATGCCGTGCACCGCGGTCATGGCGAGCCGCGCGCCGCTCATGCCGAGGGGATGACCGAGCGCAATCGCGCCGCCATGCGGGTTGACGAAATCGGCATCGTCCTTGACGCCGAGCTGACGAAGGCAGGCGATGCCCTGGGAGGCGAAAG
>NZ_JBQTHN010000238.1:0-10567 GCF_052389815.1 Bradyrhizobium sp. | reverse complement strand
GAGTCGAAGCCGCAGGAAAAGACGATGCGCGCGCCTGTCCGTTTCGCCTCTTCGTGATAGGCGTCGATCATGCGCCGCATCCAGGCCGGCTCGCCGCACAGATCAACATAGGCCGTGCCCGTGGCAGCGCACGCCGCCACAAGCTCGGGACCGTGGAGCTGATAAGGCCCGACCGTCGTGATGATAACGGCCGCACGCTCGCACATCGAACGCAAGCTGGCCGGCTCGGCCGAATCCGCCTGAACCAAAGGCAAATCGTCCGATCCGCCGATGTCGGCCCGCACCTTCTGGAGCTTGTCCGTCGAGCGTCCCGCAATAGCCCAGGACGGAGCATCATCGCCGCGATAGGACGTCGCCAGATATTCGGCGATGAGATGTCCGGTGTAACCCGTCGCGCCATAGACGATGAGGTCGAAGTCCCGCTTCATTGAACCGTACCATCGCGTTTGGCGGAGGATATCACAGTTCCCGCCTTTGGGGTGCGCAGAGCTGGCGGATTCAAGAGGGCTTGAACAGTGCCCGCTCGCGCTCCACCGTCTCGTGGATGTAATCGGCCGCCGCGCGGATTCGGGCCAGATCCTTGCTGTCGGCGTGCATCAGCATCCAGAAGGTGCGGGTGATCGAGACCTCGTCCGGCAGCACGGCTTGCAGCTCCGGATGGGCCGACGCCATGAAGTGCGGCAGCACGGCGATGCCGAAGCCGGAGATGGTCGCGTTGAGCTGCGCGATCAGGTTGGCGCTGCGGAATTTGGCGGAGATCTTTGGCGAGACCTGCGGCAGGTAGTCGAGTTCCGGGGTGAACAGCAGCTCCTCAATGTAGCCGACGAAGCGGTGCGCGGCGAGATCGGCGCGCTGCCTGATCTCCGGGCTGCGCGCCAGATAGGCGGGCGCGGCAAAGAGGCCAAGCGTGTAGTCGAGCAGCTTTCTTCCGACGATGCGGCCTTCCTTCGGCATGGTCAGACTGATGGCGATATCCGCCTCGCGCTTGGAGAGGCTGAACAGGCGCGCGGTCGCCACCAGCTGCAGGTCGAGATCGGGATACCGCTCGCTGAAGGCCACCAGCCGCGAGGCGAGGAAATGGCTGCCGAAGCCGTCGGGCGCGCCGATCCGCACGGTACCGGTCAGATGCGCGCGCGAGCCGCCGACCGCCTCCTGGTTGGCGACGATGGTGGATTCCATCGCCTCCGCACTGTCGGCGACGCGCTGGCCGGCCTCGGTGAGCAGGTATCCGCTCTTGCGCCGGTCGAACAATTTTGCCGAAAGCGACTGTTCCAGCCGGTCGACACGGCGGATCACCGTGGCATGATCGACGCCGAGCTGCCGGGCGGCAGCCGACACCGACCCGCCGCGCACGATGGCGAGTACGAAGCGGAAATCATCCCAGTCGATCATGCCGCCTTGATCCAGCATTTCCGCACATCTAAGGTGCAATATCTTGGACTTGAATCCTATAAAATGCAGGTCAAAAGGGTTTGTAAAGCGACCCAGAAGCGGATCGGCACGATCCGGACGGGCGAAGGGAGGTTTTCATGCGCTCAATCGGTCATTTCATCGGTGGCAAGGAAGTAAAGGGTACGTCCGGGCGGACGGCTGACGTGTTCGAGCCGATGACCGGCGACGTGCAGGCCAAAGTGGCGCTGGCATCCAAGGCTGAAGTCCGCGCCGCCGTCGAGAACGCCGCGCTCGCCCAGGGCGAATGGGCCAACACCAATCCGCAGCGGCGCGCGCGCGTGATGATGAAGTTCCTCGAGCTGGTGCAGCGCGACTACGACAAGCTCGCAGAACTCTTGGCACGCGAGCACGGCAAGACCGTTCCCGACGCCAAGGGCGACATCCAGCGCGGCCTCGAGGTCGTGGAGTTCGCCTGCGGCATTCCGCATCTGATGAAGGGTGAATACACGGAAGGCGCCGGCCCCGGCATCGACATCTACTCGATGCGGCAACCGCTCGGCGTGGTCGCCGGGATCACGCCGTTCAATTTCCCGGCGATGATCCCGATGTGGAAGTTCGCGCCCGCAATCGCCTGCGGCAACGCCTTCATCCTGAAGCCTAGCGAGCGCGATCCCGGCGTGCCGATGCGGCTGGCCGAGCTGATGATGGAGGCGGGGCTGCCGCCCGGCATCCTCAACGTCGTCAACGGCGACAAGGAGGCCGTCGATGCGATCCTCGACGATCCCGATATCAAGGCCATCGGCTTCGTCGGCTCGACGCCTATCGCGCAATATATCTATGAGCGCGCGGCGCAAACCGGCAAGCGCTGCCAGTGCTTTGGCGGCGCCAAGAACCACGCCATCGTGATGCCCGACGCCGACATGGACCAGACCGTCGATGCGCTGATCGGCGCAGGCTATGGGTCCGCGGGCGAGCGTTGTATGGCAATCTCGGTCGCGGTCCCCGTCGGCAAGACCGCTGCCGACCGCCTGATGGAAAAGCTGATCCCGCGCGTGGAGTCCTTGAAGATCGGCACCTCGGTCGATCCGTCCGCCGATTTTGGTCCGCTGGTGACCCGCGAGGCGGTCGAGAAGGTGAAGAGCTACATCGACGTCGGCATCAAGGAAGGCGCAACGCTGGCCGTCGACGGCCGCGGCTTCAAGATGCAGGGCTACGAGAAGGGCTTCTATCTCGGCGGTTCGCTGTTCGACAACGTCACCAGGGACATGCGGATCTACAAGGAAGAGATTTTCGGCCCCGTGCTCTCGGTGGTGCGCGCCCATGACTACAAGGAAGCGCTGGCGCTGCCTTCGGAGCACGACTACGGCAACGGCGTTGCGATCTTCACCCGCGACGGCGACGCCGCGCGCGATTTTGCGGCGCGCGTGAACGTCGGCATGGTCGGCATCAACGTGCCGATCCCGGTGCCGATCGCCTACTACACCTTCGGCGGCTGGAAGAGGTCGGGCTTCGGCGACCTCAACCAGCATGGTCCCGACTCGGTCCGCTTCTACACCAAGACCAAGACGGTGACTTCGCGCTGGCCGTCCGGCGTCAAGGAAGGCGCGGAGTTCTCGATCCCGCTGATGAAGTGATGGTGTAGCCCAGCCGTCATTGCGATCGAAGCGAAGCAATCCAATGTTGCCGCGAAATGGAAGATGGATTGCTTCGTCGCTTCGCTCCTCGCAATGACGACAACAACGAGCAGGCCGGAATGCAGTTCGCCCTCAACGAGGACCAGATCGCGGTTCGCGACATGGCGCGAACGTTTGCGGCCGAGAAGATCGCGCCGCATGCGCTGCGCTGGGACGAGGAGAAGCACTTTCCCGTCGACGTGATGCGCGAGGCGGCCGGCCTCGGCATCGGCGGCATCTATATCAAGGACGACGTCGGCGGCTCGGCCATGACGCGCTTCGACGCGGCGCTGATCTTCGAGGCGTTGGCGACCGGCTGTCCCACCGTCTCGGCCTTCATCTCGATCCACAACATGGCGTCGTGGATGATCGATGCCTATGGCAACGACGCCCAGCGCCGCAAGTGGCTGCCGAGGCTTTGCACGATGGAGCTGATCGCGAGCTACTGCCTCACCGAGCCGGGCGCCGGCTCGGATGCCGCCGCGCTGCGAACCCGTGCGGTGCGTGAGGGCGACCACTACGTCCTCAACGGGCAGAAGCAGTTCATATCAGGGGCCGGCGGTACGGATATCCTGGTGGCCATGGTGCGTACCGGCGGCGACGGGCCCGGCGGCGTGTCGACGCTCGTCATCGAAGGCAAGGCGCCGGGTGTGTCGTTCGGCGCCAACGAGCGCAAGATGGGCTGGAACGCGCAGCCGACCCGCGCGGTGATTTTCGAGAACGCTCGTATCCCGGTCGAAAATCTCCTCGGCGAGGAGGGCATCGGCTTCAAGATCGCGATGGCTGGGCTCGACGGCGGCCGCCTCAACATCGCCGCCTGTTCGCTCGGCGGCGCTCAGAGCGCGCTCGACAAGTCGCTGGCCTACATGAAGGAGCGAAAAGCCTTCGGCAAGCGCCTCGACGAATTCCAGGCCTTGCAGTTCCGCATCGCCGATATGGCCACCGAGCTGGAGGCGGCGCGGACGTTTCTGTGGCGTGCGGCCGCGGCGCTCGACCGCAAGGATCCGGACGCGACGATGCTGTGCGCGATGGCGAAGCGCTTCGGCACCGATGTCGGCTTCGAGGTTGCCAACCAGGCGCTGCAGCTGCATGGCGGCTACGGGTACCTCAGCGAATACGGCATCGAGAAGATCGTGCGAGATCTGCGGGTGCACCAGATTCTGGAGGGGACCAACGAAATCATGCGGCTGATCGTATCGCGCAAGCTGATCGAGGGCGGCCGATGAGCCAGGCGGCTGCCGTTGCGGGCGCCGAGCCCGACCTGATCGTGCGGCGCGAGGGTGCGGCGGGTATCATCCGGCTGAACCGCCCGAAGGCGCTCAACGCTATGACGCTCGAGATGTCGCTCGGCATCGATGCGGCGCTCGACCGGTTCGAGGCGGATCCAGCCGTCGCAATAGTGCTGCTGGAAGGCGCGGGCGAGCGCGGGCTGTGCGCCGGCGGAGACATCCGCGGCCTCTGGGAAAGCTCCAGGGTGGGCGGCGATCTCGGCAAGGTGTTCTGGAGCCAAGAGTACATCATGAACGCCCGGATCGCGAAGTTTCCAAAACCCTATGTCGCGTTCATGGACGGGCTGGTGATGGGCGGCGGCGTGGGTCTGTCGGCGCACGCCGGCCACCGCGTGGTGACGGAGAAAACCACGCTCGCGATGCCCGAGGTCGGGCTCGGCTTTTTCCCGGATGTCGGCGGCACCTGGCTGCTGTCGCATTCGCCGGGCGAGATCGGCACCTATTTCGGCCTGACCGGCCAGACCATGAACGGGCCTGACGCGATCTATTCAGGCTTTGCCGATGCAGTCGTGCCGACATCGAAATGGCCGGCGATGCGAGAAGCGTTGACCAAGGTCCGCGCCGGTGCAGCGGCGGCCGAGGTCAAGAAGCTCATCGGTGGCTTTGCGACCGGTGAGACCTCCGGTCCCGTCGCGGCGATGCAGGCGAATATCGACCGATGGTTCGGCCATGATCGCATGCAGGATATCGTCGCCGCCTTGCAGAGCGACGGTTCAGAACCGGCGCGGGCGACGCTGAGGGCGCTTGGCGAAAAGTCTCCGCGCGGCATGGTGGTGACGCTGAAGCTGTTGCGACACGCGCGCACCGCGAAGTCCCTCGAAGAATGCCTTGTGCGCGAATATCGTGCGGCGCTCCAGGTGTTCGCGAGCGACGATTTCCGCGAGGGCGTGCGCGCCGCCGTGATCGACAAGGATCGCCAGCCAAAATGGTCGCCGCCGCGCATCGAGGATGTCACGCCGGAGATGATCGCGCCATACTTTGCGGAGATCGGCGCTGACGAACTGAAATTCCCTTGATTCAGAACAACGACAGCCGGAGGAAACACATGGCAAACATCGCATTCATTGGGCTCGGCAATATGGGCGGGCCGATGGCGGCCAACCTGGTCAAGGCCGGGCACAAGGTGACCGCGTTCGACCTGGTCGCGGCCTCGCGCGATCAGGCCAAGGCCGACGGCGCCGCGATCGGCGAGAGCGCGGTGGCGGCCGTGACGGGTGCCGATGTCGTCATCACCATGCTGCCGGCCGGCAAGCATGTCCTCTCCGTGTGGAACGAGGTCGTGCCCGCGATGAACAAGGGCGCGCTGATCATCGATTGCTCCACCATCGACGTCGAAAGCGCCAAGCAGGCACATGCGCTTGCCGCGAAGCACGGCATGGGCTCGGTCGATGCGCCAGTCTCCGGCGGCACCGGCGGCGCCAAGGGCGCGACGCTGACCTTCATGTGCGGCGGCGACGAAAAATCATTTGCGGCGGCAAAACCCGTTCTGGAAGGCATGGGCAAGAAGATCGTGCATTGCGGCGGCGCCGGCGCGGGGCAGGGCGTCAAGATCTGCAACAACATGGTGCTTGCCGTATCCATGATTGCGGTCGGCGAAGCGTTCGCGCTGGCCGAGAAACTCGGACTGTCGCACCAGGCGGTGTTCGACGTGGTCTCGACCTCTTCGGGGCAGTGCTGGGCGCTGACGACGTACTGCCCGGTGCCCGGTCCGGTGCCGACATCGCCCGCCAACAACGACTACAAGCCGGGCTTTGCCACGGCGCTGATGGTCAAGGACCTGACGCTGGCGCAGGATGCGGCGAAGGCATCCGGGGCAGCGACGCCGCTCGGCAAGCATGCGCAGGAACTCTACAAGGCCTTCGATGCTGCCGGTCATGGCGGGGTCGACTTTTCCGGAATTATCCAGCACGTTAGGGGCCTTGCCGGGAAGTAACGGTCGTCATCTCTTGGGCGACGTCCCGGCACGCACAGCGGACGGCCGGACATGACGACTTTCAAGGAAGCCCAAGCCTTTTTGCTGCAGCACCGCACCGACTACGATGCTGCGGTCAAGGGATTTCGGTGGCCCGATCCGGTGCCGTTCAACTGGGCGCTGGACTGGTTCGATGCGGAGCTGGCGCATAGTCTCGACAGCCGCGACCGCGCGGCGCTCTGGATCGTCGATGTCGGCAGCGAACGCGAGACGAAACTCTCCTTCGCCGAGCTTTCGCGGCGTTCCAACCAGGTGGCCAACTTCCTACGCGCGCAAGGCCTGAAGCGCGGCGATCATCTGCTACTGTTGCTCGGCAACGTCGTGCCGCTGTGGGAAACCATGCTGGCGGCGATGAAGCTCGGCGTGGTCGTGATTCCCGCCACGACGCTCCTGACACCGGATGAGTTGCGCGATCGGCTTGATCGCGGCCGGGCGAGGGCAGTGGTCGCGACGCAGGATCAGGTCGGAAAATTTGCCGGTCTTGGCGACGACCAACTCGTGCGCATCGTCATTGGCGGGACGGGCAAGGACGGCTGGATGCCCTTCGAGGAGGCGTCGAAGGCTTCGGATGCATTCACGGTCGACGGCCCGACCAACGCAAACGACCCGATGCTGCTCTATTTCACCTCGGGCACCACGGCAAAGCCAAAGCTGGTACGGCACAGCCAGCGCAGCTATCCGGTCGGCCATCTCTCCACCATGTACTGGCTCGGCCTGCAGCCCGGCGACGTGCATCTCAATATTTCCTCGCCGGGCTGGGCCAAGCACGCCTGGAGCTGCTTCTTCGCACCCTGGAATGCGGGGGCGACGATCTTCATCGTCAACCAGCCGCGCTTTGAGGCAAAGGGGCTGCTGTCGATCATCGGCCACTGTGGCGTCACCACGCTGTGCGCGCCGCCGACGGTGTGGCGGCTGTTCATCCAGGAGAAGCTGTCCGACTTCAAGGTAAGCCTGCGCGAAGCCTGCGGCGCCGGCGAGCCGCTCAATCCCGAAGTGATCGACCAGGTGCGCGCCGCCTGGGGCCTCACCATCCGCGACGGCTACGGCCAGACCGAGACTACGGCGCTTGCCGGCAATTCGCCGGGCCAGAAAGTGAAGATCGGCTCGATGGGCCGCCCGCTGCCGGGTTATCGTGTGCGGGTGACCGATCACGACGGGCACGAGACCAAGGAGGGCGAGGTGACGCTGGTGCTCGGCGGCGATCGTCCCGCCGGCCTGATGCAGGGCTATCAGGGCGACGAGGGGAAACTATCCGGCACCGACGGCGATCTCTATCGCAGCGGCGACGTCGTGTTCGTCGATGACGAGGGCTATTTCACCTTTGTCGGCCGCTCCGACGACGTGTTCAAATCCAGCGATTACCGCATCAGTCCGTTCGAGCTGGAAAGCGTGCTGCTGGAGCATGAGCAGGTGGCCGAAGCCGCCGTGGTGCCGAGCCCCGATCCGATCAGACTCGCGATCCCCAAGGCTTACGTGCTGCTCGCGGCCGGCGTCGAGCGTGGCCCCGAAACGGCGCTGTCGATCTTCAAGCACATGCACACGCGCCTTGCGCCGTTCAAGCGCATTCGCAAGCTCGAGCTGGTGACGGAATTGCCCAAGACAATCTCGGGAAAAATCCGCCGCGTGCAGTTGCGCCGCCTCGAGCATGACAATAATCGTGAGGATGCGCTGCGGGGCCTCGAGTTCCGCGAGGAGGATTTCCCTGAGCTGGCGAAGGTGCGCACGGCCGGGTTGGAGACGAGCCAGTAATGAACGAAGTCTGGAAGAAGCCGCCGGTCTCGCTCGAGATTTATCGGGCCATGGTCGGCAAGGAGGTCGGCGTATCGTCCTGGCACCTGATCGACCAGAGCCGGATCAATGTCTATGCCGACGTGATCGAGGACCACCAGTTCATCCATGTCGACCCCGAGCGGGCGAAGAAGGAAACCGCGTTCGGCAACACCGTGGCGCACGGTTTCCTGACGATGTCGCTGCTGTCGATCATGTCCTACGAGGTGATGCCGGCGATCCAGGGCACGACCATGGGCGTGAACTACGGCTTCGACAGACTGCGCTTCCTCTCGCCGGTGCGCGCCGGCTCCCGCGTGCGCGGGAGATTCGTGCTGACGGAGGCAACGCTGCGCAAGCCGAAGGAGCTGCAGAGCCGCACCAATGTGACCGTGGAGATCGAGGGCGAGCAGAAGCCGGCGCTGGTCGCCGACTGGCTCGGGTTGATCTATTTCGCTTAGCCTCGAGCCGCCATGGCCGGGCTTGACCCGGCCATCCATCCTCTTCAGAAGAGCAATCTTTCTTGATGGATGCCCGGGTCAAGCCCGGGCATGACGAAAAGCGGGAATCTTTCGCATGACTATCAGGTTTGACGGACGCGTCGCCATCGTGACCGGCGCTGGCAATGGACTTGGACGGGCGCATGCGCTGGGGCTCGCCAGCCGGGGCGCCAAGGTCGTGGTCAACGATTTCGGCGGCGCGCGCGACGGCACTGGCGGCTCGCTGTCGCCGGCCGAGGCCGTGGTGGAGGAAATCCGCAAGGCCGGCGGCACCGCTATGGCCGACGGCGCCGACGTCTCGAACTTCACGCAAGTCAAAGCGATGGTGGACCGCGCCACCAAGGATTGGGGCAGTGTCGACCTGCTCGTCGCCAATGCCGGCATTCTGCGCGACAAGTCGTTCGGCAATATGGAGGTCCAGGATTTCGCCAAGGTGCTGGACGTGCATCTCGTCGGCACCTTCTATTGCTGCAAGGCGGTGTGGGACGGCATGCGCGAGCGCAACTACGGCCGCATCGTGCTCACCACCTCGTCGTCCGGCCTGTTCGGCAATTTCGGCCAGGCCAATTACGGCGCGGCCAAGGCCGGCATTGTCGGCCTGATGAACGTGCTCGCCGCGGAAGGCCGCAAGAACAATGTCCGCGTCAACACGATCTCGCCGACTGCCGCCACGCGCATGACGGAGGAGCTGCTGCCACCGCAGGCGCTGGAGCTGATGCGTCCCGAGGCGATCACGCCGGCGGTGGAATATCTGCTCAGCGAGGACGCGCCGACCCGAACCATCATGGGCGCCGGCGCCGGCTCATTTGCCGTGATCAGGATCATGGAGACCGAAGGCATCAACCTGCCGCCGTCCGAGTGGACGCCGGACGCGATCGCTGCGCACTTCAACGAGATCGCCGATCTGTCGACTGCGAAGGCATTGGAAGGCGCGTTCGAGCAGACGCAGAAATATGTCGGCCAGGCCGCCAAGCGCGCGGGGGTGAAGCTCTGAGCGACGTCGCCGTCATCGGCGCCGGTCCCGCCGGCCTGATGGCGGCCGAAGTGCTGGCGCGGGGCGGCGCCAAGGTCACCGTCTATGACGCGATGCCGTCGGCCGGCCGAAAGTTTCTGATGGCGGGGCGGGGCGGGCTGAATCTCACCCACAGCGAGCCGCTGCCGGCGTTTCTCGCGCGCTACCGCGAGGCGGCGCCGCGGCTTGCGGCGGCCATCGAGACGTTTCCACCCGATGCGTTGCGCGCGTGGAGCGAGGCGCTGGGGCAGCCGACTTTTGTCGGGAGCAGCGGGCGCGTGTTTCCGAAGGCGTTCAAGGCATCGCCGCTGCTGCGCGCCTGGCTGCGGCGGCTCGATGCCGATGGCGTGAGGTTCGCGTTCCGGCATCGCTGGGAGGGATGGGACGCGCAGGGCCGGCTGCAGTTTCGGACACCGGACGGAGTGCGCGCGGTCGCGGCATCCGCAACGGTGCTCGCGCTCGGCGGCGCCAGCTGGCCGCGGCTTGGCTCCGCTGGCGGCTGGGTGGAAATCCTTGCAGCGAAGGGTGTCGCGATCTCGCCGCTGAAGCCCGCCAACTCCGGCTTCACCGTCGCCTGGTCGGACATGTTTCGCGATCGCTTTGAGGGCCAGCCGCTGAAGGGCGTGGAATTGAGCATCAGGTCGCACACCGCGCGCGGCGAGGCGGTCATTACCCGCGCCGGCATCGAAGGCGGTACTGTCTATGCGCTCTCGGCCGAATTGCGCGATGCAATCCTGCGCAGCGGGCAGGCGACGCTGACGGTCGCGCTGCGGCCCGATCTCAGCGCGGACGGTCTGGCCAAGAGGCTCTCGGCGCCGAAGGGCAAGCAGTCGCTGTCGAATTTCCTCCGCAAGGCGGCCGGCCTTTCGCCTGTTGCCATCGGGCTGCTGCAGGAAGCCGCGAAAGCATCCGGCATGTCGCTGGCGTCGATGCCATCTGCTGATCTGGCGCGGTTCATCAAC
>NZ_JBQTHN010000237.1:0-13910 GCF_052389815.1 Bradyrhizobium sp. | reverse complement strand
GCCGCGCCCAGAACTGCGGTCGGGGCACATACCCGGCAATGCCCTGACCGTCGAGGGGCTCCAGCGCAAGTTGGAGCCCCTTTCTTCTTGTCGATTGTTGGCTTCGTTGCTTTGCGCTCCCGCGAATTCGGAAGGCGGGCTCCCGCCGGCGGCGTGTTGACGCCGGACGAAATGACCGGTTTGCTTCCGCCCCAATCAAGCGCGACGGAAATTCCGTCACGCAAAACAACAAACGGGGTGAGAGAACGCCTATGGATGCCCACGCCGCAATCTCGGCCGGCTCGGCCGGCAAATGGTCGCCCCCGCGAGACGCCAGCGATATCGTCAAGAGCGTGCATGCGATGCTGCACCCCCGCAACATCGTGCTGGTCGGCGCCACCGACAAGCCCGGCAACTACGCCGAGCGCATCTGGAACAATCTGGTCAAGTACGGCTACGAGGGCGGGCTCTATCCGATCAACGCCAGGCGCGAAACCATCTGGGGCGTCGACTGCTACAAGGATTTCGCCAGCCTTCCCGAAAAGCCCGACCATGTGCTGGTGCTGGTGCCCGCGCGCGTTGCCGTGCAGGTGATCCGCGATGCGGCCGCTGCCGGCGCGCGCTCGGCCACCATCGTCACCTCGGGCTTCAGCGAATTGCAGGATGAGGAGAGCCAGCGCCTCGCCGAAGAACTGAGGCAGGCAGTGAAGGAGACAGGGCTCGCGGTGACCGGCCCGAACTGCCTCGGCAACCTCAGCGCCGGCGAAAAGCTCTTCACCAATATCGACGATCGCATCGTCACCATGGAGCAAGGCAGGGTCGGCATCGCCGGCCAGTCCGGCGCCATCGTGATGGCGATCCGCCAGGCGCTGGAGGATCGCGGCGTCGGCGTCGGCTACATGGTGACGACCGGCAACGAGGTTGGCCTCGAGACGCCGGACTTGATGGCCTATTTCGCCGCCGATCCCTCGATCCGCGTCATCGTGGTCTATCTCGAGGGCGTGCGGAACACCAAGGCGTTCCGCGACGCCTGCAAGGCCGCGCGCGCCGCCGGCAAGCCCGTCATCGCGCTGAAGTTGGGGGCCTCCGAGGGCGGTCGCGCAGCGGCAATGGCGCACACCGGCGCGCTCGCCGGCTCCATCGAGACCTTCGATGCGATCTCGACCCGCGAGGGCGTGATCCGCGTCCGCGGGCTCGACGAGTTGATCGAGACCACCGAATGCTTCGTTCACGCCGACACGCCGAAGGGCAACCGCCTTGCCGCGGTGTCGCTGTCCGGCGGCAAGCGCGGCCTCTTGATCGACGCCTTCTATTCGGCGGGGATGAACTTCGCGCCGCTGCCCGCCAACGCCTCGGAGCAACTGGCAAGGATGCTCGGCCCCGGCAGCATCGTCGGCAATCCGCTCGATGCGGGCTTTGCCGCGGTGGTCGATCCCTCCGTCTACATGAAGTCGATCAAGATCATGATCGACGATCCCGACACCGACATCGTCATCATCGACGCCGAGCTGCCCAAGGCGCCGCACGAGCTGCGCGAACGCAACCTGCGCATCGTCAACGAGATGGCGGCCGCGGGCAACAAGCCGGTGATCTATATCAGCGCCATGTCGATCGGATTCACCGAGCACACCAAGGCGCTGCGCAAATCCCTGCCGGACATCGCGGTGCTGCAAGGCCTCGACCGCGCCGTCGGCGCCATCAAATCGCTGATCGAGTACGCGAACTTGCGCAAGGAAGTGCCCGACATCGTCTCCAGCTCCAAGACCTCGGCTCGGGCGATGCTGGAGAAGATGCTGAAGAGCGCCAATGGCGCCGCCGCGCTCGACGAGGTCGGCTCCAAGAAGCTGCTCAAGGCCTATGGCATCCCGATCTCGCAGGAGGCGATCGCGCAGACCTCGGCGGAAGCCGTGAAGATCGCGAAGAAGATCGGCTTTCCCGTGGTGGCAAAGGTCGTCAGTCCCGACATCCTGCACAAGTCCGACGTCGGCGGCGTCGTGCTCGACCTCAACAGCGCCGCCGAGGTGAGGAAGGCGTTCGACGACATCGTCAAGCGCGTCAAGAAGCTGAAGAACAAGCCCAGGCTCGAAGGCATTTTGATCGCGCAGCAGGTCGAGGCCGATCTCGAGCTCGTGGTCGGCGCTTCCCTCGATGCCGAGATGGGCCCGGTGGTGCTGTTCGGCACCGGCGGCGTCGATATCGAGCTGATGAAGGACGTCGCGCTCGCCGGCGCGCCGATCGATGCGGCGGAGGCCAGGCAGCTGATCGCCCGCACCAAGGCCGGCGTGAAGCTGAAGGGCTATCGCGGCCGCCCCGCCCTGCACGAGGCCTCCGCCGTGAAAGCGCTGGTCGGCCTCTCCAACCTGATCGCGGATGCCGGCACCCGCATCGCCTCGATCGACGTCAACCCGTTTCTGCTCAACAGCAAGTTGGGCGTCGCGGTGGACGGGCTGATCGTGCTCAACAATGAAGCGGCGCGGAAAGCGGCGAAGCACTGAGGGAGGAAGCCATGAAGCTGACAGGCGGATGCTATTGCGGCGCGGTGCGCTACGAGGCCGACGGCGAGCCGTTGATGCAGGCGCAATGCCATTGCCGCGAGTGCCAGTACATCACCGGCGGCTCGCCCAACGTGTTCGTGGCCATGGCACCGGAAGCCTTCAGATACACCAAAGGGGCGCCGAAACAGTTCGCCCGCAAGGATCTGGAGAATCCGAGGACGCGCGAATTCTGCGCCGAATGCGGCACGCATGTCGTGACGCGGCCGCCGCGGCCGGTCGTCATCATCAAGGTCGGCACGCTGGACGAGCCTGCCCGGATCATGCCGCAGGTCGCGATCTACACCATCGACAAGCAGCCCTTCCATCACGTGCCGGAAGGCATGCCGGCCTTCGAGCGGCTGCCGCAGGGGTAGCGAAGCGCGTCTCTGTCCCTCGTCATGCCCGGGCTTGTCCCGCGCATCCACGTTCCTGTCACCGCCTGGATCGCAATGGGTTGGCGGCCCACCAGGGCCGGAACAGAAAATCGCGAAAACAACCCCATGCAAAGTAGAACGGGGCCGCAACGTTCGGCCTGTGCTGCGTCCCGTTGAGCGCGAGAAGAGATCGTCCGTCGTCACTCCAATCGCATGGCGCTCCGGCAAGTCAAGGCGTGGATGGCCGGGACAAGCCCGGCCATGACGACAACATGAGTAACGAAATTCCCGATTATCGACCCGCCGGGATTTCGTCTCGCCGGCGAGGATGACGCGTGCTTGACCCTCGCACCGGGCGACGTGGGCCTGGAATCGGAGCTGACGGAATCGGCCTGCCTCTATCTCGATGATACGATACGTTCAGTTTCAATTTCCGATTGATCGACTTATCTTTCGGCGCATCGAGACCCCAAGCGATTTCCCTCTTCAACCTGCGCCGATGCAGGCAGCCAAGGTTGCCGGCGATGCAGCAGGCAGCGGCAGAATCCTTCGCTGCGATCCCGTGCAGAAGCGAGTCAGTCGCGGCAACCGGCCGCCGGCACTTGCCGCGTCAGAAAGAAAGATGACAACCGGGAGCGACGGTGGCAGACTGGATTCCAGCCTGGTGCGGAAAAACAAAACAGAACGAACGCACCAAGGGTCACATCGGGAGGAGATGACTCATGAAACGTGGTTTTCTGGGAGTATTCGGTGCTGCCGTTGTTGCACTGACGTCTTTCGCAACCGCAGGTGCGGTGATGGCGCAGACGAAGACGCTGAAGATGCAGGCCACGTGGCCGGCTTCGCTTACGCTCTACGACAACTTCACCTATTTCGCCGAGCGGGTGAACAAGCTCTCCGCCGGCGCGCTGAAAATCGAGGCGATGCCCGCCGGCCAGGTCGTCCCGGCGTTCGAGGTGCTCGACGCTACCCACAAGAAGGTGCTCGACGGCGCGCATGCATGGGCCGGCTACTGGACCGGCAAGAACAAGACGGCGATTTTGTTCACCGGCGGTCCCGGCGGCACGTTCGGCATGGACTACATGGACGTGATGGGCTGGCTCTATCACGGCGGCGGCAACGAGCTCTACAACGAGTTCTACCAGAAGGAGCTCAAGCTCAACGTCGTGGTGTTCCCGATCCTTCCGGCAGGTCCACAGGCGTTCGGCTGGTTCAAGAAGCCGATCCAGACGGTCGAGGACATGAAGGGCATGAAGTGCCGCCAGACCGGCATGGCCGGCGAAGTCTGGCAGGCGCTCGGCTTCACCGTAGTCAACATGCCGGGCGGCGAGATCATTCCGTCGGCGCAACGCGGCGTGATCGATTGCGCGGAATGGGTGGGCGGCATCGAGGATCTGCAGCTCGGCTTCCACAACGTCTGGAAGTACCATTATTCGCCCGGCCTGCATGAGAACGTGACCATCGGCGAGGTCATCTTCAATGGCGATGTCTGGAAGGAACTGAGCCCGCAGCACCAGGAGATCATCAAGTCGGCGGCCAACGAGACCTTCCTGGTCTGGTGGACCAAGTGGCAGCGCCAGAATGCCGATGCGCTGATCGAGATGCAGACCAAGCACGGCGTGCAGATACTGCGTACGCCGCCCGAGATCCTGATGGCCTTCATCAAGAAGTGGGACGAGATCGCGGCGGCAGAAGGCGCCAAGAACCCGTTCTTCAAGAAGGTGCACGACTCGCAGAAGGCCTATGCCAGCGCCGTGGTACCGTACAAGCGGTCCTATTTCCCGCCGTATTCCTTCATGGCGAACTATTACTTCCCCGAGAAGAAATAGGGCTTGCGAGGGCGGCCGGTCAGGCCGCCCTCCCTTCGCGCGTGGACGGCTCGCGTCGGACCGCACGAACGAATCGGCGCCAGGGGGAAATATGTCTGAGACAACAAACGTGCAGTCGCCGGTGCTGCTCGCAACGATCCGGATCATCGACGGCTTCACGGACCGCACCGGCACGGTCATCTCGTGGCTCTCGGTCCCGCTGGTGCTCGGCGTCGCCTGGGAGGTTGCGTCGCGCTACCTGTTCAATGCGCCGACGATATGGGCCTACGACGCGACCTACATGCTCTACGGATCGCTGTTCATGCTGGGCGCCGCTTACGCGCTGCATAAGGGCGCTCACATCCGCACCGATATCTTCTGGGAGAAGTTCTCCGTCCGCAAGAAGGGCTGGATCGACGCGATCTCCTACGTCGTCTTCTTCTTCCCGAGCCTGTTCATGCTGCTGCTGATCAGCTGGAACGAGTTTCACTACTCCTTCGAAATCAACGAGACCTCGGACCAGACACCGTGGCGGCCCGTGCTGTGGCCGTTCAAGTTCATCGTGCCGCTGGCCTGCGTGCTGCTGCTGATCCAGGGCGTGTCCGAGTTGATCAAGAGCATCTACATGGCGCGCACCGGCGTCGAGCTCGAGCACAAAGAGAAGGTCGAGATATGACCGCAGACGCGCTCATCGGCCTCATCATGCTTCTGGTTCTGCTGGGAGCGATCTTCATCGGCGTACCGATCTCGTTCACGCTGCTGTTTCTCGCCTTTGCGTTCGGTTACGCGGCCATTGGTCATACGGTGTTCGACCTCGCCTACTTCCAGACCATCGGCATGATGAAGGAGGAACTGCTGGCCGCCGTGCCGCTGTTCATCTTCATGGGCTTCATCACCGAGCAGGCGGGGCTGATGGAGCGCCTCTTCACGGCGTTCCGCATGCTGCTTGCACCGGTGCGCGGCGCACTCTTCCTCGTCGTGATCCTGACCTCGACCGTGTTCGCGATGGCGACGGGCATCGTCGGGGCCGCCGTCACCGTGCTCGGCATCATGGCCTCGCCGATCATGAACAAGGCCGGTTATGACCCGAAGCTCTCCGCGGGCACCATCACCGCGGGCGGCACGCTCGGCATTCTCATTCCCCCCTCGGTCATGCTGATCGTGATGGGTCCGGTGCTCGGCGTGTCGGTCGCCGATCTCTATGCCGCGGCCTTCGGGCCGGGCTTCCTGCTCGCCGCCGTCTACATTGCCTACCTGATGGGCCGCGCCTTCATTAATCCCAAGCTCGGTCCGCCAGTGCCGCTCGACGAGCGGATCCACTCGATCGGGTACATCGCGCGCGAGGTGATCGTCGGCACGCTGCCCCTGCTCGGGCTGATCACCGCGACGCTCGGCTCGATCATCGGCGGACTTGCGACTCCGACGGAAGCCGCCGGCATCGGCAGCGTCGGCGCGCTGGTCCTGGCGGTCGCGTATCGGAGGTTCACGTTCGCCGGCCTGCAGCGGGCGTTGATCGCGACCATGTCGACGTCGAGCATGGTGCTGCTGCTGGCAGTCACCTCGAACATTTTCGGCGCGGTGTTCGCCCGCCTCGGCTCGGCCAACTGGATCACCGAGACGATGCTCGGCCTCCAGCTGCCGCCCAGCCTGATGCTGATCATGGTGCTGGTGCTGATTTTCCTGCTGGGCTGGCCGTTCGAATGGCCCGCCATCATCCTGGTGTTCCTGCCGATCTTCTACCCCGTCGTGAAAGGCCTGGGTATCGACCTCGTCTGGTTTGGTGCACTGGTGGCGGTGACGCTGCAGACCGCCTTCCTGTCGCCGCCGGTCGCCATGTCGGCGTATTACCTTAAGCAGGTGGTCAAGGACTGGAGTCTCGCAACGATCTACGCCGGCATGTTCCAGTTCATGATCCTGCAGGTGATTTGCATTGCGCTGATCGTCGCTTTCCCCAGCATCGCGACCTGGTTCCCGCAGACGCTGCAGGAAGCATCCCGCAGCCAGGTGATCCCCGAGGAGCACATGAAGATTCTGGAACAGCAGAGGCGGGCGCCGTCGCTGGAAGACGACGACTGGCTGACGCCGAAGAAGAAGTAGCCGGCCGGGCCGGAAGCCTCACGCGGCGACCGGTCGTTATGGCGTGATCAATTTGATGGTCGGAAAGTAGCTCCGATAGCGGCGCGCATCTCGCGTCAGCAGCGGCAAGCGTTCGACAACGGCGTGCGCGCCGATGAAGAAGTCCGCCAGCACGCCGGTGCGAGCTCCTCCACTTGCGCGATACTGGACAAAGGCCTTGCCTGCCAGGAAGAGCGCGGCGCGCGGGATCGGCGCAACTTCGATGTTCAATTCATCGAGCATCGAGTCAACCGCCTCGATTGCAGTATAGCGCGCCGAGACCTCGGCGTAGACTACGTCGTTGATGACCAGAGGTCCGCTCAGCGCTGCGCGCTCGAGTTGATCCTGCGACCAGTCCGCCCAGGCTTCTCCGTCCGTAACGACGTCAAGTAACACGTTGGAGTCGACCAGTGTCATTCCGGCTCACCGCGCAACAGCGCCATGAGCTCATCGGTCGTCATTCCCGGCCCGGCGGATCCGCGCGCCTTGGCAAAGCGGCTCGGTTGCCGGGGGCCGTCGGCTTTCTCGATCAGGATATCTCCGTCGGCGGTGCGGCGGAAATCGACGCGGCTTCCCGGACCGATTCCCAAATGTTCGCGGACTGGCTTTGGAATCGTTACTTGGCCCTTGCTCGTGACCGTGGTTGCCATTGAGGCTTCTCCTGGTATTACCATTCAAGGATATGGTATTACCGAGCTAAATGTCCAGCATTTCTGGAGGTTAGTTCAAGGAGTGGAGATGGCCGATCTAGGCCGCCACCAACGCCATTTCGTCGGCGCGCACGACGCGGTCGCGGCCCTGGCGCTTGGCGGTGTAGAGGGCCTGGTCGGCGATACGCATGATGTGGGCGAGATCGGTCTCGCCGCGGGCCACCGTGAAACCGATGCTGATGGTCAGGCGCTCGCAGATCTCGCCGCTCCTGATCTCCCGCGCGGCGCAGGTTTTGCGGATTTCCTCGGCATAGAGCTCGGCCTGCTCGTGGCTGATGCCGATCATCAGCACGGAAAACTCCTCCCCGCCGTGACGGGCGACCAGCGCGCCATGGGTGCGGGAGAAATGACGCAGCACGCCGGCGATCTCGATCAGCGCCCTGTCGCCGAACTCGTGGCCGAAACGGTCGTTGATCGACTTGAAGTGGTCGATGTCGCACATGAACACGACGGCAGGCAGGCCCGCATGATAGGCCGAGCTCAGCGCCGGCAGCGCCGCCTCGTCGAAACCCCTGCGGTTCAACAGGCCCGTGAGCTGGTCGGTCTGCGAGATGCGCGACAATTCGCAGCGCATCAGCGTCAGCTGCTGCATCAGGCGCGCCGAGCGGTAGCTCAGGATGCCCGACAGCATCGCCGAGATCGCCGTGGCCGCGACCAGGCTCATGACGATGACGTCTCCGGTTCGAACCAGCGCGGCCGGATTGCTCCCGAGATAGGTCAGGACGATCGCGGTCGTCAGGACGATGCTGAGGGAGCTCGCCACGGCGACCCGTCTTGCGGTGTGGCGCAGCACGTCGCCGTGCGTGGTGATCTGGATGCTCATGGGCCTGCTTCTTCGCTGGAGCATCCCTACCACTGCGATGCACACGAACTCCTAAACGGAGATTTGTTCCGCGAAGTGCAGTAAACCGCACGCGATGCCATTTGCTAAAATGCGACGCATTCGAATCTCACCGACGTCATTCCGGGATGGTCCGAAGGACCAGACCTCAGATGCGCGATTGCGGATCGGGGAATCTCGAGATTCTCAGGAGCGCAAGTGCGCTCCGTAGTTCGATGCTTCGCATCGCCCCGGAATGACAGCCTACGTTTCCTAGCGATTTTGCGAGTCTGGACACGCGCCCGGCCGATGGTTAATCGCGTCTTAACCTCGCCCTATCTATGGTGATTTCATCGGGATCTTTCGGCCGGCTCAACTCCGCCCGGCCGCACTGAAAGTGCTGGCGTTTCAGACATGGCAATGACCGCCTCTTCCGGCCTGGCGCAGGGCGCCGGCAATGTATCGGCTGCCGGTCAGGCCGAGCGCTCCCCGTTCGCCCGCACGGCCGAGCTGCTGGCGCCCTACCAGCCTGGTAAGCCATTGATAACACTATCATTGGGTGAGCCGCAGCACCCCGTGCCCGGTTTCGTCGGTCCGGTGCTGGCCGAGCACATCGCTGAGTTCGGCCGGTATCCCCTGGCCAGGGGAATCGAGCCGTTCCGCCGCGCGGCAGCCGCCTGGCTGTCGGCGCGATTCACCTTGCCGCGCGCGGTCGATCCCGAGACCGAGGTGCTGGTGCTCAACGGCAGCCGCGAAGGCCTGTTCTTCGCCGCCATCGCCGCCTCGCGTTATGTGGGGCAGCGCAAGGGCCGGCCGGCGATCCTGATGCCGAACCCGTTCTATCCCGCCTATGGCGCCGGGGCGCGCGCCGCCGGCTGCGAGCAGGTGTACCTGCCGACCACGCTCGCCAACGGATTTTTGCCCGACCTCGGGTCGCTGGATGACGCACTGCTGGCGCGCACGGTGGCGATGTACATCGCCTCGCCTGCCAATCCGCAGGGCTCGGTGGCGACGCGCGAATACTTCATCCGGTTGAAGCAGCTCGCCGACCGCTTCGGCTTCTTCATCCTCAGCGACGAGTGCTATTCGGAGATCTACACCAAGGAAGCGCCGGGCAGCGCACTGGAATGCGCCGGTCCCGACTTCGGCAATGTCGTCGTGTTCCAGTCGCTTTCCAAGCGCTCGAACCTGCCGGGAATGCGCGTCGGCTTCGCCGCCGGCGACAGGAAGTTTCTCGCTGCCTTCCATGAGCTGCGCAATGTCGCCGCGCCGCAGGTGCCGGTGCCATTGCAGCATGTCGCCGTCGCCGCCTACAGCGACGAGGCGCATGTCGAGGAGAACCGCAAGCTCTACCGGGTCAAGTTCGATCTCGCCGACCAGATCCTCGGCAACCGTTACGGCTACGCAAGGCCCGCAGGCGGCTTCTGCGTCTGGCTAGATGTCGCGGGTCGCGGCGGCGATGAAGCCGCGTGCGTGAAACTCTATCGCGATGCGGGCGTGCGCGTGATCCCCGGAAGCTATCTGGCGCGTCAGCAGGACGACGGCACCAATCCGGGTGCGGGCTACATCCGCCTGGCGCTGGTCTCCGACTCCGAATCTACGGCCGAGGCGTTGCATCGGCTGGTCGAAACCCTGGATTAATCGCAAGGCGCGCTACGAGCATGGCAGCGATCGAACGGATAATTCCTCTGGTGAGCCATCTGCCGCCGTCGATCCGCGACGCGCTGGCACGGCGCGTGCGCGAGCTGGTCGGCCTCGGCCTGATCGCGCTGTCGGGCGTTGCCGCCGCCGCGCTGATGACCTGGTCGGTGCAGGACCCTTCTCTGAGCCACGCCACCTCGCGGGCGATCCGCAACGTGCTCGGCTATCCCGGTGCGATCGGCGCCGATCTCCTGATGCAAATCCTCGGCCTCGGCGCGATCATGCTGATCCTGCCGATCGCCGTGTGGGGCTGGCGCATGCTGACCCACCGCACCTTCGACCGCGAGGCGCTGCGGCTCGGCTGCTGGCTGCTCGCCGTCGTGCTCGCCGCGGGCTTTGCCTCTTGCTTCAAGCATGGCGGCGCCTGGCCGCTGCCGACCGGCCTTGGCGGTGTCGTCGGCGATGCGCTGGTGCGCGCGCCGGCGGTGGTGTTCGGCCCGGCCGGACTGATCTATCGCCTCGTGCTCGGCACCATCCTCTTCGCCGCGATGAGCGCCGCCTTCCTGTTCGCCTCCGGATGGGGCTCGCGACCGCGCGAGGACGAGGAGCTGACCCCGATCGAGGACGACGACGAGCCGTTTGTCGAGGAGCCTGAAGGCCGCGGCGCGGTCTCGCTGGGCTGGATTTTCCACGCCATCATGAGCGCGAAGGCCCGCATCGGCTGGTTCTTCTCGACCGCCTATCGCTCGCTGGTTTCCTCCGGCCCCGCACCGCGGCTTTCCTTCGAGCGGCAGGAGCCCAATATCGACGGCCGCCGTGCGCCGACGCTGGCCCCGCAGCACCACGAGGACGAGGAATACGAGGAAGAAGAGGACGAGGAGGAGGAAGAGCCCGTCGCCCGCGCGCCGCGCAGGAAGCCGGCGCCGCGCCAATCCTCGAAGCGATCCGACAAGTTCGAGCTGCCGTCGGTCTCCGTGCTCGCCGCGCCGAAATCCTCCGACCGCCAGCCGCTCAGCAAGGCCGAGCTGGAAGCCAATTCGCGCGCGCTCGAAGGCGTGCTCGGGGATTTCGGCGTGCGCGGCGAAATCGTGAAATCGAGCCCGGGCCCCGTCGTCACCCTGTACGAGCTCGAGCCCGCGCCGGGCATCAAGTCATCGCGCGTCATCGGCCTCGCCGACGACATCGCCCGTTCGATGAGCGCGCTGTCGGCGCGCGTCGCGGTCGTGCCCGGCCGCAACGCCATCGGCATCGAGCTGCCGAATGCCCACCGCGAGAAGGTCTATCTGCGCGAGCTGCTCACTGCGAAGGAAACCGCCGAGACGGTCGCAAAACTCCCGCTGTGCCTCGGCAAGACCATCGGCGGCGAGCCTGTGATCATCGATCTTGCCCGCACGCCGCACATGCTGATCGCCGGCACCACCGGCTCCGGCAAATCGGTCGCCATCAACACCATGATCCTCAGCCTGGTCTACCGGCTGCGCCCCGACCAGTGCCGGTTGATCATGGTCGACCCCAAGATGCTCGAACTTTCAGTCTATGACGGCATTCCGCATCTGCTGACGCCGGTCGTCACCGACCCGAAGAAGGCGGTGGTCGCGCTGAAATGGGCCGTGCGCGAGATGGAAGAGCGCTACAAGCGCATGTCCAAGCTCGGCGTTCGCAATATCGACGGCTACAACGCACGCCTGGTCGAAGCCAAGGCCAAGGGCGAGGAAATCACCCGCACGGTGCACACCGGCTTCGACAAGGAGACCGGCAAGGCGATCTACGAGGAAGAGAAGCTCGAGCTCGATCCGCTGCCCTACATCGTCATCATCGTCGACGAAATGGCCGACCTGATGATGGTCGCAGGCAAGGACATCGAGGGCGCGGTGCAGCGCCTCGCGCAGATGGCGCGCGCCGCCGGCCTGCACGTGATCCTGGCGACGCAGCGTCCCTCGGTCGACGTCATCACCGGCACCATCAAGGCGAACTTCCCGACCCGCATCGCCTTCCAGGTCACCTCGAAGATCGACAGCCGCACCATCCTCGGCGAAATGGGCGCCGAGCAGCTGCTCGGCCAGGGCGACATGCTCTACATGGCCGGCGGCGGCCGCATCAGCCGCGTGCACGGCCCGTTCGCCTCCGACGAAGAAGTCGAGAAGGTCGTGCGTCATCTGAAGACGCAAGGCCAGCCGGAATATCTCGAGGCGGTCACCGCGGAAGAGCCGACCGACGAGGACGGCGCGGTGTTCGATGCGACCGGCATGGGCGGCGAAGGCGGCGATCTGTTCCAGCAGGCGGTCGCGATCGTCAAGCGCGACCAGAAGGCGTCGACCTCCTACATCCAGCGCCGCCTGCAGATCGGCTACAACCGCGCCGCCTCGCTGATGGAGCGCATGGAACTGGAAGGCATCGTGGGCCCGGCGAATCACGCGGGAAAACGCGAGATCCTCGTCGGCGAGGAAGAGGGCGGCAATTACTGAGAAAAGGCCCGCATTTGCGGCACAATCTCACGGAAAAACGATATCTCCACATGCCCAAATCGGGGTAAAAGGTGGCCGGCAGCCGAGCGGAATGACGTTGAACGGAAGTCCAGAAGTTCGCATGACAAAGCAACAGACCACCATTCGCGCGCTGGCGCTGCTGATCTCGGCGTCGCTCGCAGTGGGCATCACCTCGTCCACCGCACAGACCGTTCCAGTGCCAAAGCCCGCGCCGAAATCGCGCGACCGCGACAATGCACAGAACCAGATGAGCGCCGCAGAAAAGATGCCGCTCACCACCGGCGCGACGCAGCAACAACCGCCGACGCCGATCATCCCCGATCCGCGCCGCAACCAGCCGGCCAACATCTTCGCGACCTTCGATGCCAACCAGAAGGCGCAGGCCGCCAGGGTGTCGAACTATTTGTCGTCGCTGCAGCAGCTCACCGGCAATTTCGTGCAGGTCGGCCCCGACGGCAGCAAGACCAGGGGCGACTTCTACATCATGAAGCCCGGCAAGGTGCGCTTCGAGTACGATCCGCCGACGCCGATCGCGATCATCGCTGACGGCTCCTCGCTCGCCGTGCGCGACCGCAAGCTGGCGACGCAGGACATCTACCCGCTGTCGCAGACCCCCTTGCGCTTCCTGCTCTCCGACCGCATCGACCTCCTGAAGGACACCAACGTCGTCAGCGTCACCGCCGACGACGTCTTCATCAGCGTGACCATCGAGGAGAAGCAGGCGCTGATCGGCACCAGCCGCCTGATGCTGATGGTCGGCGCCAAGGACGGCCAGCTCAAGCAATGGACCGTCACCGACCCGCAGGGCTACGACACCACGGTCGCCGTCTACAATCTCGACGCCAGCAGGAAGGTCGATCCCGGCCTGTTCAAGATCGACTTCACCAACTACTCGGTCCCGCCGGGCTAGCTCTCCACCTTCATGACAGCGCGATAGGCCGCCGCGATCATGTCGTCGATCTCGGTGGGCGGAGTCTGTTTGGGCAGGAACATTCGCACGGCGCCATAGGGCATCGCGATCAGCGCCGTCTGGCACTGCAACTCGGTGCGGCGGCATCGTGCGGCGAACGTTCCGACCACTTTCATGACGAATTTGTTGATCCCTGCCGCCTCGCGCCGCAGGCTCGCCGGCGTGCGCTCGTCGAGAAAATCCTCCTGCCGCCGCAACGCAAGCAGACCCGCGAGCGCCGGGTTCTGGCGCGACCAGCGCGGCACGGTCAGAGCCGCCGCGACACCTTCGCGCACCGTGGTCGCGGCATCGACCGCCGGCACGAATTCGGACTGAAAGCTGCGCACGGCGAATAACCAGGCTTGCCCGAGGATTTCCTCGCGCGATGCGAAGCGATGATAGATCGAGCCGACGGTGGCGCCGGAAGCTGCGGCAAGCGACTGGATGGTGACGGGCCGTCCCATCGCCGCTTCGCCCACCGCAGCGAGCAGCAA
>NZ_JBQTHN010000236.1:0-10698 GCF_052389815.1 Bradyrhizobium sp. | reverse complement strand
TGGCCGCGATGGCGGCGCAAGGCCGCGACATCAAGCTTTCGACCCAGCGCGTCGAAGGCTATCGCAATTTCGCGACCAAGCTGTGGAACGCCTGCCGCTTTGCCGAGATGAACGGCTGCGCGCTGCCAAAGGGTTTTGAACCGGCTGACACCAAGGAAACGCTGAACCGCTGGATCGCCCACGAGACCTCGCGCACCACGCGCGAGGTTTCCGAGGCGATCGAGGCCTATCGTTTCAACGATGCGGCAGGCAGCATCTATCGCTTCGTCTGGAACGTCTATTGCGACTGGTATCTGGAGCTGTCAAAGCCCGTGCTGCTCGGCGAGGACGGTCCGGCGAAGGCCGAAACCCGTGCCATGATCGCCTGGGCGCGCGACGAGATCCTCAAGCTGCTGCATCCCTTCATGCCCTTCATCACCGAGGAACTGTGGGCGGTGACGGCCGCGCGCGACACGCTGCTGGTGCTGACGCCTTGGCCGCGCAAGGCGATGTCGACTGCAGAGCTGGCGCAAATCGTGACCGCCAACCCGAGCGATGCGCTGATCCCCACCGTACTCCTCGAACTCGATGCCGGCGAGTTCAGCGATCCCGGGGCGGAAGCCGAGATCGGCTGGGTCGTCGACCTCGTCACCGCGATCCGTTCGGTACGTGCCGAGATGAACATCCCTCCGGCGACCTTGACGCCGTTGATCCTGGCCGGCGCCTCTGCGGAAACGAAGACCCGCGCACAGCGCTGGAGTGACGTCATCAAGCGCCTGTCGCGCCTCGCCGAGATATCGTTTGCGGACAGCGCGCCGGAAGGCGCCGTGCAGGTGCTGGTGCGTGGCGAGGTCGCGGCGCTGCCGCTGAAGGGCGTGATCGACCTTGCTGCCGAGCGCGCGCGGCTGGAGAAGGAGATCGGCAAGGCCGACGGCGACATCAAGCGCGTCGATGCCAAGCTCGCCAACGAGAAGTTCGTCGCCAACGCGCCGGAAGACATCGTCGAGGAAGAGAAGGAAAAGCGCGAGGCGGCAATGGCGCGCAAGACCAAGTTGCAGGAAGCGCTGGAGCGGTTGAAGAAGGCGTCGTAGTTGCGGGCGGTATTTCCGCCGTCATTGCGAGCGAAGCGAAGCAATCCAGCTTCCTTCGCCGCGACGAGAAAGCTGGATTGCTTCGTCGCGTTGCTCCTCGCAATGACGGGGTTGGAGGTGCAAACGAGCTGCGAGGATTAAACTTTGCTCGACCACGTCTCCATCACCGTCTCGGACATCGCCGCCGCCGAGCGCTTCTACGACGCCATCATGAAGGCGCTCGGCGTGGTCAAGGTCGGACGCCGCGACGACTGGCTGGGCTATGGCGAGCGGGCGCGGCCGTCCTATCCGGACCGCGTCTACATCTCGATCCGCAGGGGCGAGAGGCCGGAGGAAGCCCTCGGCCGCCACTGGTGCTTCAAGGCGCGCTGGCAGAGCCAGGTCGATGCGTTCTGGGACGCCGGCATCGCGGCCGGCGGCACCGACGACGGACCGCCGGGCCTGCGCAATTATCACGCTTCCTACTACGCGGCCTTCCTGCGCGACCCCGACGGCAACCGCATCGAGGCGGTCTGCCATCACCCGGTGTAATCGTGGAAGCTGGGCGTCCGAGCCGGACGGCATTGGGCGCGGCGATGCATCGCGCCGTGCATCAGACACTGGAAGGCGGTGCGATCTTCACCGACCCCTATGCGCTGCAAATCCTCGATGAGCAGGCGCGCGCAAATCTGCCCACGATGGCCGCGGACCCCGCTCACCGGCCCATGCGGCTGTTTATAGCCGCGCGCAGCCGCTTTTCCGAGGAGGCGATGGCGGCCTGTGTGGCGCGCGGCGTGCGTCAGGTCGTCATTCTCGGAGCGGGGCTCGACACGTTCGCACTGCGCAACCCGCATGCCGGCGTCACCGTCTACGAAATCGATTATCCCGCGACCCAGGCGTGGAAGCGTGAACGCCTCGCCCAGACTGGTGTCGCGCTCCCGCCGACGCTGACATTCGCGCCCATCGATTTCGAGAAGCAAAGCCTGGGCGAAGGGCTGTCGGCGTCTGGTTTTCGCGCTGACGAGCCGGCCTTTTTCCAGTGGCTTGGCGTCACGCCGTATCTGACGCGGGAGGCCATCGTTACAACGCTCGATTTCGTCGCCAGCATGGCCGGCTCCGAGGTCGTATTCGAGTACGCGGAGCCGTTTGAGAACTATCCACCGGCCATGCGCGCCAATCTGATCGCAATTGCCGAAAGCGCCGCCGCGCGCGGCGAACCTTGGCTCAGCCTGTTCGACCCTTCTGACATGGCAGCATTGCTGCAGGAGCGGCATTTTGCAAGGTTCGAGGACGTCACGCGGGCAGAGCTGGCAGCGCGGTACTACGGCGATCTCGGTGAGGGATTGCGATCAAGCCCCGGCCCGCATCTGGTGCGGGCCGTGTCCCGCTAGCGCGGAAATGGCTTGCTCAGAAATTTTGAACCCTTGATCCCGTACCGCCATGGTAACTCCACTGCCTTGGTGATGCCGATGCGGATTCCGATTGCGATTTCCGGCTTCTCTTTCCGCGCAAACAGCTGGAGCGGCGGTCTGTCGAGCGGCAACTCGCTGTGCGCGATCGTGATGCCGAGGGCCTCGCAGAGCTTGCCCGGTCCCGAGCACAGCGCTCGCTCGTCGTCGATACCGCGCCGGCGGCGCATCGCGGCGAGCCCATGGGTCGGCTGCAGCGCGCGGATCAGCACCGCGCTGGCCGACCCCTCCGCCTCGCAGACGAAATTGGCGCACCAGTGGATGCCGTAGGAGCGATAGACATAGGCGAATCCCGCCGGGCCGAACATGACGCGGTTGCGCGGCGTCGGCCCGCGGTAGGAGTGCGCGGCCGGATCGGTGTGATGGTACGCTTCGACCTCGATGATGACGCCGCCGACGCCGCCAACCAGGAACGTCGCACCGATCAGGTCGGGAGCGACCTCGTGGACGCTGCGGTCGAAGAACGAACGCTTCAACGGCTTGCCGAGGGCAGGGACGAATTTCGGGCCTAGAGCCATTTTAGGGTGGGAATCGGGCCGGAACGGCTGAGAAAGCTGCCCGACCATGCCATGTTCTGCTAGGTTCCGCGATGCCCCGTTGCGGGGCTCCCGCAACCCGGTTGCAGCCCTTCTGCAACCTGGGTTGCGGCTCGCGTCAACACGGATTAGCTAAGAACTCTCGCGACTTGCAAGAATCTCATGGTCACCATCGTCGACACCCTGTCAGCCGAGCCACTGCGCCCGCGTCACCCCGAAAAGGTGAACCGGCCGGATAGCGCCTCGCCGCCAAAGCCGGACTGGATCAGGGTGCGGGCACCCAATACGCGCGGCTATGCCGATACCCGCAATATCGTGAAGGAGAACGGCCTCCACACGGTCTGCGAGGAGGCGGGCTGCCCGAATATCGGCGAGTGCTGGGACAAGAAGCACGCCACCTTCATGATCATGGGTGACACCTGCACGAGGGCCTGCGCCTTCTGCAACGTCAAGACCGGCATGCCTGGCGCGCTCGACGCAGCCGAGCCGGAGCATGTCGCGGAGGCTACATTCAAGCTGGGCCTGAAGCACGTCGTCGTCACCTCGGTGGACCGCGACGATCTCGCCGACGGTGGCGCCGCGCATTTTGCACGGACCATTCGCGCCATCCGCGCACGCTGCCCGACCACGACCATCGAAATTCTCACGCCCGACTTCCTGCGCAAGGACGGCGCGCTGGAGGTGGTGGTCGCGGCCAGGCCCGACGTGTTCAACCACAATCTGGAAACCGTGCCGTCACGCTACCTGACGGTACGGCCGGGCGCGCGCTATTTCCACTCCATCCGGCTGTTGCAACGGGTCAAGGAGTTCGACCCGACGCTGTTCACCAAGTCCGGCATCATGGTGGGTCTCGGCGAGGAGCGACACGAGGTCTTGCAGGTGATGGACGACCTGCGCTCGGCCGAGGTCGACTTCCTGACCATCGGTCAATATCTTCAGCCGACCCGCAAGCATCACGCCGTGATGCGCTTCGTCACGCCGGACGAGTTTTCCGGTTATGAAAAAGTCGCCTACACCAAGGGATTTCTGATGGTGTCGGCAAGCCCGCTGACCCGCTCGTCGCATCACGCGGGCGAGGACTTTGCAAGACTCCGGGCAGCGCGCGCGGCGCAAGCCCGCTAAGTCCGATGCCGCGGTTTTCCAGCAAGCGCCGGGTGCAACACAGCGCGTCGCAAATGTTCGACCTCGTCGCAGACGTCGAGCGCTATCCGGAGTTCGTGCCGCTGTGCGAGCAGCTGAAGATTCGCCAGCGCAAGCCTAAGCCCAATAATAGCGAGATCCTGATTGCCGACATGACCGTGTCGTTCAAGCTGGTGCGGGAATCCTTCACCAGCGAAGTCGTGCTCGACCGTCCCAATCTGAAGATCGCCGCCAGGTATTTGAAGGGACCGTTCTCCAGTCTCGAAAACCGCTGGTCCTTCGAGCCGAAGTCCGAAACCGAATGCGACGTCGGCTTTTTCCTGGCCTACGAATTCAAGAGCCGCATGCTGGCGATGTTGATGGGCGCGATGTTCGACACGGCGTTTGCGCGGTTCGCCGTAGCGTTCGAGAAGCGGGCGGACGCGATCTACGGCAGGGGTGCCTAACCCCGCGGCGGCCTTGGCCGCTTCACCACGTGCCGCCGCGGCGTGCGCACCACGCGCGGGCGGATGCGGCTGACGGCGGCGCGCTTCGGCTTGGCCTGGCGCGGACCGCGCGCCAATTCCATCAGCATCCGCAAGGCCTCCACCACCGAGCGCAGGCGCACGGCGGTTCGGCCGATGGCGCCGAAGCGGTGCTCGCGGTGCACGATGCGGCCGTCGCGTGCGGCGACGGCGAAATGCACCAGCCCCACCGGCTTGCCGGGCGTGGCGCCGCCGGGGCCGGCGATGCCGGTGATGGCTACCGCGAGGTCGACGCCGGCGCGCTCCAGCGCACCGACGGCCATCTGGGTCGCCGTTTCCTTGCTCACCGCGCCGAAGGTCGCGAGCGTGGTGGCCCTCACGCCGAGCATCGCGCGCTTGGCGTCGTTGGAGTAAGTGACGAAGCCGCGGTCGATGACGTCGGACGAGCCGGGAATGTCGGTCAGCGCGCCTGCGACGAGGCCACCGGTGCAGGATTCGGCGGTCGCGATGGTCAGCTTGCGCATCCGGCAAAGATCGAGCAGCGAGCGGGACAAGGCGCGGGCGTCGCTGCCGCTCATCTTAGTCGCTCCAGGGAAGCCGGATGGTGGCGCTCGCGGTGGCCGCGATGCCTTCCTCGCGGCCGGTGAAGCCGAGCCGCTCGCTGGTCGTCGCCTTCACCGCGATACGCGAGATGTCGACGCCGGAAATCTCCGCGATCCTGGCCCGCATGGTGTCGCGCAACGGGCCGATCTTCGGCCGCTCGCAGATCAGCGTGACCTCGAGATTGGCGACGCGCCCGCCGCGCGCGGTGACGCGCTCGACCGCATATTTCAGGAAGCGGTCGGACGAGGCGCCCTTCCACTTGGGATCGCTCGGCGGGAAGTGCGAGCCGATGTCGCCGTCGGCCAGCGCGCCGAGGATCGCGTCGACCAGCGCGTGCAGGCCGACGTCGCCGTCGGAATGGGCCAGAAAGCCCTTGCTGTGCGGCACGCGCACGCCGCAGATCATCACATGATCGCCTTCGCCGAAGGCGTGCACGTCATAGCCGGTGCCGGTCCTGATGTCGCCGAGCCCTGCGGCCAGGCGCGCTTCCTCGCGGACGAAGTCTTCGGGAGTGGTGAGCTTCATGTTCGCAGGATCGCCTTCAAACGTCGCCACCGTCAATCCCGCCCATTCGGCGAGCGCGGCATCGTCGGTGAAATCGTTGCGGCCTTCGCGCACGGCTCTGCGATGCGCTTGGAGGATGACGTCGTAACGAAAGGCCTGCGGCGTCTGCGCGATGCGCAGTCGTGCGCGCTCGGGCGTCGCCTCGACGTCGCCGGCAGCACCCACCAGCTTGATCGTATCGGCGACCGCCACCGCGGGGATCGCAGCGCCGGTGCGCCCGGCAGCGTCGATCGCACGCGAGATCACGGCCTCGGTCACGAAGGGGCGGGCGGCGTCGTGGATCAGCACGATGTCCGGCTTGGTGCTCGCCAGCGCCTCGAGACCGGCATGGACCGATTCCTGTCGCGTCGCGCCGCCTTTGGCGGGCGGGGCGTGCTCGAGGGAACTGACCGCCTCTTTGAACACGGCAATGTCGTCGGGGTTCACCACCGGCTGCACGGTCGTCACATCCGGGTGCCGGCAGAACGCCGCCATGGCCCGGAATATCACCGTCTGGCCGCCGACCGTGCGGTACTGCTTGGGCCCTCCCGCGCCGGCGCGAAGTCCGCGGCCGGCGGCGACGAGGATGGCTGCGGTGCGCTCAGGTCTGGGCATGCGTCGTCAAGGACTTGTCGGGCGAATCGAGTTTGCTGGATGAGCCGTGGCCGGCTCGAAAGAGGCCGCACAGCCCTTACCATGCCGGGCCCGCAAAGCCAGCGCGGATTAGCCATGCCTGTGGGGAAACCCATTCTTGTTGCAGTGCACTTGCACAAATGATAGATTTGTCTAAAGTGTAGGCATGAAGCTTGACTGCACAAGAATTGTGCTCAGAATGGATAGCGGCTGGCGCAATGGCGCGCCTTCCATAGAAACGAGAACCCCGTGACCGGCCCGGACTGCGAAGGCCCTAAATCGTTGAAAATAGGCGACATTGAGCTCGCCAACCGGGTTCTCCTGGCGCCGATGTCCGGCGTCACCGACGCTCCCTTCCGCCGACTCGCCGCCCGCTTGGGCGCGGGCCTCGTCGTTTCCGAGATGACTGCCAGCGATGACCTCGTGAATGGCAAACCGATGTCCCGCCTGCGCTGCGAGGCCGCCGGCATTGGGCCGCACGTGGTCCAGCTTGCGGGCTGTGAGACCCGCTGGATGTCGGAAGGCGCGCGGATCGCGGAAGCCGCCGGCGCCGACATCATCGACATCAACATGGGCTGCCCGGCGCGGCACGTCACCGGCGGCCAGTCCGGCTCGGCGCTGATGCGCGATCTCGACCATGCCCTGAAACTGGTTGAAGCAACGGTGTCGGCGGTGAAGGTGCCGGTGACGCTGAAGATGCGGCTCGGTTGGGACGAGCGTTCGCTCAACGCGCCCGAGCTTGCGCGCCGCGCGGAAGCTGCGGGCGTGCAGATGGTGACCGTGCACGGCCGCACGCGCTGCCAGTTCTACAAGGGCGGCGCCGATTGGTCCGCGGTGCGCGCGGTGAAGGACGCCGTATCGATTCCGCTGGTCGTCAACGGCGACATTACCTCGTTCGAGACGGCGGTCAGCGCGCTGGAAAAATCCGGCGCCGACGCGGTCATGATCGGCCGCGGCGCACAGGGCGCCCCCTGGCTGCCCGGGCAGATCGGCCGGCGGCTCGAGACCGGCGTGGTCGAAGCGGCGCCGCCGCTCGCCGAGCAGCTCGGGCACGTCCGCGCGCTCTATGAAGAAGTTTGCCGCCATTACGGCCTGCGCGTCGGTTTGCGCCATGCGCGAAAGCATCTCGGCTGGGCGCTCGACACCGCCGCGCATTATGGCCGGGTTCCCGCGGCCAGGCTGAAGGATTGGCGCCAGCGCATCCTGACCTCGGAAGAGCCCGCCTGCGTACACCGCGCGCTTGGGGACGCATTCGACGATTTTGCATGGAGCGCTGCTGCATGAACTCCGCCGCAGAATTTCGCAGGCCCGTGCCGCCGCTGGGCGAAGCCATCCTCAACGCGCTGCCCAATCCGGTGCTGCTGGTGGCGCCCGACGGCAAGATCGTCGACGCCAACATCGCGGCCGAATCCTTCTTCGAGATCTCGACCCAGTTCCTGAAGCGGCAGTCGCTGAAGGAGCTGGTGCCGTTCGGAAGCCCGCTGCTGGCGCTGATCGAGCAGGTGCGCGCCTCGGGTTCCCCGGTCAACGAATACAAGGTCGATCTCGGCACGCCCCGCATCGGCGGCGATCGCCAGGTCGATCTCCATGTCGCGCCGCTGACCGAGCGGCCCGGCCATATCGTGGTGATGCTGCAGGAGCGCACCATCGCCGACAAGATGGACCGCCAGCTCACCCATCGCAGCGCCGCGCGCTCGGTGATCGCGCTCGCCGCGATGCTGGCGCACGAGATCAAGAACCCGCTCTCCGGCATCCGCGGCGCCGCGCAGCTGCTCGAGCAGCAGGCCTCTTCCGAAGACCGCATGCTGACGCGGCTGATCTGCGACGAGGCCGACCGCATCGTCACTCTCGTCGATCGCATGGAGGTGTTCGGCGACGACCGCCCGGTGGCGCGCGGGCCCGTCAACATCCATTCCGTGCTCGACCACGTCAAACGGCTGGCGCAGTCCGGCTTTGCCCGCAACATCAAGTTCGTCGAGGAATACGATCCGTCCCTGCCGCCGGTGCTGGCCAATCAGGACCAGCTGATCCAGGTGTTCCTCAACCTCGTGAAGAACGCGGCCGAAGCGGTTGCCGATCTCGGCACTGATGCGGAAATCCAGCTCACCACCGCCTTCCGGCCGGGCGTACGCCTGTCGGTGCCCGGCAAGAAGACGCGGGTGTCGCTGCCGCTGGAGTTCTGCGTCAAGGACAACGGCTCCGGCGTGCCGGAAGACCTCCTGCCGAACCTGTTCGATCCCTTCGTCACCACCAAGCAGACCGGCAGCGGCCTCGGCCTTGCGCTGGTCGCAAAGATCGTCGGCGACCATGGCGGCATCATCGAATGCGAGTCGCAGCCGCGCAAGACCACCTTCCGCGTGCTGATGCCGATGTACAGCACCACCAAACCACAACCCGATCCGAGCAAACGCGACGACGTTCCGGGTACGCCGGCGCCTGCCTCACAGGACACAAGATGAGGAACGACAATGGCCGTAGGTAGCATCCTGGTCGCCGACGACGACACCGCCATACGCACGGTGCTCAACCAGGCGCTCTCCCGCGCCGGATATGAGGTTCGGCTGACCGGCAACGCGGCGACGCTGTGGCGCTGGGTCAGCCAGGGCGAGGGCGATCTCGTCATCACCGACGTGGTGATGCCCGACGAGAACGCGTTCGACCTGCTGCCGCGCATCAAGAAGATGCGGCCGAACCTGCCGGTCATCGTGATGAGCGCGCAGAACACGTTCATGACCGCTATCCGCGCCTCGGAACGCGGCGCCTACGAATATCTGCCGAAGCCGTTCGACCTGAAGGAGCTCATCACCATCGTCGGCCGTGCGCTGGCCGAACCGAAGGAGAGGGCGGCAGGACCGGAGGACGAATCCGAGTTCGACGCGATCCCGCTGGTCGGCCGCTCGCCGGCGATGCAGGAAATCTACCGCGTGCTGGCGCGGCTGATGCAGACCGACCTCACCGTGATGATCTCGGGTGAATCCGGCACCGGCAAGGAGCTGGTGGCGCGCGCGCTGCACGACTACGGCAAGCGGCGGAACGGCCCGTTCGTCGCCGTCAACATGGCGGCGATCCCGCGCGATCTCATCGAGTCGGAACTGTTCGGCCATGAGCGCGGCGCCTTCACCGGCGCCAATACCCGCGCCTCCGGCCGCTTCGAGCAGGCCGAGGGCGGCACGCTGTTCCTCGACGAGATCGGCGACATGCCGATGGAGGCGCAGACGCGTTTGCTGCGCGTGCTGCAGCAGGGCGAATACACCACCGTCGGCGGCCGCACACCGATCAAGACCGACGTGCGCATCGTCGCCGCCTCGAACAAGGATCTGCGCATCCTGATCCAGCAGGGCCTGTTCCGCGAAGACCTGTTCTTCCGCCTCAACGTGGTACCGCTGCGGCTGCCGCCCTTGCGCGAGCGCATCGAGGATTTGCCCGACCTGATCCGGCATTTCTTTTCACTGGCCGAAAAGGACGGGCTGCCGCCGAAGAAGCTCGACACCCAGGCCCTGGAGCGGCTCAAGCAGCACCGCTGGCCCGGCAACGTGCGCGAGCTCGAAAATCTCGCGCGCCGGCTGGCGGCGCTTTATCCGCAGGATGTCATCACGGCTTCGGTCATCGACGGCGAACTGGCGCCGCCGGCGGTCACCTCGGGCGGCAACGCGCCGATGGGCGTGGAGAACCTCGGCGGTGCGGTTGAAGCCTACCTGTCCTCGCACTTCTCCGGCTTCCCCAACGGCGTGCCGCCGCCGGGCCTCTACCACCGCATCCTCAAGGAGATCGAAGTGCCGCTGCTCACCGCGGCGCTGGCGGCCACGCGCGGTAACCAGATCCGCGCGGCCGATCTGCTTGGCCTCAACCGCAACACGCTGCGGAAGAAGATCAGGGATCTCGACATTCAGGTCTACCGGAGCGGCGGGTAGCGGCATTCCGGCTGCGGCAAAAAAACGGTTGATTCGATGCGGAACCGATCACTTTAGTGCTCGGCTGCGCCGTGGAATTGTCGTAATTCGGCAACATTGTGATATGTATGCATCAGTCCGCGACGCGCGGGCCCAAGCGCTTTCACATCACCGATTGCCGGAATGACCACCGCAGAGACAAGCTCGGCACCATCGTTCGATCCTGCAAATACCGAATCCGCAGGGGGACTCCTGCGGAGGTGGGTAGCGCCGCTTGCGGTCGCGACCGCGCTATTGTCGGCATTTCAGACCATGGTGGTGCTGTGGGGCGATACCCCCATCGGGGCGGCCCCGCCGGTGGTTTATTAGGT
>NZ_JBQTHN010000235.1:0-13682 GCF_052389815.1 Bradyrhizobium sp. | reverse complement strand
GCGCAGGCGGCCAGCGCCTCGACGAGCTGGCCGTTCGAGGTGACCTTGGTGCCGTCGCCGATGTAGAAGGTGTCTTCCAGGCCGGACCGCAGGTGGCCGCCGAGATCGGCGCAGCGCTGGTGCAGCGGCCAGATTTCGGCGCGGCCGATCGCGGTGACTTGCCAGTGTCCTTCAGGGCGCTTCAGCTTGAGCAGGATCGGCAGCAGGTCGGGGTCGGCCGGCATGCCGGAGGCGACGCCCATCACGAAGTTGTACTCCAGCGGGCCCTTGTACATGCCGGTCTGCACGTACATGCCGACCGAGCGCACGATGCCGACGTCGAAGCATTCGAACTCGGGGATGGTGCCTGCGTCGTTCATGGCATCGAGAAAATCCTGGACCTTCGCGACGGAATTATCGAACATCATCGGCGGCCAGGCCCAGCTGTTGTCGGCCTTCACCTTCAGATAGTTCAGCGAACCGGCGTTGCAGGCGGCGATCTCGGGCCTGGTCTCGCGCACGCAGGCGAGCGGCCCCTCATAATGCGGTCCCGACGTGCCGGTCGTGTGGTTGATGATGACCCCGGGGCAAGCCTCGCGGATCGCCTGCTGGATTTCCCTGCTGACGGCGACCTCCCAGGACGGCAGGTGCCCCTTGCCCGGCGCCTGCTGTCGCAGATGGATGTGCATGACGCTCGCGCCGGCATCGAAGGCGGCCCTCGCTTCGCGCGCCATCTCTTCCGGCGTGACCGGCACGTTGTGCTGTTTTGGGTCAGTCAGCACGCCATTCAGCGCGCAGGTGATGACGGCCTTGTCGCTCATGATGCTCGTTCCCGATGCTTCCTACCGCATGATGGTAGCTTCAGGCAGTTGCCTCTTGCGTTCACAAGCTGCAAGTGCAGCGCAGCAAGTCGCTGCACGCATGGAGGGAATTTGCGAAAGCGCAAGTTCACCGCGGCAATTGCGCACATCGAACCTTGCTTTGTGTCAAACTGACTTGCCGTGAGCAGGATATTGCTTGTCCCGAAATCACGCTGCGGAGAGTGGAATGAGCTACAAGGACCTGTTGTTGAGCCTGGCGAACTATCCTGACGCCACCCCCCCGGCGGCTGTCGATCTTGCGGTCGATTTCGCCGCCGGCATCGGCGCAAAGCTCTCGGCCATCGCCTGCGAAACCAGGATCGCCGTGCCGGGCAGCTTCATCGCGCCGGCCTTCCTCAACGTTCCCGCCATGGCCGAAACCGAGGCGAAGAAGGGCCGCGAGCAGGCAGAAAGCGCGCTCGCCGCGTTCGAGAAGGCAGCTCGGGACAAGGGCGTGTTCGAGGAGCGGATCCTCGGCCGTTGCCTCGCGCAGGAGCTCCCCGGACTGCTGGTCGAGTATGCGCGGCTGCGCGATCTCACCATCGTCCCCGCCGAGTCGAACGACTTCGCCGACCAGCCCAATGCCGAGGCGCTGATCTTCGAGTCGGGCCGACCGGTTCTGATGGTGCCGCGCCAGCCGCGCAAGCCCTTTGTCCTGAACACCGCGACCGTTGCCTGGGACTTCAGCCGCCCCGCGGCGCGCGCGGTTGGGGATGCGCTGCCGCTGCTCACCAAGGCAAAGCGCGTCCACATCGTCACCGTGACCAATGAGAAGCGCATCGATACGAGGCGTTCCGGCCCCGAGCTGGCGAAACATCTCGCCCGCCACGGCGTGGACGTGATCCTGGAAACGGTCGATGCCGCCGGGCGCAGCATCCACGAGGCACTGGAGGCCGCCACGCGCGCCAATGACAGCGACCTGCTGGTGATGGGCGCCTACGGGCACTCGCGCCTGCGCGAGTTCGTGCTCGGTGGCGCAACCCGCAACTTGATCGCCCGCCCGCCGCTGCCGGTGCTGCTGTCGCACTGATGCGCCTCCCATGCGCGGCCTGACTGCATCCGAGGCGCTGGCCCGGCTGAAGGCCGAGGGCTTCAACGAGCTGCCCCGCGCCGGCAGGCGCTCGATCGCGCGGCTCGTCCTCGACGTGCTGCGCGAGCCGATGCTGCTCTTGCTGCTGGCCGGCGGCGCGATCTATTTCGCGCTTGGCGACCTCGGCGAGGCGCTGCTGCTGCTGGTGTTTGCCTCCTTTTCCATCGCCGTCACCATCGTGCAGGAGGCGCGAACCGAGCGCGTGCTGGAATCGCTGCGCGACCTGACCAGTCCGCGCGCGCTGGTGATCCGCGGCGGCGAGCGCATTCGCATCGCCGGACGCGACGTCGTGCGCGGCGACCTGATCGTGCTTTCGGAGGGAGACCGGGTTGCGGCCGACGCCACGGTCATGCAATGCGACGATCTGCTGCTGGATGAGTCACTGTTGACGGGAGAATCCGTCCCGGTGCGCAAGCAGGCCCGCCCCCCCGAGACGGGGGCCGGTCCGCCGCATACCGGCGGCGACGACCTGCCCTTTGTGTTTTCCGGCACGCTGGTGGTGCGCGGCAGCGGCATTGCGGAAGTCACATCGACTGGAATCCACACCGAGATCGGCAAGATCGGGCAGTCGCTGCGTTCGCTGGAGACCGAAACCCCGCGGCTACAGCTGCAGACCCGGCGCCTGGTGAAGCTGTTCGCGATTGCCGCCGCCGCCGTCATCACGCTGACGGTGCTGCTCTACGGGCTTTACCGCGGCGGCTGGCTCGAAGGCGTACTGGCCGGCATCGCGCTCGGCATGTCCATGCTTCCGGAGGAGTTTCCGGTCGTCCTCACCGTATTCCTCGCTATGGGCGCCTGGCGGATCTCGCAGGCCCGCGTGCTGACACGGCGCGCGTCAGCCATCGAATCCCTCGGTGCGGCAACCGTGCTCTGCACCGACAAGACGGGCACGCTGACGCAGAATCGCATGACCGTGACCCGGCTGCGGCTGCCCGATGGAACGCAATGCTCGCCGGTCCCTTCAGAACCCGTCGCCCCCGCATTTGCCGCGCTGATCGAAACCGGTGTGCTGGCCTGCGCGCCGCAGCCGTTCGATCCCATGGAAAAGGCGCTGCACGCGCTCGGCCCGGACGCAGCCGGCGGCCGGCAGCTCGCGCGGAGCTATGGGCTGCGCCCCGATCTCCTGGCCATGTCGAACGCGTGGTGTTCGGCCGGCAGCGCATGCACCGTTGCTGCCAAAGGTGCGCCGGAAACCATCGGCATGCTCTGCCGCATGGGCGCAGGCGAACTCGCTGAATTGCGCAAGCGCGTGGACGCGCTCGCCCGCGAAGGCCTGCGCGTGCTCGGCGTGGCGTGCGCCACCGGCGATCCTGACGACCTTCCGGAATCGCAGCGCGATTTTGCGTTCAGCTTTTGCGGACTGATCGGCTTTGCCGACCCGCTACGGCCGGAGGTGAGGGATGCCGTCGCCGAATGCCGGTCCGCCGGCATCCGCGTGGTGATGATTACAGGCGACTATCCCGCAACCGCCTCGGCAATCGCGGCGCAGGCCGGCCTCGATCATGCGCGCATCCTGACGGGTACGGAGATCCAGACGCTGGACGACGACGAGCTCGCCCACGCGGCCCAGGGGCAAACCGCTTTCGCGCGGATCGCGCCGGACCAAAAACTGAGGATCGTCAGCGCACTCAAGCGGGACGGCGAGATCGTCGCCATGACCGGCGACGGCGTCAACGACGCACCGTCACTGAAGGCCGCCCATATCGGTATCGCCATGGGCGGGCGCGGCACCGACGTTGCGCGCGAGGCGTCCTCCATCGTGCTGCTCGACGACGATTTCGGCTCGATCGTGAAGGCGATCCGGCTCGGCCGCCGAATCTACGACAATCTGCGCAAGGCGATGAGCTTCATCCTGGCGGTGCACGTGCCGATCGCGGGGCTTGCGCTGCTGCCGCTGCTGACCGGGATGCCGCTGCTGTTCGGCCCGGTCCACATCGCCTTCCTGGAAATGATCATCGATCCCGTCTGCTCGCTGGTGTTCGAGGCCGAAACCGAGGAGCGCAATGTGATGCAGCGGCCGCCGCGCTCGCCGGACGAGCCGCTGTTGCCGAAGGCCCTGGTTCTCTGGTCGGCGCTGCAGGGCGCCCTGGCGCTGGTCCTGACCGGCGGCGTGATGGTGACGGCCAATGCCTGGGGCATGCTGGAGAACGAAGTGCGCGCGCTGACGTTCTTCTCGCTGGTGCTCGTCATCGTCAGCCTGGTCTTCGTCAATCGCTCGTTCTCGAGCTCGCTGGTCGAAGCCTTCACCCGGCCGAACCGGGTGCTGGCCCTTATCATCGTGTTTGTGACGGCGATGCTGGCGCTGAGCCTCGCCTGGCCGGCGGCGGCAGGCCTGTTTCGCTTCGGCCCGCTGCATGCCGACGATCTCGCCATCACCGCCGGCGCCGCACTGATCTCGCTGGTGCTGCTGGAAATCTCGAAATTCCCGCTGCGCCACGCGCTGGGGGGCGCGGCGGCGCGCCGTCAGGACAGCGTCGCATCCTCGCTGCGATAGATCGCCAGATCCCGGGAACCCGAAAAGATCGCGCGCGGCTTCAAGCCGTAAAAGCGGCGGATCGAGTGGCTGAAATGCGTGGAATCGGGGTAGCCGATATCCTGCGCGAGATGGGCGAGGTTGATGTCCTGGTTGGCGAAGTGCAACAGATGCCGCGCACGCTTCCAGGCGCGGAAGGAGCGGAAGGCAATTCCGGTCTCTTCCTTGAACAGATGCAGGAAACGCGAGGACGACAGCCCCGCCTCCGCCGCACAGCTCGCCGCCGTCACCGGCTCGCCGGAGAATCTTCCGATCTGCGCGATTGCCCGGGTCACGCGCGAATCGAGCTCGCGGCGCGGCAGCGCTTCGCCGAAGCACATGGCGTCCAGCCGGGTGCTCGTGATGTCTTCGCCGCTGCGCCGGTTGCGCAGCATGTCGTAGGCGGCGCGGATTCTCGAGATGAACGCGTCCTGCTCGGGTCCGGTCAGGCGCGAGGTGAGGTCATCGAGCGCACCGGGCCGCAGGCTTTCGGGTTCGATCAGGACGGAGATGGCCGAGCGATGATCGCTGGCGATGGTGTGGCGGAAATTCGGCGGCACGACCAGCAATTCGCCATAACGCTCGCCGCCATCGGAAGTCGTAAGCCAAAGGCTGCCCTTCAGTGCGACATAGACATTGAACGCACCCTGGCAGCGCTCGCGCGGCCGTCCCACCAGGCCGGCGTAGAACACCCGGTCCGGCGTGATCAGCATCAAATGACCGGATTCACGGCCCTTGTCGTCCATGGCGCATCCTCCTCGCGCGGCTCTTTTCCGGCCGCTGCGGCGGGCAAGACCATAGCGGAAAATCGGGCTCTGTCACGGCGCGAATGGGCTGATCGGATGTATACCAGCGCACGGTCAACAGCGGCGCTTATGCCTGGATCCGCGGCGCCACGTTCTGTTCGACACCGGCCTTGCGCTCGGCGGCCACCGCCCGCTTGTAGGCGTCGCGCTGCTGCAACCGCGCCCAGTAGGCCGCGACGTTGGGACCGAAATCCTTGGCGAGCCCGATGGTTTCGGCCAGGCGCAGCGCATAGCCATTGACGATGTCGGCCGCCGTGAAGCGGCCGGCGCACAGCCATTCGGAATTCGCCGTCGCCGCCTCCACCGCGCGCAGCCGGCCGAGGAACCATTTTGCATAATCGCCGGCGACCTGCGGATTGCGCCGCTCTTCCGGTTCGAGTTGGCTGTAACGGAGCACCAGCGTCTGCGGAAACGTCAGCGTGGCGTCGGAAAAATACATCCAGTTCAGGAAGGCACCGTAAGCGGGCTCGTCGAGCCCGACCACCAGCGGCGTCGGGCCGTGTCTGGTGCCGAGATAGTAACAAATGCCGGACGATTCCGTCATTTTGGTCTCGCCATCGACCATGAAGGGAATCGTGCCCAGCGGGTTGATGGCGAGATACTCCTTGGCGAAGACGCGCGGCGGGAACGGCAGCATCTTCAACTCGTAGGCGAGACCCATCTCTTCGAGCATCCAGAGCGGGCGGAACGAGCGGGCGCCGTCGCAGTGATAGAGCGTGATCATCAGCCATTCCCTTTTCGTTGACCCGGCAGGATACCCATCATCTTGCACAACACCATCAGCATCACCTCGTCGGCGCCGCCGCCGATCGAGGTCAGGCGAAAATCGCGATAGGCGCGGCTGACGTGGGTCTCGTTCATGAAGCCCATGCCGCCCCAATATTGCAGGCAGGCGTCGGTGACCTCGCGCCCCAGCCGGCCGGCCTTCAGTTTCGCCATGCTGGCGAGCTTTGTCACGTCCTCGCCCGCGACCAGCTGCTCGCCGGCGCGATAGACCAGCGAACGCAGCAGCTCGACCTCGGTCTGCATTTCCGCGAGCTTGAAGTGCACCACCTGGTTGTCGAGGATCGTGCCGCCGAAGGCCTTGCGGCCGCGGGTGTATTCGATCGTCTCGTCGATGATGACTTCCAGCGCCTTCAGGCAGGAGGCCGCGCCCCACAGCCGCTCCTCCTGGAACTGGATCATCTGGTAGGTGAAGCCTGCGCCCTCCTCGCCGATGCGGTTGCGCTTGGGCACCCGGACGTTGTCGAAGAAGATCTGCGCGGTGTCGGAGGAGCGCATGCCGAGCTTGTCGAGCTTGCGGGCGATCTGCACGCCCTTGCTTTTCATCGGCACGCAGATCAGCGACTTGTTGCGGTGGACCGGGCCGTCGCCGGTGTTGGCGAGCAAGCAGATCCAGTCGGCCTGCGTGCCGTTGGTGATCCACATCTTGCCGCCGTTGATGACGTAATCGTCTCCGTCCGAGCGCGCCTGGGTCTTGATCGAGGCAACGTCCGAGCCGGCCCCTGGCTCGGAGACGCCGATGCAGGCCACGGCATCGCCCGATATCGCCGGTGCGAGGAATTCGCGGCGCACCTCGTCCGAGCCGAACCGCGCCAGCGCCGGCGTCGCCATGTCGGTCTGCACCCCGATCGCCATCGGCACGCCGCCGCATTTGATCGCGCCCAACTCTTCCGCCATCATCAGCGCGTAGGAATAATCCAGCCCCTGTCCGCCGAACTCCTCGGGCTTGTTGAGGCCGAGGAAGCCGAGATTGCCGAGCTTCTTGAACAGCTCATGCGCAGGGAAGATGTCGTTGTCCTCCCATTCGTCGACATGGGGGTTGATCTCCGCCGCAATGAATTTCTGCAACGCGCGGCGCGGTTCGTCGTGGTCGGCGGTGAACAGCATCGTTTCCTCTAACTCCGGTCTCTCTATCCACCGTCATGGCCGGGCTCGTCCCGGCCATCCACGTCTTTGCGACCACGGGCGGTGAAGGAAGACGTGGATGCCCGGGACGAGCCCGGGCATGACGGCGGTCTTCTCGTCGTCACAGCCCCATCTGCCTCGAGGCGAGGTCCTTCATGATCTCTTCGGTGCCGCCGCCGATGGCATTGACCTTGACCTCGCGGTAGATGCGCTCGACCTTGACGCCGCGCATGAAGCCGGCGCCGCCGAATATCTGCACCGCTTCCGAGGCGCAGAACGCCATGGTTTGCGTCGCCTGGTTCTTCATCATGCAGATTTCGGCGACGGGATTTTCGCCCTGCTCGAGCCGCCAGGCCAAGAGCTCCAGCATCGACTGGCTCGCCGCCACCCGCTGCGCCATGTCGACAATCTTGTGGCGGATCACCTGGTGCTGCGCGATCGGTTTGCCAAAGGTCTTGCGCTCCCGGGCGTAGGCGATGGCCTCGTCGACGCAGACGCGCGCAAACGCCGTGCAGCCCGCTGCCATGCCCATGCGCTCGCTGTTGAAGTTCTGCATGATGATCTTGAAGCCATGACCTTCCTCGCCGATCAGATTTTCGGTCGGCACGCGGCATTCGTCGAAATGCAGCGTCGCGGTGTCGGAGGCCCACCAGCCCATCTTCTTCAGCTTGGTGCGGGAGAGGCCCGGCGTATCGCCGGGTATGAGCAGCAGGCTGACGCCGCCTGCGCCCTCCCCGCCCGTGCGCACGGCCACCGTCAGGTAATCCGCGCGCATGCCAGAGGTGATGAAAGTCTTCTCGCCGCTGACGACATAATGATCGCCGTCGCGCCGCGCCTTGGTGCGCAGGTTCGCCACATCGGAGCCGCCGCTCGGCTCGGTGATCGCAAGCGCGGAAATCTTCTGCCCCGACAGGATCTGCGGCAGCACCCGCGCCTTCACCTCCGGCCGCGCGGCGCGCGCGATCGGCGGCGAGCCGATGGTGTGGCTGTTCAGGCTGGCGGAAACACCGCCAGCGCCGGCACGCGCCAGTTCCTGCGCGGCCACGATCTTCATGAATTGGTCGGCAGGCACGCCGCCATACTCTTCCGGAAAGCCGAGCCCGAGCAGCCCGATTTCGGCCGCCTTCACATAGAGTGACCGCGGAAATTCGCCGGCCTCGTCCCATTCGCTGGCATAGGGTTCGATCTCGCGCGCCACGAAGCGGCGCATCACGTCGCGGAACGCCTCGTGCTCCCCGGTATAGAACGGGCTCTGCGGCCGTGTGCGCTCCAGCATGGTGTCCTCCCGCGGCATGGCCGAAATTGCCTCGATTTGCTGGCGGTCCACTTGCGTTAAGCCGCTGCGGATGCGGTTGCCATGCGGCAAGCCGCTAAACGCAAGTATTGGAACAGGGTAACTCCAATGAATGGTATAGGATAGCCGTGAAAAGCAGCGGGCGACGACAGATCGCTGAATGCCGGGAGTGCCGCCATGTCCGTCCGTTACTATGACTGGATCGCCCATCACGGCCGCCGCAATCCCGGCAAGATCGCGCTGGTCGATCTCGGCAGCGGCCGCCGCTTCTCCTATGGCGAGCTGAACGAGCGCGTCTCGCGGCTGGCCGCTCACCTGCGCGATGCGATGAAGGTGACGCGCGGCGACCGCGTTGCGGTGCTGGCGCTGAACACGACCGACACGATGGAGGTTCAGTTCGCCTGCTTCCGGCTTGGCGCGATCTTCCTGCCGCTCAATAACCGCCTCACCGTGCCGGAATTGCAGTTCATCGTCGGCGATGCCGCGCCTGTCGTGATGATCCACGATGCCGACCTCGCCGAGACGGCACTTGCGGTCGCCAAGCTTTGCAATGTTTCCTCGGCGCTCGCGTTCGGCAACGGCGGTTCCTATGAAGCCGGCATCGCGGCGGCGAAGCCGATCGAAACGGCCGAGATCGTCACGCTCGATGACATCTCGACCATCATGTACACCTCGGGCACGACCGGCCTGCCGAAGGGCGCCATCATCACCCATGGCATGACGTTCTGGAACTGCGTCAATCTCGGCGGCCCGGCCTACATCACGCCGGCGTCGGTACTGCTCACGGTGCTGCCGCTGTTCCACACCGGCGGGCTCAATTGCTACACCAATCCGGTGATGCACGCCGGCGGCACGGTGCTGATCATGCGCACCTTCGACCCCGCTGAAGCGCTGAAACTGATCAACGACCCCGCTGTTGGCATCAACGTGTTCTTCGGCGTGCCCTCGATCTACCAGTTCATGGCGCAGCATCCTTCCTTCGCCGGCGCCGATTTCAGCCGCCTCGTGATCGGCGGCGTCGGCGGCGCGCCGATGCCGGTGCCGCTGCTGAAAGTGTGGGAAGCGCGCGGCGTGGCGTTGCAGCAGGGCTATGGCATGACCGAGACCTCGCCGGCGGTGATGGTGCTCGACAAGCAAGATGCCGCGCGCAAGGCCGGCTCCTCCGGCAAGCCGGTGCTGCACACGGAGGTGCGGATCGTGCGGCCCGACGGCAGCGACGCCGATGTCGGCGAGCTCGGTGAGCTCTGGGTCAAGGGGCCGAACGTCACGCCCGGCTACTGGAACCGGCCGGACGCCAACCAGTCCTCCTTCACCGATGGCTGGCTGCACACCGGCGATGCCACACGGATCGACGAGGACGGATTCTACTACATCGTCGACCGCTGGAAGGACATGTACATCTCCGGCGGCGAAAATGTGTATCCGGCGGAAGTCGAGAGCGTGCTGCATCAGCTCACCGCCGTGGCCGAGGCCGCCATCATCGGCATTCCCAACGAGCAATGGGGTGAGGTCGGCATGGCCATCGTCGCGGTGAAGCCGGGACACACGCTGACGCCGGCGGAGATCCACGCGCACTGCGCCGCCAATCTGGCGAGGTTCAAGTGCCCGCGGCTGATCGAGTTCGTCGAGGCGCTGCCGCGCAATGCCACGGGCAAGATCCACAAGCCGACGCTGCGCAAGCAGTTCAGCGTGGCCAAGCCGACGGATGCGAGCGCGGCGGCGTCGTAGCCAACGGCTCCTTCGTCATTGATGCTCAGCCGTACGTGAAAGCGGAATCGTCGAGGTCGATCGCCGGGATTTCGTCCTTTTCGGCCCAGTAATCCTGGGTGTGCTGCCAGTCCGGCTTGTCGCCGCGCTTCGGCAACAGGTGCATGTGGCGCAGCATGTAGCCGGGATTGAAGTTCTCCTCGTCGATCCACGGCAGCAGCGGCATGTTGTCGTCCTGCTTGCGCAAGGTCGGCACCACGCGCCTTGCGCCCTTCTCCTTCATGTGCGCCAGCAGGCGGCAGACGAAGTCGGCGACGAGGTCGGTGCGCAGGGTCCAGCTGGCGCGGAAATAGCCGAACACCCAGGCCATGTTCGGCACGCCCGTGAACATCATGCCGCGATAGGTGACGGTGTCGGCGAAATCGAGCGGCTTGCCGTCGATCTCGAAGCCGATGTCGCCGAGCATGCAGAGGTTGAAGCCGGTTGCGGTGACGATGATGTCGGCCGCGAGCTCCTTGCCGGACTTGAGCAGGATGCCCTTTTCGGTGAAACGGTCGATCTCGTCGGTGACGACGGAGGCGTTGCCGCTCTTCACCGCCTCGAACAGGTCGGCGTCGGGCACGAAGGCGATGCGCTGGCGCCACGGCCGGTAGCTCGGCGTAAAATGCTTCTCGACGTCGAAGCCTTCCGGGAGCACAGCCTGCACGGCGCCGATCAGCTCCTTCTTCACGGCGTCGGGATCGCTGAAGCAGCGCTTGGTGAACCAGTCCTGCTCGAACAGGATCTTGCGCCGCACGATCTCGTGGATCCACTCCTCCTTGATTTGCAGCCGGCGCAGCTCCTCGGCGATCTCGATCGCGTTGCGGCCGGTGCGGAAATAGGTCGGCGAGCGCTGCAGCATGGTGACATGTTCGCACTTGCCGGCGATGCTCGGGATCAGCGTCGCGGCAGTGGCGCCGGAACCGATCACGACGATCTTCTTGCCTTCGGTGGCGAGATCCTTCGGCCAGGTCTGCGGATGGACGATCCGGCCCTTGAACTTGTCCATATCGGTCCATTCCGGCGTGTAGCCTTCCGAATGGCGATAGTAACCCTGGCACATCCATAGGAAGTTCGCGGTGAAGCGCTTTTCTTCGCCCGTGACCTTGTCGACGGCGTCGATGGTCCAGAGGTTGGTCTCGCTCGACCAGCTGGCATGGCTGATGTGATGGTTGTAGCGGATATGCCTTCGGAGATCGTTCTCCTCGATCACCTCGCCCATATAGGAGAGGATCTCCTCCGCGGTCGCGATCGGCGGCCCGACCCATGGCTTGAAGCTGTAGCCGAAGGTGTGCAGGTCGCTGTCGGAGCGGATGCCAGGATATTTGTGCGTCCACCAGGTGCCGCCGAAGGTCTCCTGCTCTTCCAGCACCACGAAGGAGGTGCCGGGCATCTGCCTGGTCAGGTGATAGGCGCTGCCGACGCCGGAGATGCCGGCGCCGACGATCAGCACGTCGAAATGTTCGACTTTCTGCGCGGCGGAAATCGTACGGGAGGGCGCGGTGACGTTCATCTGTTTCAATCTTTGTTTGAACGGTTGAGCATTTCCTGAAAAATTTGTAGCGGGCCACGACTTCACAAACAAGGCGACGCAGCTGCATGCGGCTGCCGCAAACTTACAGGGCTCCTCCCCATTGCCGGGCGATCTGCAACAGCCAGTCGCGATACAGCGTCAGCGGAGTGACGCCGGTCATGCCGCCGCAGCCGGCGCTGCCGTTCGGCCCGGTCGACCAGCTGACGACGCCGACGATTGCAGGTCCACCCTGCTTGTCCTCGAACACGGGCGCGCCGGAATCGCCGGTGCAGGCCCCGAGCCCGTCGCGCGTGCCCTGGCCGACGGGATCGACCAGACGAATCTGCAACGTGCCGGGCCTGCCGGTGGCGACGAGACTCGCAACGCGGATGGTGCCGCCGCTCTTGCCGTCGCCGCGCACGGCAACGCCGATGCCGGCAATGGTGAAGCGGCCGCCGACGGCGATCGGAATATTCGGCATGCCGAGCACGGACGGCGATTTGCCCTTGGCTGGCTGTTCGAGCTGCAGCAGCGCGACATCGGCGGTGGCGCGGTGCGCCGAAAAGGCATCCATCCTGAAGGCAGGATGGATCGCGACGCGACGGATGGTCTGCAGCACCGGCTGGCCCGAGCTGTTGTCGACGATCCGGTATTCCGCGCCGGGCTGCACGCAATGCGCCGCGGTGAGGACGATCTTCGGCGCAATGAGACTGCCGGTGCAGAAATTGCCGCGCGAGCCCACGATGGTGACGATCGAGCGGGCAACGCCATCGGCCTGGGGCGCGCCGCCGCCGACAATGGCCCGCGCCGGCGCGGCTGAGAGCAGCGCAATGGCTGCAAGAAACGGCAATGCGTATTTCATGCTGCAGAAATAGCGGTTCGGCCTCAACCCGCCAAGCGCGGATGAGGACTGGTTTGCATTGGCATTCCATGTTAGCCGCTGCCGCGGCAGCAGCTGGAACCGAGGCGCGCAATGATCGAGGCGGTGATCTGGGATTTCGGCGGGGTATTGACCACCTCGCCCTTCGAGGCGTTCGCGCGGTTCGAGAGCGAGCGCGGCCTGCCCGCCGACATCATCCGCCGCACCAATGCCGCCAATCACCTGGAGAACGCCTGGGCGAAGTTCGAGCGCGCCGAGGTCGACATCGAAGCCTTCGACGCCCTGTTCGCCGCGGAGTCGCTGGCGCTCGGCGCGGAGGTGCGCGGCAAGGACGTGCTGCCGCTGTTGTCCGGCGACCTCCGCCCCGAAATGGTCGAGGCGCTGACGCGCATCAAGGCGAAGTTCAGGACCGGCTGCATCACCAACAACCTGCCCGCCAATACGATCGGCTCGGCCTCCGGCCGCACGCTGTACATCGCCGAGGTGATGGCGCTGTTCGACCACGTCATCGAATCCGCCAAGATCGGCCTGCGCAAGCCGGACCCGCGCATCTACGCGATGATGGTGGAAAAGCTCGGCGTCGATCCGAACAAGTGCGTCTATCTCGACGACCTCGGCATCAACCTGAAGCCCGCGCGCGAAATGGGCATGACGACGATCAAGGTGCTGAACGCGGCGCAAGCGATCGGCGAGTTGGAAGCGGCGACCGGGCTGGCGTTGCGGTAGGTCGAGTGCGATGGCGCGTCGCTCTCGGTCGTCCCGGCGAACGCCGGGACCCATAACCACAGGGCGATGTTGTTGGAATGAGATGGAGCTCCAGCCTTCGCAAAATGACTTCCTGTGGTTATGGGTCCCGGATCGGCGCTCGCTAACGCTCGCTTGTCCGGGACGACAGCGGAGTTTGCTGATTCAGATTTCAAACAGCCGAAATCATTCCCGCGACTCGATTTCGCCCGGGTTGCTGTCGTTCGTTGCTCCCTCTTGGATAGAGGGCGCGGAGAAGGCCGGGCGCCGGCTGCGCCCGCAGCACCGTGTGCAACGGTAGTAAGAAAACGCACACGGATTTGACAGGTACAGCCAGGACATCCCGACCT
>NZ_JBQTHN010000234.1:0-7286 GCF_052389815.1 Bradyrhizobium sp. | reverse complement strand
AGCTGTTCGCCGCGATGGGCATCGCGCGCGACGACAAGCCGATGCGGCAGGACTGGGTGCTGCGCGGCTTCCGCCAGTTCGACGCGCCGGTGTCGATGGTCCTGACCTACGACCGCGAGCTCGATCCCGGCGCGGTGGTGCATTTCGACCTCGGCGCGCTCTGCTACGGCATCGTGCTCGCCGCCTGGGACCGCGGGCTCGGCAGCGTCATCAACGGCCAGGGCATCATGCGCTCCGACATCGTGCGCGAGGTGGCCGATATCCCCGACAGCCAGGCGATCATGACCTGCGTCGCCATGGGCTACCCCGACGACAGCTTCCCCGCCAACGGCGTGCGGTCCGATCGCGAGGAAAACGGCAGCTTCGTGCGCTATGTGGGGTTTGCGGATTGAGGCGGATGTCAGAACGCCTTGGGCAAACCGGCCTGGCGCAGGATTGCATTGGCGGTGTGTCGGCTTGGAATGCCGACTGGTACGGCGAAATTACGCTTTGTGATCGGGCTATGCCAGATTTCGTGGCTGCCGCGCCCCTGTCGGACCATCTCGCAGCCCGCGGCGCGCAACAGTTCGCGCAGCGCCCAATCGAATTGCGGCGCCATTTAGTTTGCCGGTTCGACTTCGCGCAACGCAGTGATTTGCAGGAACAGCGATTCTGGAGCGACGTCCGGATGATTGTCCGGCAGCAAATCGAGCGCCATCGCCGAGATTTTATCCAGGAGACCGTCGAGCGTCGGCGCATCGGCCGCCGCGGGAATGTCATCGCAATGTCCGCTCCAGACCGAAGCTTCTTCGTCCCATGTCGCCGAAATCGTGAAGATGACAGGTTTGGGCATTCCCGCTCCGTCGGACTGCTGCCGTTCGCTGCCCATGATAGCGCAACGCCCGGCAAAAGTCCCGCCTCACCGCGTCCCGAAGCTCGTCTTGCCGAACAGCGCCTTTTGCGTCGACGGCTGCGAGCGCCAGTATTGCGGCGGGGCGCTCACTTCGCCGCCGAGCTCGGCGGCGGCGTGCCAGCCCCAGCGCGGGTCGTAGAGCATGCCGCGCGCGAGCGCGACCATGTCGGCCTTGCCGGAGGCTATGATCTCCTCGGCCTGCTTCGCCTCGGTGATCAGGCCGACCGCCATGGTGACGACGCCGGTCGCCTGCTTGATGGCCTGCGCGAACGGCACCTGGTAGCCGGGCCCGAGCGGAATTTTCTGCAGCGGCGACACGCCGCCGGAGGAGGCGTCGATCCAGTCGACGCGGCGCTGCTTCAGCGCCCTGGCGAACTCGATGGTCTGGTCGATGTCCCAGCCGCCCTCGACCCAGTCGGCGCAGGAGACGCGGATGCCGACCGGCTTTTCTTGCGGGAACGTCGCACGCACCGCCTCGAACACTTCGAGCGGAAAGCGGATGCGGTTCTCGAGGCTGCCGCCATAGCGATCGGTCCTTCGATTGGAGATCGGCGACAGGAACTGATGCAGGAGATAGCCGTGCGCGCAGTGCACCTCGATCGCATCGAGGCCGAGCCGGTCGGCGCGCCTGGCCGCCGCGACGAAGGCGTCGACGATGCGCTTCAGGCCCGCCGCATCCAGCGCGCGCGGCGGCGGCTCCTCCGCCTTGTGCGGCACGTCGGACGGTCCCTCCGGCAGCCAGCCGCCTTCGGAGACAGGGATCAGCTGACCGCCGTCCCACGGCGTGTGGCTGGAGGCCTTGCGGCCGGCATGGGCGAGCTGGATGGCGATCGCCGCCTTCGAATGCCGGCGCACGGAGGCGATGACCGGCTTCAACGCCGCCTCGTTGGCGTCGCTGTAAAGGCCGAGGCACCCGGGCGTGATGCGGCCGATCGCCTCGACGCCGGTCGCCTCGATGCAGAACATCGCGGCGCCCGACAGCGCCAGCGAGTTGATGTGGGTGAAGTGCCAGTCGGTAGCCGAGCCGTCCTCCGCCGAATACTGGCACATCGGCGCCACCATGATGCGGTTGGCCAGCTTGAGGTCGCGCAACTGGATCGGCGAAAACAGCGTGCTCATGCGGATTTCCGGGAAGATGGAGGAGGAAGCCGCCCAATTTGTAGCGGGGCGTTGCCCCGCCCTCAACCGCCGGGCCTGCAACCCTCCCCTTACGCTTTGCCGCGGGACCGCGTACGGAAGCGAACCCGGCCTGTGGGTCATCGCATTAAATTGAAAGCGGCGTCCGGCCCGGCCGCTGGCACGGCCGGCCGTTTGCCCGCACAATCGAGCCGTCACGTCCACGATTCTGCGCCTGGGAATGCCGATGACCCTGAGGAAGTGCTGGCTCGCGTGTCTCGTCCTGCTGGTGCCCACTGCTGCCGGCGCCGCCGAGATATCGGGCGTTCCCAAGATCCGCGACGCCGACCTGGTCCAGATCGGCGCAACCCGCATTCGCCTCGGCGGCATCGACACGCCCTCCACCGACCAGCTCTGCCTCAACACCAAGGGCGAACGCTGGACCTGCGGCGTCGCCGCGCGCGACGAGCTCGTCAAGTTTAGCGGCGGCAGGAAGTGGACCTGCCAGACCCGCGCCATCGACCGCCGCGGCCGCACCGTGGCGCGCTGCCAGGTCGACGGCCAGGACATCCAGAAATGGCTGGTGTCGAACGGCTGGGCGCTGGCCTATCTCCGCATCTCGAAGGATTACGAAGCCGACGAGAAGATGGCGCGCGAGGCCAAGGCGGGCATGTGGCAAGGCGCCTTCATCGCGCCGTGGGACTGGCGCGTGCGCAACAAGAAGACGGCCGTACTCGGCGCGGTGAAGCCGCCGGACAATGCGAGGGCCATCCTGCTGGCATCGGCCTCGGGCCCGGTCGCGCCGTCGCCCGACTGCACCATCAAGGGCAACGTCAACACGTCGGGCGAATGCATCTATCACCGCCCGACCAGCCGCTGGTACGCGAAGATCAAGATGAAGATCGCCAAGGGCACCCGCTGGTTCTGCTCGGTCGAGGAGGCCGAGGCCGCCGGCTGCCGGGAGACGCGGCGCTGACGAGGACAGAAAGCGATACAGGCAAGCGCAGCCGCCTGCGCCGCGCCTCGATCATCCTGCTGCTCACAATGGCGGCGTACATCCTGCTCGCCTATATCGTGCTGCCGCTGCTGTGGACCCATCACGAGCGCCAGAAGGGCCTCGCCGGCCTCGACATGGTGACCCGCACCGCGCAGGGCATTCCAGGCGATCCCGTCAATGTCGGGCTGATCGGCGACAGGAACGACATCATCTGCGCGATGCATGCGGCGAACTGGTTTCCCGCCGATCCGATCACGCTGAAATCCTCCATCGAGATCGTCGGCAGCGTGCTGCTCGGCCGGCCCTACCGGGATGCGCCGGTGAGCAATCTCTATTATCTCGGCCGGCGCGAGGACCTCGCCTTTGAAAAGCCGATCGGCGCCAGCGCCGACCGCCGCAACCACGTCCGCTTCTGGAAGGTGCTGGACGACGGCGAGGAGAAGCGCCCGGTTTGGCTCGGGGCTGCAACCATGGACCGCGGCGTCGGCGTCAGCCATTACACCGGCGCCATCACCCATCACATCGACGCCGACATCGACCTGGAGCGGGCGGCGCTGACGCTCGACCTCGAAGCGGCTGCCATGGTGACCGCCAAATATCAGGTCACCGGCATCGGCCCGACACTGGCGGGCCGCAACGGCGGCGGCGACCTCTATCATACCGATGGCGAGGTGTGGATTTTGCGCCTGGTCGAGGCCTGCCGGAAAAACACCGCGCCGGTGAACGTGCTGCCGAGCCCGCTGGCGACGGAAATCAAGGACCGGATCTGGCGCCAGATTGCCGGCACCATGAGGAATTGAGGCAAACCTACTCGTTACAATTCTGCATGAATGCACCGCTCGGAGGCCCTTTGAAATTGCGTCCGGCCATGCCAGCATGGCCGCGAATCCAGACAGGGAAGACTGCCAATGACCGTTCGCGCGGGCCGGGAATTTCTGGCCATCCCCGGACCCACCACGATGCCCGACGAGGTGCTGCAGGCCATGCACCGTCCGGCGCTCGACATCTATTCCCGCGAAATGATCGAGCTGAGCGACAGCCTGCACGACGATCTGTCGAAGCTGTTTGCGACCAAAAACAGGTCCTACATCCACATCGCCAACGGCCATGGCGCCTGGGAAGCGGCGATCTCCAACGTATTGTCGCGCGGCGACAAGATCCTGGTGCTGGAGAGCGGGCGGTTTGCGGTCGGCTGGGGCATTGCCGCCGGTATGATGGGCGTCGACGTCGAGGTGCTGAAGGGCGACTGGCGCCGCGCCGTGCGGCCCGCCGAAGTCGAAGAACGGCTGCGGCAGGACAAGGAGCACACGATCAAGGCGGTGCTGGTGGCGCAGGTCGATACGGCCTCCGGCGTCTGGAACGATATCGAGGCGATCGGCAAGGCGATCAAGGCCGCCGGCCATCCCGCCCTGTACATGGTCGACACCGTGGCCTCGCTCGGCTGCATGCCGTTCGAGATGGACGCATGGGGCGTCGACGTCGCGATGTCCGGCTCGCAAAAAGGCCTGATGACGCCGCCGGGCCTCGGCTTCGTATCCGCCAGCGACCGCGCCCGCGAGGCGCACAAGAAGGCGAATTTGCGCACGCCCTATTGGGACTGGACCGAGCGCGAGGGCAGCGAGCACTATCGCAAATATGCCGGCACCGCACCGGTGCATCTGTTGTTCGCGATGCGCAAGGCCATCGACATGCTGTTCGCCGAAGGCCTGGAAAATACCTTCCAGCGCCATCGCCTGCTCGGCGAAGCCGTGCGGCGCGCGGTGTCGCGCTGGTCGGAGGGGCAGGTGCTGAGCATCAACATCGCGGAAACCAGCGAGCGTTCCAATACGGTCACGACCGTGATGACGAACGGCTACGATCCGGTGCCGCTGCATCGCTACTGCAAGGAGAAGTGCGGCGTCGTGCTCGGCGTCGGCATCGGCGAGTTGCACGGCCAGGCCTTCCGCATCGCCCATATGGGCCATGTCAACGCGCCGATGATTTTGGGCACGCTCGCCGTCATCGAGACGGCGCTCAAGGCGCTGCAGATCCCGCATGGCCGGGGCGGGACCGAAGCCGCCATCGAGTGGCTCGGCGAATCCGTAAGCGCCTGACCCTTTTCGCCGCCTCGGCTGGCATTCCGCTCTCAGCGTACCGATATTGCGGGAACCGATATCGCAGCGAATGAGGACCGAGTGAACCGACCGAAACCAGCCGAGAAGCCGCCAGCCGCGCCGATTGCGCCGCGCCGGCCGCATTCCTTCACCGCCCACGGCATTACGGTCACGGACGACTATGCCTGGCTGAAGGACCCCAACTGGCAGGAGGTGCTGCGCGACCCCTCGATCCTCGATCCCGACATCCGCCGCTATCTGGAGGAAGAGAACGACTACACCGAGCAGGTGCTCGGCCATACCGACGGCTTGCAGAAGAAGCTGGTTGCGGAAATGCGCGGCCGCATCAAGGAGGACGATTCCAGCGTTCCCTCGCCGGACGGGCCTTACGCCTATTTCCGCAAGTTCCGCGAGGGCGGACAGCACGAAATGTTCGGCCGCATGCCGCGGCAAGGCGGCGAGGCCGCGATCGTGCTCGACGGCGACGCGCTGGCGGCGGGTTGCAAATATTTCAAGTTCGGCGGCAGCCGGCATTCGCCGGATCACAAACTGCAGGCCTGGAGCGCGGACACCAAGGGCTCGGAGTATTTTTCCATTCGCGTGCGCGACTGGGCGACCGGCACAGACCTCGACGACCTCGTCGAGGAGACCGACGGCACCGCGGTCTGGAGCAAGGACGGGGCGAGCTTCTTCTACGTCAAGCTCGACGACAACCATCGCCCGATGCAGGTCTGGCGGCACCGCCTCGGCACCGGACAGACCGACGACATCCTGGTCTATGAGGAGCAGGATCCCGGCTGGTTCACTCACCTGCACGAAAGCTCGAGCAGCCGGTTTTGCGTGATCGCCGGCGGCGACCATGAGACTTCGGAACAGCGGCTGATCGACCTGGCCAATCCCGATGCGCCGCCGCGCCTCGTCGCGGCGCGTGAGGAGGGCGTGCAGTACTCGTCCAATGACCGCGGCGACGAGCTCTACATCCTCACCAATGCCGATGGCGCGATCGACTTCAAGGTCGTTACCGCGCCGCTGGCTTCGCCCGAACGCGCCAACTGGCGCGACCTGATCGCCTACCGCGAGGGGGTCTATGTGCTCGACGTCGAGCTTTATGCCGGCCACATGGTGCGGCTGGAGCGCGCCAACGCCCTGCCGGCGATCGTGATCCGCGATTTCACGACGGGCGAAGAGCACGCCATTGCCTTCGATGAGGCCGCCTACTCCCTCGACACCATGGGCGGCTACGAGTTCGACACCACCAACCTGCGCTTTTCCTACTCGTCGATGACGACGCCGTCGGAAGTCTATGACTACGACATGGCGAAGCGGGCGCGAGTGCTGCGCAAGCGGCAGGAGATCCCCTCCGGGCACGATCCTGCCGACTACGTCACGACGCGGATCATGGCGCGGTCGCATGACGGCGCCGAGGTGCCGGTGTCGATCCTGCACGCCAAGGATTTCGCGCGCGACGGACGGGCGCCGCTGCTGCTCTACGGCTACGGCTCGTATGGCCATGCGATGCCGGCCTCGTTCAATGCCAACCGGCTGTCGCTGGTCGATCGCGGCTTCGTCTACGCCATCGCCCATATCCGGGGCGGCTCGGACAAGGGCTGGGGCTGGTATCTCGACGGCAAGCGCGAAATGAAGACCAACACGTTCGACGATTTCGCCGCCGCGGGCCGCGCGCTCATCGAGGCGAAATACACCGGCGCCAAGCGCATTGTCGGCCACGGCGGCAGCGCCGGCGGCATGCTGATGGGAGCTAGCGCCAACCGCGCCGGCGAACTTTTCGCCGGCATCGTCGCCGAGGTGCCGTTCGTCGACGTGCTCAACACCATGCTCGACGACTCGCTGCCGCTGACGCCGCCGGAATGGCCGGAATGGGGCAATCCGATCGAGAGCGAGAAGGATTTCCGCACCATCCTGTCCTATTCGCCCTACGACAATGTCGCGGCCACGGACTACCCGGCGATCCTGGCGATGGGCGGCCTGACCGATCCGCGCGTCACCTATTGGGAGCCGGCGAAATGGATCGCGCGGCTGCGTGCGACCATGCGCGGCGGCGGTCCGGTGCTGCTGCGAACGAACATGGGCGCCGGACACGGCGGCGCATCGGGACGCTTCAACCGGCTCGACGAGATCGCGATCGTCTACGCGTTCGCGCTGTGGGCGGTGGGGTTGGCGGATAAAG
>NZ_JBQTHN010000233.1:0-13790 GCF_052389815.1 Bradyrhizobium sp. | reverse complement strand
GGCGCGCCTTCAACCAGGCGCAGAAATTCGGTGCGGAGATGCTGATCCCGGTGTCGGCGAAATCGCTGGATTGCGGCCGCGATGACGGCCTGTTCGCACTGACCACCGAATGCGGAAGAACGCTGCGTGCCCGCTCGATCGTGGTGGCGAGCGGCGCCCGCTATCGCCGGCCGGAGATCGAGAACCTTGCCGCATTCGAGGGCAAGGGCGTCTGGTACTGGGCGTCGCCGATCGAGGCGAGGCTCTGCACCGACCAGGACGTCGTGCTGGTCGGTGGCGGCAATTCCGCAGGGCAGGCCGCGGTGTTCCTCTCCGCTCACGCGAAGAAGGTTTACATGGTGATCCGCGGCGGCGGGCTTGGCGCCAGCATGTCGCGCTATCTGATCGAGCGCATCGAGGCGACGGCGAATATCGAGCCGATCTTCAACGCCGAGGTGATCGCGCTCGAGGGCAATGCCGATGGCGGCCTGATGCGGCTGCGCTGGCGCAGCCGCCTTGCGCCGGAGGTGGACACGCTGGATGTCAGCAATCTCTTCCTGTTCGTCGGCGCCGATCCCGCGACCTCCTGGCTCGACGGCTGCGGCGTCCGGGTCGACCGCGCCGGCTTCGTGCTGACCGGCGTGCCGGCGCAAGGCAGCGGCAACCGGCAGGCCGCGCCGCTGGAGACCACGGTGCCCGGCGTGTTCGCGGTCGGCGACGTGCGCTCCGGCTCGGTCAAGCGCGTCGGCGGTGCGATCGGCGAGGGCGCGCAGGTGGTGGCGACGCTGCACGGATATCTGGCGGACACGGCGAAACCCGCGCTGTGAATTCGCGTATCGCTCGGCATGATCCGGAAAAGTGTGAAGCGGTTTTCCGAACGAGATCATGCTCAAACGCTTGCGCGAACTGGAAGGATGCGCCATGGCCGCCCAGATCATCGTTTGCTACAGGACGCCTGCCGACCCGAAGGCGTTCGATACGTATTATTTCGAGACCCACGTGCCGCTCGCCTGGAAGATTCCGGGCGTGCGCAAATACCAGGTCAGCCGCGGCCCGGTGATCACGCCGGCCGGTCCCTCGCCGTTTCACCTGATCGCCACGCTGACCTTCGACAATGTCGCCGCCATCCAGAGCGCCTTCGGCAGCCCGCAAGGCCAGGCGGCGGTCGCCGACGTGCAGAAATTCGCCACCGGCGGCGTCGAGATGAATTTCTTCGAGTCGGGCGAAGCATGACGGCTTGACGGCGCCCGCCGCCGCACACCCTCGCAGGTTGTAGACATGGCTGGATTGCGCAAGGTGCCCGCTGTCGCATGTGGGAATCTGTTTCCGTCCGTCGTAGCCTGAAGCGCAGGTCTCAATGGGGAGCAGGCCACATGGATACGCTGGTTCTGGTGCATGTGGCGATCAGCCTGGTTGCAATCGCCGCGGGTCTGGTCGTGATGTTCAGGATGCTCGGCTCCGAGCGCGTGCCGGGGCTGACCGCGGTCTTCCTGCTGCTGACGATCCTCACCAACGTCACCGGCTTCATCATCCCGCCGTTCCTCACCGACAAATTCCTGCCGTCGCACGCGATCGGAATTCTCTCGCTGCTGCTGCTGGCGATTGCCTGCATCGCGTTGTACAGCCGGAATCTCTCCGGCCGCTGGCGCCTGATCTATGTCGTCACGGCGCTGGTCGCGCTCTATCTCAACACCTTCGTGCTGGTGATCCAGTCCTTCCTGAAGATCCCCCCGCTGCATGCGATCGCCCCCGGCGTGCCGCCGGCCGGACCGGTGTTCGGTGTCGTGCAGTTCGTCGTGGCGGCCTTCTTCGCCTTCATGACCTTCCGCGCGGTCAGGCGATTCCACCCCGCCTGATCCGGAACTGGACCGGGAACCCGGCCTTGCATCGGCGGGCGACAACGCACATTTCAAGCGGGTCATGCACGCCCCGCTCAAACTGATCGCGCTCGATGCCGACGACCTCGCGGTGATCTCGGCGCATGTCCAGGAGGCCCGCATCCAGACATCCGACATCATCTGGCGGCAGGATCAGAAACGGCTGGTGATCGGGTTGAACCGGCTGGACTGGGAGGAGGCGCTGGCCGGCGAGCCCTCACCGCGCCGGCTGATATCGGCGCTCCGCTTCGACCGGGTGCTGGCCTGCAAGTGCCGCAACATCGACCCCCAGGCCAGGGAAACCCTGCTCGAGCTGGTCGGCATCGAGTTCTGCCCGGGCGAAGCCCCCGGCGGCTGTGCCCTTTTGATGTTCAGCCATGGCGGCGCGCTGCGGCTCGACGTGGAATGCCTGGAGTGCGAGCTGACCGACCTCGGTTCGGACGACTTGGGGACGGGCGATATCGGGCAGGCGCGGGCGGCATCCTGACTCCCGAGGGTTACGGCAGGAATTGTAGGGTGGGCAGAGCGGAAAGCGTGCCCACCATTCTTGCCGGGTCGGGGCGGCATGGTGGGCTCCTGCGCTTAGCCCACCCTACGGGCTGCGGACACGGGGCATGCGAGGGTTGACGGCAGCACCCCAGCCGCGCCATTGAGGCTTTAGGCCGAAAATCCCCCAAGAAAGCCACCGATGCCCGTCCGCCTCGACCGCAACAGCGCCGACTTCGACCAGCGATTCGCCGCCTTTCTGGCGGCCAAGCGCGAGGTTTCAGCCGACGTGGAAAAGGCGACGCGCGCCATCGTCGAGGACGTCGCTGCGCGCGGCGATGCCGCACTGATCGAGGCCACGAGGAAATTCGACCGGCTCGAGATCGACGCCGCGGGCCTGCGCGTCACCGCCGCCGAGATCGAGGCCGCCGTGAAGGCGTGCGATTCCGGAACGGTCGAGGCGCTTTCGCTCGCCCGCGACCGCATCGAGACCTTCCACGTCAGGCAGCTGCCGAAGGACGAGCGCTTCGTCGATTCCCTCGGCATCGAGCTCGGCTGGCGCTGGAGCGCGGTCGACGCCGTCGGCCTCTATGTGCCCGGCGGCACCGCCGCCTATCCGTCTTCCGTGCTGATGAACGCGGTGCCGGCCAAGGTCGCGGGCGTGCCGCGCGTCGTGATGGTGGTGCCGGCGCCCGACGGCAAGCTCAATCCGCTGGTGCTGGCCGCGGCGCATCTGGCTGGCGTGTCCGAGATCTACCGCGTCGGCGGCGCACAGGCCGTGGCCGCGCTGGCCCATGGCACAGCGTCCATTGCGCCCGTGGCAAAAATCGTCGGCCCCGGCAACGCCTATGTCGCCGCCGCCAAGCGGCTCGTGTTCGGCAAGGTCGGCATCGACATGATTGCCGGGCCCTCCGAAGTGCTCGTCATCGCCGACGACAGCGGCAACGCCGACTGGATCGCCGCCGATCTGCTGGCGCAGGCCGAGCACGATGCCAGCGCGCAGTCGATCCTGATCACCGACAGCGCGCGGCTTGCCGCCGACGTCGAGCGCGCCGTCGAAGGCCAGCTCAAGACGCTGCCGCGCGCGGAAATCGCGCGCGCCTCCTGGAACGATTTCGGTGCCGTCATCATGGTCGACGATCTCGACCAGGCCGCTCAGCTCGCGAACGCCATCGCCGCCGAGCACCTCGAGATCATGACCGCGGATGCGGAAGCCCTGTCGAAAAAGATCCGCAATGCCGGCGCGATCTTCCTGGGCAGCCACACCCCCGAAGCCATCGGCGACTATGTCGGCGGCTCCAACCACGTGCTGCCGACCGCGCGCTCGGCGCGGTTCTCCTCAGGGCTGGGCGTGCTCGATTTCATGAAGCGCACCTCGATCCTGAAATGCGGCCCCGACCAGCTGCGCGCACTCGGCCCCGCCGCCATGACGCTCGGCAAGGCCGAGGGGCTCGACGCGCATTCCCGTTCCGTCGGATTGCGGCTCAACCTGTCATGACCGGCAAGCCCACCGATCCGGACGCCAACAACCGCATCGTCGCCGTCACGCTCGACGAGGAATCGATCGGCCGTTCCGGGCCCGACATCGAGCACGAGCGCGCGATCGCGATCTACGACCTGATCGAGCAGAACCTGTTCGCTCCCGAAAGCGCGGCCGAAGGGCCGTACACGCTGCACATCGCGATCACAGGCAACCGCCTGATGTTCGACATCCGCCAGGAGGGCGGCACGCCCGTGGTGGCGCATCTGCTGTCGCTGACGCCGTTCCGGCGGATCGTGAAGGACTACTTCATGATCTGCGACAGCTACTACCAGGCGATCCGCACCGCGACGCCGGACAAGATCGAGGCCATCGACATGGGCCGCCGCGGCATCCACGACGAGGGCTCGCGCACGCTGCAGGAACGGCTGAAGGGCAAGGTGCGGGTCGATTTCGAAACCGCGCGCCGGCTGTTCACGCTGATCTGCGTGCTTCACTGGAAGGGGTAGCGCATGGCCCGGAAAAGTGTGCAGCGGTTTTCCGACAAGGCCATGCGCCAAACGAAAGACTCGTGACGGTGGAGGCGCCGCGCGCGCGCAATCCGCAAGCCGTATTGTTCGCCTGCGGCCTCAACAGCGTGCGCTCGCCGATGGCCGAAAGCCTGCTCAAGCAGATGTTTCCGCAAGGCCTCTACGTGAAATCCGCAGGCGTCAGGAAGAGCGAGCTCGATCCCTTTGCGGTCGCCGTGATGGCCGAGCTCGGCCAGGACATCTCCGCCCACAAGCCGATGACCTTCGAGGAGCTCGACGACTGGGAGGGGCTCAATTTCGACCTCATCATCACGCTGTCGCCGGAGGCGCATCACAAGGCGCTGGAGCTGACGCGCACGATGGCCGCCGACGTCGAATACTGGCCGACGCCCGACCCCACCGACACCGAAGGCACCCGCGAGCAGAAACTGTCGGCCTATCGCGAGGTCTGCGACGTCCTCCTGATGCGCATCCGCCGCCGCTTCGCCAGGGCGGGCGCCGCGAGCGAGTGAAGCAAACTCGATGTCGTCCCTGCCTAGTGCGCAATTGCGCACGGGCGCAGGGACCCATAGCCACCGGCCGTTGTCATCGAAGCGCAATATTGCCACGAAGACTTCCCAAAACCGCGCTTTCACGGCGTATGGGCCCCTGCCTGCCGCCTTCGCTAAAGCTTCGGCGCGCCTCAGCCATAACCGCGGCGAAGCCTTGGCGTAGCCGGGTCGCAGGGGCGACGGCGAGTTCCCCGGTTGTGAAAGCAGCCCCCATCCGATAGGTTCCGCGCGCGTTCGCCTCCTCGATTCCTCCGCCAAACACCCCGCATGCTCGGCAGTCCCAAATTCGTACTTGCTTCCGGCTCGCCCCGGCGCCTGTCGCTGCTCAACCAGGCCGGCATCGAGCCCGATGCGCTGCGGCCGGCCGACGTCGACGAGACGCCGCGACGGGGCGAGCTGCCGCGCGCCTGCGCCAATCGCCTCGCGCGCGCCAAGGCCGACGCGGCGCTGAAATCGGTGCAGCTCGACGACGACCTGCGCGGCGCCTTCATCCTCGCCGCCGACACCGTGGTCGCGGTCGGCCGCCGCATTCTGCCCAAGGCCAATCTGGTGGACGAGGCCGCGCAGTGCCTGCGGCTGCTCTCGGGCCGCAACCACCGCGTCTACACCGCGATTTGCCTGGTCACGCCGAAAGAGGCCTTCCGCCAGCGCCTGATCGAGACCCGCGTGCGCTTCAAGCGGCTGTCCGAAGAGGACATCCAAGCCTATATCGGCTCCGGCGAATGGCGCGGCAAGGCCGGCGGCTATGCCGTGCAGGGCATAGCCGGCTCCTTCGTGGTCAAGATGGTCGGCTCCTACTCCAACGTCGTCGGCCTGCCGCTCTACGAGAGCTGCACGCTGCTTGGCGGCGAGGGCTTTCCGATCCGCTTCGGCTGGCTCAACGCCGCGGCGACGGGAGCGTAATTCCGCCGCGCGCGTTATCTCGTTCTCCATGTAGAGTTGCGCGATGGCCGATAATCCCGCCAAACCCGGCGCCGCCGCCAAACCCGCCAAGCCATGCCCGATCTGCGGCAAGCCCGCGGCCGCGGCGTCGAGGCCGTTCTGCTCCGACCGCTGCCGCGACGTCGATCTCAACCGCTGGCTCTCCGGCTCCTACGCCATCCCCGCCCGCGAAGGCGAGGAGGACCCGGAGTAGGGCGGCAAGCTCGGCCATGACGGCGGTTTTTTGATCGAGCGCGCCCCCAACATCGCAACTAGCTGATTTTGCGGCGATTCACGGTCTCATACGATTTACGGGGTGGGTAGACAGGAGAGGCCGACCCCACTATAAACCGCCCGCCCGCATATGGCCGAAAGGCCCCTTCCGCGGCATGCCCAGGTAGCTCAGTTGGTAGAGCATGCGACTGAAAATCGCAGTGTCGGTGGTTCGATTCCGCCCCTGGGCACCATCATTTTCAGTGCTGCCGTAGCCAACAATCTCACCACGCGAAAGCTCGTCCCGGCGTAGCCCGAAGGGTGAAGCCGGATGGTTCGATTCCGCCCTTGGGCACCACGCCGCCGCAATCTCACTTCGACCGGCCACTTCGACCGGCTGTGAGTTGAATGCTGGATGTGCTATCATTCGAGCATGACCAAAGCCGAGCTGAAGGAAATCCTGGATCGCGTACTGACGTGGCCGCCGGAGCGGCAGGCGGACGTGGCGCATATGGTCGAGCTGATGGAAGAACAGGACAGCAGTGCGCTGCGGCTGACCGCGGAGCAGGCCGCAGAGGTCCGACGGCGGCTTGCCAGCCCGAGCCCGCAAACGATCCCCGCCGAAGAAGTCTTCAAGCGCTTCCGCTCGTCTTGAGCATGAAGGTTACGTTCGAGCCCGCCGCCAGCGACGAACTGGATCGCGTCTTTGCCTGGATCGCCAAGGACAACCCGCGAGCCGCTCTGAACATGATCGCGCGCATCGAGGACAAGGTCATGCGGTTGGGCAGTCCCGGACTGGCCTATATGGGGCGCCCCGGTCTCGTTGAAGGCACGCGCGAGCTTCTCGAATGGCCGTACATCATTGTCTACAAGGTCTACGAAGACCGCGAGGAAGTCGTCATCGTGTCTATCGTTCACGGCGCGCAAGATCGGGGAGTTGCGGGGCCCTAATCCGAGAACGTCGACGATAGTCCCTGGAGCGAACCACAGCGCGACGGTGCAATTCCGCCAACAGTTGGCGCACTGCGCGTTGCAGCTCGAGCTATCACACCACCCGGATTCGCTCGCGCATTCTTCAAGGCGAATCCATAATGTTCGTCGTCTACGCAACTCTCGCCTTGTTTGTATGCGTCGTGGTCTGGTTCGGAATTCGTTGGTATCGACGCCTCGATTCTGAAACCGATCCAGTGCTCTCAAGGATGAGGCAAGCTGCCCGGGAATCATCAATTCAGTCCTCGAAGCAACTTCAATTCGCTTGAAGAAGCGTTTGAGACAGGAGAATCAGCGTTCGCTTCGATGTCCGCTGATTACGTGATTGAGGATGAGCGCGGTAACATTACCTACCGCCTTTCAAGCATGGACTGCGCGTCGTAGCGCTGATTCCGCCCCTCACGCCCTCACGGACAAATCCAGCCCCCGCCGTCGGGCTTCGGGAAGCAGCCGACCGATTGCGGCAGCAACTGCTTCGGCAGCCACAGCACGACTTCCGGGAAATAGATCGTGAAGGCGATGGCGGCGAAGAACACGAGGTAGATCGGCAGCGAGACGATCATGGCGCGCGAGAATTTGACGCCGACGAATTTCGCCGCCATCAGCAGGCAAAGGCCGTAGGGCGGCGTGATCAGGCCGAACGCCAGCGTTGTGATGATGACGGCGCCCATGTGCACCGGGTTGATGTCCGCGCTCTGGGTCAGGTCGATGATCAGCGGCATGAAGATGATGATCGCCGGGATCGCGTCGATGAAGTCGCCGACGATGATGAACAGCAGCACCAGCAGCAGCATGATGGTGACCGGATCGCCGCCGGCGGCGCTGGCGATCCATTCCGACACCACCGCGGGCCCGCGCAGGTAAGCCAGCATCCAGCCGAACATCGAGGCGGCGCCGATGGTGATCAGCGGGATGGAATAGAGCAGCCCCGTCATCGCCATGTCGTGCGGCAGGTTGCGCAGGTGGCCGATGTTCAGGAGCGGGATCGCCACGAACAGGATGTAGGCGACCGCGATCACGCCGGCCTCGGTCGGCGTGAACTTGCCGGTGAGGATGCCACCCATGATGATGAGCGGGATCATCATGGGGACAGCCGATCGCTTCACCGCCGTGGAGAACATGCCGAAGGTGGCCCGCTGGCGCATCACGCCGACCGGGCCGAGCAGGAAGCTGAAGATCATCAGGCCGAGGCCGATCAGCACGCCGGGAACGACGCCGGCGAGAAACAGCCCGCCGATCGAGACGTTGCCGGTGGCGCCGTAGACCACCGCCATGATGCTGGGCGGAATGAGGTTGGCCATCGTCGCGGCGGAAGCGATCAGCGCGGCGGTGAAGGCCTTGTCGTAGCCCTCGCGCGCCATCTCCGGCGCGAGCGTGCGGCTGAGCACGGCAACGTCGGCCGCGGACGAGCCGGAAACGCCGGCAAAGAACATGCTGAACAAGGTCACGACCTGCGCCAGGGCGCCGCGCAGGTGTCCGACCATGACCTGCGCCAGGTTGATCATCCGGATGGTCACGTTGGCCGACGTCATCAATTCGCCCACCAGCAGGAAGAACGGCACCGCCAGCAGCGCCTCGACGTCCATGCCGTTGAACAGCTGCGCGATCATCGAGGCCTGGCTGACCGGCGTGAAGATGGTGACGATCATCACCGCCGCGATCAGCGCGAATGCCACCGGCACGCCGAGGTAACCAAGGAACAGGAACAGGAAGCCCATCAGCGCGATCAGCATGCCGTTGGTGGTCACAGCGCCTCGCTCCCGATGCTCTCGTGATCGGGGGCGCCTTTCGGATCGGCGAAGCCGTGCCGGAAGCCGTTGACCATCTGCTCGATGGTGAAGAGGGCGACCAGCGCGCCGCAGATGGGCACTGCGATGTAGAGGCTGGCCAGCGGCGTCATCGAGGGCATGCGCAGGCTCTTGAAGCCGTCGAGGAAATTGACGTAGCCGTACCAGGTCATGCAGATCGCGACCGCGAGCACCACCGTGCGGTTGAACAACTCGAACGCCAGCCGCTTGGTGCCGGTCATCGATTCCGCCAGCACCGCCAGATAAAGGTGGTCGTTGCGGCGCGTGGCGGCGGCGACCCCTGCGAAGATCCCGTAGACGAAGAACGTCATCGTCACTTCCTGCGCCAGCAGCCAGGGCGTGCCGATCGCGCGGGTGACGACATCGAGCAGCACGACGGTGCTGAAGCCGCTGATGCAGATGCCGCACAGGATCATCAGGACCTGCTCGATCGGATCGAGCGCGCGCCATTTCAGGTGGCGCTGATCGTCCAGGACGAGGCTGTCGAAACGCATGAAGCTGTCCAAAAGGAGCGCGCGCGAAGCCGGACGCGGGAAGCGGAAGCGCTTGCCGCGTCCGGCGGTCGCTAAGCCGCTATTTCACGTTGCGCACGAGATCGAGCACCTTGACCGCGTGCGGCCCGAGGTCCTTGGCGAGCTTGTCCTGGATCGGCTTGGAGACCTGCTGGAAGCCGCTCTTGTCGACGTCCTTGACGATCTTGACGCCCATCTTCTCCAGTTTCGCGAGCGCCTCGCGCTCGAGCTTGAAGGCGATCGCCGGCTCGTTCTTCGAGATCTCGTCGGCTGAGGCCTGCACCCATTTCTTCTGCTCGTCGGAGAGGCTCGACCAGGCCTTGTCGCTGACGAACAGCGCGGCGTTGTTGGCCTCGTGCTCGGTGAGCGAGAGCACCGGCGCCGGCTCGTAATGCTTGTTGATCAGGTAGTTGTTGATGCCGTTCTCGGCCATGTCGACGACGCCGGTCTGCAAGGAGGTGTAGACCTCGCCGAACGGCATGTGCACGACCTGGGCGCCGTAGGCCGGAAACAGCGTGTCTTCCGTCACGGTCGCCTGCACGCGCACCTTGACGCCCTTGAGGTCGGCGACCTTCTGCACCGCCTTCTTGCCGTAGATGTGCCGCAGCCCCTGCGAGCCGAGCCCGAGCATGTGCGCGCCCTTGATCTTGGCCGCATAAAGCTCCTTCATCGCCGCGATCACCGTGGGGTCGCCCAGCACCTTGATGGCGTGGGCCTCGTCGCGGAAGATGAAGTGGATGGAGAACACGCCGGATTCCGGCTGCGCCGTCGAGGCGTTGGCGGTCGACAGCAGCACGAAATCGATGTCGCCGGTCTGCACCTTCTGCATGGTTTGCGCTTCGGTGCCGAGCTGGGCGCTGGGATACTGGTTGATCGAAAGCGTGCCCTTGCTCAATTCGCCGAGCTTCCTGTTGAACATCTCGGCGGCGGCGCCATAGCCGCTGGTCTTGGGCTGGTCGTAGGCAAAGGTGAATTCGCGCTTCTGCGCCTGGGCCTCCGGCGCAAGCGCAAGCATTGCCGCGAGCGTGGCGGCGCACAGCATCCTCCGGCTGACGTCGAGCATGGACTACCCCTCCCTGGTGCGCGTGCCCTGCGCCGGCCGGATGGCCGGCGCCGGCGCTCCCATGGGCGGGAGCGGAGCGCTTGTTTTATGGGAGAAGCATGCCCGGCGGGAGGCCAGTTGTCAATAATCTGGGGTCAAAACGGTCAAGATTAGCGGAAGCCAAGGGGTATTATCGATAATCTGGCTCCGAGCCGACGGACTCCCGATATTCTCATGCGCCGCTAATGCCCCGCCGTTTCCTGGCTCTCGTGCTCGGCATCGCTTTCGCTTGCGTCTTCGCCATGTCCGCCGGCCGGTGCCGATGCGCCGCGCATCCGGATGACGATCCCGATCAGATCGATGTCGGCCTTGAGCAAGTCGAGATCGCGGGTCATTTCGCGCAGCTCCTGCCCCTTCTTGGCGATCTCCTCCGAAACGTCGATGACCATGTTGCGCTCGGTCACCCCGCCGGCGCCGCCGACGAACATCTTGGCCCTGACCCAGGCCAAGCGTGCGCGATGCGTGTCGCGCGCGAACTTCATCTCGGCGAATTGCCGCCGCGCGTCGTGATAGGCGCGCAGCAACTCGGCGTCGGACATCGTCAGCAAGTCGTCGGCAGCAACGTTCATGGCGTCATGGCTCACCGCAGTGTCGGCGGATTCCGTTCCGCCGGACGGTCTCGGTCGAAAGGTGTCCCCAGCTTATTGGCAGCCGCCCGCTCCCAAAAGTGGAATCTGCAGCTGTATCATGCGCAGAAATCCGCCGAGTCGCAGGAGCCCCGGACATGGCGGTCAACATGGCGCAGAAGCGCGCGCGGAAGGCGCAAAAGCGGAAGCAGCAGGTGACGGAGAAGCGGCGGGCCGAGGCTCTGGAGGCCGGCTTGCCGGCCCGGGTGGCCCGCGCCGCTGGCCTGCCGGTTCAGCACTGTTATGTCAGCGAAGCCCTGTTCGAGGACGGTATCGGTACCGTGGTCATCGCCCGCGGTGCTACGTCACATCTCGTCACCATGGGTTCGTTCCTCGTCGACGTGTTCTGTCTCGGCGTCAAGAACGTGATGTTCGAGCAGCTCGATGACGACGAATTCGAATTCTACATGGAACGGACGGGTGACACACAGCGCATGATCCCCGTCGATCCCGCCTACGCCCGCAGGCTGCTGCGCGATGCCGCGGCATGGTCGGCCTCCTTCGGATTCGCGCCGCACCGGGACTTCCCTGTCGTAGAGCGCCTGTTCGGCGAGGTGAATGCGGACGACTGCGACGCAGTCTTTCAGTTCGGCCGGGAAGGCAAACCCCATTATGTCGCCGGTCCGTACGATACGCCCGCGCTCGTCCGGCAGCGGACCGCGCAGCTGCAGAGGCATCTGGGCGAGGACGCTCGCAAGGCAGGTTGAGACGCAGGCGGACCCCGTCGCCGCCGGGCACGACGGGTTTCTCGGTCGATCCGCCGGAATTCGAAAGGCAGACGCTCAACCTGTGCTGCGAGTGCCGGGCAGGCAATCGCATATGGCGTGTGGCGGCTCGGCCTGCATGGTTCGAGACGCGCCGCAAGCGGCGCTCCTCACCATGAGGGTCTAAGAGCTCACCGCGAAGAGAAACCTCATCCTGAGAGCCCGCCAAAGGCGGCCGTCTCGAAGGATGTGCCGCAAAGGCACGGCCTGCAGGGTTCTCGTTCAAATGCGATAACCTTGGGGCGAGGGCGAGCCTACCCCACGGCAGCCCTCGCGTTCGCTTCCGCCGCTGCGATCGGCGGGCTCGGTTGAGCGCCGATCTCGCGGCGCGCCTCGTAGAATTCCAGCACGCGTCTTGCGGTGCGGATTTCCAGCCGCTCGAAGTTTTCGCGCGCGCGGTCGAGATCCATCCTGGACAGGTTGCGGTCTGCCGCCTTCATCAGCAGCAGGGCCTTGGCGGTCGCCCAGGAGCAGCTTGCCGCCTTGGCGACGATCTGCACCGCGCCGGGGTTCTCGTTGAGAACGGCGCGTTCGACCATTTCGATCGGGCAGCTCGCGAGGACCGATAGCGCCGCGACCGTCCTTTCGAAGTCCTGCGCACGCGCAGCGGCGTGAACGTCGGTTTCCCCGAGTTCCTTCCAGTCCTTGCGCCGCCTGATCCTGTTCCTCGCCTTCGCGTGCTCCTCGGAGCCGTTGCGAAGCTCGAGGTTGATGTCGTCGATGACGTCGGTCACGGCGCCCTTGACGGCGTCCGCCAGTTGCGGGTTTGCCGTGACGATCCTGCGGCATACGGTGGCGGAGGCCGTTTCGAGAATCCTGAGAAGATGATGCCGGGAAACGTCGTGCCGCATCCCGACGTGCAGCGCCAGCTGGGCATCGCCGCCGGATCGCACGACGAGCTCGCCGAAACTGTGCTCGGAAATGCGTGCGCCCGGGTTCTTCGCCACGGCGTGGACGACGCGGGGTTCGCCGCGCTGGATCAGCAACTCGGTGATCGCCTCGCTGATCGTCTGCCGCTGCGCGATCGCATGCAGGTGCCCCTGGCCCTGCGTGCCGCTGCAGAGAATGAGGTCCGCTTCGCTGAGCGCGGTCGACCGGCTGAGAACGGGAGCTGCGACGGCGACGGCGTCGTCGAAGGCAAACGCCCTGACCAGCGTTGCGGGCGCATTGGCGTCGGTTGCCAGATGGTGGGCGAGCTTGACCCGGATCCTCAGTTCGATGACGCCGACGACGGTCCTGAATATGTTGTCGAACAGCTCGATCTGCTGCTTCGAATAGCGGCCGGAGCCGGCGTGGAACAGATCCGTGATGCGCTTGAGCGCCTTCAGCTGTCTTTTGGTCGCCCCCGCTTCCGTCGTGTTCTGGACTTCGTCGATCAGGGAATAGAACATCGTCATGTCGGGTCTCGTCGGGAATCGCCGCCGCTGCGGCGCGAGTAGGAGTAACGATTACGCGTTTAGTGCCAACGCGTGAAAATTGCGGGCATCGGTTGTCTCGAGAATGATTCAAATTGTCGGCGACGGGATTTGCCTCCGGCTTGGTGGCAGGGCAATCGCATATGCGGATTGCCTTTATCGGCATGCTTGCCACAAACTCGTCATGCCCGGGCTTGTCCCGGGCATCCACGTTCTTTGTGCCGCGAGAAAGGTCGTGGATGGCCGGGATGAGCCCGGCCATGACGATGTGGAGACGCCTGTGCGAAAGGCCGGCGAGGAATGTTGCAAATCCGACACGGGCGGGCAAATCACTTCGGTTTGCCGGAATCGTGTCAAGCCCCATAATCGAAAATATTTCTCTTTACCGGAATTCCGATTTACGTTATATGTCCGCCCAGCCCGTGCCACCGTGAGGGACGTTTCGCGATCGTCACGAAACGTGGTGCGGGTTGCGATGGGCCGCTTGCTGCGTCAGGTGCTTGCACCGGGCGAAACGCTAGCTGCGGACGGCGAAG
>NZ_JBQTHN010000232.1:0-25535 GCF_052389815.1 Bradyrhizobium sp. | reverse complement strand
CGGCAACTTCTTCGTGCTGGCGGCAAGCTCGATGGTGATGCTCGGCGTGCTCTCCAGCTTGAGCGTCGTGTTCACGCGCTGGGGACCGAAGCCCGCGCCGATGAAGGTGCAGGCGGCGGTGTCTTAGTCTCCGTCATTGCGAGCCACCCGGTCGGCGCGAAGCGCCGCCGGATGACAGGCTCCGCGAAGCAATCCATCTATCCCCGCGAGGAGAGATGGATTGCTTCCGCCTTCGCTCTCCGAGCTTCGGCGGACTCCCAGCCCGGCGTAGCTTGCGCAGCAAGCGTAGACGGGTCGTCGCTGTCGCTCCTCGCAATGACGGGAGAGAGTCTTATCTCCGCTTCACCCGCCTTATGCCGCGGCCGCCGCCGACATTCACCATGCGCATCAGTTGCGGGATCATGCTCATCATCTCGCCGCCGCCCATGCCGCCCATGCCGCCCATCATGCCCATGATGTCGCCGCCGCCGTAACCGCCGATGCCGCCATAACCGCCGATGCCGCCCGGGATCATGCCGCCGTAGCCGCCCGGGTTCGTGACATAGCCTTCGCCGTAGCCGCCGCCATAGCCCCCGCCCGTCATGCCGCCGAAGCCGCCAAAGCCTCCCATCATGCCGCCCATGCCGCCGCCTTCCATCATGCGGCTCATCATCGGGCCCATGGTCTGCATCATCATGGCGAAGCGGCGCTTGCCCATCTTCGCCTTCATCATCTCCAGCATCGGCGCCATCGTCGTCATCATGTCCTCGCCGCCGCCCCCGCCGCCGAAGCCGGCGAACTGGGCCTTCGCCGGCATCGTCGTCAGCGTGAACAGCAGCAAGAGCGCGGCCGCCTGGCACACCACCTTGTCAGCTCCGGTCATGGCAAAACTCCTCATGCGCCGTGCCGCCAGTGGAGGCGGCGCAGTAGCGGACGCACGGGGGCGAGGCTAGGGGCGGGCAGTCGGTCGATCTGTGAGAAAGATCACACAGCGATGTGGACAACCGGCGCGGGCAGAGGGGCCGCCCGCGCCGACGCGAGCGCTCAGGCCACCTTGCGCCCGAGCGCCTTCTGCATCGCGGCAAGCCCGAGCTCCATCTGCCCTTCCATGTAGGAGGCGAACTCGTGCGGCAGCACGTCGGCGATCCAGACGAACCTGGTGCGTCCGTCGCCTTCGGCAAACACCTGGGCGGAGGCCGAGTGCTGTATCAGCCGCTCGCTCTTGATGGCATAGACCAGCCGCCGGCGCGCGTCGTCGCACGCGACCAGCACCTCGCGCGCCACCGTGCCGTTGGCGAAGGTGACGATGCGCGCATCGCCGTCGAGTTTGGTGTCGGTGACGAAGCCCGGCACCAGCCGCGTATGCAGCGCGCCGAAATCGCGCAGCGCGTCCCAGACGTAAGCAGGGTCCGCGTCGATGACGATCTCTTTGTGGATGGAAGCCATGGGGATTCTCCTGAGAATTTGCAGGGTGGGCAAAGCCAACGGGTCGCGCGAATGCGCGCCCGATGACAGGCTCCGCGTGCCCACCGACACGACTGAGATGATGAAGGTGGGCACGGCGCGAAGACGCGCCTTTGCCCACCCTACGATCCGCTACGCGCACACCGCCTCGACATTGTTGCCGTCGGGATCGATCAGGAACGCGGCGTAGTAGGTCGGGCTGTAATCCTTGCGCGGGCCCGCGTCGCCATTGTCGCGGCCGCCGGCCTTCAGGCCCTCGGCGTGGAATTTCTTCACCGCGTCGTGGTCCTTCGCGCTGAACGCGACATGCGCGCCGGTGGCCTTCCCGCCCTTGTGCAGGTGCAGCCACAGCGCCGGCGCGTCCTTCGGGCCGAAGCCGGCATAGCCGTCGCCTTGCGAGCACAGCACGAAGCCGAGCGGGGCGAGGGCTGCGGTGTAGAAGCGAACGGCGGAATCGAGGTCGCCGACGCGCAGGCCGATATGGTCGTACATGGGGTTCTCCAGTCGATGGCGCGCAAAGCCGCGCGCCGTGGAGCCACCCTCTCAGTTCAGCGCAAGGCGATCTTGGAAAATCTTGCGGTCGCCCAGAGAACCTTGTCTTGAGGCCTGGCGGAACCGCATCGGCGAGGCGCCGGCCGCGCGATGGAACGTGCGCACGAAGTTGGAGAGATCGCCGAAGCCGACGTCATAGGCGATGTCGGTGATCGGGCTGTCGTCGTCGGCCAAGCGGCGCGCGGCATGACGCAGCCGCGAGCGCAGCAGATACTGGTGCGGCGTGACGCCCAGCACTTGCGAGAACAGCCGCAGGAAATGGAACGGGCTGATGCCGGCCTGGTCGGCGACGTCGTCGAGCGCGATTGGCTTGTGCGAGTTGGCGTCGATCCACAGCGCGCTTTCCACCGCGCGGCGGCGGTCGCGCAGGTTCGAGGTCGGCTTCCTCGCCTTGCGCCCGGACACCGCTTCGACAAACCGCGCGGCCAGCAGGTGGCCGACCTCGTCGAGCCCGACATCGCTGCTGCCATCTGCTGCCGTTTGCGCCAGCTCCGCCAGCACCATCAGTTCGGGCAGCGGCGGCACCGAGCCGACCTGCCATGTCGCGGCGTCGCCGATCGCGTCGACGAGGTCAGGCGCCAGGAAAAACGACAGGCATTCGTCGCCGACGACGTGGTCGTGAGTGCAGACATATTCGTCGCCGGGGAAGCCGACCAGAATCGAGCCGGCAACCAGTTCGTGGAAGCGGCCGCGGCAATGGCAGCCGAAACTGCCCTTGCGCACATAGGAGATCGAATGGGTAGGAAATTCTTCCGGATACGGCTTGTCGCCCGGTCCCGCGGTGCAGCGGAATTCGGCCACCGAAATGCGGTTGCCCTGAAACAGCGTCCTGCGGTTCATCTACTAGATTTAGTTATGCGGGCGCGGCGGGGCAACGGGCGGCAGCAGCACCTCGAACAGCGTCTTGCTCACGGTCGGGTGAGCGCCCTCGATGGTCAGCAGCCGGCGCTTGGAAATCACGCCGGCATTGGGCGCCATCTTGTCGGCATAGTTGCCGGCCTCCAGCACGCGATGGCAGGGCACGACGATCAGGAAGGGGTTGCGGCCGAGCGCCTGCGCCACCGAATGGACCGCGCCAGGCACGCGCAAGGCTCCGGCGATCTCGTCATAGGTGCGGGTCTCGCCGCGCGGGATGCCGCGGACCAGCTGGTAGACGCGCTGGTTGAAGTGCGGCATGCCGGAAAAATCCAGCGCGATGTCGGACAAGTCGGCATTTCCGCCGCGCAGCAGCGTTGCGATGCCTTCGATGGCGATTTCGGTGTTGGGCGGCGGGCGCTGCTCGCGCGCCTCGGGATAGACCCGATACATCCGGCGGCGGGTTTCCAGCTCGCGGGCCTCCGGCAACTGCACGCCGAGAATGCCGAGATGGCCCCATGCGATGCCGCACCGGCCGACCGCACTGTCGAAGATTGTGAACCCGTGCCCCGACATGATTACGCTACCCAACCCGGCGAGGATCATAACACTGTCATAAAGACGCGCATCCGGAATCTTAAGGTTCGGTTAAGGATAGCGTAGGCCGTGGCGGAAGTGTCTGTGGGCAGGGCGGAACGGGATAGATGGCCGCTCCTGCGATTCTCAAAGCTTGGCCGGAAATGCAGCCAACGAAACGAGACTCCCGGCGGAGTTGGTCATGGTCGGCCACAAGCCCGGCCAGTACGAGGAAGCGAAGAAGCCCGCATCGCTGCGGGCTTCTTGCTGTTCAATACCAGCCGCGGTAGCCGCCGCTGCCGAAGCTGAAGCTGATGCCGGGGCCGCCGCCGTAATAGCCATGCGGCCGCCCGTAATAGCCGTAGCTATTGTAGTAGTGCGGGCGATAGTGCCGGTAGTAGCCGTGGCGGTGGAAGTGATGGCGGCGCAGGCCGTGATGGTAACGCCAGTGCCGATGCCGGGAACTGATATCGGTCGACTGGCTCACATCGGTTGCCGATTTTGCGGTGGTCGATTTGGCCGCATCGGCGCTTCCGGCATTCGCAGCCGAGCCGCCCATCAAGGCCGCGGCACCGATAGCGATTGCGATCATCGTCTTCTTCATCGTGCACTCCAATCCAGGTTCATCGTGCACTCCAATCCAGGTGTGCAGCGACAACGGGACTGGCCAACGCACGTTCCGGCATCGAACATTAAATGGAGGATAAGTGCTTGAACGTACGTTCAGATTCGAACCCGTCGTGCGACGATCTGCCGCCCGACGTTTCGTCGCATGTTTTGAAACGATTTGCTCGAGAGCGGACTCGTCCGCCATCGTCACCTCGACCATGCAACCGAGCTACCGGATCGAGCGTTCCGCGCTGAGCATTTGGGAGACGAGGTCCAGGTTCTCGATGTGACTGCATCGTACGCTCAAAGGAGCGACAACCAGCCGGCCGTGCCAACCGTGCCGCAATGTTGGCCGGCCGGGATGTCTCTCAATCGCGAAGCCGCTTGGCGGATCGCGCGGTCTCGGCTAATCAAGGGAGGCGAACGCGGGCGTAGTTCAATGGTAGAACGGCAGCTTCCCAAGCTGCATACGAGGGTTCGATTCCCTTCGCCCGCTCCAATATTTTGAGGCATACGCGAGGTGGGCGGAGGCAACGCGACATGGCAAAAATGCCGCGCTGTGCTATATACGAGCCATGAGTCCTGACACCAAGAAACTGTTGGAGCGAGTAGCCGCTTGGCCCGAAGAGGATCAGGAGGAGCTTGCCGAGGTGGCCGCGGAGATTGAGGCGCGGCGGAGCGGTGTCTATCGTCTCTCCGAAGACGAACGGAAGGCGGTCGAGCAAGGGATGGCCGATGCCCGCGCGGGACGCTTTGCCCGCGACAAAGACATTAAAGCAATTTTCGACAAGGCTCGTTCGCGGCGCCAATGAAGGTTCGCTATACGGCGACGGCCGGTCGCGAGCCAAGCCGTGGACTATTTGTTGGAACACGCGCCTCACCTTGCGCCGGCCTTTGCCGACATCATTGATGACGCGATCGCCGAGCTTGTCGAGCACCCGCTGTCGGCGCAAGAGACCGAGTACCCCGGCGTTCGTCGAACGTACATCCGCAGATTCCATTACGGGCTGTTTTACTCGGTCAACCGGAGCGCCGAGGAGCTTTTGATCGTGAGCATCCGACACGCTGCTCGACTGTGGCCGTGGGAGGCGTCGCATTAGAAAGGAGCTACGGCCGATGCTGGTCGTGGTCCCCGTTCGCGGTGCTGGTGGCCCGCTGCTGCAGCGCCGATCCGGGTGTGGGGCGGCGTTGGCTCGCCACGATCGCGAGGGTTCGATTCCCTTCGTCTGCTCCAGTCCATTGCAGAATAATCAGGGCCTGTCCAAGTCGCTCACTCATTTGACCGGCTTGGTAGATTTGATACGATTACGGGCGCACAGGAGCCAGATCATGGCGGCAAGTTACAGCTATTCCGTCATTCTCGAGCCTCAGGAAGACGGTGGATTTACCGTGCTCGTTCCGGCGCTGCCCGAGGTCGTGACAGAAGGCGACACCGAACAGGAAGCGCTTGCCAATGCTGAGGAGGCCATCCGTGCAATCCTCGAATATCGGCGGGAACAAGGAATGGCGCCCCCGTCCGATGCCCGACCCGAAATTCGTCATGTGACGGTGGCCGCCTGAAATGGGCGGTGGACGGCTGCCGGTAGTCAACGGCAAGCGTGTCATCCAGGCGCTCATGAGCACGGGTTTCGTCGTCAATCGGATTGTCGGTAGTCATCACGTACTCGTTTATCCCGGGGACCCGGCGAGAACGGTAACTGTCCCGGTTCATGGCGGGCGAGACTTGAAACCCGGAACGCTGCGCTCGATCATTCGATAGACCGGCCTGACCGTCGAAGAATTCGCCGAACTTCTGTAGCGCCGCAAGGAAAGAAGAGAGGCCATCGACCGAGGCGACCTTGACCCACGCAATCACCTCCGGCACTTCCCGCAACGACCTCCTGAAGATCGCCGTCGGCGGTCTCGTCAGCGGCCTGCTGACGCCGCTGCTGCCGGACGCGATCGACTTGCTCACCGGCGCGCCGCGCATGCTGCGGCTGGCGTTGCTGGCGCTGCCGTTCGCGGTGGTGGTGTTCTTCGTGGTGCGATGGCGCAGCGCCAATCCGCCATGGGCGGCGCTGGTGGCGGCGATCGTCACGATGGTCGCCTTCGTCGGCGCGGTGAATGCCGCGATCTTCATCGACGGCCAGATGGCGGGCGCCGCCAAAGTAATGCGCAGCCTGTTCGCCGGCCTCACCGGCGGGCTGGTCGGCGCCGGCCTGATGGCGCTGGGGATCGCGCGGCTGCCGGCAAGCCCGCGACAAGCCGCGGCATGGATGCCGATGCTGGTCACCGGAGCGGTCGCCGGCAGCCTGCTCGCGCTCGACACCTCGCTCGGGCTCGACCGGACATCCTTCCTTTATCCGGTGTGGCAGGCCGCCGTCGCGGTGCGGCTGGCGACGGCGCTGCGGCGCTAATGGTCGGACCAGCCAACTCTCCGCCTTAAAGGGGCGATTCCTACTTTGCATGGGGTTGTTTTCGCGATCTTGTGTCCAGCCCCCGCAGCGCCCCGCACTAGCCGTCCCACGTCACCGACAGATCGAGCAGTCCCCTGAAGGCCCAGCCGCCGATCCGCGGCGGGTCGACCAGGCGCAGGTTGTTCAGCCGGGCGAAGATCGCGGGCAGCGCGACGTCGGCGACCATGGCGCGGGAGGCCCAGGCGCCGGCGCAGAAGTGCGGACCGGCGCCGAAGGCGATGCTCTTGGAGGCATCGCGGCTGATGTCGAAGATTTCCGCGTTGGCAAAATGCTTCTCGTCGCGGTTGGCGGAGCCGAACATCAGGAACACGCGCTCCTCCGGCTCGAACGCGACCTCGCGGATGCGCCATGGCTTTGCGATGCGCCGCGGCGACATTCCGATCGGCGAGATCCAGCGCGCATATTCCTCGAAGGCCTGCAGCCACGGGACCGCGCCGCCCTGCACGAGCGCGAGCTGCTCGGGATGCGTCAGCAGCGCCCACACCGTGCCGGCAATGGCGTCGCGCGGCTCGTTCTGGCCGCCGGAGATCGCGAGCTTGATGTTGGCGCGCACGCTCTCCATCGGCATGTCGGATTGCAGCATCACGCCGAGCAGGCTCAGGTCCGGCTTCTTCGCGAGCACCGGCGCCATGTCGTCGATCGTGGCATCGATGCCCGATGTCGCGGCGTGGCAGCGCGCTTCCACCGCGGGATCGCCGGCGTAATTGGCAATTCCGTCGATCATGCCCTGCGACCATGCGTTCATGTCCTCGAAGCGCATGTTGGTGAGGCCGGTGATGGTCTTCAGGCATTCTGCGGAAAACGGCAGCGCGAAGGCCTGCACGAAATCGACCGAGGGCTTTGCTTCGAGCGCCTCGATGATACGGTCGGCATGGGCCTTGAACTGCGCGGTCCAGTGCGACTTCACGGTCTTGGGCGAGATCGCCGGGAAGATCGCCTTGCGCTCGTTCATGTGCGCATCGCCGTCCTTGCGCATCATGTTGTGGCCCATCAGCCTGTTCATCAGCCCCTGGGGCTGGTGCGAGGAGAACACGTCGATCTGCTTCTCCGAGACGAAGATGTCGTCGCGGCTGCACAAGAGCGTGCTGCCGAGCTGCGGAACGGCGACGATCGGCGCTTCCTTGCGGAAGCGCGCCAGCGTGGGATAGGGGTCCTGCCAGAATGCGGCGGGATCGATGTCGATGCGGGGAGCGGTGCTCAAGAGGTGTCCTCGGGTATTTTGCCCGCAGGCATAGCCCGGCGCGGCCGGCCTCGTCTGTCCCCATGGATGGGGACGGTGCTCAGTTCAGGCTGCGCGTGGCCATCAGGCGCAGCACGATCGCAAACAACTCGTTCTGCGAGGAGATGGCGAGCTTCTCGTAGGCCCGCTTGCGATAGGTCAGCGCCGAATGCAGGCTGATGCCGAGCTCGGATGCGATCGCCTCGGAGCTGAAGCCGGAGAGGATGCGCAGGCACACTTCCTTCTCGCGCCCGGTCAGCGCGGCGAATGGCGCGGCGTTTGCGAACAACAGCTTCAGGCGCTGTGCCGGATCGCCGTCAGCCGCTTCCGCATGCTGGAAGTGCCGCGCCACCGCGGCGCTCACCGCGGGCGCCACCGCCATCAGCCGTTGCACCTCCTCGCGCCTGAACCCGCCTTGCGAGGTGATGCGGTAGAAATTGACGTAGAAGCAGGTGTCCTCGACCCAGATCGCGGTCGCGCATTTGTCGACGATGTCGGAGTCCTCGAAGAACATCTTGCGGTAGCTGTCGCTGTACATCCGCCGCGCAAAGGTCGGCAGCAGCACCGGCGCGGGGGCGGCCTGTCCTTCGAAGATCGCATCGCGGTTGGGGTCGGACAGGAAGAAATGCCCGGAATAGGCCACGCCGAGGTCGCCCCCGATCGGGATATTGCCGGCATCGAGCAGGCAGCGCGACGAGCGTTCGCCTCTGAACGAGAACACCATGCAATGACCGACATCGGCAATGCGCCGCAGCGCGCCGATCAGCGTCTGCGGAAACGAAGCCCGCCCGATCGCCAGCACCGCCGGCATGATGTCGCGAATGGCCTGCTCCCTGAAGGCGTCGGCCTTCATGGTTTTCCTCCCCGTGATGTTTCGGGAAGACTACCATCACACCTTCGGCTGCGGAAGCACCGGCGACGGCGGGCACGGCTGCCGCGGAACGGTATCTCTCGATCAGAAATTCGACCGGCAAGCTTCGCTCTCTCTCGAAGATCAAAGCGCAGGCATGGCAGACCTGCCAACCTGCCGGCAACTTTTGCGCGAATTGATTTGCAGCAAACAAGTATCAGGTCGCATATGCAATCTGGAGTTTATCTGATTTGCGAGAACTTCGTTCTTGATTGGCCATTAGGCAGCAGATATTTGCAATTGGGGTATGATGTTGCTTCAGCTCGAGGGGCTTCTTGGCCCATCGGAAGTATTTCGTTTCGTTGAAGAAAAGCTTGGGACCGGCGTTTGGCTCTGCGATGCAGCCGGCCAGATGCAGTGGTCGCGAGGGCTTTACGCGTTGCTGGGGTTGGAGCGGCATGATGTTACTCCCTCATACGCCGCTGTGATTCGGAGAATTCACCCCGACGATCGCCGTCACACACGCATTCCGGGCGAACCGAAGCTCGATCGCTCGCTGCTCGAAGGTGAATTTCGCATTATCAGGCCAAATGGCGTGTTGCGCTGGGTGCATAACCAGACGGAGGTATTACTGGACGCAGCCGGCCAGCCCGCCTGTGCGCTTGGCGTGATGGTCGACATCACCGAACGGCGCAAGTCGCTGCAGTCGTTCAAGCTTGATGCCGAACGCTACGGTGCGCTGATCCGCGTCACGGGCGGGTTGCTGTGGATCGCCAGCTCGGAGGGGAGGATCACGGCGCTACCGAATGCAGAGCAGGCGCAGGAAGCTCATCCGTTCTTTGGAAGGGGCTGGGTGGATCTGCTCCCGGAAGAGGACCGCGACACGGCTGTCAGAAAATGGGTGGCGTCAGCCGAGACTGGGCGGCCCTACAATGTCGAACATCGGCTGCGGCAACCTGATGGCACCTATCGATGGTTCAGGTGCATGGCGGTGCCCGTGACGGATCCCGACAATGGAATTCGGGAGTGGATGGGCATTTCCATCGACGTGCACCACGAGAAACTCTTGAGCAACAACGCGGCGGCATCCAGGCTTACCGGTGCGCAACTACGCGCGGCCCGCGGCATGTTGAATTGGTCGGTGAAAGATCTGGCCGGGCGAAGCGGGATTTCTGCCGCCGTCATTCGCCGGCTCGAGGAGTATGATGGCGCTCCACCGATGGCCGACGAGGCGATGAGCCTGCTGCGCAAGACACTTTCGGAGGCGGGAATCGAGTTCTTATTTTCGCCGGTCGGCAAACCAGGTGTCCGTCCGCGATAGGCGCTCTCATTTTTCTTTATCATCAGCCGTTCCCAGCGGCTCATGTCTTGAGAAGATTTTTCGATCGATGAGACGATGTGCGCAAAATTTGTGGACCCGTCGCAATCCCTGATCTTCTTTTGTGCAGGAACGCAACTTTTTACGCGTGGGCGGGACAACTTGGATAATTTTTCCTTAACGCCATCATAAATGTTTTCGCTCACGTTGTTCCCACACATAGACGCACGGGAGCAGGACATGCGGAGCGCAACAATTGCCGCGCGCGGGCGAAGCATTCTCGTAACGCACACCATCGACCACGCAGTGGCGGAATCCCGCCACCTTTCTCGATCGAGGCTCTAGTCGGTGGGCCGTATCGCCAGTTGCCGTGTCAAAGCGGCGTCATATCCAAGTGCAATCTGCAAAACGTTTCTCGCAATGAATCGCCAGGAGGGGCCCTGATATGTCTTTCAAATTGAATCTTCGATTCCGTGGCCGGCTGATTGCCGGCTTTGCGGCCGTCTGTGCCGTCTTCGCGATATCGGTCGGATACACTGTATTCTCCGTTGGAGAGGTTTCCGCGATCATCAATCGCATGGGCAATCTGCGCACGCCGGTTGCGCTCGCGAGTACGGAACTGGTCGGCAACGTCTATTCCACGCTGGCGACGTTGCGCGGGTATCTGCTGACGGGAAATCCGCAGATGAAGGCCGATCGCACGGCGATGTGGAAGGAAGCCGAGGCGACGATTGCCGCCTTCGACGAAAAATCGGCGCACTTTTCCAACCCCGAGAACAAGCGGAAATGGACTGAGGCCAAGACGCTGCTCACGGAATTCCGCGCCGCGCAGGACAAAGCCGAAGCGGTCGCCTTCACCCCTGATGCCTATCCCGCGACGAAGCTCCTGGTCACTGAAGCGGCGCCGCGCGCCGAAGCGATCTTTGCCGAGATCACCCGGATGATCAACGAGGAGGAAGGCCTCGAGGCAACGCCTGAACGGAAGCGATTGCTCAAGGCGATGGCCGATACGCGGGGCAATTTTTCCGCCGCGACGGCTTACCTCCGCATGTATCTCCTGTCCGGCGACAAGGCGGACAAAGAGAAATTCGACAAGCCGTTTGAGCTGTTCGAAAAAGGCCTCGCTGCCGTGAACGCGCACAAGGCGCTCCTCACCGGCTCGCAGCTGGCTTCGTTCGACAAGACGGCGCGGGCACGGGACGAATTTGCGGGCCTGTCTCGGAAGATATTCTCCTTGCGGGAGTCCCCGGGATGGAACGCTCCGGTCGATGTCCTGGTCACTGAGGCTGCACCTCGCGCGCTGAAGATTCTGGACTTGCTTGATGGACCAAAGGGCGCGGACGGCACGCGCTCCGGCGGCATCAAGACGAATCAGAAGAAAATGCTGGCCCAAGGGCAGCACGAGGTGGAGGCCGACATCTCGCTGCTCACGAAGGTGCTTTGGGGACTGCTTGCGGCCGGCCTAGCCCTCAGCGCAACGATCGCCCTGCTCACGGCGCGCGCCATCGCAACGCCGGTCCAGGGAATGACCGTCGCCATGGGCAAGCTCGCCGCCGGCGACACATCCGTCACGGTGCCCGGGGTCGGGCGGAGCGACGAGGTCGGTGACATGGCCGGTGCCGTCCAGGTGTTCAAGGACAACATGATCGAAGCGGACCGCCTGCGCGCCGAGCAGGCGCAGTCGGAAGCGCGCGCCGCTGCGCAACGCAAGGCGGACATGCACGAGCTGGCCGGCAGGTTCGAAGGCGCGGTCGGAGAGATCATCGAGACGCTGTCATCGTCATCGACCGAACTGGAGGCCGCGGCCAATACGCTGACCAAGACCGCCGAGAGCACCCAGGAGCTATCCATCATGGTCGTTGCCGCTTCCGAGGAGGCATCGACCAACGTTCAGTCAGTGGCCTCTGCCAGCGAAGAGATGAGCGCCTCCGTCACCGAGATCAGCCGTCAGGTGCAGGAAGCCGCCGGAATTGCCGGTTCGGCGGTCGAACAAGCGCAGAGGACCAATGACCGCGTCAACGCACTGTCGCAGGCGGCAACGCGCATCGGCGATGTCGTGGAACTGATCAACAGCATCGCAGGTCAGACCAATCTCCTGGCCCTCAATGCCACTATCGAGGCGGCCCGGGCGGGAGAAGCAGGGCGCGGCTTTGCGGTGGTAGCCTCAGAGGTCAAGGCGCTTGCGGAGCAAACCGCCAAGGCAACCGGCGAGATCAGCCACCAGATTGCGGCTATGCAGACGGCGACCCAGGACTCCGTGATCGCAATCAAGGAGATTAGCGGAACCATCGGCCGGATTTCCGAGATATCGTCGACGATTGCATCCGCGGTCGAGGAGCAGGGTGCGGCGACCCAGGAGATTTCGCGCAACGTCACGCAGGCGGCACAAGGCACCCAGCAAGTGGCTTCGAGTATCACCGACGTGCAGCGTGGCGCGACCGAAACGGGCTCGGCATCAAGTCAGGTGCTTACATCGGCGCAAACACTGTCGAACGACAGCGCTAAACTCAAGCTCGAGGTCGAGAAGTTCCTGGCAACGGTCCGCGCCGCGTGACGGGGGATGGACATGTTTGCCGCCTGGGAAAGAAAGGGAAGGCCGATGAGCCCGGATTTTCGAGTGCTTGAGGTTTCGGGCGAGACGACCGGCTTAACTGCCGATATCGTCGAGTTTCCGTTCAGCGAGGTCAGGCGGCAAATAGCCCAGACGAAGCGCGCATGCGTGACGTTGCGCCAAAACATCGGTGCGATACGGCAACGTCTCGAGGCAATCAAGGACGAAATTGGAAAAGTCAGTGATCGAGAGGCGCGTGAGGCGCTTGGGTATGTACTGGAATCCATGACAGAGGCGCTGCAACTGCGGTCGGAACAATTGTCCGACACAGAGAAATCATTGGACGACACGCTTCGCCGCACCCACCGCGCCAGAGGCGGATGAATTGATTCGCAGGACGGGCCACTAGCAAAGCTTGCCCGCCGCGATTGGCAGAGAGAGAGGGCGGATGGCGCTTGCGCTGATCCGCCCTCGGCCATTCGCCTATCGCATCACGCGCCCTGCGGCACCTGGTCGAGGAAGCCGGTGATGCTCTTGATGCGTCCGTCCTGGCTCAGCACGGCGAAATCCGTGCCCTTGATCGGGCTGTCGGCGCCCTCGGGGCCGAGGCCCCAGGAGAAGCGGATATGCTGGCCGAAGCCGTTGGGCTCGCCGATCAGGGTGAATTTGAAGTCCGGAAACTTCTGCTGCACGCCCGAGATCAGCGCCTCGACACCGTCATGGCCGTCGCCGGACATCAGCGGATCGACGTACCTCGCATCATTGGTCCAGTTTGCGGCCAGCATCTCGCGGCGGCGGTTCGGCGCGCGCTCGTTCCAGAGCTCGATATAACGGTGGGCAACCTGTTTGACGTCGGTCATTTGCTCATCTCCCTTCGAAAGCCGGATCGTTCGGCTGATCCGGACTATCCGACGGGAGCGGCGGCCAATCGATTACCTCGGACGTCATGCCATCGGTTACGGTGAAATCTTCAGCACCGCCTTCATGTTGGGATGATAGCGGCAATAATACTCCACCGTGCCGGCCTTGCTCAGCACCGAAGTGACTGTCTTCTTCGGCGGCTGATTGACGTCGAAGTCGCCGTTGCCCGCGGTTGCGCTGTGGGCGAACACGTCCTTGTTCACCCATTCGATGGTGTCGCCGACTTTCGCCGAGACCTCCGACGGCGCAAACACCAGGTCCTGAATCACGATCCGGATGGTTTCCGCATGCGCCGGGACGGCCACTACGCCGAGCGCGAAAGCAAGTACGACATGCCGCCACGACAACATGGGATTCCTCCTTTACTTCAGGCTGGCTGCCACGTGCTCGGCGTGCTGCTGATGGCCCTGGAAGATTTTCAGGCCGGTCTGCAGCAGGCTCTTCAGCTCGGGATTGGTTGCCGATGGGATCAGCTGCGTCTCCAGCGCGCTGTTGACGGCCTTGTGATAGGCAACCTCGTTGGCGACATAGGCCTTGTCGTACTCGGTGCCTTTCAGCCTGTTGAGCTCGGCGAGCTTGTCGGCGGCCTGCTTCGACAGCGTCTTGCTGGTGTCGTTGTCCTCGGGCGTGACCTTCAGCTTCTTGACGAGGTCGAGCGCCTGCTTGTTGACGGCCTCATGGTCGCGCACCATGTCCTGCGCGAACGCCTTCACCTCCTTGTTGCTCGCTCTGCTCAGCGCCTGCCTGGCGGCGTTGATGTCGATCACCCCTGCGGTGTAGGCGATATGGGCGATCTGCGGATCGGTCGGCTTTGCCGCTTGCGCCAAGGCGGCGCCGCTCAAGAAGCTCAACGCGGCAATTGCCGCGCTCAATCGAATGAACATGCTGGACACTCCTGTGACGCCGGGCGCGAAGCGCGGGCGGTTGTTGTTTACAGGCGTTGGATGGAGTAGCGGCGCAGAGGTTCCGGAGTTTTTACGCGCGATAGCCGAGCCGCGTCAGCACGGCTTCCGTCAGCCGCTCGCAGCGTTTGCCGGCGAACGGAAACGCCTCCATCACCACCGGGCCGATCTTCCGTTCCACGTTGTCGCGCAGCAGGTTGCGGGCGCGGTGCAGGCGGGTTTTCACCGTCTCCGGCCTTAGTCCGAGGATCTCGGCGGTTTCCTCGACATTCATGCCCTCGATCACCCGGGTGATGAAGACCAGCCGGAACGGCTCGGGCAGTTCATCGATCGCGTGCTCGACGACTTGCTGAATTTCGCGCTGGGCCATGGATTTTTCCGGATCGTCCGACGAGGCGAGGGGGAAGGGAATGACCTGCGCCTGCGGCGCGCTCTGTTCCAGCGTGGACCATTCGACCCCGGGTCGCTGGCGACGAAGCCGCCCCAGCGCCTCGTTCATCGCGATCCGCGACAGCCAGGTGGAAAGGCTGGAATCGCCCCGAAACTGCTCGAGATGGGTGAAGGCGCGCACATAGGTGTCCTGCACCACGTCTTCGGCCTCGGCATCGTTGCGCAGGATGCCGCGCGCAAGGCGATAGAGCCTGCGGTTGTTCGCCTGCATGATCGCGCGCACCGCCGCCTCGTCGCGGGCGAGCGCGCGGCGGACCAGCCCGGCGTCATCCGGGCCGGTGGAGACGATTTGGGGAATGGGGACCTGGCGCATGATGGCTTCGCTGTCACATGGGTTGGCTGACCATTGGATGCGAAGGGAGGATGAAGGTTCCCGAGCTATCGCAGAAAAATTCAGAGGTCCTCCAGCGCGGGCGACCGCGCAGGCGGCCTTGGCGTAGGTCGCGGTCACCCGGACCGCGCCATGTCCCGCCAGCGCGGCCCTCTTGCCGCGATCGTTACTTCGCCGCGACCACCATGATCTCGACCTTGTATTGCGGCGCGGCGAGCTGCGCTTCCACCGTGGCGCGGGCCGGCGTGTTGCCCTGCGATACCCAGGCGTCCCACACCGCGTTCATCTCGGCAAAGTTCTTCATGTCCGTGATGTAGATGTTGGCCGAGAGCAGCTTGGTCTTGTCGCTGCCGGCCTTGGCCAGATGGCCGTCGATGATGGAAAGGATCTCCTTGGTCTGGTCGGCGACGCTGCCGCCGGCGGTTTTGTTGGCGACGACACCGGCGAGATAAACGGTATTGCCGTGCACCACGACCTGGCTCATGCGAGGGCCGGTCTCGAAACGCTGAATGCTCATATTTTCTTTAACTCCTTGGGAAAGGCGGCCCCTGTTAGCGCAGCGCGCCTCGCGGCGCCACTGCGCAAATCGCAGCCGTGGTCTTACGGAGACTTCTTGAAGAACGCCCAGATCGCCTCGGCGCCGTCGATGTCGCGGTTCTGCGGACCGAGGAAGGTGTTGGCAAGCCGCGGGAAGCGGGCGTCGGGGCTGCCGGGCATGCGATGGCCGCCGTCATTGACGCGGTAGAGCACGACGTCGCGGCCGGGCGGACATTTCGACTCGATCCGCGTCACGGTCGAGCGATCGCCATGATCGGCGTCGTCGAGCTCGACGATCGCGGCGTCCTTGGCCTCGCAGCCGTTGTTCCTGCGCCAGAAGCTGAGCGTCTTCTCTGCGGGCCAGAAGCGGTCCACCGCAAAGCGGCTGGTGCCGCGACCGCCCTTGAACGGCACCAGTGGATCGGCAGTGCCGTTCATCATCAGCATCGGCACGGGCCGCGCGGGACGGCAGGGATTGGCGGACTGGTCGGTGAGGCTCATGGCGACGCTGGCGGCACCCGCAAACAGATCGGCGCGCTTGCAAACGAGCGTCATGGTCATGGCGCCGCCGTTGGAAATGCCGGTGACATAGATCCGCTTGGGATCGGCGCTGCCGTCGGCGACCAGCCTCTCGATCAGCTTGGCGATGAAGGCGACGTCGTCGGTGCCGTGGGGCGGCACGCGGCCGGCGCGCAGGTTGACGGGGCGCAGATCGGCCCAGGAATGGTTGAGCCCGTCCGGAAACACCACGGCAAAGCCTTCGCGCTTGGCCACCGCCGGCCACGCCGTGCGCGTGATCATGTCGGCGCCGGACTGGGTGTTGCCGTGGAGCACGATGACCAGCGGTGCCGGCTTGGTATCGGGCAGCCGGAGGGCGTATTTGCGCGTCGTGCCGCCGATCGCGATCGTCTCCGCCGCCGCGGCGTTGGCGCAGGTCAGGACAAGCAGCAGGGCGAGGAAGCGGATCATCCACGGCTCGCAGGCCAAAGGCACGTTGCCATTGCAGCACGGAGAGACCGGCGGATCAACCGATCCGCCGCGGCTCAACCCACCGCCTTCGCCGCCGCCCGCCCGGCATTGCGGCCGGAGAACAGGCAGCCGCCGAGGAAGGTGCCTTCCAGCGAGCGATAGCCGTGCATGCCGCCGCCGCCGAAGCCGGCGGCTTCGCCGGCCGCATAGAGGCCCGCAACGATCCTGCCGTCCTGGCCGAACACGCGCGAATCCAGATCGGTCTCGAAGCCGCCCAGCGTCTTGCGGGTGAGGATGTTGAGCTTCACGGCGATCAGCGGCCCGTGCTCGGGATCGAGGATGCGGTGGGGCTTTGCAGTGCGGATCAGTTTGTCGCCGATATAGCGGCGCGCATTGTGCAGGTTCATCACCTGCGCATCCTTGACATAGGGATTGTCGATCTCGCGGTCGCGCGCCTCGATCTGCGCCTTGATGTGGTCGAGCTTGAGGAGGTCGCTGCCGGCGAGCTTGTTCATGGCGGCGACGAGACCTTCGAGCTTGTCGCGCACGATGAAATCGACGCCCTTCTGCTTGAAGGCCTCCACCGGCGCCGGCGCGCCCTTGTTGGTGGCGCGCCTGAGCGTCATGCGCCAGCTCTTTCCGGTGAGGTCCGGGTTCTGCTCGGAGCCGGACAGCGCGAATTCCTTCTTGATGATGCTTTGCGTGAGGATGAACCAGGAATAATCGTAGCCGGTGCCCATGATGTATTGCAGCTGCCCGAGCGTGTCGGAGCCGGGGAACAACGGCGCGGGCAGGCGCTTGCCGGTGGCGTCGAACCACATCGAGGACGGGCCGGGCAGGATGCGGATGCCGTGCCTGGGCCAGATCGGCGACCAGTTCTGGATGCCCTCGACATAGTGCCACATGCGGTCGCGGTTGATCAGCCGCGCGCCGGCGGCTTCCGTGATGCCGATCATGCGGCCGTCGACATGTTCGGGTACGCCCGAGATCATGAATTTCGGCGGTTCGCCGAGGCGCTTCGGCCAGTTCTGCCGCACCAGATCGTGATTGCCGCCGATGCCGCCGGAGGCGACGACGACGGCCTGCGCGCGCAATGCGAACTCGCCGATCACGTTGCGCGACGAGCTCTTGCCGCGCTCGACGTTATCGGGCTCCAGGATCACGCCGCTGACGCCGTCGACCGCGCCGTTGGTGAGGCTGAGCGCGTCGACGCGATGGCGGAACTTGAAGATCAGCTTGCCGCTCCTGGCCGCCTCGCGTGCGCGGCGCTCGAACGGCTCGACGATGCCCGGCCCGGTGCCCCAGGTGACGTGAAAGCGCGGCACCGAATTGCCGTGGCCCATCGCGTCATAGCCGCCGCGCTCGGCCCAGCCGACCACCGGGAAGATGCGATGGCCCATCGCGCGCAACCAGCCGCGCTTCTCGCCGGCGGCGAAGCCGACATAGGCCTCCGCCCATTTCTTCGGCCACAGGTCCTCCTCGCGATCGAAGCCCGCGGCGCCCATCCAATCCTGCAAGGCGAGGTCGTACGAATCCTTGATGCCGAGCCGGCGCTGTTCCGGCGAATCGACCAGGAAGAGCCCGCCGAACGACCAGAAGGCCTGGCCGCCGAGGCTCTGCTCGCCTTCCTGGTCCAGCAGAATCACCCGCTTTCCCGCATCGGCGATCTCGGTGGCCGCCACCAGCCCCGCCAGGCCACCGCCGACCACGATTACGTCAGCATCAGCAGCCATCGTTTCCTCCCCCGCATCTCCCGGGCATGAAGCCCGCCACTTTCGCCGCGGTCAACGGCAAAAGCCACTTGCCTGTGGCGGCCACGCCACGAAACGATTTGTTAACTGTTCCAGTTTGGGACCTTTTGCCGCCTCCGGTGCAGCGCCGTTGCAACACTGTATTTGAATTTGTTTCGACAGAGGCTGCCGCGCTGGACAAAAATGCCGTTCGGCAACACGCTGTGACGGTCGGCATCACAAGAACATTCAGATTCGGTTTCGACGGTTTCGACTGGGGCTGGGGGCTTCGCATGAAGTTCGTGACTGGTTTGCTTGCGGCGGTTCTCCTTCTGGCAGGGATGGGCGCCAGTCACGCAGTGGTGCGAATTGCCGACGACCGCGGCGGCCGTATCGGCACCTATGTCGACAAGTATCAGGGGCTGCGCTCCTCCGGCGAGACCGTCATCATCGACGGGCTGTGCGCTTCGGCCTGCACCATCGTGCTGGGCGCGGTTCCCCATGACCGCATCTGCGTCACCTCGGCCGCCAATCTCGGCTTCCATGCCGCCTGGGATTTCGGCGCCAATGGCCGCGCCGTGACCAATGCCGAAGCCACGCAAATGCTCTATTCGATGTATCCCGCGCCGATCAAGCGCTGGATCGCTGCGCGCGGCGGGCTGACCCCGAAGATGATCTTCCTCCGGGGCAAGGCGCTGCAGGCGATGTACAAGCCCTGCTATCTCGACGCCCAGGCCTCCGCCAACAAGCCGGCCGCGGCTTCCCAGCGCTAAATCGCTTCAGGACGACGTGATCGGCGGCGCCTTCTCGCCGCTTGCCCGTGCGTGGAACTCGGCCTATCTGAAGGCCATGGCCCGTCCAGTTTCAGCCCCAAATGGCGTCTTGAGCGTGCCCCCGTTGAAGGCGCGGGCAGCGTCGGCGATCGTCTGGGGCGCGGCGGTGCTCGGCGCGATGGCGGTCGCGGCTGCGGCCGTGCTCTGGATGTATTACGGCACGACGGTGTTTTTCGAGATGATCACCGCCGGCATCGCGGCCTGCTTCTGAAAGGGTGAGTTTCCGATGGAACAGCTCCGGCGCCCCGTCGTCATCATCGCGGCCTTTGCGGCGAGCCTCGCCGTCGGGCTGTTGCTGATGACCTGGCTGATGGGCGATTTGCGGAAGGTCGCCGCGCCCGCCGCGATCGGCGGTCCGTTCCAGCTCACCGACCAGTCCGGCAAGATCGTCACCGAAAAGGACATGAAGGGCCGTCCGACCCTGATCTTCTTCGGTTTCACCCATTGCCCCGACGTCTGCCCGACGTCGCTGTTCGATATCTCGGAAGTGCTGCGCGCGATGGGCAAGGACGCCGACAAGGTCAACGCCTTCTTCGTCTCCGTCGATCCCGAGCGCGACACGCAAGGAGCGATGAAGGACTATCTGTCGAGCTTCGACCCGCATCTGAAGGGGCTGACCGGCAACTCGGAGCAGGTGGCAAACATGCTGACCGCCTATCGCGTCTACGCCAAGAAGGTGCCGCTGAAGGACGGCGACTACACCATGGATCACACCGCGCTGGTCTATCTGATGGATCGCGACGGGAATTTCGTGGCGCCCTTCAACATGAAGCGGACGCCGCAAGAGGCCGCGGCGGACCTCAAACGCTATCTGTAAGGCCGGATTTTTATCGATGCGGCCCTCGCTTCGCCCCCGGGATGGTCTATAAGGCCCCGAATTCCGGACAGCTCGCCTTGTAATGCCCGTTTTGACTGCCTCGCCGTTTCGCCTGCGCCCGACTTCGGCCATTCTCGCCGGAGCGTTCGCGGCTGCGCTGGCGGCAGGACCGAGTGACGGGGCGAGGGCGCAGCAGCCGCCGGCCACGCCCAAGACCGAGGCCGCGCCGCAGGCGGTGCCCGGCTTCTGGGATCCGCGGCGGCGGCCGGACAGGCCGGACCTGTCGCGCATCACCGTGATCCGCTTCCTCACCGAGACCGACTATCCGCCATTCAATTTCACCGGGCCCGACGGCAACCCGGCCGGCTTCAACGTCGACCTGGCGCGCGCATTGTGCGACGAGATCAAGATCACTTGCACCATCCAGATGCGCCGCTTCGAGACGCTGGTCGATGCCATTTCCTCCAACCGGGGCGATGCCATCATCGCTTCGCTGGCGGTGACGCCGCAGCTGCGCACGCGCCTGGATTTCACCGATCCCTACTACCGCGCGCCGGCACGCTTCGTGTCGCGGCGCGAGGACGTGATGAGGGAAGTGCGTCCGGAATATCTGGAAGGCAAGAGGATCGGCGCCATAGCCGGCACCTCGCATGAGGCGTATCTGAAGGCCATGTTCACGGACGCGGAAATAAAGCCCTTCACCGGCGACGACGCGCTACGCATCGCGCTTCGCCGCGGCGAGGTCGACATGATCTTCGGTGATGCCATCTCGCTTGCCTTCTGGATCAACGGCACGGATTCGGCCGAGTGCTGCGCCTTCTCCGGCGGGCCGTTCGTCGAGAGCCGCTATTTCGGCGAGGGCGTCGGCATTGCCGTGCGCAAGGGCAACGACCTGCTGCGCCAGGCGTTGAACTGGGCGCTGTTCCGGGTCTGGGAAAAAGGCCGCTACACCGACCTGTGGCTGCGCTATTTCTCGATCAGCCCGTTTTGACGGATGTTTCCCGTCATTGCGAGGAGCGCAGCGACGACCCGTCTACGCTTGCTGCGCAAGCTACGCCGGGCTGGGAGTCCGCCGAAGCTCGGAGAGCGAAGGCGGAAGCAATCCATTTCACCGCGGAAAGAAAGCTGGATTGCTTCGCTTCGCTCGCAATGACGATTGTGTTAACAAGACGGCCTGTTTTGCCGGAGAAAGCCTGACTAGATGTCCACCACCGAACTCGCCACCCCCAACGATCTTCGTTCGCTCGCCGAACAATCCAATGCCTGGCCGTTCGAGCAGGCCAAGGCGATTGTCGCGCGGCTGAAGAAGAAACCGAAGGACGAGGTGCTGTTCGAGACCGGCTACGGCCCGTCCGGCCTGCCGCATATCGGCACGTTCGGCGAGGTCGCGCGCACCACGATGGTGCGTCATGCCTTCCGCGTGCTGACCGACGACAAGATCAAGACGCGCCTGCTCGCCTTCTCCGACGACATGGACGGCTTGCGCAAGGTGCCGGACAACGTGCCGAACAAGGAGCTGCTCGAGCAGAACATCGGCAAGCCGCTGACCAGGGTGCCCGATCCCTTCGGCACGCATGAAAGCTTCGGCGCGCACAACAACGCGCGGCTGCGCGCCTTCCTCGACGCCTTCGGCTTCGACTACGAGTTCGCCAGCTCCACCGAATACTACACGTCGGGCAGGTTCGACGCCGCGCTGCTGCGCATGCTGGAGCGGCTCGACGCCGTTATGAAGATCATGCTGCCGTCGCTGCGCGAGGAGCGCGCGGCGAGCTATTCGCCGTTCCTCCCGATTTGCCCGCGCACCGGCCAGGTGCTTTACGTGCCGATCGTCGATCACGACGCGAAGGCCGGCACCGTCTCCTACGACGATCCCGAGACGAAGCAGCGCGTCACGCTTCCCGTCACCGGCGGGCATTGCAAGCTGCAATGGAAGCCGGACTGGGCGATGCGCTGGTATGCGCTCGGCGTCGACTATGAAATGGCCGGCAAGGACCTGATCGATTCGGTGAAGCTGTCGGGCAAGATCTGCTCCGCGCTCGGCGGCACGCCGCCGGAAGGCTTCAACTACGAGCTCTTCCTCGACGAGCACGGCCAGAAGATTTCCAAGTCCAAGGGCAACGGCCTGACCATCGACGAATGGCTGCGCTACGCCTCGCCGGAATCGCTGTCGCTGTTCATGTATCGCGAGCCGAAGGCGGCAAAGCGCCTCTACTTCGATGTGATTCCGCGCAACGTCGACGACTATCAGCAGTTCATCGAGGGATACCCGAAGCAGGAGACCAAGCAGCGTCTGGCCAATCCGGTGTGGCACATCCACTCGGGCAATCCGCCGATGGTGGATATGCCGGTGACGTTCCAGATGCTGCTGACGCTGGTGTCGTCGTCGAATGCGGAGAACGCCGAGACGCTGTGGGGCTTCATCGGCCGCTATCGCCCCGGCGTCACGCCGCAGACGCATCCGAAGCTGGACGCGATGGTGAACTACGCCATCAACTACTACCGCGACTTCGTCGCGCCGACCAAGAAGTTCCGCGAGCCGACCGAAGGCGAGCGCGTGGCGCTGCAGGATCTGCGCGATGCGCTTGCCAACTTGCAGCCGGGCGCCTCGGCCGAGGACATCCAGAACGTCGTCTATGAGATCGGCCGCCGCGAGCCGTTCCTCGATCCCGTCAAGAAGGGCAAGGACGGCCGCCCCGGCGTCTCGCTCGACTGGTTCAACATGCTCTACCAGGTGCTGCTCGGCCAGGAGAAGGGCCCGCGCTTCGGCTCCTTCGTTGCGGTGTATGCCGCCGCGACTGCTGTCGCCATGATCGCCGGCGCGGTGGCGCGGTCGGCGGCGCTGGTGGCGCCCCGGCGAACGCCGGGGCCCGAAACCACAGGCGTTTGTTGTTGAAACAAGCTGGAGCTCCAGCTTGCTCCATTCACGGGGTTCGGTGGCTATGGATCCCGGCTTTCGCCGGGACGAGTGCGGTCGTGCCGCGCTTTCCGGATACCTCACCCGCTTCGAATTCAGCCACGAGGCGCGCCAATTGCGCTATACTCTCCTCATAACAACAAGCCTACGGGAGCACGCGCATGCAGTTCAGGGTTTCGCCGAAATCGCTTCGCGACAACGTGTCGGACGAGCAGTGGCAGGCGCGGGTCGATCTCGCGGCCGCGCATCGCCTCGCCTACATGCACGGTTTCTCGGAAGGAATCTTCAATCACCTCACCCTCGTGGTTCCCGGGCAGGGCGACCGCTACTACCAGATACCCTTCGGCACCCACTGGTCGGAGGTGACCGCCTCGACCTTTATGGAGGTAGGCATCGACGATGCCGAGGTGAAGAGCGGCGAGGGCGACGTCGAGCGCTCCTGCTATTGCATCCACGCTCCGATCCACAAGGCGCTGCCGCAGGCCAAGGCCGTGTTCCACACCCACATGCCCTATGCCAGCGCGCTGACGCGGCTCGAAGATCCGCGAATCAAGGAGATCGGCCAGACCGAGGTCGGCCTCTCCGAGGCCATCGCCTATGACGACGAATATGCCGGCCCGGCGATGGACCCGGCCGAAGGCGCGCGGCTCGCCCGCGTGATCGGCAACAAGAGCGTGTTGTTCATGGCCAATCACGGCATCACCACGACAGGTTCCACCGTCGCCGAAGCCTATGACAAGCTCTATTACGTCGAGCGCGCGGCGCAGGTGCAGATCTACGCGATGTGGACCGGGCAACGGCTGAAGCAGCTGCCGACGCCGGTGGTCGAGAAGACCAAGCGCGATTACATGGACGATCACCTCTACCAGGGCCCGACGCCGGCGCAGCGGCACTTCGCAGCGCTGAAGCGCATCCTCGACCGCAAGGAGCCGGATTACGCGACGTAGTCCGAGGTAGCAACTGCGTAGGGTGGGCAAAGGCGCTCTTGCGCCGTGCCCACCTTCGCGAGCACGTCGAGCAAGGTGGGCACGCTCCGAGACTGGGCAAGAATTCTGTTCGCTAGATTCTGGATCGATGTACGATTCTTCTCATGACGAATCGCACCTATAAGACCGGACGAGACCGGGGACAGCTGAGCCTTTTGCCAGCTCGTGTTGAGGATTATGTCGGGCCGGACAATCCGGTCCGAGCGATCGAGGCCTATGTCTGTGCGCTCGATTTTGAGAAGCTCGGGTTCCGGCATGCCGGTGGTGGTATCGGGGCCGGACAGCCCAGCTACCATCCAGCGGACCTGCTGAAGGCCTATCTTTACGGCTACACCCACAGGGTTCGCTCCTCACGTCGGCTCGAGCAGGAGGCGCAGCGCAATCTGGAGCTGATGTGGCTGCTGAAGGGGCTGACGCCCGGCTATCGGACGATTGCCAAATTCCGCCAGGACAATTGGTCGGCGCTCAAGGCGGCGAACCGGGAATTTGTGCTTCTGCTGCGCGAGCTCAACCTTTTTGGCGGCGAGCTGGTGGCGATCGACGGCGCCTTCTTCCATGGCGACGCCAGCAAGGCGAGCATCAAGACGCGCAAGCGGCTGGCGGAGCAACTTGCGAGTATCGAGCGCGACATCGAGGAATATGGCAGCGCGCTGGAGTCGAATGATGCCGCCGAAGAGTCGCATTCGCCTGGGGACCAGGATGGCGGCAGTCGGAATGGCGGTTCGGTTGCGGACAAGCTCGCAGCGTTGATGGCCCGACGTGTGAAAGTCCAGGCCGATCTTGATCAACTAAAGGACAGCGGTGAGACCCAGCTGTCGACGACGGATGCCGACGCCCGGATTCTATCGAAAAGAGGCCATGCCGTCGCAGGTTACAATGTACAGATCGCCGTTGACGACAAGCACAAGCTGATCGTTGCGAGCGAAGTCGTCAACGACGGCAACGATACGGGCCAGCTTTACGAGATGGCCAAAGCCGCAAGAGAGGTGCTGGGAGCCAAGACGCTGCAGGCGGTCGCCGACACCGGCTATTACAATGGCGCTGCACTCAAGGAATGCGAGGAAGGCAGCATTGTCCCCTACGTCCCGCCACCCAAGCGAACAGGGGGCCTGGAGGCGCAAGGCCGCTTCACCCATGAAGCGTTCAGCTACGATGCCGAGGCCAACGTTTATCGCTGTCCGGCGGGCGCGCAGCTGAGGCCGATGAACGGCATCAAGACCAGCCCCGGTGGCCGGCAAGAGATCCGCTATGTCAGCCTGAAATCCGTCTGCAAGGTTTGTCCCTTGCGCGAGCAGTGCTTGAGTCAAAAGTCGAACATTCGCACCATCTATCGCTGGCAGCACGAAGATGTCATCGACCGTCACCGGGCGCGGATGGAAGGGACCGGCGGATTGATGCGCCAACGCGCCTGCCTCGTCGAACATCCCTTCGGCACGCTGAAATGCCGTGCCGGCTATCGCCACTTCCTGGTCCGTGGCTTCGCAAAAGTCCGCGGCGAGTGGAGCCTGATGGCGCTCTGCTACAACCTCACCCGAGTGCTGAACATCCTCGGCTTCAACGACTTTGTCGCATTTTTTGCCAAGCGGGCGGACGGGAGTGCGATTTTGCGCGTTCTGCGCGTTGTCACGCCCGCTCTGGGCCGCATTACCGCCTTCATGGGGCGCTTCTCAGCCAAATCAGGGCAAAACTCAGCGATCAACCGCGTCCGATTCAGTA
>NZ_JBQTHN010000231.1:0-2459 GCF_052389815.1 Bradyrhizobium sp. | reverse complement strand
GTCCGTTCCGCGTGACCGATCACGCTCCCAAGCCCCGCGACATACTCCGCAAACCGTGCTTCGCTCTGATCGAGATTCATCTGGCCCTCCACGTGCCAAATAGTGAATCTCCTCAATTACTTGATTCTCAGCCCCAAAGACTGCGACCGCTTGACTCAGTAGTATTAGCGTCCCCGTCCTCGGTCGTTCGGCATGCGATGACGAGAGCGTAATCCGCCGAAAAGGTTGGCGGGTTACGGCTTACGCCTAACCCGCCCTACCAACGACCTCCGTCTTGCGGCGGATGCGGATGACGATGTCGAGCCGGGCAATCTCGTGGCCGGGCGGCGGGTCGGGCATCTGCGCCACCGCCAGATGCTCCGGCACGTCGATCAGCCTGTCCTCGCCTTCCAGGTAGAAATGCGGATGCACGCTGGTGTCGGTGTCGAAGAAGCAGCGCGAGCCGTCCGGTCCGATCCGGCGCAGCAGGCCGGCCAGCGTGAACTGGTTCAGCGTGTTGTAGACGGTCGCGAGCGACAGCCGCATGCCCGCAGCCCTCGCCTCGGCATGGAGCGTCTCGGCCGTGACATGCCGGCCCACGCCGGTAAACAGGAGCTGGCCGAGCATCATGCGCTGGCGGGTTGGCCGCAGGCCGGCCTCGCGCAGCAATTCCTGGCAATCGCCGGCCGGGCAGCCGATGCACAGCTCCCCGCAGGCGGCTTCCAGCTGGGCGCCGCTCAGCTCATCGGTCAACACGTCCATCGCCGGGCCCCCGTCCTGCTCACTGATGCGACTTGATCGCAAAACCGACCGGACATCTTTGAGCTGGATCAAACTGGCGCGACGCGCGGGGAGCGCGCGCGAGCAGCAGCGGCAGGCCTCGTTCGAAATCTTCGACAGTGCCTTCCATGGTGAGGAACGCTTTGCCGGATCAGGAGTCGTTCCTGAGCCTCCGGCTTGAGACCCCCCAAAAGCCCCGGCCGGAGGAAAACCTGTACCACCCAGGTTGGCGGCTCCGGTGCCGCAAAAATCCGGGGCCGCTTACTCCGCTCGTGTCGCCAAGGCCACACGCGCGATGTTCCTCCCGGAGGAACAGCATTTGTAGTACCGCGCGCACGCAACGATAGCGTAGGCTTGCTTTACCCGGGCTGGGGGCATTTCGATCGCGATTTGATATTGCGAGATCCCGGGCGGCCGCCGGATCGTCGTGGGTTCGGCGGCCATTTCATTTGGGCGTTGCGCGCTCTCACGCCCCGGCGATGGCACCTTCTACAAAACCGGTCGGGTCCTGACAGAATTCGCGCATCACCCGGAAGTGGTCGGTCTCTTCCACCGTCACCGGCTCCAGCGCGTGCTTGGTCAGCCGCAGCAGCCGCGCGGTGGGATAGGCCATCAGCATCGGCGAGTGCGTTGCCATCACCACTTGGCAGATTGTGGAATTCTCCATCCGATGCAGCAGCTTCAGGAATTCGATCTGGCGCGCCGGCGACAGCGCGGATTCCGGCTCGTCGAAGATGAAGATGCCCTGCCTCTGGCAGCGCTCCTCGAAGAAGCGCATGAAGCCCTCGCCGTGGGAATGGGAGAGGAAGTCGGGTCCCACATCGCCGTCTTCGCGTGCAGCCTCGTCGAGATAGCGCGCGACCGAGAAGAAACTCTCGGCGCGGAAGAACCAGCCATTGGTGATCTTGGGCAGCCAGCTCGCACGCAGGGCCTTCGACAGCTGCCCGCCCATCTCTTCAGTGGCGTTGGAATGATCGACCGGCATGTAGCCCTTGCCGCCGCCGGCCTCGTCATAGCCGGCGAGCACCGCGATGCCTTCGAGCAGTGTCGATTTGCCGACGCCGTTCTCGCCAACGATGATGGTGATGGGCTTGTCGAAGGATAGCTCGAACTCATCATTCAGAAACGGCAGGCCGTACGGGTAGGCCTCGCGATCCTCGATGCGCGAGGGATCGAACCACAGCCGCCGCAGATACGGCGCGGGCAGATTGATCGGACGTTTTTTTCGGGCCATTTTGTTCGGTCCTGCCGCGGAAAGCTGCAAATTCCAGCGGCGGACCATGGCACATCGCTGGGAACGTAACAAGAACAGAATTGTGGTGTGAGGATCGGTGCGCCGAAAATCGGAATTCGTGAACGAATTCAAATCGATCCAGGCCTTCCCTCGCCGCCACTCATTCTACTAATCAGAAACCCTCTTGATTATTCCGCAAATCGGAACTATACATCTCCCCAGCCCGTGCCACCGTGAGGGACGTTTCGCGATCGTCACGAAACGTGGTGCGGGTTGCGATGGGCCGCTTTGCTGCGTCAGGTGCTTGCACCGGGCGAAACGCAGCGGCGGACGGCGAAGTCGTGTGGTCCTGGCGCCGCGACCCTGGCGTCTATCCGGCCTGCCTGTGCGGGCCCGGCAACGGTGACAATAAAGGCCGCTCACCGGGGAGATCACGTATAAACCGTCAAACCATTGCGCGGGGAAG
>NZ_JBQTHN010000230.1:0-18470 GCF_052389815.1 Bradyrhizobium sp. | reverse complement strand
ATTCGCGGGAGCGCAAAGCAACGAAGCCAACAATCGACAAGAAGAAAGGGGCTCCAACTTGCGCTGGAGCCCCTCGACGGTCAGGGCATTGCCGGGTATGTGCCCCGACCGCAGTTCTGGGCGCGGCGCCGGAAGCGCCGCGCCCGTGGGAGATTACATGTTGTAGGCGCGCTCGGTGTGGTCGGTGAGGTCGAGACCCTCGCGCTCCACTTCGACGGTGGCGCGCAGGCCGACGATCACGTCGACGACCTTGAAGAGGATCGCCGAGCCGACGCCGGACCACACCAGCGTGGTGCATACGCCCCAGACTTGCGAGGTCATCTGCGCCACGAAGTCGTAGTCGGCGACCTTGCCGGCGACGTAGTCCATGACGCCGGTGCCGCCGAGGGCCGGGTTGACCAGGATGCCGGTGCCGAGCGCGCCGACGATGCCGCCGATGCAGTGCACGCCGAACACGTCGAGCGAGTCGTCATAGCCGAGCGAATTCTTCACGACGGTAACGAAGAACAGGCAGACCACGCCGACGATGAGGCCGAGCACGATCGCGCCCATCGGGCCGGCGAAGCCGGCGGCGGGCGTGACCGCGACGAGGCCGGCCACCGCGCCGGAGATGACGCCGAGCACCGAGGGGTGACCGCGGACGATCCATTCCGCGAACATCCAGGCCAGCGCCGCCGCCGCGGTTGCGACGAAGGAGTTGGTCATGGCGAGCGCCGCGCCGCCCGAGGCTTCGAGGTTCGAGCCGGCGTTGAAGCCGAACCAGCCGACCCAGAGCAGGGAGGCGCCGACCATCGACAGAGTGAGCGAATGCGGGGCCATCAGCTCCTTGCCGTAGCCGGTGCGCTTGCCGATCAGCAGCGCGCCGACGAGACCGGCGATGCCGGCGTTGATATGCACCACGGTGCCGCCCGCGAAGTCGATCGCGCCCTTCTTGAAGATCCAGCCTGCGTCGGCCATGATTTCGTCGAGCTTGGCCTGTGCCGCCTTCTTCGCGGCTTCGTCCGTCGCCGCCGCAACCGCCTTGGCCGCGTCGGTGATCAAATCCGGACCGGCCCAATACCAGACCATGTGGGCGATCGGGAAGTAGATCAGGGTGACCCAGAGCGGGATGAACAGCGCCAACGCCGCGAACTTCATGCGCTCGGCAAAGGCGCCGACGATGAGGGCCGGGGTGATCGCCGCGAAGGTCATCTGGAAGCAGATGAAGATCAGTTCCGAGATGTTGGCGTCGACGCTGAAGGTGGCGGCCTTGGAATCCGTCGTCACGCCCATCAGGAAGGCCTTCGAGAAGCCGCCGATGAAGTCGGAACCGCCGGTGAAGGCGAGGCTGTAGCCGTAGAGCGCCCACAGCACGGTGACGATGCAGACGGTGTAGAACACCTGCATCAGCACCGAGAGCATGTTCTTGGAACGGACCAGACCGCCGTAGAACAGCGCCAGGCCCGGGATGGTCATCAACAGCACGAGAACCGTCGACGTCAGCATCCAGGCGTTGTCGCCCTTGTTGACGGTTGGCTCGGCATACGCTGCGGTCGCAACGAACAGGCCGGCTGCGAGCGCCGCCAATCCCGCGCTATAGGGACGTTTGAACGTCATTTTGTCTTACTCCTGGGTGGTAGGGTTGAGCGCGAAATCAGAGGGCAGCGGCATCGGCCTCGCCGGTGCGGATGCGAACCGCATGGTCGAGGTTGATGACGAAGATCTTGCCGTCGCCGATCTGGCCGGTCTTGGCAGCCGAGGTGATCGCATCGATGGTCTTGTCGACCTGATCCGAATTGACGGCGACTTCGATCTTGATCTTGGGCAGGAAGCTCACGGCGTATTCGGCGCCGCGATAGATTTCGGTATGACCCTTCTGCCGGCCGTATCCCTTGACTTCGGTCACCGTCAAACCGTGCACGCCGATGGCGGTCAGGGCGTCACGGACTTCTTCGAGCTTGAATGGCTTGATGATCGCCATAACAATTTTCATTGGGTTTATCCCCGCTTGGACCCGGCACCCCCGGGCGGTCTGGATGGACGTCACCACGCGGAGAGTTCACTACGCGGGCACAGCCTGGCCCCGTAGAATCAAATGCCGTGCCAGAACGCCCGGCTTCCCTAACGGTTTATGAATCCGGACGTTTTCGCGGTTCCCTGGCACTCGCAGGAAGTGCGCTATTCCGCCGCGCCTAAAGTCTAATCAACAATGCCCAAAGCGTGGGCATGACCGTGTGTCGACACAATCATGCCCACGGGGCGTGCAGGGAAACGGTAGCAGAATAAAGTCGCTACTGCAGGGCCTCGCCATGCTGCGAAATATCCAGGCCCTCCAGCTCCTGCTGCAGCGAGACCCGGAGCGGCGCAAAGGCGCCGACCAGCTTGAGCAGGACGTAGGTGACGACCGCGGTCCAGGCGAAGGCGATGGCAACGCCGTAAAACTGGGTGAGCAGCTGTTGCGGGTTGCCCTCGAGCAGTCCCGAGCTGTCGCCGATCGCCTTGGCCGCGAACACACCGCAGAGCAGGGTGCCGGTGATGCCGCCGATGCCGTGGACGCCGAACACGTCGAGCGAATCGTCGTAGTTGAGGCGCTGCTTCAGCGAGGTGCAGGCCCAGAAACAGACGGCGCCCGCGGCGATGCCGATGAGGATGCCGGCCCACGGCGCGACAAAGCCGGAGGCGGGCGTGATGGTTCCGAGGCCTGCGATGGCCCCGGAGATCATGCCGAGCACGGACGGCTTGCGGCGCGTCGACCATTCCAGCGCAGCCCAGGTCAGCGCGCCTGCGCAGGCCGACAGGTGCGTCGCCGTGATCGCCATCACCGCGCGGGGCGATGCCGTCACCGCCGAGCCGCCGTTGAAGCCGAACCAGCCGACCCACAGCATGCCGGTGCCGATCACCGCGAGCGCGAGATCGTAGGGCGCGAGGTTCTCGGCGCCATAGCCATGACGATTGCCGAGCACCTTGGCCGCAACCAGGCCGCCGATGCCGGCGGACAGATGCACGACGAGGCCGCCGGCGAAGTCGAGCACGCCCATGGTCTGCAGGAAGCCGCCGCCCCACACCCAATGCGCCAGCGGCACATAGACGAAGGTGAACCAGCCGACCGAGAACCACAGCCAGGCGGAAAAGCGCATGCGGTCGGCCACCGAGCCCGCCACCAGCGCCACCGTGATGATCGCAAAGGTCATCTGGTAGAGCATGAATAGCGCTTCCGGAATGGTCTTCGCCGCCGGATTGACCGTCTCCATGGTCATGCCGGCGAGGAACCAGCGGTCGAGCGTGCCGATCCAGCTGCCGTCGCCGACGAAGGCGAGCGAGTAGCCGTAGGCGACCCAGAGGATGGAGATCAGCGCCACCGCCGAGAGGCTCTGCGCCATGGTGGCGAGCACGTTCTTCTTGCGCACCATGCCGGCATAGAACAGCGCCAGGCCCGGGATGGTCATCATCAGGACCAAAGCGGTGGCGACGATCATCCAGGCGGTGTCGGCGGCATTGATGGTGGAAGTTTCGGCAAAGGCAGGCGTTGCCAGCGTCGAGAATCCGAACAACGCCAACCGCCTCACGGCGCGTGAGTGAGCCCCCATGATATTTTCCCCGGCATTACCAACTTGCAAATTCTTGTCCGCACCTTCGGCCGTCTCCGGCGGGCGCGCTTTGAGACAGATGTCAGAGCGCGTCGCTGTCGGTCTCGCCGGTGCGGATGCGCACGGTGTGGTCGATCGGCGTGACGAAGATCTTGCCGTCGCCGATCTGCCCGGTGCGCGCGCCCTGCGTGATGACGTTGACGACCTTGTCGGCGACGTTGGAATCGACGGCGACTTCGATGCGCAGCTTGGGCAGGAAGTTCACGACATACTCGGCGCCGCGATAGATTTCGGTGTGGCCCTTCTGGCGGCCGTAGCCCTTGACCTCGGTCACGGTCATGCCGTGGACGCCGATGGCGGTCAGGGCCTGGCGGACCTCGTCCAGCTTGAACGGTTTGATGATCGCGACGACGAGCTTCATGGGGCCTTCATTCCATCATGTTTTGGGCAGTTTGACCGCCCGGCGAAGTTTGCCAATCCAAATCTGGCATCTTTCTGTGCAAATGGCACAAAAAACTTGCAGGGGTAAGTGGAATCATTTGCGGCGGACAGTTGCCTCTCTGTACAGGCAGGCGGATCGTCCGCCAGAATGCGGGCTTTCCAAGGCCGCACCGTCCAGCCCGCCCAGATTCCGGCCGCCGCCTGAAGAATTCCCCGAGGAGACGCCAATGTCGAAGCAATGGTTCTATGCCGCCAACGGCCAGCAGCAGGGTCCATACCCAGAATCCCAGTTCCGCGATCTCATCGCCAATGGCACGGTGCGGGCCGACACCCTGGTGTGGACCGAGGGCATGGCGGGTTGGCAGAAGGCGGCCGAAATACCGGGCCTGGCGCCGAGCGCGGCGGGGCGCCCGCCGGGATTGCCGCAAGGGGGGTCGCTGCCGATGACCGGTGCGGCTGGTTCGCCTGGCAATGCGCTGTCGGCCGACTTGCCGCTCTTCGGCCTGCTCGGCCGCACCCTGGCCTACATCATCGGCATGCTGCTGGTGATTCCAGCGCCCTGGGTTGCGGTCTGGTTCTACCGCTGGTTCGCGTCGCGCGTTCAGGTGCCGGGACGGTCCAATTTCTCGTTCACCGGCCAGGTCGGCGATATCTGGTGGGCGTTCATCCTGCTGGCGCTGCTGGGCCTCGTCGGCGCCTACGATCCCCTCTATCAGATCATCGCGATCGTCCTGCAAGCCGTGGTGTCCTGGTTCGTCCTGCGATGGGCAGTCGACAATCTCGCCTCGAACGGCCAGAAGATTCCAACAGCCTTCAACGGCAGCATCTGGGGCTATATCGGCTGGCAGGTCCTGCTGATCGTCTCCTTCATCACCATCATCGGCTGGGCCTGGGTCATCACCGCCATGCTGCGCTGGATCTGCCGCAACATCAGCGGCACGCGGCGCGAGATCCTTTTCAACGGGTCCGGTCTGCAGGTGCTGTGGCGCTCGATCGTGCTTGCACTGCTCGGCTCGCTGATCATTCCGATCCCGTGGATGCTGCGGTGGTACGCGCGCTGGTACGTCTCTCAGTTCGAGCTGGCGCCGCGCGGGGCAGCGTTCGCGTAAGCTAGGATTTCCGCTGGCGCACCGAGCCTTCCTGCGCCACGGAGGCCACCAGCGTGCCGTCGGGCTTGAAGATCAGGCCGCGGGTCAGCCCGCGGCCGTCCTGCGCGCTCGGCGAATCCTGGGCGTAGAGCAGCCATTCGTCGGCGCGGAACGGGCGGTGAAACCACATTGCGTGGTCGAGGCTGGCCGGCATCATGCGCTTGTCGAACAGCGTGCGGCCGTAGCGCGCCATCACCGCATCGAGCAGAGAGAAGTCGGACGCATAGGCGAGCGCGCACATGTGCAGCGCCGGATCGTCGGGCAATTTCGCGGCGGTCCGGATCCAGACATGGATGCGGCCGTCGTCGATCTTCTGGCCGAAATAGCGGCCGAGCTCGACAGGGCGCAGCTCGATCGGGCGATCGGACTCGTAGTACCGGCGGATGAATTCCGGCATCTCCTTGAACATCGGCTGCTTGGAAACTTCCTCGGCGGTGAGTTTCTCCGGCGGCGGCACGTCCGGCATCTTTTCCTGGTGGTTGAACGCGCCTTCCTCCTCGGCATGGAAGGAAACCATGATGGAGAAGATCGCGTTGCCGTGCTGGATCGCGGTGACGCGGCGGGTCGAGTAGCTCTTGCCGTCGCGCAACCGCTCGACCTGGTAGACGATCGGTATTTGCGTATCGCCCGGCAGGATGAAGTAGCAATGGATCGAATGCGGCAAGCGTCCCTCGACGGTGCGGCATGCCGCTACCATCGCCTGTCCGATCACCTGCCCGCCGAACACGCGCTGCCAGCTCGTCTTCGGGCTGTTGCCGCGGAACAGATTCACCTCGAGCTGTTCGAGGTCGAGGATGGCGAGCAGGTCGATCAGGCTTTTGGACATGCGGATGCTTTCAGTTCGTCTCGGACCAACAACAGCTGTCATTCCGGGGCGAAGCGTCAGCATCGAACCCGGAATCTCGAGATTCTCAGGGGCGCAACTGCGCCCCATAGTTCACGCTTCGCGTGCCCCGGAATGACGGCCCGAAGGGCCTTGTTTGGTGAACCTGTTTCGCCCAGCTATACTCCGGGGGCAAGAGTAAGAGTACGCGGGTTTCCATGACGGCACAGCGAAGCATAGTGATTTGCGGCGGGGCGTTTGCCGGGCTGGCGCTGGCGCTGGCGCTGCGCCAGGGGCTGGGTCCCGATATTCCCGTGGTCGTCGCCGATCCGGCGCTCGGCGTGCGGCCGAGCCGCGATCCGCGCGCCACCGCGATCGTCGCGGCCTGCCGCAGGCTGTTCGAGGCGCTCGGGGTGTGGGACGAGGTGGCGCCCAAGGCGCAGCCGATGCTCGACATGGTGGTGACGGACTCGCAGCTCGCCGACGCCACGCGTCCGGTGTTCCTGACCTTCGGCGGCGAAGTCGAGCCGGGCGAGCCGTTCGCGCATATGGTCGAAAATCGCCACCTGATCGACGCGCTCGCCGCGCGTGCCGAGGCCGCCGGCGTCGACCTTCGCGCCACCGCGGTGAACAGCTTCGAGTCGAGCGCCGACGGCATCGACGTCGTGCTGGCGGACGGCGCCACCATAGCCGCGAGCCTTCTGGTTGCCGCCGACGGCGCGCGCTCGAAACTGCGCGAGCAGGCGGGCATTGTCACCCATGGCTGGGAATACGATCAATCCGGCATCGTCGTCACCGTCGGCCACGAGCGCGACCACCACGGCCGCGCCGAGGAGCATTTCCTCCCGGCCGGTCCCTTCGCGATCCTGCCGCTGACGGGCAAGCGTTCCTCGCTGGTGTGGACGGAGACGCGCAAGGAAGCCGCGCGCATCGAGGCTTTGAGCGAGGACGACTTCCACGCCGAGCTCGAGAAGCGTTTCGGGCTGCACCTCGGCGAGATCGAGGCACTGGACAAGCCGCGCGCCTTCCCGCTCGGCTATTTCGTCGCGCGCTCCTTCATCGCCGAGCGAATGGCGCTGGTCGGCGACGCCGCGCATGTGATTCATCCGATCGCGGGGCAGGGGCTCAATATGGGCCTGAAGGATGTCGCTGCGCTCGCCGAGGTCGTCGTCGATGCGGCGCGGCTCGGCATGGATCCGGGGAGCGCGGGCGTGCTCGAGCGCTACCAGCGCTGGCGCCGCTTCGACACCATGGCGATGGGGGTCGCCACCAATTCGTTGAACCTGCTGTTCTCCAACGAATCGAAACTGCTGCGCGCCGTGCGCGACATCGGATTGGGTCTCGTCGACCGCGCCCCGCCGCTGAAGAACCTGTTCATCCGGCAGGCCGCTGGCCTCACCGGCGAAGTGCCGCGGTTACTGAAGGGCGAGGCGCTGTAAGGCGAATAGCGAATGGGGAGTAGCGAATGGTCTATTCGCTATTCGCTACTCACCATTCGCCGCTCCGTCACTCGATCTTCCGCGCCTCTTCCGGCAGCATGATCGGGATGCCGTCGCGGATGGGGTAGGCGAGCTTGGCGGAGCGCGAGATCAGCTCCTGTTTCGCGGCGTCGAACTCCAGCGGGCCCTTGGTCAGCGGGCAGACCAGGATTTCCAGAAGCTTGGGATCGACGCTGGATTCGGGCCGCTCGGGCTGGGCGTTCATCTAGGTAACTCCATTGCGTGGAGAGGCTCTAACATATCCCTTCAGCGCGCGACAATTTGCAGGAGTTCGTCCAGTACGGCCTGCTGCCGGTCCGGCGGCAGCGGCTGGTTCGACAGGGCGAAGCCGAAAAAGGTCCAGAACAGGATTTGCGCGCGGGCGCGCGCGACGTCCTCGGCAAGCCCGGCCTGTTTCAGGAGCCACTCGACATAGTCGAGCCGGCGGCGATCGACGGCGACGACGGCATCGTGTGCCTGCGGATCGTTGGCGGCCCAGCTTCGTACCGCCCGCTCCAGCGCAAGCCTGCCGCCGAAGGTCAGCTTGAGCAGCATGGCAAGCGGGTCTTCGCCCTTGTCCGGGTCCAGGGCCGCCTGGACGCTGGCGATGATCTGCTCGGTGGCGACGTCGCGCCAGCGATCGAGGATCGCGGCGTGATAGGCGCCGATATCGGCAAAGTGCCAATAGAAGCTGCCGCGCGAGACGCCCATGGCTTTTGCCAGCGGCTCGGCCTTCAGTGCCGTGAAGCCGCTCTTTGCCAGCGTCTTCAGGCCCTGGTCGACCCAATCCTGCGCCGAAAGCTGATCCGCCATGGTCCCCGCCTCGCGAGGCAAGCACCATACACAACTGTATTGACAAGCGCCAGTGCGGCCGTTATTCCGTACACTACTGTATGGATGCCGGTGGAGGTCCCATGCGCGATCTGATCCTGCAATGTGCCGGCGTCGCCGGCATCGTCGTTGCCCTCATCCATGGTGTGCTGGGGGAAACCAAGGTGTTCTCCAGGGCGACCATCGCGCCGGAAAGCCTGCGCACGCTGATCCGGCTGGTCTGGCAGGCGGGGACAGTCGCCTGGATCGGCGGCGGCGTGCTCCTGATCGCCGCCCCCAGTATGGGATCGGACAGCGCGCGGCACTGGATCGTCGCGACCATCATTGCGGTCTACGCCTTCGCGGCCATCGCCAACGCCTGGTGGTCGCGCGGCCGCGGGTTCGGCTGGAAGGCCTTGGCCGCAGTGGTCGTGCTGGCGGCCGCCGGCTACTAGCAGCATGATCCGGAAAAGTGTGAAGCGGTTTTCCGAAAGATCGTGCTCAACAACGATAGGCCGGCGGAACCCGTCGCCCGTTGCGGCGTCACCGACCCGACCCGCGAAACCCTCCGCGCTCCCGCCGGTTGATTAGCCGCGGAACCTCACCCTCTGGGCGGCTGAGAACAAAGGAGCGGGCCATGACCCTTGTTCTCGTCACCGGCGGAACCGGCCATCTCGGGCAGGATCTCGTGGATCGGCTGGTGCGCGATGGCCACCAAGTGCGAGTCTTTGCCCGCACGCGCCGTTCGCGTAACGACGTCGAATGGGCGATCGGCGATCTCGCCACCGGCGAGGGGCTGCCGATGGCGCTGCGCGGCGTGCACACCGTGATCAATGCGGCAACGCATTCGCCGGTCGCGCGGCGCGGCGGCTTCCGGCCGGTCGACTTCTTCACGTCGCCTTCCGATGTCGACGCGGAAGGCACGCGGCGGCTGCTCGACCTGTCGCAGCAGGTCTCGGTGCAGCACTTTCTCCATGTTTCGATCGTCGGCCTCGACGAGGCGTCGCTGCCCTACGCCCGCGTCAAGCTGAAGGGCGAGCGCATGGTCCGCGAGTCCGGCCTGCCCTGGTCGGTGGTCCGCGCGACGCCGTTTTACTACCTGCTCGAACGCATGCTCGCCGGCTTCGGCTGGCTTCCGGTCTGGCCGGTGCCGAAAGCGGTCTGCAACCCGGTCGACACGACCGATGTCGCCGATCATCTCACGCGTTGCGCCTTCGACGGCGAACGTGGCGTGCGGGCGGAGATCGGCGGCCCCGAGGACCTCAGCCTCGTCGAACACGCAAGGCAATATCTGGCGGCGCGCGCCATGCATCGCACGGTCATGCCGGTCCATGTTTCCGAAAAGACGGCGCGCGGCATGGGTTTTGTGAAAAGCAACGGCGTGCGCGGCACGCTGTCGTGGAAGGATTGGCTGAGGCGTCGGTTTGCCGGGACGCGCAAGGCGGCGTGACACGCTCGTCATGCGGGCTTGACCCGCGCATCCATCAACCTACTCAAAATTCATCCGAAGGAGATGGGTCACCGGGTCGAGCCCGATGACGACGATCGCCCTACTGCAGCCCCGGCTCGCCGCTGGTGCGCTTCTTGGCGAGGTCCATCTCGGTGACCGCGATCAAAATCTCCGCGCGGGTCTTCAGGTCGGGCGCTTCCAGCATCGCCTGCTTCTCGGCCGGGCCGTAAGGCGACATCATCGCCAGCGCATTGACCAGCGCCTCGTTGGGCGCGCTCTCGACACCTTCCCAGTCGACGTTCAGATTGTTGGCCTTGAGGAAATCGGTGAGCACGTCGAGCAGCGCCTGGCGATCGACCGCTTCCTCGCCCTTGCGCGCGATGAAGTCGTCGGCGAAGGCGAAGAAGTCCACCTTGCATTGCCGGTAGGGCGTCAGCACCGACAACTCCTCGATCACCCTGAAGCGCGACACGCCGGTCAGCTCGAGGATGTAGCGGCCGTCGCCGGTCTCGGCGAGCTGGGTGATGCGGCCGACGCAGCCGACGCGGAACAGCACCGGGTTCCTGTCGCTCGAATGGGTGACGTCCGGCTGGATCATGCCGATCAGGCGATGGCCGTCGCGGAAGGCGTCGTCCACCATGGCGAGATAGCGCGGCTCGAAGATGTTGAGCGGCATCTGCCCGCGCGGCAACAGCAGCGCGCCGGGCAATGGAAACACCGCAATCACCTCCGGCAGCTCGCCGGGTCCGCGATATTCGGCATTGATCGGCATGAGCTGTCCCGGCGCTTTGCCTCGAGTAACCGAGTGTCAGGAAAACAGGATCGTCGACAGTCTCTTTCGTCCCTCGACGGTCGCCTCGTCGGCGCCGCCCCACGCTTCGAACAGTTGCACCAGTTGCCTGCGCGCGCCGTCGTCGTTCCATTTGCGGTCGCGCCTGACGATCTCCAGCAGCTGCGCGGTCGCCTCGGCTCGCTTGCCTGCCGCGTTCAGCGCGGTGGCGAGGTCGAAGCGCGCCTGATGATCGAGCGGGTTTGCGGCGACTTTCTGTTCGAGCTCGGCGACCGGTCCGACCGATTTGGCCTGCTCGGCGAGCTCGATGGCGGCCTGCACGGCCTTGACGGCCGCGTCGTTGCGCTTGGATTCCGGCACCATGCCGAGCGTCTGCCTGGCCTGCTCGATGGCGCCGGTGGTGACGTAGCATTTGGCAAGGCCCGCCAACGCGGCGATGTTGGTCGAATCCAGCCCAAGCACCTCGGCATAGATCTGCGCCGCGCCCGCCGCGTCGCCGTCGGCCAGCACCGCCTCGGCCTCGGTCAGGATCTCCGCGATGTTGGGCTCGCCCGCGGCCGGCACGCCCTTGGTGATCCGCTCGATGAAGGCGTTGACCTGGCTTTCCGGCACCGCGCCCATGAAGCCGTCGGCCGGCTGGCCATTGACGAAGGCGATCACGGCCGGAATCGACTGGATGCCCATCTGCCCGGGGATGGCCGGATGGTGGTCGATGTTCATCTTGACCAGCTTGACCCGGCCCTTGGCATTGCGGACCGCCTTTTCCAGGATCGGGGTGAGCTGGCGGCAGGGGCCGCACCATTCCGCCCAGAAGTCGATCAGCACCGGCTGGCGCTTCGATTCCTCGATCACGTCCTTCACGAAGGACTGGGTGGTGGTTTCCTTGATGAGGTCGCCGGCTGCCTGCGGCGCTCCGCCGCCCTGCTCTACAATGGTCACGATGTCCTCGCCTGCTGTCCTCAATGAATGGCGCCCCTTCTAGCACGGCCGGGCCGGAATCAGCGTGGGGTCGATTTGCCCTAGTTGGAGCCGGCCACCGGCATTTTCAATCGCCGGGAACCGGCCCCGGACTTGATTTCGGGGTATCTGGCGACCATTTCCGCCTAAATCGCCCCGCGAGGGGCGGATTTTAACGCTTCGCAGAAGTGTTGCATTCACAGTGCGCATTTGGCATAGGTGCGCCGTTGCCGGCGCACCAGTCGCCGCCATCTCGGATGCGGGTGTAGCTCAGTGGTAGAGCACGACCTTGCCAAGGTCGGGGTCGAGGGTTCGAGCCCCTTCGCCCGCTCCAATCGCTTCAAATCCGCGCAATGACTTAGTCACTCCCTGCGGGGAGTACGGCTGTTCGCGTTTCACGCTCGGGGTAGGTTCGGGGTAGTTTCCACCGGGCCGGATACCCATACACGCTGACCGGCGTTGCTAAGAAGTTGGGTGGGAATTATTGGAGCACGGCCCAAGAGGCGATTGATCGCGTGAAGGCGAAAGATAAGTTCGATCTGAAAGCAAGTGATAATAAATACCACTGCGCAATGAAGTACGGAAAAAGCATTCTTCACAAGTATTCCGAGGACGCAGTAGTCTTGGTTCGAAAGGTTCGAAAGGGCGAGCCCTACGAACTCTGAAAGAAACGATTGCAAACTATAGGTGCTTTACTTCGAGTGACCCGTGCCACTTCTCGTTAAGATATTCGCAGACAAGTCTTCTATGGCAGTGGTGTGGAGTCGCTTCTGAACATAGCAAGCAACTGTCTTGAAACATCTCTGGGCTAAAACGCGTTTCGATCTGGCGGTCAGACATTAGATCTAGAAAACGATTGGTGTAGGTCGGCCAATCCCCTTTATCTCGCTTAAACGCTTTCAACATCTGATCGGTGGGAGCGAGAAGCGGCTCATGCAAGTAGTCCGCACCACAAATCTCTCTCAGAAAGAATCGTAGGTCGTCAGCCTTGGCAAATCCTGCCAACTGAGAGGTGTTGTGGAGCCTAACGTCCAAGACCTTCTTTGCTCCCGATCTCTTGATCCTGTCGAAGAACGATTTCGCACTTGTCTTGGTGAACCCAATCGTGGAAACCCTGAACCTATCCAACTGGCTTCTCCGCGCTCAATCTGGGTGCCGCGGGGAGGGTCGGTAGCCGGAAGTGGGCTCAGAGTAGGCAACCTTGTTCGCCCTTTTCCTGTAGGCTTCCGCCACACGCTCTCGATAGCTTTGAAACAAGTCGGCAGCGTCGTGCCGGGATAGTTGGACAAGGCGTCGCTCGACCTCTGCCTGATCCAAAAACAGTTGGTTTGGGAGAATGTGTCTCACGGTCGCTCCTCGCTCGTGCAGCGCTCTCCCCACAAGCAGACACCGATGACATTCCAAAGGATCATGCTCTGAACACATCAAGGCAACGCGATACTGCTTGCTTCCTTCGAATACCCGACGCAGACCACGTTCAAAGTCGGACGATTTGGCCATCTTTTCGTAGTCAGCGACGCCATCACAAAAGTATTGACGCTCCTTCGGACGGCCACCCAGTTCTTCACCAAGAAACACATAAGCAATGCCGTCCATGCGCAATTCTTCTCGAAGCGTGTCGCGATTGAATTGAGGGTTGCGACGAGAAAATGGGGTCGATCGAACGTCCGCGACAGCCGTCACGGATGCACTTCGCAGCAATCTTACAAACTCCTCATAGGACATGCTCGAATGTCCTATGGACAAGACTTCAAGCGGAGATGTCATAGTTGTCTTCGTTTTCTGTTGCTGCAAGGGTTAGAGGAGGATTACTCCATTCAACTGAGAATAGCATTCGTTTGGCCTTGATTGCATTGGCCGTGACAAACCTGCGCGAATGTGTACTCGAGTGCTGGCTTTGACATCTGCCTTTACTGCTGCAAGCCCAGCAGAGCGCCAACGAGTCCGGGCCGCCTCCGCTGGCACAGACAGGTCATAAACCCGTCCGGCGCTTGTCACGCGGGCACGCAGCTTAGGATTCTCATTCTGCCACTGGTGCTCAAAGAAAATAATGTCTGACGGCGGAATTTCAATTGCGCCAAGCGAACGCCCCTTATTGCCCGTTGGGACATACGCTTTGGAATTCACGCGCACCAGCGCGTTATCGAACGCCAGCGGTAGAGAGGCAGCAGTCCCAGCCGCAACGGCTTGAACCATCGCGGCCGGGTTAAGCGTCTCCAAGACGTGCATTGGAGTGCCCATATCTACAATTCGATCCTCAGTTGCATGCGGAAACAGAAAATCCGGTAGAGGGTTGGTTGCGTCAAACCGAACGACATTTCCGACTGAGAAGGTCTTACCTGGACCCGCATAGGCTGCATTCCAAAATCGAGAGGCTTCATCCCTTGAATTTGCGCCCTGCGGTTCGGGACGGATCATCCGGTTCGATATACGGTCCCACCCTGCGACGCAGTACAAACTTCCATAACAAGTTACATCCGTGACGATGATTTCGTAAGTGGCCATCATGTACCCCCAGCAGCCTCAAACTACTTAACACGCGAAAGTAGCTCAATCCTGCCGCCACACTCACCGGAAGACAATCCTTCTCTTAGAGAAGCTCGAAGCGGCGCAGGCGTGGACTGATTATCTGAAAGGCCCGGCGGCGACAGCCGCGATCGAGGGCCGCGGCATGAGCAGGCCGTAAGGGGCTTCCATAGTTTCTTCCGCCAGCTTCGTTCGGGCGGCCCACACTTTATTTCAGTCTCTGTGAGGCAGATCGCTTTTCCCGCTGCGCCGATGTGCCATTCTCTAAACCTGAGATTGCGCGTTCAACGATACGGCGGGGGCAGCCCATGAGCCGAAACATCGTTCTGCTGTCCGACGGCACCGGCAATTCCAGCGCAAAGGTCTGGCGCACCAATGTCTGGCGCACGTTCGAGGCGCTCGACCTGTCGGACAGCGACCAGGTCGCCTTCTACGACGATGGCGTTGGCACGTCCTCGTTCAAGCCGTGGGCGATCCTCGGCGGCGCCTTCGGCTTCGGGCTGAAGCGCAACGTCATCGACATCTACAAATTCGCCTGCCGCAATTATCGCGACGACGGCGATCGCTTCTTCGGCTTCGGCTTCAGCCGCGGTGCCTTCACCATCCGCGTCGTTGGCGGGCTGATCCTCAATCAGGGCCTGGTCGCGGCGCAAAACGAGAAGGAGCTCGACGAGAAGGCCCGCGCGGCCTATCGCGCCTACCGGCGCGAGCGCTACCACACCATCTTCGGCGTCGAGAATGTCTTTCGCCGGGGCCGCGACCTGTTTCTGCGGGACAAATACGACAGGAATGAAAACCGGCAGGTCGCGAAAATCCATTTCGTGGGCGTATGGGATACGGTGGCCGCCTACGGCGCGCCGCTGGACGAGATGACGCGCGGCATCAGCCGCTTCATCTGGCCGCTCGAGCTTCCCACCCACACCCTGCCGCGCGACCGGGTGACGCGCGCCTGCCAGGCGCTGGCGCTGGACGAGGAGCGAACCACGTTCCATCCCGAGCTGTGGAACGAAGGCGACGTGCCTGCCGCGCCGGTCGATCCGGGCAAGGAACGCTACGTCAGGGACGAGCAGCTCAGCCAGGTCTGGTTCGCCGGCGTGCATTCCAACGTCGGCGGCGGCTATCCCGACGATTCGCTGGCCTACATTCCCTTCGTCTGGATGATCACCGAGGCGCAGCGTTGCGGCCTGAAGTTCAAGTCGGACGCCGCGTTGCCGCCGGCGCTGGTGGCGGACCCCGATACGTTCAAGAATGCGATGTCCCGGCGCGACAAGGATGGCCGCATCTACGATCCTCGCGCCGGCCTCGGCGCCTATTATCGCTACGGGCCGCGCAAGCTCGAGCAGCTTTGCAACGCGAGCTACGCCCGGAAAGGCGATGGGGAAGACCGGGTCGTGATCTGGCGGCCGAAGATCCACGAGTCGGCGTTTCGACGCATCGACAATCGCGCGCATGCCTACGCGCCGGTGGGCCTGCCGCGGGTCTATGACGTCGTTCGCGAAAACGATGGCGCGATCCTGACGCCGTCGCAGTTCGGAGTTGAGGAAGACGAGGAGGCCAAGGCGCGCGGCGACGCGCAGGAGCATGTCTGGAACGATATCTGGAAGCGACGCATCGTCTATTTCGCCACGGTCGGCGCCACCTTGTGGCTGCTGGTGTTTCCGCTGGTCAGCTCCGCCACGCGCCAGGACGAATTCACCAGCCCGATTCGCTGGGTCTCGGACCTCATCCGCATCGTGGGCGCCTTCCTGCCCGGCTTCGCCTCGACCTGGATCGACGGCTATGCCCGCGCGCCGGGCTGGTTCATCCTGCTTGCGCTTCTCGTAGCCGGCCTGATGTGGTGGGGAACGCGCATCGCCGATCGCATCTCGGTCAATATGGGCACGATCTGGCGCGGAGTTCCGAACGCGCCGTCGGGCCTGCCGAACAATTTCATCTACCGGCTGCGCAGCAGCAGCGGCTACGCCGCCTTCCACAAAAACCTCAAATACCGCTGGGCGCCTGCCTTCTTCGCCTTGCTGCTGGTCTATCTCGGCGCCGGCCTTGCAAGTCATCTGCTCTTCAACGTGCAGGACGTGGCGGGCCTCACCTGCGACGAGAGCGCGGCGACGAGGGAGCTGGGTGCGCGGGGCGATACTTCCGGGCCCATTCGCTTCAATACCTCCGAACTCTGCAAGGCGACCGGGATCATGATGGAGCGAGGGGCGCGATATCTCGTCGAGATCAAGCCGGTGCCAGGGGAGAGCTGGAGCGATGGCACGATTCCCGTGCCGTTCGGCGGCTTCTCTCCGGCCGATCCGCCGACCTGGTATCACCGCATGATTCTCGGTTTGGCGGTGCCGCTGCGGCGCGAAACCACGCAGGACTGGTTCCATGTCGTGCTGCGTTACGGCCGCGTCGGCGGCGAAGAGACCTTCATCGAACCCGATCCCGACGATCCCTATTTGCAGGCGCCGATCAGGGCGACGCGCAACGGCGAGCTGTTCGTCTTCGTCAACGACGCCGTGATCGGCATCCCCGGACTGTACGACATGTTCTACAAGCGCAATCGCGGCGCCGCCGACCTCGTGGTGACGCGACGATAGTCGCGCGCGCCGCCTCGTTGCGACAACACGCCGGTTTGTGGAAGCGTGCCCACTTGCTGCGCCGCAAGGTGCAGATCACAAAATTGTCTCAAAGCGAACTGCATCGCGACGACTCGATCCGATTGCATGATCGCCGCGCGTCGGCAGGCGAGCCTTTCGCTTCTCACGCGCGGCGGATGTGATAGGCTTTTGCGTCTGGCTGCTCGGCCAGACCTACTGACGTTTCGTCTCTCGACACAAAACAATAACGCGGGCCTTCGGGCTGCATAGGGGAGTGGACGCGATGAAATCGGTTATCAATGGATGTGTATTTGCGCTTGCGGCGACGCTCGCGGTAGCGGTGGCAGGGCCTGCCGACGCGCAGGATAAGGACAAGGGAAGAGCTCTGAAAAAATACGAGTCGGGTACGCCGGGTTTCTGGAAAAATCCGCCGCCCGACTGGTTCCTCGGCGACGAGACCGAGGCCCAGAAAGGTCTCGCGCCGCCCTCGGGGCCGCCGACCGGTATCCCGGAGGCCGAGATCGCCGCGTCGTTGAAGAAGATAAAACTGCCGCAGGGTTTCAAGATCGAGCTCTGGGCGCCGGGCGTGCTGCAGGCACGGCAGATGGCGTGGGGCGACAAGGGCACGCTGTTCGTCGGCACGTTCGATCTCGGCACCATCCACGCCGTCACCGACAAGGGCGGCAAGCGCGAGGTCAAGGCCGTGATCAAGGGGCTGAGAATGCCGACGGGCGTCGCCTTCCACGACGGCGCGCTCTACGTCATCGATATCGACAAGCTCTACAAATACGAGAACGCCGAGGCCAACATCGACAATCTCGGCAAGGGCAAGGTGGTCTATGACGACATGCCCCCCTATGTCCCGCATGGCTGGAAATACATCGCGGTCGACAAGGAAGGCTGGTTCTACCTGCCGTTCGGCCCGCCCTTCAACATCGGCCTTCCGCCGACCAGCGTCTCGCAGGTCCGCCGCGTCGATCCCAAGACCGGTAACGCGGAAATCTGGGCGCTCGGCGTGCGCAACAGCGTCGGCGGCGACGTCGATCCCCGTACCGGCCGTTTCTGGTTCACGGAGAACGCCCGCGACTGGGTCAGCGACGATCTGCCGAGCGACAAGCTCAACATGATCTCCAAGATCGGCGAGCATTTCGGCTATCCCTATTGCCACCAGGGCGACCTGCCCGATCCGAAATTCGCGATGGGGCACAAGTGCGAGGAGTTCACCCCGCCAGTCGTCAAGCTCGGCGCCCATGTCGCCCCGCTCGGCATGAAGTTCTATACCGGCGATCAATTTCCCGCCGAGTACAAGAACAACATCCTGATCGCCGAACATGGCTCGTGGAACCGCCACAAATACCAGGGCGCGCGCATCAAGCGCGTCACCGTCGGGCCCGACGGCAAGGACGCCAAGTCGGAAATCTTCGCCGAAGGCTGGCTCGAGGGCGACAAGGGCTATCTCGGCCGTCCCGCCGATATCGTGATCGCCAAGGACGGCTCGATCCTCGTCGCCGACGACTGGGCCGGTGCGATCTATCGCATCAGCTACAGCAAGTAGAACGAGGGAACCATCGGAGGCTGCGGTTGCTTGAAGAAGCAGCCGCGGCTTTCTGCTTGGTCTGTCGTTGCCGGGCTTGACCCGGCAATCCATCGGACTTCACGAGACTCTTGCGAAGGGGATGGATGCCCGGGTCAAGCCCGGGCATGACGAGGGAGTTTGAAATGCGCAGGTTGCTTTTTGGAATCGCAATCGCTGCAGTCGTCGCGGGCGTGCCGTCCGCCCACGCCGCCGACATCGCAGCCGGCAAGGAGAAGGCGCAGCTCTGCGTCGCCTGCCACGGCGAGAATGGCATCTCGCAGATGGAGAACATGCCCTCGCTCGCCGGCCAGCTCGACCAGTTC
>NZ_JBQTHN010000229.1:0-13329 GCF_052389815.1 Bradyrhizobium sp. | reverse complement strand
TCGGGCCTCGGGCCGAGTTCGAGCACGCGTTCGCCGAGGACGTCCATGATCTTCTCGGCCATGGTCACACCATCTCGATCAGCATGGCGCCGCCGAGGCCGCCGCCGATGCATTCGGTGGCGATGCCGCGGCGCGTACCCAGCCGCTTCATGGCGTTGACGAGATGAAGCACGATGCGGTTGCCCGACGTGCCGACGGGATGGCCGAGGCTGATCGCACCGCCATCGACGTTCAGCCTGGCGCGATCGAGCTCGCCCGCCGCGCCGTCGAGGCCGAGCACTTCCTTGCAGAACTTGTCGTCATTCCAGGCGGCGAGACAGCCGAGCACCTGCGTCGCGAAGGCTTCATTCAGTTCCCAGGTCTCGACATCCTGCAAGGTGACGTCGTTGCGCTTGAGCAGCGCGGTTGCCGACAGCACGGGCCCAAGGCCCATGATGGACGGATCGAGCGCGGACCACTGGCTGTCGATGATGGCGGCCTTCGGCGTCAACCCGTGCTTCACCACGGCGTCTTCGGAGGCGAGGATCACCCAGGAGGCGCCGTCGGTGATCTGCGAGGAATTGCCGGCGGTGACCTGGCCCCACGGCCGTTCGAACACCGGCTTCAATTTTGCCAGCGACTCCGGCGTCGAATCCGGACGCACGCCATCGTCATGATCATAAAACTTGCCGTCGCGCGAGAAGGCGATTTCGAGTTCACGCTTCAGGAAACCTTCGGCCTGCGCATGCGCCAGTCGCTTGTGGCTCTCGGCTGCGTAAGTATCCGACTGCTCGCGGGTGATGCCGAACAGCTGGCCGACGACTTCGGCGGTCTGGCCCATGTTGAGTTCGGTGATGGGATCGGTGAGGCCGCGTTCGAGGCCGATGATCGGCTTGAGGTAGGATGGCTTTACCTTCAGCGCCGCCATGATCTTCGCAGCCATGCCGCGTGCGCCCGCCAGCCCCGCGAACCAGCGGACGCCGGCCTGCGGCCAGACCAGCGGCGCGTGGCTGAGCGCTTCGGCACCGCCCGCCAGGATCAGGTCGGCGGCGCCTTCGCGGATATAGCGAAACGCCGTATCGATCGACTGCATGCCGGAGCCGCAATTGATCTGCACCGTGAAGGCGACCATTTTCTCGCCCATGCCGAGCCGCAGCGCGGCAACCCGCGCCGGATTCATCTCGTCGGCAATGACGTTGACGCAGCCAAGGATGACCTGATCGAACGCCGTCGGCGCAAAGGGCTGCCGCGCCAAGAGCGGCCGGCCGCATTGCACGGCGAGATCGACCGGGGTGAACGGACCCGGACCCGAGCGAGCCTTGATGAACGGCGTCCGGCTGCCGTCGACGATGAAAACCGGTCGCGCCATCAGCTCGCCGCCCTCTGTTCGCCCAATCCCTGGAAGAATTGATGCACGCCGGCGCTCTTCTTGTAAATCGGCGACAGCGCCTCGGGCGCGAAATCGTCGACCTCGATCACCTTCATCACGGCTTCATGCGCAGCGGCGATCTTCTCGCCCTCGCCCTGGGTGATGACGCCCTTCTTCACGCCTTCCTTCCAGTCGTCGATGCGCGCGGCGTGCAGCCGCTTGCGGATATCCTCCGAGGCCGCGTAGAGGCGGAACGCCTTTTCCAGCCGCGCCAGGCCGCGGTCATCATCGACATGGGAGAGATCCGGCGTCAGGCGCTCGCGTGCCGCCGACGGCTCCAGGATGAGCTGGGCGCATCGATGCACCACGCGGTCGGCCGGTCCGAGCACGCGGGCACCCCACGGCTGCAGGAAGAATTTCAGCAGCACGGCGACGAAGCGGTTCGGCAGATTGCCGAGGATTTCCGCAAGCCGGTTCTCGATGGTCTTGAAGCCGCTCGCCATGCACCATTCGAGTGCGGCGAAATCGGCGTGCTGGCGGCCCTCCTCTTCCCAGCGCTTCAGTACGGCGGAGAGCAGATACAGCTCGGACAGGATGTCGCCGAGCCGCGCGGAGATCATCTCCTTGCGCTTCAGCGCGCCGCCAAGCGTGAGCAGCGCCATGTCTGCTGTAAGCGCAAAGGCGGAGGAGTAGCGCGAGAGCTGGCGATAGAAGCGGGTCGCAAGCCCCGCATCGGGCGCGGGCGCAAAGATGCCGCCGCTCCAGCTGCGGCCCCAGGCGCGGAACAGCGTCTTGAAGCTGTGGCCGACATGGCTCCAGAGCGACTTGTCGAATTCTTCCAGCCCGCGCACGCGATCGGCATCGCGCAATGCGTTCATCTCGGCGAGCAGATAAGGATGGGCGCGGATCGCACCCTGCCCGAACACGATGAGATTGCGGGTCAGGATATTGGCGCCCTCCACCGTGATGCCGACCGGCACGGCGCGGTAAAGACTGCCCATGTAGTTCTGCGGCCCGTCGATCACGGCCTTGCCGCCGTGAATGTCCATGGCATCGTCGATCACGATGCGCATCCGCTCGGTGGCATGCAGTTTCATGATCCCGGAGATGACAGCGGGATGATGACCCTGGTTGAGCGCGGCGCAGGTCAGCCGGCGCGCGGCGTCGAGCAGATAGGCCGTGCCGGCGATGCGGGCGAGCGGCTCCTCGATACCTTCGAACTTTGAGATCGAGATGCCGAACTGTTCGCGGATGCGGGCATAGGCGCCCGTGGTACGCGCGGCATAGGCGGCGCCGGCGGCCGACAATGACGGCAGCGAGATGCCGCGGCCGGCGGCAAGCGCGGTCATCAGCATTTTCCAGCCCTGGCCGAGCCGCTCCTGGCCGCCGATGACGTAATCGAGTGGGATGAAGACGTCGTGGCCCCAGTTCGGGCCGTTCTGGAACATCTGCATCGCCGGCAGGTGACGATGGCCGATCTTGACGCCCGGCAGATGCGTCGGGATCAGCGCCACTGATATGCCCAGGTCTTCCTGCTGGCCCACGAGATGGTCGGGGTCGTAGGCCTTGAAGGCAAGGCCGAGCAGCGTCGAGACCGGGCCCAGCGTGATGTAGCGCTTGTGCCAGTTCAGCTTCAGGCCGATCACCTCCTGCCCCTCGAAGGTGCCCTTGCAGATCACGCCCTTGTCGATCATCGAGGCTGCATCCGAGCCCGCCTCGGGACTGGTCAGGCCGAAGCAGGGAATATCGCGGCCGTCGGCGAGGCGCGGCAGCCAGCGGTCCTGCTGTTCCTTGGTACCGAAGCGCATCAGCAGCTCGCCGGGCCCGAGCGAATTCGGCACCATCACGGTGACGGCGGCCGCCAGCGAACGCGACGACAATTTGCGCACGACCTCGGAATGGGCATAGGGAGAGAAGCCGAGCCCGCCGAATTCCTTCGGGATGATCAAGCCGAAGAACTTGTGGCGTTTGATGAACTCCCAGGCTTCCGGCGGCAGGTCGCGCCATTCCCAGTTGATCCTCCAGTCGTCGAGCATGGCGCAGAGCTCGTCGACGGGACCGTTGAGGAAGGCCTTCTCCTCGTCGGTCAGCGTCGCCGGCGCGTTCGCCAGCAGCTTCGACCAATCGGGATTGCCGGTGAAGAGATCGGCATCCCACCAGACATCGCCCGCCTCCAGCGCCTCGCGCTCGGTATCGGACATCGGCGGCAGCACGCCGCGGGCAAAGGAGAAAATGGGCTTGGTGATGTAGTCGCGGCGAAAGCTCATGGGATTACCTCAAGGTTCGGCGCAGATGGCGGGAATTCTAGCCGAAAGTGCCCGTTGCGGGTGAACACTTCGCTTTGAAAAAAGAGCGAAATTGACGCGGCCAGGGTTGCCGTTTGTTAACGGCAGGGGGCCGGCTTCCGTTCCGCGGGAGCGTTGGTTTGGCTGCGGCCTGGACACCGCGAGATGTGCGCTTAAGAGAGCATTACCTGATCCAGTTGTCATCCAACTGGGGCCGTCCAATCCAGGCTCTGTTAAGACATCGTGTTGCCCAGTCGGGCCGCGGCTTTCCTTGTAGTCGGGCCTGAGCTTCCTGATAGGGACCGACGTAGCGAAGGCGGGTTGGTATTTTCGGATATACGCGTCGTATGCGCGCAAGCGCGCGCTCGGTGGCTTTCCTGTCACGTTCGTCGAAGGCAAATCCGAAGCCGATGCGCAACCCGTCTGGCAGCAGCTGGGCACTGAGGGCCCGGTACCATCGCTGCGGCCGCAACCATGGCCGTCCGCTGGCGAAGATCTGTCCGGCCACCTCGCGTGCCGCGGTACTGACGGACAAAATATCCGATTGCATCATGGCCGCGTTGTAGGCGGCGAATGATTCCCAATCCGCCGGCAAGTCGGCCGACGTTAGCCCGAACAATGCGCCATAAAGCCGGCTTTCAGCCCAGTATCGCTCGCGCTCTTCGACCGAGAGCGGAGGCAAAATCATGTCGTGTACGATGAGAGCGGTCTCGACAAGGGTAGCGTGAACCCAACGCAACGCTGCGACCTCGTTGGCGCGGTAGGGTGAGCCACGATCGAAGGGACCGATTGCTTCGGGCAGGCTTCCGACGATCGTGGTGTGACGCTGATGCAGGCGTCGGGCAGCAGCAAGGGCCTTGTCCAGTGAGCCGAACACCATCGTAAACACAACGTCAAAGGTTCGATGGAAGCGACCGATTGGATCTGCGAAGGTCCGAGAGTGCTCGGCGACGGCGGCAGCGATCCAGGGATGCGCCAACTGAAGGAGCAAGGCACGTCCGGCACCCAAAAAGATGACCGCTTCTCTGTCGATCCGCCAAGTGATCGAAGCTGGACCAAAAATCCCCTCAGCCGACCCGGCAGCCCGAGCCCGCACGAGATCAAGAGCAGCCTCCAGGTCGCTTTGGGAAACCAAACGCGCACCTTTCGAAACGAACGGGGATAGATTTGTTCCACCCATCTGCGCAGTCTATCGCAACTCAGCAGGCCAGAGCCCTGTATCTTTGCGATTGCAGGATCGATCTTGTCCCCGCGGGCGGCCCCTTGCCTCTCCATTCGGCCCCGTCGATCAATGCCGCATCGAGAGCAGGCAGACGGAGAGGACTTCATTTCCGGTTCGCTGCCGGCTGTTCGTTGAACGCGACTTCCATGCCCTTCTTCACGAGCTTCGCCAGGCGGTCGGCGTCCCAGTTCGTCAGGCGCACGCAACCATGGGATTCCGCCTTGCTGATCTTGGATGGATTGGCGGTGCCGTGAATGCCATAGCCCTCCGACGAAAGCCCGATCCACTGGGAGCCGACGGGATTGTTCGGACCGGGCTTGATCGTGAAGGGCCGCCGCGATCTGACCTCCCTGAACCTGTATTCGGGGTTGTAGCGATAATGCGGATTGGCGTCGATCGAGATGATCTTGAGCGTGCCGCTGGGCGTCGGCTTTTCCTCGCTGCCCACGGTCGCCGGAAAGAAAGCGACCAGTTCGTCCGCGTTTCCGAACACCTTTACCGTCTGCCTGACCTTGTCGACCTCGATGCGGGAAACAGCCGGTTTGGCGTCGCTCGTTGCGACGTTTGCCACCGAAATCTGCTGGCCGGCCTCGTCAAGCTTCTTGCCGGGATTGAGCGCTTGCAAGAGCGCCTCGCTCATGTGGAATTTTTCTGCGATCGCTTCGCGCGGGCTCGTGTAGTTCAGCGACTTCAACTCCCGCATGTCTTCCATCCTGGCGGGAAGCTTCTTCAGGAACTGCCCCTTCACGTCCTTGTCCGCGATCCTGTAGTCGACGATGATCGGGTCGGAGCCGGTTGCGATCAGCGCGCTCCAGATTTCGGGTGTCGGCGTCCGCCCGTCGAAGGCAAGGCCCTTGGCTTCAGAAAACGCACGCAAGGCCTTGACGGCATTTTCGCCGAGCTTGCCGTCGATCTCGCCGGGCGAGAATCCGGCGCGGTCCAAAAGGACCTGCATCCTTACGACGGCGGGATGGATCTTGTCCTTGGACGGCGGCCTGCCTGGCCAATCCGCGTTGCTGATCGATGCCGCGTCGAGCCCGGCCAGAGCGGGACCGACGAGGCAAACGAGCAGAACCAATCCTGCAAGCCAGCGCTTCAAGGCAATCTCCGAAACACCGTTTGATAAACACCTGGACGGATCGGAGTTCCTTCGTGCGACGAAGCAGCCTCAATCCGGCCGGACCATCTCGAACATGTTCTCCGGCTTGATCTCGAAATAGTCGCCGCTGCGGCCGGCGCGCACGATCGGCCTGGCCAGCGCGGTCTGGTAGACGCCGTCCCTGATCAGGGCCTTGTCGATGTGGACGGCGACGACCTCGCCGAAGGTGACCCAGGCCTGCGCCTTCTCGCCGTTGGCGCCCTTGAGCTGGACGATCTCGGTCAGCTTGCACTCCATGGCGACCGGGCTTTCGCCGACCCGCGGCACGCCCACGAGCTTGCAGGGCACCGCCGTGAGCCCTGCAACATTGAACTCGTTGACGTCGCGGGCGACGTGGGCGGCGGTGGCGTTCATCTGCTGCGCCAGATCCCTGATGGCGAGATTCCAGACGAACTCGCCGGTGTCCTGGATGTTGCCCGCGCTGTCCTTCCAGTTGGTGGAGGAGAAGCCGATGATCGGCGGCTTGTAGCAGAAGGCGTTGAAGAAGCTGTAGGGCGCGAGGTTGACGTTGCCGCTGGCGTCGCGCGAGGAGATCCAGCCGATCGGGCGCGGAGCGATGATGGCGTTGAAGGGATCGTGCTTGAGGCCGTGGCCCTTGGCGGGCTCGTAGTAGTGCAGGTCTTTTTCGGTCACGCGGGAATGTTCCTGTCCGATACAGTCATTCCGGGGCGATGCGCAGCATCGAACCCGGAATGACTGAGACTATAACGGCTATCCCGCCGTGCGGCTATTTCGCCTTGCGCGGCTCCAGCGCCCGGAAAATGAAATCGATCATCTGGTCGATCGTCGCGCTGGGCTTGTTGATGGCCTGGGCGATCATCTGGGGGTGGAAGAAGCGGACCATGCCGGTGCAGGTGCAGAGCGCCGCCAGCGGCAGGTCGGGGGCCTCGAACTCGCCGGACTCCACGCCCTGCGCGATCACCTGGCCGATCATACCGGTGACGCATTCGATATGGATGACGCAGACGTCCCAGTCCTCCTGCATTGCGATCTCGACCATCTCATGCAGCTTGCTATCGCCGACATAGCGCTCCGTGTTCATGCGATTGATGGTCTTGAGCAGTTCGCGGAGGCGTGGCTTCGCCGGTCCGGGCTGGGCGGCGATCCGCCGCGCCTCGATTTCGACCTCGCCCATGAGGGTGCGGGCCACGCCCTCATGGATCGCCTTCTTCGAATCGAAGAAGCGATAGACGTTGGCGGGGCTCATCCGCAATTCCTTGGCGATGTCGGCGACCGTGGTCTTCTGGTAGCCGAGCTGCCGGAACAGACGCTCCGCCACCACGAGGATACGCTCGCGGGTGTCGGTTTCGATATGTTCTGAAACTAGCGTCATGATCCTGATCTCAATGTTCAATTATTCGGCCGCTTCGGCAAGCGGAAATGCGGGTTGTTCTTCCTTGCCATGCTGCGGCGCGGCAGCAGGCTTTTCGGCGCCGCCGCTCTCTTCCAGGCTCTTCCTGAACCACAGGGCATAGAGGCCCGGCAGGTACAGCAGCGTCAGGAAGGTCGCCACGAAAAGTCCGCCCATGATGGTGATCGCCATCGGGCCCCAGAACGCCGAGCGCGACAGCGGGATCATGGCGAGAATCGCCGCAAGCGCGGTCAGCACCACCGGGCGGGCGCGGCGGACGGTGGCCTCCACGATCGCCTCGCGGCGGGTCAGGCCGTGCGCGACGTCGGTCTCGATCTGGTCGACCAGAATCACGGTGTTGCGCATGATCATGCCGGCGAGCGCGATCAGGCCGAGCAGCGCCACGAAGCCGAACGGCTGGTTGGCGACATTGAGACCCAGCGAAGCGCCGACGATGCCGAGCGGCGCGGTCAGGAACACCAGCGTCAGGCGCGAGAAGCTCTGCAGCTGGATCATCAGCAGCGTCAGCATCACCATGACCATGACCGGGAAGAGGATGAAGATCGAGGCGTTGCCCTTGGCGGACTCCTCGAACGCTCCGCCCGGCTCGATCCGGTAGGCCGGCTCGAGCCTGTCGCGGATGTCCTTCAGCTGCGGCCAGATCTGGTTGGTGACGTCGGGCGCCTGCACGCCGTCGACGACGTCGGTGCGCACGGTGATCGCCATGTCGCGATTGCGCCGCCACATGATCGGCTCCTCATGGGAATACTCGATCCTGGCGATCTGCTGCAGCGGCACGGCGATGCCGCCCCGCGAGGTGATGGTGAGGTCGCCAACCTTGCCGAGGTCGAGCCGCTCGGAGGGCGCGGCGCGGGCGACCACGCCGACCTTCTCGATGCCGTCGCGCACCGTCGTGACCTGCGCGCCGGAGATCAGCATCGCCAGTGACTGCGAGACCTCCTGCGGGGTGAGGCCCAGCGCGCGGGCGCGATCCTGGTCCACCACCAGCTTGAGGTAGGGCGACTGCTCGTTCCAGTCGAGCTGGACTTCCTTGACGTTCTTGTTGGCGCGGACGACGTCGCGCACCTGGTAGGCGATGTCGCGCACCTTGTTGGCGTCGGGCCCGACGACGCGGAACTGGACGGGGTAGCCGACGGGCGGACCGAAATTGAAGCGGTCGACGCGGACACGCGCCTCCGGCAGCGCGCCGCCCTCGACCGCTTTCTCGATCCTGGCCATGATGCGCTCGCGCGCCTCGACATCCTTGGAGACGATGACGATCTCGGCAAAGGCCTCGTTCGGCAGCTGCGGGTTGAGACCGAGCCAGAAGCGCGGCGAGCCCTGGCCGACATAGGCGGTGTAGGTGTTGATGTCCTTGTCGCCCTTCAGAAGCTCCTCGGCCTTCTTCACGGACTTCTCGGTCACGTTGAAGGCGGTGCCTTCCGGCAGGCGCAGTTGCAGGAACAGCTCGGGCCGCTCGGACAGCGGGAAGAACTGCTGCTGCACGTTACCGAAGCCGACGATGGATAGCACGAACACGCCGACGGTCGCGGCCACCACCTTGATGCGATGCTCGACGCACCATTGCACGACGGCGCGCAGGCCGCGGTACATGCGCGTCTCGTAGACCGCATGCGGGTCGTGGCTGGCGTGGCGGGCGAGGTTCGGCAGCAGCTTGACGCCGAGATAGGGCGTGAAGATCACGGCGACGAACCAGGAGGCGACCAGCGCGATCGCGACGATCCAGAAAATGCCGCCGGCATATTCGCCGACCGCCGAATTGGCAAAGCCGATCGGCAGGAAGCCGGCCGCAGTGACCAGTGTGCCTGTCAGCATCGGAAAGGCGGTGGATTCCCAGGCAAAGGACGCGGCGCGGACGCGGTCCCAGCCCTGCTCCATCTTCACCACCATCATCTCGACCGCGATGATGGCGTCGTCCACCAGTAGACCAAGCGCGATGATCAGCGCGCCGAGCGTGATGCGGTGCAAATCGAGCCCCATCGCGCTCATGACGATGAAGACGATGGCGAGCACCAGCGGCACGGAGGCGGCCACCACGATGCCGGTGCGCCAGCCCAGCGCCAGGAAGGAGACGAACAGCACGATGCCGAGCGCCTCGATGAAGGAGCGCACGAACTCGCCGACCGCATGCTCGACCACCTTGGGCTGGTCGGCGATCTGCTCGACCTCGATGCCCTGCGGCACGGCCTTCATGAAGTCGTCGGTGGCGGCCTTGACCTCCTTGCCGAGCTCGAGAATGTTCGCGCCCTTCGCCGTCACAACGCCGATGCCGAGCGCGGGCTTGCCTTCCTGCCGCACCTTGAAGGTCGGCGGATCGACATAGTCGTGGGTGACGGTCGCGATATCGCCGAGCCGGAACACGCGGCCGTTGCTCTCGACCGGGGTTTCGGCGACGGCCTTGGCGCCGTCGAGCGCTCCGGTGACGCGCAGCGGCACGCGCTGCGCCGAGGTTTCCACCGTGCCGGCCGGCGTGACGTTGTTCTGCTTGGCGAGCGAATCGAACAGCGCCTGCGGCGTGATCCCGAGGGTTGCGAGCTTGGCGTGGGAGAATTCGACGAAGATGCGCTCGGCCTGGGCGCCGTAGAGGTTGACCTTGGTGACGCCGTTCACCTTGAGCAGCCTCTGGCGCAGGCCTTCTGCGGTCTTCTTCAACTGCTTGTAGTCGGCTCCCTCGCCCGTCATCATGTAGAGGATGGAGTCGACGTCGGAGAACTCATCATTGACGACGGGACCGAGCAGCCCCTGGGGCAGCTGGTCCTGCACGTCGACCAGCTTCTTGCGCAGGAAATAGAAGAGATAAGGCACGTCCTTCGGCGGGGTGTTGTCGCGGAAGGTCACCTGCATCGCGGCAAAGGACGGCTTGGAATAAGTCTGCACCTTCTCGAAGTACGGCAGCTCCTGCAGCTTCTTCTCGATGGGATCGGCGACCTGGGTCTGCATCTCCTGTGCGGTAGCGCCGGGCCAGATCGCGGAGACGTTGACCACCTTCACTGTGAAGAACGGGTCCTCGGCGCGGCCGAGCTTCGCATAGGAGAAGTAGCCGGCGACGCCTAGGATGATCATCAGGAACAGGACCAGCGTCGGATGGCTGACCGCCCAGCTCGAGAGATTGAAGTGCTTCATCTCGCTCTCCTGAAAGAACCTTGTGGTCGTTCCGGGATGGTCCGAAGGACCAGACCCGGAACCTCGAGATTCCGGGTTCGATGCTTCGCATCGCCCCGGAATGACTAGGAAACTCAGAACGACAACGAGGAGACCACGCGCACCTTCTGCGCGGGGTCGAGCTTCTGCACGCCGAGGGCCACGACCCTGGCGCCCTCTTCGACGCCGTCGGCGATGACGACGTTGTCGGATTCGTACGCCTTCACCGTCACCGGCTTCAGCGCGACGTTACCGGACCCGTCGACGACATAGAGCGAGGGGTTGCCGCCCTGGTTGTAGAGTGCCGACAGCGGCAGCTTGGCGACGCGGTCGGTGGCGGGGTCGGCGAGCGTCAGCGTGGCGGTCATGCCGAGCGAGACGCTGGCACCGGCGCCGGGCAGCGAGAACTTGGCGAGATAGGTGCGCGTGGCGGGATCGGCCGACGGCGCAATCTCGCGCAGCCTGGCCGCATATTTCTTGTCCGGCTCCGACCACAGCGTGACGGAGGCAACGCCTTCCTTGGCGCGGCCGACCAGCGTCTCGGGAATGGCGACGACGGCCTCCTTCTCGGCAAAGCGCGCGACGCGGATCGCGGATTGGCCCGCGGCAACCACCTGGCCAGGCTCGATCAGCGTCGCGGTGACGACGCCGCGGGCATCGGCCACCAGCGTCGCATAAGACAGAGAGTTTTTCGTCAGCTCGACCTGGCGCTCGGCGCGATTGAGCCGCGCCCTCGCTTCGTCGGCGCCGGCGCGCGCCGCATCCATCTGCGCGTCCGTGGTCCAGCCCTTGGCGCGGAGATCCTTGGCGCGCTGCTCGGAAGCCGCCGCCTGCGCCAGCACGCCGGTGGCGGCGGAAAACTCGGCCTGGGCCTGCTCGGCCTGCAGCTTCAGATCGACCTCGTCGAGCAGCGCCAGCGGCTGGCCAACATCGACGGTCTGGCCGACCTCGACGAGGCGCTTTGCCACCTTGCCCGGAACGCGGAACCCCATATCGGTCTCGATCCGTGGCCGGATAGTGCCGACGAAGCTGCGCTCCGGGGAAGCGGCTTCATATTTCACGGTGGCGACCAGAACCGGGCGGCCCGGAACGACCTTTTCGGCGGTGGATTCATTGCAGCCGGTCAGCCCGATTGCCGCAAACGCCAGCAGCGCCCCCGTCAAGAGCCTGATATAGCTGGATAAAATCGATCGGACGAACATCGGACATTCCTCTGCTGAGCTGCTGAGGAGTATCGAGTGTTCACTGACGAATGTCAATAATCGTCACTAGACACATATCTGTGAGTTAATGGTGAGTTAACAGGAGGCCTCTCCGGACCCGGTAAATCCGCGGGCAAACCGATATGGTGCGGCTCCCCGCCCAATGGAGCCCGCATGGTTCAGATCCGCACGGCTATCGACTTCTACGAGCGCCATCCGATCTCGGTGCAGATCATCCTCGCCAAGCTCGAGGCGGCGCGCGGGACGCTGGAGGGGCTCAAGCCGGACGACCTCTTCGCGCACGACCAGGATCATTATGGCGGGCTCGGCGCCAACGACGCGCTGGCGCTGGCGGCCCGGATCGGCATCGGCAGCAAGGTCGTCGATCTCTGCGCGGGTCTCGGTGGGCCGGCGCGCTATCTCGCGCATCGCTACGGGGCCATCGTCACCGGCATCGAGCTGACGCCGGCGCGCGTCGCCGGCGCCGCCGAGCTGTCACGGCGCGTCGGTCTCGAAGGCCAAGTGCGCGTGCTCGAGGGCAACGTGATGGACCTGCCGCTGCCGGATGCGAGCTTCGATGCCGTGGTCAGCCAGGAAGCGCTATTGCATGTTCCGGACGTCGCGCGTGCATTCGGCGAAGCGCATCGCGTGCTGTGCCCGGGCGGGCGCATCGCCTTCACCAACTGGGTGATGCACCGGCCGCTCGCCGAGGCGCAGCGGCAACTGCTGTGGGACGGCATGGCGGCGGCGACGCTGCTTGGCATCGAAGGGCATGCCGAACTGTTGCGACGTGCCGGCTTCGAGGTCGAGGCAGTGGACGACGAGACGGACGCGTGGGGCGTGATCCTCGGCGAGCGGCTGCGCATGTACGAGAAATTGCGCGGTGAGGCCCAAGCGGCCGGCAAGCCGTCCGGCCATGACGACTTCTATCGCTCCTACGTGCTGTTCGTCGATCTCGTGCAGCGCAAGGCGATGGGCGGGGCAAGGTTCACGGCGGTGAAGCGGTAGAGAGGCTCTCGTGCCCCGGATGCTGCGCAACGCGCCGCATCGCGGCGTGGTGCGCTGCTGATCCGGGGCCCATCACGGCGGCATGGATCCCCGGTCTGCGGTGCACCGCTGACGCGCTGCACCGCGTCCGGGACACGAGATTGGTGCGTCTACCGCCGGCGGGATTTAGCGACGCGCCGCTTCGCTGCGGTCTTCGTCTTGCGGGCGGTCTTCGTGCTCGCCGCTCGGCTCGATGTCCCTGCGGCAGACTTTTTCGTGGACCTCGCCGACGACTTGCGGGCCGATTTCTTCGCGCGCCTCCTCGACGTCTTTCTTGTCGCCTTCTTCGCCGCCGGCTTCCTGCGCCGCGGCCGCGCCTCGGGTATCGGCGCCATCATCAAGGGATCGGCAACCAGGCCGTCGGCGGCCAACGGCACATAGGCGACCGAGCGCTGCTCCGCCTTCGAAGCGGCGGGCGGTTCGGGTTTCAGCGCCGCGCTCGCCGCCTCGGTCGCGGTCTTCGCCACGTCGCGAACGGTGTCGGCGAACTTCTCCATCAGTGATTTGTCTTTTGCCATGATGCCTCCGGTCATGCTTTTTCCGGACTAACCGG
>NZ_JBQTHN010000228.1:0-8235 GCF_052389815.1 Bradyrhizobium sp. | reverse complement strand
GCCGCGCTGCCGATTCTGCTAGCGGCGCTTGCGGTTGCTTCCTTTGCCCTCAGCGTATGGCTGATGCGCCATGAAGGCTCGGCCAACGCCTTCTACATGAGCCCGCCGCGCGCCTGGGAGTTCCTGGTCGGCGCGATCATCGCTGTCGAAGGCTTTCCGGTGCTGCGCAACGAAACGGCGCAAAGGATCGCGCGCGGCGTTGCGGTGGTCGTACTGGCGATCCCGGTATTTTCGCTGCGGCAGGGACCGGGATTCCCCGGCCTGAACGCGCTTGCCCCCTGCATTGGAGCGGCGCTCTTCATCTGGAGCGGCATCGGCGTTCCCGCGCGAAAGCGGGCGCCGTACTCGCCTTTTCACGTCGCAAGATTTTTCGGGCAGATATCCTATTCGCTGTACCTCTGGCACTGGCCGCTGTTCACCTTTGCACGCTTCTCGAAGGACAGCCTGGTGCTGGACGCCTTCGACAAGATCGTGCTGTTCGCGCTGACGGTTGCGATCTCCTATCTGTCGTGGCGCTTTGTCGAACTGCCGTTTCGCGAGCGGACGCTGGCGCCGACGCGCCGCGCCGCCTTTGCGACCGCACTTGCCGCTTCCGCCGTGCTGATCGCTGGTAGTGTGGGGGGCACGATGCTCGGCCAAAATTCCGGCGGCGCCGATCGCGTGGTGGCGCAGCTCGAGACGTACATTCCCTACAAGTTCGAGGCGATCTACCGGTCGGGCCATTGCTTCAACCCGGCGAGCGGCGTGTTCCGCGACGATTGCCTGAAGCCGGCCCCCGACAGGAGCAACGTGCTGCTGTGGGGCGACAGCCTGGCGGCACATTACTTTCATGGCTTGAGCAAGGCGGCCGATCCGCGATCAGTCAACATCCTGCAGGGGACGGAGGCCGCCTGCATGCCGACGTTCAATGCACCGGCGCAATTCCTGGCCGCGTGCCGCAACGCCGCGACGCAGATGACGGCATATTTCCGCGACCATAAGCCCGACCTCGTGATCCTCTCCGGGGATTGGCTGGAATACGCCCGTCCGCCGCGCTTCGAGGGCATGATCGCCGATTTGCGGCAGACGATCGCAAGGCTGACCGGCAGCGGAGTCCGCGTGGTGCTGCTCGGCCCGCCGGTGCAATTCAAGGGCCGGCTGCCGCCGATGCTGCTGCGCCAGCATCTGCGCCAGGTGACGGCACGGCCGGACGATCTGCTGCTGCCTGACGTGTTTTCGCTCGACGCCAGGATGAAAGCCGCGCTGCCCGCCGACGAGTCGTTCGCCTACGTCTCGGTGCTCGATGCCATTTGTCCGGCGCGGCAATGTCCGGTCACGCTCGATGGCGGCGTACCGCTGGCCTGGGACCATGCGCATCTTACAGCGGAGGGGTCGGTGCTGGTGGTGCAGCAGCTGCTGCCGAAGCTGGGCATGGAGGAGCCCTCAGGTGAGGAGACCCACGATCGCTCCCATCAGGCACGTCGTGATCGTCCCTGATACGATCGACTTCAGCCCGAGCGCGTTGATCTCCTCGCGCCGCTCCGGCGCCATGACGCCGAGACCGCCGATCATGATGCCGAGGCTGGCGAAATTGGCAAAGCCGCACATCGCGTAGAGCATGATCAGGCGCGAGCGCGGATCGAGCGCGTCATTGCCGAGCTTGGAAAGCTCGACATAGGCGATCAACTCGTTCAGCACGGTCTTGGTGCCCATCAGGCTGCCGGCGGTGACCGCTTGCGGCCATGGCAGGCCCATCAGCCAGCACACCGGCGCCATCGCGTAGCCGAGCGGCCGCTGCAGCGAGATTTTCGCGCCGCCGACCTCCGGCAACAGGCCGATGACGGCGTTGGCGAGATAGACCAGCGCGACCAGCACCAGCAGCATGGCGACGATGTTGAGCAGCAGCTCGAGGCCTGCGGTGGTGCCCTTGACGATGGCGTCCATGGTGCTTGCGGCATGCACGTCCGGATTTTCCAGGCCGCCGCCGGTGCGTTTGCCCGTTGTCTCCGGCACCATGATCAGGCTGACGAGGATCGCGGCCGGAGCACCGATCACGGAGGCGATGACGAAATGCGCGGCGGAGTCCGGGATCAGCGGCGCCAGCAGCGTGGCGTAGAGCACCAGCACCGTGCCGGCGATCCCGGCCATGCCGCCGGTCATCACCAGGAAGAGCTCGGCGCGCGTCAGCTGCCCGAGGTAGGGACGGATGAACAGAGGGGCTTCCACCATGCCGAGAAAGATGTTGGCCGCGGTGGACAGGCCCACCGCGCCGCCGACGCCGAGCGTGCGCTCCAGGAGGCGGGCCATGCCGCGCACGATGGGCGGCAGAATGCGCCAGTAGAACAAGAGCGTCGTCAGCACGCTCATGACAAGCACGATGGGAAGGGCCTGGAAGGCGAGGATGAAGTCGGCGCCGGGCACCTTGAGGTCGAACGGCAGCGCGCCGCCGCCGATATAGCCGAACACGAAGGAGGAGCCGGCGCGCGAGGCCGCCGAGATCGCCCCGACCGCGTCGTTGATGGCGCCGAAGGCGCGCGCCACGACCGGCAGCTTGAGCAGCACGACGGCGGTTACCAGCGTCGCGGCAAGGCCGATCGCCGCTTGCTTGAGCGACACGGCCCGACGGTTCTCGCCCAGGCTCCACGCGATCGCGAGCAACGCCAGCACGCCGAACGCCGATTGCAATTGCAGCATGAATCCCCCAGCACCAAGCGCGATTATGCCAGCGCCGCGGGGCGGCGCAATGCCGTGTTGCCACGGAAGGCGTTGACATCGGGACTGCCCTCGGCCACGCCTCGGTCATGTCCCCGGCCACGACCGTCGGCGCGCGCGAATTGTTGAGGGACGCCTCGTTCCTCAATTTCCTGCTGTCGCGCAGCCTGTCCCGCTTCTCAAGCCAGATCGCGGCGGTCGCGATCGGCTGGCAGATCTACGATATCACCGGCAGCGCGTTCGACCTCGGCATGGTCGGGCTGGTGCAATTCCTCCCCACCGCGCTGCTCGTCTTCGTCGCCGGCCACGCTGCCGACCGTTTCGAGCGCAAGCGCGTGGTGCAGCTCTGCCAGATCGGGCAGGCGCTGACCGCGCTGCTTCTGGCCGCCAGCACCTATGCCGGCTGGCTCGACGCGGTGCAGATCTACATCGCGACCTTCCTGATCGGCATTGCCGGCGCCTTCGAAAGCCCGGCGACCGCGGCGCTGCTGCCGCTGATTGCGCCAAAGGGCTCGCTGCTGCGGGCCACCGCGGTTTCCTCCGGCGCGGCGCAGGTGGCGACCATCACGGGTCCCGCAATCGGCGGGTTCGCCTATGTCTTTGCGCCCAGCCTGCCGTACCTGATCATCGTCGTGTTCTGGCTGATCGGCGCGGTGCTGACCGGCTTCCTGCGGCCGGCGCAGCAGGCGACTATGAAAAAGGAGAGCGCGGACGACGACATCTATGCCGGCGTCCGCTTCATCCGCAACAACCCGGCGATCCTCGGCACGATCTCGCTCGACCTGTTCGCCGTGCTGCTCGGCGGTGTAGTCGCGCTGCTACCGATCTATGCCCGCGACATCCTGCAGACCGGCCCGCTCGGCCTCGGCATCCTGCGCGCCGCGCCCGCGGTCGGCGCGCTATTGATGACCATCGTTCTGGCGCGGCACACCATCAACCGCCATGTCGGCCTGCGCATGTTCCAGGCGGTGATCGTGTTCGGCGCGGCCACAGTCGCCTTCGCGCTGTCGCAGTGGATGTGGCTGTCGGTGGTTTCGCTCGCGATCCTCGGCGCCGCCGACACGGTGAGCGTGGTGATCCGCTTCTCGCTGGTGCAGCTGTCGACGCCGGACGAGATGCGCGGCCGGGTCGGCGCGGTGAATTTCCTCTTCATCAACGCCTCCAACCAGCTCGGCCAGTTCGAGAGCGGCGTCACCGCGGCGCTGTTCGGCACCGTGCCTGCCGCCGTGCTCGGCGGCGTCGGCACCATCGCGATTGCGCTATTGTGGATGAAGCTGTTCCCCGCGCTGCGGAAAGTGGAGAGGCTGGAATAGGGAAGACGGCTACCCCAATCGTCATTGCGAGGAGCCAACGGGTCCCGCCCCCGGCGGGCCCGATGACAGGCTCCGCGACGAAGCAATCCATGACGCGCATTGTGGCGCTATGGATTGCTTCGCTTCGCTCGCAATGACGATGGTGAGAGCAGGGCTACCCCCGCCCGACGAACGGCATCTTGGTCGCCATGACAGTCATGAAGAGCACGTTGGCATCGAGCGGCAGGCTCGCCATGTAAGCGACCGCATCGCCGACGGCCTTCGCATCCATGCGCGGCTCGTGCTTCATCGTGCCGTCGGGCTGCATCACGCCGGGGCCGGCGACCATGCGGTCGGTCATCGGGGTGGCGGCATTGCCGATGTCGACCTGGCCGACCGCGATGTCGTATTTGCGGCCGTCGAGATTGCTGGACTTGGTGAGGCCGGTGATGGCGTGCTTGGTGGAGGTGTAGGCCGATGAATACGGCCGCGGCGCGTGCGCCGAGATCGAGCCGTTGTTGATGATGCGCCCGCCCCGCGGGTCCTGGTCCTTCATGATGCGGAAGGCGTGCTGCGTGCACAGGAAGGGGCCGGTGAGGTTGGTGTTCACCACCGCCTGCCACTGCTCGAGCGGCAGGTCCTCGAAGTTGACCGGCGGGGCGCCCATGCCAGCGTTGTTGAAGAGCACGTCGAGCCGGCCGTAATTCTCCACCACCTTGGCGAACAGGGCGGCGATCGATTCCGGGCTCGTCATGTCGGCGGAGACGCACAGGCTGTTGCCGATGTTGTCGCCGAGCTTCTTGGTCTCTTCCAGCATCTCCATGCGCCGTCCGGCGAGCACGACGATGTAGCCCGCGTTCATCAGCGCCAGCGATGCGGCACGGCCGACGCCGGTGCCGGCGCCGGTGACGAGCGCGATCTTCTGCTTTGCCTCGGCCATTTCCGTTTCCCTTTACTTTTTTGCTTCTGCTTCGGTCTTGTAAGGCGGTCGCGGGATGTTCTGGTGCGCCGCGCGCAGGGCCGCCGACCAGCGCGCGCGTAGATCGTGGAAATAGGGCTCGCCCGCCTCGATGCGGTGATTGAGGTCGGCCTCGCAGGCGTCGGTGCGCACGACGAGCACGTCGATCGGAAGGCCAACGCCGAGATTGGAGCGCATGGTGGAATCCATCGAGATCAGCCCGGTCTTCAGCGCCTCATAGAGCTCGACGTCGTAGTGCATGGCGCGGTCGAGCACGGGCTTGCCGTATTTGTGCTCGCCGATCTGTAAATAGGGCGTGTCGGTGGTGCATTCGATGAAGTTGCCGGCGGTGTAGATCATGAACAGGCGCATGCGCGAGCCCTTGATCTGGCCGCCGAACAGGAAGGAGACGTCGAAAGAGACGTCCTCGGAGCGCAGCGCCGGACCCTCGGTGGCGTGGACCAGGCGGATGGCGCGGCCGATGCGCTGCGCCGCCTGGAACATGGTCGGCGCGTTCATCAGGGTCTCGACCTCGCCGGTATCGGGATTCTGGGTGCCCTCGGTCAGCGTCGACAGCACGGACTGGCTAATGGCGAGATTGCCGGCGCTGGCGACCGCCATGATGCGCTCGCCGGGTTTTGCGAAGACGTGCAGCTTGCGGAAGGTCGAGACGTTGTCGAGGCCGGCATTGGTGCGGGTGTCGGCGATCATGACGAGGCCGTCGCGCACCAGAATTCCACAACAATAGGTCATTCCCAGTCCCCAAGAGCCTGCTTGAAGCGCTTCTCGTTTTGCGGGGGCCACTAGTAACGAATTTCACCCCTGCGTCCAACCCCCGATTCCCGTGGCGGGCCCTGCGTCAAGCGGCTAGAAATCGCGTCGGCTTTGCGAGGAATTTCGGGGAGGGCAGATGCGGAGGGCGTCAGGCTTCGCGGGTGTGGTTGCAATCATTCTGCTGAGCGGGACGGCGGCGCTCGCCGGCCCCTGGGAGGACGGCATGGTCGCCTATAACCGCGGCGACTACGTGCCGGCCATCAAGCTGTTGCGGCCGCTGGCGCAGGCGGGCAACGCCAAGGCACAGAACGTGCTGGGCGTGATGTACCGCAAGGGCGAGGGCGTGGCGAAGAGCTCCGCCAGGGCCTTCATGTGGTTCAGCATCGCGGCCAGGAAGGGCGACGCCACGGCGATGGCCAGCTTGCAGGCGATGTCGAAGGAAATGACGCCGGCGGAAATGACGCAGGCGAAAGAGATGATGGCGGCCTGCGAAGTCTCAGACTATCGCGACTGCGCCTATTGATTGCGTGGGGCATCCGTCAGCGCCGTTCTCCCACAAGAGGAGGAATTTCGGCGAGGCGGCATACGCGCCAGGATTTTGCGAAACCCTCGTTGCTCGCTCGAGGTGCGGGAGCGATCGAAAGTTCGTGCTATCCCGATTGCATCGGGTCGAACCCTTCGGCATGCTGCTCGCCGGGGGCTGGCCAGACCGCTTTCCGCGGTCCTTATATTTCGATGTGCTCGCCTCCTTTTTTTGGGGAGGAACACGATGCATTTTGAGAGAAGGTTGTTTCGCTCGGGCCTTGCCGTCGCCGGCCTGGCATTTGCGGTTTTGTTTCCAACCGGCGCAGAGGCGCTCAACTTCAGTTTCCGTTTTTCGGGCAACATGAGCTGCATGCGGCCGGTGCCGGTAAGCAACGCCCCGATCAGCGGAAGCGGCACCGGTACGCTCAACCCGGATGGCAGCGTCACGGCCGAGGTCAGCCAGACCCTGCTGGTGTTCTCGACCTCGCTGCGCTTCGACAGCAAGCTAGGCCCGCGCGTAACCCCCGTGCCGGGCGGCACGGGGCAGGTGCGCGTCGCAGGCAAGCAAAGCCTGAAGTTCATCTGGAACCTGCCGAACAATACGCTGATCGTGACGGTCAACGTTCGCGGCCAGTCGTGCAACGCGGCTTTCCAGGCCAACCTGCATGGAGGAAAGAGCGAGTATACGTTCTTCGATGGATCGGGGTATCACTACTGCGGTCGCCCGGTCATGACGACATCGTCATGCGAGGTGCGCTAGGCAGCACAGCAAGAACGTCATTGCGAGGAGCGTTAGCGACGAAGCAATCCACCTGTTCACTGTGGCGCTATGGATTGCTTCGCTTCGCTCGCAATGACGGGGAAGGCCCCTAGTCCTGCCGCTGGCCGGGACGGCCGGCCTGCTCGACCTTGACCGCCACCGTCAGCGTCTCGGTGCCACCGCCATAGCGGGTGCCGCGGACGGGGGCGGCGCCGAGGTAATCGAGCCCGACGGCGACGCGCGCGTGCGCATCCGTGGTGCAGATGCCGTTGGCGGCGTCGAAGCCGATCCAGCCGAGATCGGTCACGTAAGCTTCCGCCCAGGCGTGGCCGGCCTGCTGGCCGGCGACGCCGTCGGAGCGCAGGAAATGTCCGGAGACGAAGCGCGCCGGCACGCCGCCGGAGCGCGCGCAGGCGATGAAGATGTGCGCATAATCCTGGCAGACGCCGCGCCTCAGCGCAAAGGCCTCGGCGGCTGAGGTGCCGCTGTTGGTCGGGTCCTCGTCGAAGGTCATGTGCTCGTAGATCTGCACCATCAGCGCGTGCAGGAACCCGAGTACGTCGTCGCCGGCTTCGGCGCGCAGCTCGCGGGCGAACTGCGCCATCGCCGGGTTGACTTCGGTGAGCTCGGTCGAGCGCAGGAACAGGGTTTCCGGAAACCGCTCGTCGGCGCCGCGCAGCACGCCGCCGGTGTCCTGAGTCTCGATCAGTCCCTCGACATGGATGGCGAGATCCTCGATCGGGCCGGTGGTCAGCACATGGGTGACGTTGCCGAAGGCGTCCTCGTGCACGTCGAGGCGGGTGTCGGTGGAGACGTCGATCTGCCATTCCGCGACGTATTGCCCGTCATGGCTTCCGGGCGTCATCCGCAGGATCTGGATCACGCCGGTAGCCGCTGGCTCGTAGCGATAGCGGGTGGTATGGGCAATTCGCAGGCGCATTGGTGTGTCCGTTTTCTTCCGTCATTCCGGGGCGATGCGCCAGCATCGAACCCGGAATCTCGAGATTCCGGGTTCGGCTCTTCGAGCCGCCCCGGAATGACGGTGCTCGGTTAGATCAAATACTGCCTGGTGATGATCTCGCCAAGCCGCGAATTGTCGGCGATGAATTCCTGGATGAATTCGTGCACGCCGTGCTGGAAGATGTCGTCCATGTTGCTGTGCTCGAGTCGGTTGCGGATGCCGCGGGCGTGACGCTGCGAGGCGCCCTGGCGACCATAGGCGACGCCGATCTGGT
>NZ_JBQTHN010000227.1:0-31584 GCF_052389815.1 Bradyrhizobium sp. | reverse complement strand
CTTCCTCGGCACCGTCGCCGAGAGCTTCATCATCGACACCGACCACTGGCGGCACTTCTGGCTGATGCTCGGCGCCATGTGGGGCATGTTCGCCGCCGCACAGCGCTGGCAGGCGCGGGAAGCGGCGGCGGGACCCGTCACTTCTCCGGCCGGAACGTAATCCCGGCGCGCTCTTCCAGTCGCTTGATCAGCTTGCGGCCCATCGCAGCTCCCGGCGTCCAGATGCCGGGCGCGGTGTCGGCCGCATCGCGCGCAAGGCACATCGCGCATTCCGCGATCATCTTCGACGTCGAGCCATAGCCGGGATCGCGGTCGCCCTTCACCACAGCCTTGGCCTGCCGGCCGTCGGGGGCGATCGCAACGAACAGCAGATCGTAATAGCCGCTCTCGCGCTCTTCCTTCGACGGTCCCTCGCCGGGTTTCGGCACGTCGGCGCCGGAGAGCTTGTTGTTGGCCGCCATCACCTTCTTGGCCATGGCTTCGCCCTGCTCGCCCGGCCCGGTGATCACCATCTCGTCGTAGACGAAGTCCTTGCCGTAGGGGAAACCGAGCAGCATGTTGGAACGGTGGACGTTGCGCGTGTTGATGTTGGCCATCACGAACGGCGCGGTCCAGGTCTTCAGCTCCTCGTCGTAGACAGGGCGGTTGCCCGGCGGCTGTTTCGGGCCGTCAAATCCCGGCGTCAGCGAGAACGGATTCTTCAGGAGCGCCACCAGGCTCAGATCCTTCGCCGCCGCCTCGAAGATCGCGCGCATGCTCGCGGCGGTGCCGCCGGAGAACGTGCCCTTCATCTCGCGCACGCGGCCCTTTACGCGCGGAGCGGTCGCGCCAAAGGCCTTCTTCGCCTCTTCCTGCGCGCAGAACACGCCAAGCTCGAACGGCAGCGAATCGTAGCCGCAGGAGAACACGATGCGCGAGCCGCTCTTCTTCGCCGCCGCCTCATGCTCCTCGATCTTCTGGCGCATCCAGGTCGGCTCGCCGCAGAGATCGAAATAGTCCACGCCCGCGGCAACGCAGGCGGCCAGCAGCTCATTGCCATACAGCATGTACGGCCCGACCGTGCTGATCACAGACTTCGTCTGCTCCACCATCGCCTTCAGCGAGGCCGGATCGCCGGCGTCCGCCACGATCAGCGGCAAATCCTTCGGCGCGCCGATCGCATCGCGCACGGCGGCGAGCTTGTCCTTAGCTCGGCCGGCCATCGCCCATTTCAGGCTGGCGTCGCCCTTGTAATGCGCGGCGAGATATTCGGCGACGAGCCGGCCGGTGAAACCGGTGGCGCCGTAGACGACGATGTCGAATTTCGAAGACATGTTCTATTCCCTTGAACTCTCAATTCGTCATTGCGAGGAGCGACTTGTCCGCCGTAGCTCGAAGAGCGAAGGCGGAAGCGACGAAGCTGCGGCAAAGCTGGATTGCTTCGCTTCGCTCGCAATGACGGCTACTTCTTCCCCGCGTAACTCACGCCCATCCCGGCGCGCACATCGGCCTGGATGCCGTAGGGCGCGATCGGATAGCGCAGGCCGTTCTTCGCCAGCTGCTTCATCCCCACGATGGCCTTGGCGAGATAGGCCGGCGGCAGCGCCATTAGCATCTCTTCGTCGGGCACGCCACCATAGCGGCGTTCGGCAAAGCAGGGCAGCGACAGGCTCGGCTCGCGCGTCTTCAGCGCCCGCCCCCAGGAATCCGCGCATGCGGTCTCGCCGACCACGCCCCATTCGAACTTCCGGTAGCCGGTATATTGCAGCCCGTTGATCAGGATGATCATCTGCCCGGGCGTCGCATAGACCAGGCAAATGTCCGGCGGATCGAGCCGGCCGCTGCCGAGCGGGCTCACCGCGAGCGCCTTGTAGCGGCCGAACGGCACCACGTCGAGCGCCTCCTGCCGCTTGCGCGCGTCCTCCGCGGTGCCGTGCCAGACGCCGACATAATTTTCGCCGGCCAGAAATTTCTCGTCCGTTGGCGCGAGCCCGATCACCGCACGGCACTGCGCGCCGACGAGATCGTCGCCGGTGATGCCGACGGTCCAACCGAGCCGCGAAGCCATGCTGACGATCTGGTCGGTGGTGTGGATCGCCGTTGGCCGGCGGATCCTGGGAATCGCCGCCATCTCCTCCACGGTCGCAAACAGCTTCATGCCGATGACGGTCGTCTTCAACCGCAACAGGCCGTTGAGATCGGCCACCATGCCGGCGAGATCGAAGTTTTCGGGCGGCGATTGTTGTTGCATGCGTTCTCTCCCGGATGACCTTTGCACCGATCCTAGCTTGGTTGCCCGGTGGACGCGAAGCCCTATTCCGGCCCGGGCAGCAGCGCATCGGTGTAACCGGCGATGCGATAGGCGATCAGCCCGAGCCATTCGCGCACGCCGATGTCGACGAGCTGAAGACCGTCATTGGCAGTAACGTAAAACAGGAACAGATCCGCCTTCCCGCCGACCTTCCAGTCCACCGGGTAGGCCTCGACCGGAAAGCCCGCCTTGCGGAACAGTCCCATCGACCGCGGCATGTGATAGGCCGAGGTCACCAACAGCCAACGCTCTCCCGGTTTCGGCTTGACGATCTCTTTGGAGAATTCGGCGTTCTCCCTCGTATTGCGCGATTGCCGTTCCACAGTCAGCCGCGACTTCGGAATCCCCAGGCCCTGAAACAGCGCCGTGGCGTAGTCGGCCTCCCTGGCATCGCTGGAGATCAGCTTCGGACTGCCGCCGGTGTAGACGATGCGTGCGCCGGGATAGCGGTGCGCCAGCGTCGCAGCGCCGATGATCCGGTCGGCCGCACCCGAGATCACGGGCACGCCATGCGCCGCGGAGAGATCGGCATGGAGCGATCCGCCGAGGACGATGATGCCGTCAGGCTCCCCGCGCGAAGCGTCCCATTTCGGAAAGCGCTGCTCGAGCGGATAGAGCACGAGGTTGCCGAGCGGCGAGAAGCCGCAGATCGCGAGCAGCACCAGCGCGACCACCATCAGCCTGCGCCCGAGCCTTGCAAACCGCGTCAGGAGCAGGACTGCGCCGACGAGGCCAATCCCGATCAGGAAAGTGCTGGGAATTCCCAGGTAGCCGACGGTCTTGGAGATTGCGAAAAACAAGCAAACGATCCCATTCAAGCGCCATTGCGGGCCACAGGTTCACCGTGTCATACGCGGGCTTGACCCGCGTATCCATCTTGAAAAAGTGTCTTCGAAATGATGGATTGCCGGGTCAAGCCCGGCAATGACGAAAAAATCATGACCCATCATCACCTGCATTCCAGTCCGCAAACCTGCCATTGGGGCTTCTTCGAGGCGAGGCTGAAGCCGGTCCTGACGATCGCAAGCGGCGACGAGGTCTTAATCGACACCGTCAGCGGCGGACCGGACGTGCTGCCGGACAAAAGCAAATTCCACATCCCGCCGGAACTGTTCGATATCCATGCGCAGAGCGAGCGCATGGTGCCCGGCCATATCCTGACGGGTCCCATTGCGGTCGAGGGCGCCATGCCCGGCGACGTGCTGGAGGTCGACATCATCGACGTCCAGCTCCGGCAGGACTGGGGCTACAACCTGATCCGCCCGCTTGCGGGCACGCTGCCAGACGATTTCCACGAGACGCGAATCCTCAACATCCCGCTCGACCGTGAGCGCATGGTGGGCCGCCTGCCCTGGGGGCTCGACCTGCCGCTGAAACCGTTCTTCGGCGTGATGGGCACCGCGCCGCCGCCGGCCTGGGGCCGCATCACCTCGCTGATCCCGCGTGCCATGGGCGGCAACCTCGACAACAAGGAGCTCGGCGCCGGCGCCAAGCTCTATCTGCCGGTGTTCGTGCCGGGCGCGCTGTTCTCCTGCGGCGACGGCCACGGCGTGCAGGGCGACGGCGAAGTCTGCGTCACCGCGATCGAGACCGCGCTGCAGGGCCGTTTCCGCCTGACGCTGCGCAAGGACCTTTCGCTCGCCTGTCCCCGCGCCGAGACCGCCGAGCATTACATGACCATGGCTGTCGATCCCGACCTCGACCAATGCGTGGTGCGCGCGCTGCGCGACATGATCGTGCTGCTCGGGGAGAAGCGCAACCTGTCGCGCGAGGACGCCTACACCCTGTGCAGCCTCGCCGCGGACCTGCGCGTGACGCAGACCGTGAACGGCTCCAAGGGCATCCACTGCATGATCGCGAAGTCGGTGGTGCACGGATGACTTCGTAGGGCGGATCAGCGCCAGCGTAAGCCGCCGCGCCACCATCGGCCCATTACGTCTTGCGGCTCATGCGCCCTACAGGCGCTCATGTGATTCGCGCGCCAAAGCGTTAAGCGCGCGTTGCCGCCCGGCCACATATTCGGTGCCGCTGAATCAACAATACGCGAGCAAATCGTGAATTGCGACGCACGCCGCGCACCATGCATCTGGCGGTGCGCTCACCATATGCGTGCACGGGCATGCACGAGGAAGGCGGACTTTGGTCCGCCGCGGGGCGCCCGGAAAACAACTGCAAGAGAGACACGGCGTTGCCGATGGGGTCGGCTTGCCGAAGGTGTGTGGGGTAATCGTGGTACTGCAATGGTTGAACAGTCCGGTGGTCTGGACGGTCATCGTCCTGATCCTGTCCTGGCTCGGAATCTTTCGCGAGCTGCTTTGATCGTCACGCGGCGGCGGTGAGCCGCTGCAGGAAATGCGTCACCTGCTGCCGCAGCATCGCGACCTGGCCGTGGACGCTCCCGGAGGCGCCGTTGACGCGCATCGCAGCCTGACCGGTATCGGCTGCGGCGGCGCTGATGCCGCCGACGTTGGACGACACCTGCGAGGTGCTCGCCGACGCCTCCTGCATGTTGCGCGCGATCTCGCGGGTCGCCGCCCCCTGCTCGTCGATCGCAGCTGCGATCGAGGAGGCGGTTTGATTGACGTCCTCGATGGTCTGCGCAATCGCCTCGACCGCGGCGACCGACGCGGTCGTGCTCTGCTGCATCTCGCCGACCTTGGCGCTGATCTCCTCGGTCGCCTTCGCGGTCTGGGTGGCGAGGCTCTTGACCTCGGAGGCAACCACCGCGAACCCGCGGCCCGCCTCGCCGGCGCGCGCCGCCTCGATCGTGGCATTGAGCGCGAGCAGATTGGTCTGTTCCGCGATCTCGCTGATCAGCTTGACCACGTCGCCGATCCGCATCGCAGCTTCCGCCAGCGAACGAATTTCGCCGCCGGCGCGGTGCGCCTCGCCGACCGCGCGGCCGGTGTTTTCCGTCGAGCGCGCCACCTGGCGGCTGATCTCGGCGATCGACGATGCCAGTTGCTCGGCTGCGCTGGCCACGGTCTGGACGTTGCTGGAAGCCTGCCCCGAGGCCGTCATCACGCGGGCGGTCTGATGGCCGGTTTCCTCGACTGCCGCGGCCATCGTTCCGGCATCGGCTTCGAGATCGGCTGCCGCATTGACGAGATTGCCGGCGATCTCGTCGAGCCGGGCGCCGAATTCCTTCGACAGGCTGCCGATCTCGAGCACGCGCCGGCGCAGGCTCTCAGTTCCGCCGTTGATGACGGCAGCCGAACGGCGGAACGATCCAGGCAGCCCGCGCGCCATGATCCTGCGAAAATGCTTGCCGCGACTGGCATAGTCCATCGAGGCCGACGCCTCGCGCACGAAGGCGTCCGTGATGTCGAGCATGTCGTTGATCGACTTCTGCATAAGGCCGATCCGTCCGGGCAGCCGGTCGCTGAGCACGCGCGCCTCGAGATCGCCCTTCGCGGCGGCATTGCACACCTTCGTGGCCTCGCTGACCGCCGCGACCACCTGCCTCAGGCTCCATATGCCGTAGGCCAGTAGCGCGACGATCACGCCCAGCAGGATCGCGGCGGGCGTGCGCGGAAGCGGATCGGCGATGAAGACGGCGGCGAGCGCGGCAGTCGCGAGAAGGCCCGCAAGGCCGCCTGCCGCCTGCATCCTAGAGAGAGAGCACGAATTCATCGTAACCTACGCCTTGTTTGTCGAGCAGACCGACCATCATGTCGAAGCTCGCGCGCATGCCGTCCCTGGCGTTGGCATGCCGCGCTTCCTCGGCGCTTAGCGCCTTGTAGATCGGGCTGATGCGCTCGATCGGGCCGCGGTCGGGCCTGCGGCGATTGGAATGATAACCGACGATATTGCCTTGGTCGTCGAGCGTCGGCGTGACATGGGCAAACACCCAGTAATGGCTGCCGTCCTTCGCCAAATTGACGACGTAGGCGAAGATCTCGTGCCTGGTCTCGAGCGTGTCCCAGAGCAACTTGAAAACACAGCGCGGCATGTCCGGATGCCTGATCAGGCTGTGCGGAGCGCCCATCAATTCCCTGTACGAATACTTCGCCATCCGGATGAAAACGTCGTTGGCGTAGGTGATGCGGCCCTTCAGATCGGTCTTCGACACGATCAGTTCTTCTTCGCCGAGCATGGCTTCGACGCCGCTCGGGCGCACGGTTCGTGCCATCGTTGACATCATCCTTGCGAAAGCGACGCGCCGTTGCGCCGCTTTCCGGACGCTAGGAGAACAGTGTTAACGGGTGATGAGCACCGCGAAGCCGCTGACCTCCGGACGATTACGTAGGCAACTGAGACTGACTCGCATTGGCGTCTCTTGCGCGTTCGAACGGCTGCGGCTGCGGCCGCACTCAGCTTTGTTATTTCAGCCGGTAGCCGGCATGACAGCCAACGCATTGGGCCGTGATTTCCGCGAGCCCCGCAAACACAGGCTTCAAATCGCCGGTTACGCCCGCCTCTTGGGTCGCAATGGCAAACCGGCTCGAGGCCCGATGCATCGCCGTTCCGGCATCCTGCATCCCCTGCGGCATGTATTTGGCGACGTCCGCAGCGCCGTGCAGTCCCAGCGACGACATCCCGAGCCGCGTTTCCGCGAGCTTGGCTGCAACGTCGGTCCGACCCATCGCAAGGTGCGACCTGGATTTCCTGGAGCGCCTGCAGATGATCGCGCATGTTGGCGAGCGTGTGCGCGACCAGCGGTGCCGGAAACTCCACGAGCTGCCGGGAATCCGGAGCGACGGCAGCCGAGGCATTGTGGCCGTGCTGATGATGTTGAGCCGCGGCGAACGTCGCGCCGCCGCAAGCCAGACCAACCGCAACGACGATCCAAAAGAGCCGCATCAGTCCTCCTCCTGGAAATCCCGAATCGCGCCGGTCTGGCGCCGGCCGGCGAACAGTCACTCCTTGCCACAGGGCCGGCTCCCACGACATGATAGTGATCATGTCGGACTCCATCGAACCTTTCCTGAAAGACCTCGTTGCCCGGCGGCGGGACTTCGCCCGCGGCCAGTCGCTGTTCCATCGCGGGGATACCGTCAAGGAAGTGCATTTCGTGCTGGCTGGATCGGTGCACCTGGTCCGGCATCAAGACGACGGATCCACCCTCGTACTTCAGAGGGCCGGCCCCAGATCGATCCTGGCCGAAGCCTCCCTGTACTCCGAAACCTATCATTGCGATGCCGTCGCATCCGCTCCGGCACAGACCAGGACCTATGCGAAGCAAGCTTTCAAGAAATTGCTCGCGAACAGCTCCGGGCTCAGCGACGTCTGGGCGACCTACCTGGCGCAGGAACTGCAAAGCGCACGGCTGCGATCGGAAATACTCTCATTGAAGACAGTTGCCGGAAGGCTCGATGCATGGATCGCGTGGAATCCCGGAGCCTCACCCGGCAAAGGCGAATGGAAGCTCGTCGCCGACGAAATCGCGGTAAGCCCCGAGGCCCTCTATCGCGAGCTCGCCCGGCGTCGTCAGTGAATCCGCGCCCAGCCGAAGACAAGCTGAACAGCGACAACGCGCGGCGGGACATTCGCCGGCACCGGTCGCGCAGCGTTCATCCAGATGAACGCCCATACACCTACATTGCTTCGCCGCACTCGCGTGTTGCAACTTTTTTCCTGCCTCCATGTTGGCTTTGCACCCCAATCCACGCGAAAGGAGGGAGACCCATGAAAAAGACCGCACTTGTTCTGACAACCGTCGGCGCGCTCGGCTTGAGCACCGTGGCGGCGCCCACCCCGGCGGAAGCCCACTGGCGCGGCGGTTTCGGTCCGGCCTTGGCTGGCGGACTGCTCGCCGGCGCCGTGATCGGCGGCCTGGCCACGTCGGCCTATGCCTACGGTCCTGGCTACGGCTACTACGGTCCGGCCGATTATGGCGGGTACGCACCCGCGTACTACGGCGGCTATGGCTACGATCCGTATCCCTGGGGTGGTTACACCACCACCTACTACACCACGGGTTACGCCCCCGCCTATTACGGCTATCGCTATCGCCGCGTCGTGCGTCCGGCCTACTCCTATTACGCCGGTCCGTTTCCGCGGCGCCACTTCTATCATCATCGCTGGCACCCCCACTGGTGATTGATGCGGGAGACGACGGGCTCAGCGTCGGACGCCGAGCCCTTCGTCGAGCATCGCAGCGACGGCCGGCCGACATGAGCGCTTCGGTCGACGACGTGCGCGCCAACCGGTACGCCGCAATGCGCCCGACGGGGAACCCGTTCCGTGGTGCCGACGCCGCAGCCATTGATCGGAACGAATGACAGCGACGTTCCGTTTTCTTGTTGGGACCGGAAACTCGATCGGCGGAACGAGCTTGAGCTGAGCCGTTCGAAAGTGCCGCGTCGGAAATTTCGAATTGAGCCAAACGGAGGAGACATGATGAAGAGCAGAAGCAAGAACAGGTTCCTGCTGACCACAGCAGTACTGCTCGCCGGCGTCGGCCTGGCGTCGGCGCAAGGCATGCGTGAAGGCGGCGGCGGAATGGGCGCAGGCGGCGGACCGGGTGGCGGCGCCTCCGAGCGCGGCGCACCCGGAGGCGGCATGTCGAAAGGCCCGGGCGCAGCTTCCCGCGGCGGCGGTGAAGGCATGACGCAAGGCCGCGCTGCGGAGCCGCGCGGCAGTGGCCGGGCCGAAAGCCCTGCCGCCGGCCCGTCACGCGCGGAAGGCATGCGAGACGGCAGTCGTGCCGCGGGCAAGGCGGACCGCGGCGAGCGGCAGATGAGCAAGGAGCAGATGGGCAAGGATCCGTCGCGGCGCGCGCAGAAGGAGCAGACCACCGGCCAGGGCCGCGGCGAGCGCGATCAGATGCGTCAGTCCGAGCAAAAGGGCAAGGATCGATCGAAGGATCAATCGCTCGGCAAGCAAAAGGATCAGACCATCGGTCAGGGCCGCGGCGAGCGCGATCCGGTGCGTCAGTCCGAGCAAAAGGGCAAGGATCGATCGAAGGATCAACCGCTCGGCAAGCAAAAGGACCAGACCATCGGTCAGGGCCGCGGCGAGCGTGACCGGACGCGTCAGTCCGATCAAAAGATGCAGCAGGGCAAGGATCAGGGCACGACGACCGGCGCCAACACCCAGGGACAGACCAGCACCCAGCCGCAGACCGATCGCGCAACGACGCAGAGCGCGTCAGGCCGCTTCTCGGTGAGCGCGCAACAGCAGACAAGGCTGCAACAGTCGGTGCTCACTTCGCGCAACGTCGCGCGGGTCAACGTCAATTCGATCAACTTCCGGATCAACACGGGCGTGGTGGTGCCGAGGCATATAACGTTTGTGTCGGTCTCGGCGTACCCGGTGCTGATCGACTACTTCCCTGCCTACCGCGACTACAGCTTCTTCGTCGTCGAGGATGAGATCGTATTCCTGGATCGGCAGCGCAGGATCGTCGACGTCGTCCCGGCCGGACCGCGCGCCCGCTTCGCCCGTGGTGGCGGCGGTGCCAGTGCGAGCGCTGACAGCGTTGCCGCGCTCGATCTCAGCCCCGACGAGATCCGTATCGTTCAGCGCGTGCTGATCGAACGCGGCATTCTCATCGGCGAGGCGGACGGCATCCTCGGACCCGACACGCGCCAGGCCCTGATCACCTTCCAGCGCCAGCAGGGCATCCAGGTTAGCGGGTCGATCGACACCCGCACTGTCGCGGCGCTCGGCGTGTCCAACAGGATCAGCGCCACGCAGAGCCAGACGACCACGGGCCAGGGCCAGGGCGGCCAGACCACCGGACAGGGTCAGACGACCGGACAGGGTCAGGCCGCTGGAGAAGGTCAGGCCAATACCCCGGCACAGCAGGACCAGCCTGCAACCGGCCAGGCCGGCGCCCAGCAGCAGCCGCAAGGCCAGACCACCGGACAGGCGCCGGCACAGCAGCCGCAGGGTCAGACCAGCGGCCAATCCCCGGCAGAAGGCGGCAACCAGCCGTCCGCCCAGCCCAACCAGAACAACGCCCCGCCGCCTCCGGCGTCGGGTCAGCCGGCCCAGACCCCTCCCGGCCGGTAACAAGGCCTTCCCCGAGCCCCGCCTTTGGCGGGGCTCTTTTTTGCACCCGCCCCCACGCTACCGCGGCTGGCCGCAAAAGCCGCCATGTGCGGCAACTACTTCGACTTTACGGAATGTGTCAAGCCCCAAATCGAAAATACTTCTCTTTATCGGAATTACGATTTACGGTAGATATCGCGCATGCGTTCTTCACTACCCGTTGCACACGGTGATGCCGGCGCAGCCAGCGCCCGGCTTTCCCTGCGCCCTCTTCAAGGAGAGGGCGCAGCAAAGATGCAAACCTCAGGCGATTCCGAGCCGTGAGAATGAGAGCGCATGTCTTTTCCGTCATTGCGAGCGAAGGGAAGCAATCCACCTATCCCCGCGGGGATAGATGGATTGCTTCGTCGCTTTCGCTCCTCGCAATGACGGTGGTTGCTGTTTGAAAAGTTGGACCTGCAAACTCAGTGTCGTCCCGGACAAGCGAGCCAACGGGTCGCGCGAATGCGCGCCCGATGACAGGCTCCGCGAGCGCCGATCCGGGATCCATAACCACAGGGAGTAGTTTTGCGAAGGCTGATGCTCCAGCTCGTTCTTACGACTCGACTCCGTGGTTGTGGGTCCCTGCGTTCCGCCGGGACGACAACAACTCACAACGCCGCGCGAAACTTCAGCCGCGTCTCAAACAGCACGCTGGTCTTGCCGACCAGCGCGGTGCCGCTGACCACCGCATCCCCGTCGGAATAGGTTCCGCTGAAGCCGCAGGTGACCTCGCGGCCGCCGAACAGCGGCAGCACGCCGGACGACTTGGCGTGCTGGAACGTCGTCAGCTCGCCGCGCCACTTGCGGTTATCGGCCGTGTAGGAGCCCGTGTAATAGAAATGTGCGTCGCCACCCGCGATCTTGCCGTCGACCAGCACGATGACGCCGGTCGCGCGCCCGCGCCCGCCCTCGGTCATCTCCGTCTCCACCGTGTAGAGACCGTTTCGCAACCCCGCCATATCCGGTGTCCGTCCCCTGGACGGGTCGATCATCGTCGCTGTGCCCAATTGCAAGCAACCCGGAATTTCGGCGCAGCAGCCCGGCATTTTGCCGCCCCCGGTAGCAGATCCCCGCCGGGCCGACCGGCAATGTGACGGATTCACCAATGAATCCCGCAGAATACCGGAAGGACGAACTATCTGTTGACGAACGGCAACATTACTTAATAGAGTCTAAATAGATACTTTTCAGTACACCGTTCTCCAGTTAGCGTGCGTCATGGCTACGGAAAAAGCCGAAACCGACCGCATTCCCGTTACGTTGGCGCTCTCGACCATTGGTTATCTCGAAAAGCTGGTGAGACAGGGCACCCACGGCACAAGCGTTCCCGGCGTTGCAAGGACCCTGATCGAGGAAGGCATCAGGCTCGCCATCAAGGACGGGCTGCTGTCGATCCGCGACAACGGGAAGTCATGACCAAGGGGACGTGACCGAAGGGAACCGCGGCGGCACACCAAGAATTGGGATGCCACATGTTTGCCTCTGCACCGACCTGGAACGACGAACGCCTCGAAGCACTGAAGAACCATTTTGCCGCCGGCCTCTCCTGCCGGCAGATCGCGGCCGAGATCGGCGTCAGCCGCAATGCCGTGATCGGAAAGCTCTCCCGCCTCGGCCTGTCGCGCGAGAAGACCGGCGATGCGATACGGCGGAAAAAGCCCAGGGAGCGGCGAGCGCGCACCGGCTCGGTGCCGCGGCTGCAATTCGAGATGCTGCGGCAGGTCTATGACGAGGCCGCCTTCACCGATACGCCCGTCGTCAGCGAGCGCCGCTGTACGCTGTTCGAGCTCGGCAAGGAGCACTGTCGCTGGCCGGTCAATACGGACACCGAAGCGTTCGCGTTCTGCGGCAACCCGCCGCTGGCGGGCATGCCCTACTGCCAGGGCCATACCAGGCTCGCCTATCGTTCACTGGCGCGGAGGGCCGGTTAGCGCATGATCCCGGCCCGGCCGCCCGGCGTTTGGGGACGCAGGGCGATCGGGTCGGGATCGTGTGCAGAGCATGATCCGGAAAAGTGTGAAGCGGTTTTCCGAAAAGATCATGCTCAAACAAGAAGCCGGAGCACGATGACGATCGAAGAAGCGTCATCGCGCTCCAGGCGCGTCAGCCGATGCGCCAGCCGACTTCCTTGACGAAGCTCTGATAGAACTCGGGCTCGTAGGCCCGCTCCGGCGTCTGGCGCACCCGATCGTCGAGCCTGTGGGCGTCGTCGCCGACCAGGATGCGCCACCTCCCCGCCTTGACCCCGTCGAGAATGATCTTGGCGGCCGCCGCCGCCGAGGTCGGCGCCTCCTCGCGAAACGTGCGCGCGCGGTCGTCGGCGAATTTCTGGATGTCGGCGTCGGTCATTTTAGAGGTGTCGACGTTCATGCCCTGCAACCGCTGCCGCGTCGCCAGAATATCGTTCGGCGAAAGCTCCGTGCTGCCGGACTGGATCACCCGCGAATTGGCGACGATGGAGGTGCCGATATGGCCGGGCATCACCACCGAGCATTTGATGTGGGGAGCGTTGAGGCGAAGGTCGTTAATCAGCGCCTCGGTAAAGCCCTTCACGGCGAACTTGGCGGCCGAATAGGCCGTGTGCGACACGCCCATGCCGACGGAGGCCCAGAAGCCGTTGACGCTCGAGGTGTTGACGATGTGCCCCTCGTCGGCGTTCATCAACAGCGGCAGAAAGGTACGCACGCCGAGATAGACGCCGCCCCAGCAGATGTTGAAGGTGCGCTCCCATTGCTCGCGCGTATTGGTGAACAGGCTGCCGCCGCCGCCGATGCCGGCATTGTTGAACAACAGGTGGATCTTGTCGGTCCTCTGCTGCTCGACCAGTTCGTCGCGAAACCGCTTGAGATGGTCCTCGATCGAGACGTCGGCGACGTGGGTGGTGACGCGCAGGCCCTGCGGCAACTTTTCGCTCTCGCACAGACGCCTGGTCTCGGCCATCGCTTCCACCGAGACGTCGCACATCGCGACATTGCAGCCTTCGGCAACCAGCTGGCGCGCCAGCTCGCGTCCCATCCCCGTGCCGCCACCGGTGATGACGGCAATCTTTCCGGCAAAATCCTTCATGGAGTTACGCTGACCTTTCCAGTGACGAACCTATTCCGCAGCCTCGACCTGCGAGCCGAGCGCGCCAAGCCCGGCGAGCGCCTTGCCGATCGCGGCCTGCTGCGCGGGCGAGGCTTCCGGCATCGGCGCGCGGGGATATGTCTTCGGCAGACCCTGCAGGGTCTGCGCATAGCGCGTGCAGGCCGGCAGATTGTCGGCAATGACAGCGTTCCACAGCGTCAGCAGCTTCTTGTGCAGATCGAGCGCCGTCGCATGATCCCCCGCCTTGACCGCATCCCACAGCTCCACCGACGCATGCGGTGCGGCAGTGAGGATGGCGGCGATCGAGCCGTGGGCGCCGAGCGTGTAGGAGGGATACATCAGCGCATCGACCGCGCTGTAGATCAGCTTGTCCGGCGCCATCATCATGAGGTCGGCGAACAGTTTCAGGTCGCCCGCGCTCTGCTTGACGCCGACCACCAGCGGCACCTCCGTCATGATCCGGGTGAGCAGCGCCGGCGACAGATACGACCACGGCACGACGTTGTAGATGATGATGGGCATGCCGGTCTCGTCCGCAATGCGGCGGAAGTGATCGACCATCGCCTGCTCGTCCGGCTTGAACAGGTAATGAACCGGGGTCACCTGCAGTGCCGCGACGTCCATATCGCGCACCAGCTTGCCGCGGCGGATCGCATCACGGGTGGAATCGACGATGATGCCGGCGATCACGGGCGCGCGGCCCTTCGCTGCCTCAACCGTCGCCGCAATCAGGTCGCGATATTCCTCGTGATCCAGCGTGTGTCCCTCGCCGGTCGATCCGCCGGCCGCCATGCCGTGGCTGCCGGCGCCGATCAGCCAGTCGACTTGAGGGGCTACGAGCTTGAAATCGATCTCGCCGCCTTGGGTGAACGGCGTCGTCATCGGCGGTATCACGCCAGTCGGACGTATCTTCATGGCAGGCCCTCGCTGATTTCCATCCCGGATCCGGTTCGTCGCGCGACCGGTTGGACAAGAGACTAGCGAATGTCGCCTGCGCAATCCACATGTCGCGAGCGCATGGCACCGCGCGCCGGTTGCGGGATCGCTAGGTGGATCAGGCCGCCGACGCGGAGCCGGTGGGCGCGGATGCCTCGATCTTCATCGGCAGTTCCTTCTCGGAATATTGGCCGACGTCGAGCCGCCAGACGGTTTCGTCATTCGGCTCCGCACCGAGCCGGGCAAAGCCGAGTTTTTCGAAATGATCTTTCACGAGTCCATTGCGTGCGGTCGGGATGTAGCGGCCGATCAATTCGCTGGCGCCTGCGGCGCGGGCTGCCTGCACCAGATGCTGCAGGATCGCTTCCTCGACCCGGCGGCCAAGCACGCGGCAGGACATGATCCAGGTATCGACCTCCCACTGTCTGCCATTCTTCAGGCAGATCACCGCCGAGATCATGCCGTTGTCACCGAACATGTCGGAAAGCCGCGCTTGCACGGTGACGGCCTCGGGATTGGCCTGCAGGGCTGCCACCTCGGCTTCGCTGTAGCGCCGCGTCGTCAAATTGAACTGATTGGACTTCGAGATCAGTTGCGCGATGCGCTTGCGCCCAGGCTGGTCGAACGGCGCGATCGACAGCGTCATGTCCAGCGAGCGCAGGTAGTCGTCGTGATTGCCGATGCGCTCGAGCTGCGCGGCGCGCTGCGCATTGGCCTTGTACATCGCCCCGCGCAACCGATCCTCGCGCGAGAACCCGGTCTGCTCGAAATAGCCCGCGGCCTGGAACACGGAAATCCATTCGGCGGGATCGTCGGGCAGCTCGGGAACCGCCACCGCGGGCAAGGCATCGCGGACGCGCTTGCGCTCGGCGGGATTGTCGTCGAGGAAAACGAAGCTCTCGAGCCCGAGATCGATCATCCCGGCAATCGCCTTGATGTTGGCGGCCTTGTCGTCCCAGTTGACGCGGAAGGCGACGATGTCGTCCTCCTTCAGGATCATCTCGGGATGATTGCGGAACGCATCGAGCGCGATGGCCTCGTCATTCTTGGAGGAGACGCAGAGCAGGATGCCGCGCTCCTTCCAGGCCAGCGCCATCCGCTGCAACGCGGCGTAGCTCTCGCCGAGCGGCGAGCCGGTGCCGAGCGCCAGCCCCTCGATGCCGTCGTCGCCGATGACGCCGCCCCACAGCGTGTTGTCGAGGTCGAGCACCAGCACGCGGCGCGAGCGGCCCAGTTGCGCCGCGATGATGCGCATGACGTGATCGGCATAGAGCGGCGCCATCGCCACCGAGAAGGGATACTTTGCGGCGTACCAATAGCGTCCCGCCGACCAGGCGCCCTGTCCGACGAGGCCGGCGATGCCGTCGATGTCGAGCAGCAAATGGCCGGCCTGCCGTGCTCGCGCGGCAAGTCGGCGGTTGAATTCACCCGCGAGGTGGCGAGCGCTGCCGGGAAGACCAAGGTCCATGTTGACCTGCGGCGCATCGGGATCGCCGGCCAGCGTCTGCAGGATCACCGGCTTGCCGGTCGCGGCGCCCGCGACTTCCGCAATCCGCATCACCTGCGCCAGCGCGGCCTCGATGGTCCGCGCCGCGGCCGCCTCGTCGCCGAGCGGCGCGGCAAGCCGGAGCATGCGGTTGTCGGAGGCGACCAGCACGAGAGCCGGCGGACTTTCCTTCAGCTCATCCCGATGACGCTCGAGCCACGGCTCGGGCTCCTCGTATTCGGCCGTCGTGAGCTGCAGCAGAAAGCCGAAGCGGATCGCGGTGCCGATCATTGTATCCGCGAGATGGTTGACCGTGCTCGCCGACAGCATGAGCAAGTGCACGGGAACGAGCCCCTGCTTGCGCGCCGCGACGGCAATGGATGGCGAGGCCGTTTTCAGAATGCCCCTGATCTTGCGGCCGAGCAGCCGCAGCTCGGCCTCTTCCCATCCGGCCTGCGCCAGCGCCCGCATGGCGTTCAGCGCATCGACGGGATCGGCAGGCAGCGCCGCGAGGCGGTCGCGCATCTTGCCCGCGGGGCGTGGCAGCCACGGCAACGCCTGCACCGGCAATTTCGCAACTGGCTTCGCCGCGGCTTCCGTCACGGCAGATGTTCCCGAATCGCATCCACGAACTGACGCACCGAAGCGATCTCCTCGATCTCTGCCAGGTTGAACTGGAAGCCGAACTCGCTCTCGACGCCGCTGACGAGGCGGATGTGTGCAAGACTGTCCCACGCCTTCAAGTCGGCCTGGCGCGTCTCCATGCCGATGGCGAGATCGTCATCGTCGAGCTCGGCGCGGAAGATCTCCTGCAGCCGGCCGAGGATGGCGGCCTGCGTGTTGCTGGCCGCGTCCATCAACTCACCGGCCTTGTGTTTGGCACGAACAGCTCCTTCCGCGGAACCGGCTCAATGTACATCGTGATCCCCTTCCGGCCGAGCGCGACCGCATGTTCGATGAAAGGTTTAGCATCGGCCGCCATCATCTTCAAATTGGAGAGTTTTGTGTCGGTGCAGATATCCGGCCCGAAATGCCGCCGCAGCCGTTGCGGCCGGATATCGCCGCCGCGGTTGAGAAATTCGTGCTCGCCGGTCTCACCGCTGGCGCGCTTCCACCGGTAGCGAGTAGTGCCGCTGAACACCTGATGAAAGAAAGGCACCTCGTCATAGAGCAGGCATTCCACCGCATGCAGCGGCGTCATGAAGTTGAAGGTGGCTCCCAGACCGATCATGCGGGCATCCACATCTATCAGCCGGCAAAAAGGCGAATCCTTGCCCCACGTCATCATGGTGCGATGATGATCGCGGATCAGGAAATCGGCGTTGGGACCGACCGCGCACACCGACGATGTCAGGTGAATGCTCCGCTGCACGCCGGGCACGCGGCGGAACACCTCGCACAACAGGCCGGTATAGACCGGCGCGCGATCGACCATGAACACCTTGCCGGCGTCCCGATCGATCGGAAAGGCCGGCATCGCCAGCGTCCCCTCCGGCCCGATCAGGTCGCGCAGCAGGTCGATCACTTCGGAGGGCTTCATCGGAACGTTGAAGAATTCGTTCCACGACGATTGCACCCACACCGTTCGGCCGCGCGTCACGCCGAGGTCGATCAGGCGTTGGCGCAGCTCGGCGACTTCGATCGGGCGGCGATAGATCTTCTTGTCCAGCCACAGCCGCCGCGTGCGGACGAAATCGCGAACATTGTCGTGCCCCAGTGCCTTCTGGGCGACGCGTTTGACGATGCTGCGAAGCGCGCTCGGCATGGGCAGCTATCCCCGCGCCGCCTGCTGAACTTCGCGCACGATGGGCAAGAGCACGCCCAATGCATCCTGCGCGCTGGCGACGCCCACGGTCGCGGTCTGGTCGGTCGCGATGCGGGGCAGACGCCGCGAGATCGCGTGCACGCCGGGAAGAAATGCGTTCAACTGCCGTACCAGCGTCTCGCCTGCCGCCTTGGCCATGGCATATTCGGCAATGCCGGCGACCGCCGTATCGAGCGTGGTGGTGGATGGATAGAACACCGCGATCTTGCCGTCGTCCCGTTGCGCGAGCGCCGCGCAGAGGTCGAAAAAGCCGTCGACATAGTAGTCGAGGAAGACCCTCAGCCTCGCCGGCTCGAACAATGCAGACTTGCGCTGAAAGATCTTTGCCGTGGCGAAATAGTAGCAGCTGTCGACCGCGCCGATGCCGCCCAGCTGTCCGGCCGCCGGCTGCAGCGCATCGTATCGAATGACGTCGCATGTACCTGCGGCCTGCCGGATTTCGCTGGCGACGCTCTCGGCCTCCTGCCTGCCTTCGCGGAAGGTGATGACGGGGTGACCGCCGCCGGCCGCGACGATCTTCGCGGTGACCTCGCCGAGCCCGCGGGAGCCACCGACAATGAGGGCGCGCTGTCCCGCGAACGGCCTGCCGGTGACGCGCGCCGCGACTGTAGCCATGTCGGCCTGGGCCAGCGGCTGCGGGCGGGCAAAAGCGTCAATTCGCCCGGTCAGGCCCGAGCCGGCGATGTCGATCTGCACCGAGCGGAAGCGAGCATCGACCTTGCGCACCGCATAATTGAGCGCCTGCGCGTCGCTCGCGGCGTCGCGGCTGACATCGAGGCCGGCAAACAGCGAATGCAGCCCCGGGCAGGCCATGCCGACGATCCGGGAGGTCCCCATTAACCCGCCGATGGCGGCGGGCCCGATGGCGTTGCAGAGCGCGGGGAACATGCGGCGGATTTCATCCGGAGCGACAACGGCAGCGAAGGCTCCGTGCTGTTTCGCCATCTGCTCGAACGGCAGATCGACCGGCTCCTGGCCAGGCGCAGCAAGCGGGCCGTCGATGGACGCCGATCCCAAGGCTTTGCGCGGCTCGGACGAGAGCTTGATCGCGGCGACGACGGTGCCTCCGGCGATCACATCCAGATCGATCGTGCGGTCCGTCCGCGCAGCGATCCTCACCTCCGCGACCTCGCCGAGAAACAGCGGCTGATGGAAGCGAGCGCGGATGTTCCGAACGTCGAAGTTTCCGGCGCGCAGCGCGCTCTCCAGCGCCCACAGCAGCGTGTGAATGCCGTGCACGACGGGAGCGCCCATCTGCGTGCGGCGGGCGAACCGCGCGTCGAGATGCAGCGGGTTGAAGTCGCCCGAGGCTCGCGCGAATTCGCGCTGGTCGTCCAGCGTGAAGGCGCGGCTGGCGATGTCGGAGCTAGAGATCATCGATGGCCCGCTTAGCACAGCCCACCACGGCCGGGACGATCTTCCCGGCATCAAAGTTACCGGAAAGGCCGAACAGGTGCTGGAATCCCATGACCTCATAGCCACCCTCGCCGATCTGCTGGGGTGTCGGGAGGTAGCCGTACAGCGCACCGAGATAGCCGGCATAGAGCCGCAGCCGTCCCTCGCCCGCCGGCAGCGCGGAATCGAGGATGGATTGCCATTCCACCGTCACCTCGGCGGACACCGCGACGAGCTCGAATGCCGTGCCGAGCCGAAGCACCTGGACGGTGAGCGGCTTGTCCGGGCAACGGCCGTGAAAGAATTCCGCCAGCGGAATCTGCGCGGCGCCGGCCGCAAGGATGCCGGGCGTATCGGTCCGTTCCGGCGGGCGGTCGGCAATCGCGCCGACGGCCGCCGCAAGTCTTTCGCTCCAGCGCTCCCAGTCGGCGGCCACGCGCGGCGGAAAGGTCGGCCCGGAAACCAGCTTCCGTGCTAAGCGGCGCAGCCGGTTGCGCACACCCTCTCGCGGTACGGTGCCCGCGATCTTCGGACTGATGTCGCCGCAAAAGCCCTGCACGAACACGCAAGGGATTTCGCCAAAGCGCTGTCGCAACGTGCGCCGGACCGCGCCCGGAAAATCGGCGCTGATGACATCGGACGGGATGACCGCCGTGGCATGGCAGGTATAGTGCCAGATGGCGGCGATGACCTTATCGTCATCGGCGCGGCGGAGCAGCAGCACCGTCGCCGGCTCCTCCGTCGGCGCTTCCGGATTCGGCGCCATTACCGTGCCCGTCAGCCGAAAACCATAGGTGCGGCCGACGGTCGGAAAGGGCCAGTAGCGGCGGCGATTGATGGAGTGGTCGAGGCGACCGCGCTTGAACTCCACACTCGCCTCTGCGGGCTTCTCCTGCAACATACCTTTGACGAGATCTGCCGAGGCCGCGGCAAGGTCTGCCACGAACCGCTCGTCGGGAACGCCGAGCGGCGCGCAGGCACTGTCGGTAGCCGGCGCAAAATGGGTATGCGATGCGAGCAGCATGATCTCGGCCGGCGCAAAGCCATGCGCCGACAGCCGGCCATGAATCGCCTGCTGCAGTTCGGAGCCGACGATCATGAGATCGAAGCTGACGATCAGGCAGCGCCGCTCGCCTGCCTCCAGCAATATCGCCGAAATCTCGATCGGGTCGAGAACGATGGAGACCGGTTGCTTGCGCGCCGCATAGCCGGCGAGCCGCACCGGCCGGTCGAGCGGGGTGACGTCGCAGGATGCGGCTCGCGCGAACATGATCAGGCAGCCACGCTCGATGGCAGGTTACACACGCGCCGGCGCCGCTTTGAGGGAGATGGCGTTCCAGATTGCTTCCAGCAATGAACCGGTCGGAAGCGGCAAGGCCATAACCCGTTGATTTAATGGTCGGAGCGAGAGGATTTGAACCTCCGACCCCTAGTCTCCCAGACTAGTGCGCTAACCGGGCTGCGCCACGCTCCGATGCCGTTCCCTTAGCGTTCATCGCTCCTTTGCGCAAGGAGCAGGTAAAGGCTGGAACGGGGCCCGCTCAGCCCTCCTTGAGCGCCGAATCGAGCAATTGCCGGGCGGCGATCAGGTCCTGCAACACGCCTTCCAGCCGCGCCCGGTCCATGGGTCGGGCAGCGGGGCTTGCGGGTTCGGCAAGATTCTTGGCGATGCCGTCCTCGTCGAGCTCGACGAAGCGGAAATCGATGCCGTCCTCGCCGCCCTCGTAATCCTCGTCGTCGCCCTCGAAAGAGATCGGCGCCTGGCCGTCGTCCTCCGACATCGTATGTTCGAGTGTCTTCTCCACCGCGCCGAAGGAAGCGGCAACGGAGGAGTCGGCCAGACCCTGCACCGCCTTGACGCCGTGCTCTTTCAGGATGCGCTGAACGCCGCGGATAGTGTAGCCCTCGCCGTACAGGAGACGGCGGATGCCCTTGAGCAGGTCGACATCGTCGGGACGGTAGTAGCGGCGGCCGCCGCTGCGCTTCATCGGCTTGATTTGCGCGAAACGGGTTTCCCAGAAACGCAGCACATGCTGGGGGATGTCGAGTTCGTCCGCGACTTCACTAATGGTTCGGAACGCATCGGGAGCCTTGTCCAAATGCCCGCTCCTTTCCGCTCGCTATGTGGAGCGCTAGTCGTCCTTGGCGTCGCCGTTGGTGACAGCGTGCCCGTTGATACGCTGCTTCAATATCGCCGACGGCTTGAACACCATCACGCGGCGCGGTGAAATCGGCACCTCGGTACCCGTCTTGGGGTTGCGTCCGATCCGCTGGCCCTTCTTGCGGACCATGAAGGAACCGAACGAAGACAGCTTCACTGTCTCGCCCTTTTCCAGACAATCGGTGATCTCTTTCAAAACCAGTTCAACGAACGCCGACGACTCCGTCCGCGACAGTCCGACCTTCTGGTAGACCGCTTCGCACAGATCGACACGTGTGACTGTCTTGCCTGTTCCCGTGGTCATCGCCTTGCCCCGCACTCTCGGCGAACAAATTTGTTGCCTGAAATTAGGAGGTTAGCAAACCATGGTCAACAGCGAGCATCATGCAAGGGCATGAAAACACGCTTATAATTTGCGTTGAACTCTTTATGCCACACTTACCAGCGAACGAGCGCCGAGCCCCAGGTGAAGCCACCGCCCATGGCCTCCAGCATCACCAGGTCACCCTTCTTGACGCGGCCGTCCTTCACCGCAACGCACAGCGCCAGCGGAATCGACGCCGCTGACGTGTTCCCGTGCATGTCCACGGTCAGAACCACCTTCTGCGGCGCAATATGCAGCTTGTGCGCGGAGGCATCGATGATTCGCTTGTTGGCCTGATGCGGGATGAACCAATCGAGGTCGTCGGCCGTGGTTCCCGTCGCCTTGAAGGCATCGACGATCACGTCGGTGATCATGCCGACCGCATGCTTGAAGACCTCGCGGCCTTCCATCTTGAGATGGCCGACGGTCCTGGTCGAGCCGGGACCGCCGTCGACATAGAGCTTCGACTTGTGGCGGCCGTCGGAGCGCAGATGCGTGGTCAGGATGCCGCGGTCGGTGTTCCCGCCGGACTGCTGCTGCGCCTCCAGCACCACGGCGCCGGCGCCGTCGCCGAACAGGACGCAGGTGGTGCGGTCTTCCCAGTCGAGAATGCGCGAGAATGTCTCCGCGCCGATCACCAGCGCACGCTTGTAGGCGCCGCTGCGCAGAAAGTTGTCGGCGGTGGCGAGCGCAAAGATGAAGCCGGAACAGACGGCCTGCAGGTCGAAGGCCGCGCCATGATGGATGCCGAGCCCGTCCTGGACCGCGACCGCCGTTGCCGGGAACGTGTTGTCCGGCGTGGAGGTTGCCACCAGGATCAGGTCGATCGATTGCGCGTCGAGGCCGGCGTCGGCCAGCGCCGCGCGCGCGGCATTGATGCCGAGGTGCGAGGTGAACTCGTCGTCGGCAGCGATATGGCGCTGCCGGATGCCGGTCCGCTGCACGATCCAGTCGTCGGAAGTATCAATTCGTGCCGCCAGTTCGGCATTGGTCAGCACCTTCTGCGGCAGATAGGAGCCGCAGCCGAGCACGACCGAACGTATCGCAGTCACGAAACAGCCTCCTGAGCGGTCTGCGCCTTGGTCAGCGCGCCGCCATCACGATTGAGCATGCGGTTGATCTTGTTGAGGAGATCGTAGTGCACCGTCTCATAGCCAACATCGACCGCGTAGGCAAAGCCTTCGGCGCTGATTCCGCCATGGCTCTTCACCACCACGCCGTTGAGACCGAGCAGGACCCCGCCATTGGACTTGTTGGGGTCGAGCTTGTCCCGGAGCTCCTTGAAAGCGCCGCGGGCCAGGAGATAGCCGATCCTGGTGAGCCAGGTCCGCGACAGCGCGGTCCGCAGGAACTCGCCCATCTGGCGCGCCGTGCCCTCGGCCGCCTTCAGCGCGATATTGCCGGAAAAGCCCTCGGAGACGATCACGTCGGCCGCCCCCTTGCCGATGCCGTCGCCTTCGACGAAGCCGATATATTCGAGCTGCGGCAGGTTCAGCGTGCGCAACAGCTCGGCGGCTTCGCGGATCTCCTCGTGGCCCTTGATCTCCTCGACCCCGATATTGAGCAGGCCCACGGTGGGCCGCTCTTTTTCGAACAGTACGCTCGCCATCGCTGCCCCCATCACCGCGAGCGCGAACAGATGATGCGCGTCACCGCCAATGGTGGCGCCGAGATCTAGCACGACGGAGTCGCCGCGCGCGGTCGGCCAGACCGCGGCGATCGCAGGTCGGTCTATGCCCGGCAGCGTGCGCAGGCAGAAGCGCGCCATCGCCATCAGCGCCCCGGTGTTGCCCGCGGAAACCGCGACATCGGCCTCGCCCTTCTTCACCGCATCGATGGCGAGCCACATCGACGACGTCTTGCGGCCGCGGCGCAGGGCCTGGCTAGGCTTGTCGTCCATGCTGACGGCGACGTCGGTATGGATGACGCGGGAGACCTTCCTCAGCGCGGGATGCTGTTCGAGCTCGGGATCGATTTTCGCGCGATCGCCGAACAGGAGAAATTCGGTGCCGGGATGCCGGGTCAATGAAATTGCGGCGCCGGGAATAACGACCGAAGCGCCGGCATCGCCACCCATGGCGTCAAGCGCAATTCGAACCTTTTGAGGCATGAACGTCCCGGAAACCTGATCTCTGGCGGTCTTGGCGTGCTTGGACCGCGCAACTTGATGCCGTCGCGGAGTGCGGCGCGACCAAGCGCCGCGCTGCGTCCCGGCCGGGCCGCGACAATAGCGTTTCCCAGCCCCGACACAACCTCTTGACCGCGGCCTTCGGCAAATGACGCGGTCCAGCTCATGGATTCATGACATAGCCATTTAATCCATGTAATTCAATAGTATACGCGAGTATCCTGACGAGATGCCGGAGTTGCCTGTTGCAGAGCGCGAACTGACCGGGGGAGAAGCTGCGGTCTACTTGCCTTTCGGCTTCCGCTTGGGCTTGGGCTCGACCTTCAGCGCCTTCAGCGCGGCGAAGGGATGATCCCCTGGAGCGGGCGGCGCGTTCTCATGATCGAACACGGCATCGGCCTTGCGCGGATAGGGATCGATGCCGAGGAACAGCGCATCGGTGGCAAGTCGGCCGAGATCGATAGTGCCGCCCTCGATCGGCTCCGGTGGGTCGATCTCGCCGGCGCCCTCGCGGGCATCGTCCACGAGATCGGACAGCGCGGGAATTTGCTCCGGCGGCGCGAACATCAGATCAATCGTCTCGTCGATATCGGTCTCGATCGGATCGAGGGTGACGACGCATGTTTGCCCGATGCGTGCGCGCACTTTGCCCGCCACATGAAAGCGCCCGCCGCTCTTCGGCGTGATGTCGAGCGATGCATGCGCGGAAAGCACTTCCCGCAGGCCCGCCACATCCGCCATCGCCTTGCGCTGCGCCGCATCGGCATCGAGCTCGCGGTGCAGTCCACGCTCGGGAATCTGGGCGACGACCACGGGCGAACGCCAGGGATCGGGCCTGTCCTGCCGGTCTGTCACTGCGCCCTCACTGCGTCAGGAACGGGAAAGGACCAATTGCCGGCGAGCAAAGTCGTTTCGTCGAGCTCCGCCAACCTCGCCAGCGCACCTTCGGCGTAGGCGGCAAGCGCCCTCGCCGATTCGATCTTCTCGCCGTTGAGGATGTTCTTGCAGATCGCTCCCGCGAGCGCCTCGGTGCCCTCCGTCAGGGCCATCTCATAGGCGGCGGTGCGGCCGTAAAAGGCCTCGCCGAAAGCTCTCATGCGTTTCGGGACGGATTGATCGCCGACCCCCATCTCGCGCAGATTGTCATCCATATCGGTGCAGAAATGATCGAACAGGGCCTGCGACAGGGCCGTTCCGGCCCCAACCGACTTCAGGCGGCGCAGGACCAACCACAGATGCAGCAGGAGAAGGTCGAATCGGCCGTTAACCGTGTCCGGCACGCCCAAGTCCCGGTAAAACAAGGGTTCTCGCGTCTGCGTCACGATCATGCCATAGATGGCCTCGATGGTGCCGGCGGGGGCGATCCGGGGTTTCCTGAAGTGATTGAACGGCCAGAGCATTGTGGGTTCCGCGCGCGGGACCTGGGCCCGCGTCTGTTGCAATCCGCAAGCTAGCCCGGTACGTCAACGCCTCGCTGGAGGCAAGGGGACGGGACTGTTCCGAGAATGACCGCAGTATTTGCCCGGAAAGGCTCTCGCGCGCATCTGACGCCCGGCAAGGCGCGCTGGCGCGCCATCGCTGCCGCTGCGCTGGTTGCGGCCGTGCTGGCGGGTTGCACCGGCGAGCAGTTCCAGAAGGGCTATATCCTGCCCCCCGGCGCGCTTGAACAAATTCCGATCGGCGCGAGCCAGGACCAGGTGCTGATCGTGATGGGAACGCCATCGACCGTCGCCACGCTGGACGGCGAGGTGTTCTACTACATCTCGCAGCGGAGCGAGCGGAAGGTCGCCTTCATGAACCAGCAGGTCGTCGACCAGCGGGTGATCGCGATCTACTTCGACAAAAAGCGACAGGTCCGGCGACTTGCCAATTACGGTCTGCAGGACGGCAAGATCTTCGACTTCATCAGCCGCACCACGACGACCTCCGGCCAGGAGCTCAGCTACCTGACGCCGCTGTTCAAGCTGCTCAGCTTCAACTAGCCGCCGGCCTTCAGCGAATCAAGCGCTCGTCGAACCGCGAGCCACGCATGCGCCTGTGCGCGTTCGCGCGGTTGTCGTGCAGCGACGCACTCCCTACCCTCGTTGCACAAGCAACAATCCCGTAGGGAGGAATACTGTGAAGACTCGAGTACTGTCCCGCCGCAACGTGCTGACCGGCGCTGCCGCATTGACTGCAGCCGCCATCGTGCCGCGTTCGAGCCTTGGTGCGGGCGTCTGGCGACCGACCGAAACCGTCAAGCTGATCGTGCCCGCCGCGGCCGGCGGCGCTACCGACGTGATGGGACGGCTGCTGGCCGCGCATCTGCAATCGGTATGGGGCCAGTCTGCGATCGTGGAGAATCGCTCCGGCGCCGGCGGCACTATCGGCGCGGCCGAAGTGGTGCGGGCGAAAGCGGACGGCCACACGATCCTGGTCGGCAATCCCGGCCCCAACGCGATCGCCTACCGCATCTACAGGAATCTCACCTACAAGCCCGAGCAGCTGCAGCCGGTCTCCAACATGATTCGGATCCCGAACATCGTGTCGGCGCATCCCTCGACCGGGCTCAAGTCGATTCCCGAATTGATCGCATTTCTGAAGGCCAATCCGGACAAGCTGACCTGGGGCTCCTCCGGCACCGGGCAGAGCCCTCACCTCACGGGCGCCTGGTTCCTGCAGCTCACGGGGCTCAAGATGACGCATGTGCCGTTCCGCGGCGCGGGTCCGGCGCTGCAGGCAGGGCTCGCCGGCGATATCCAGGTACTGTTCGACAACCTCTATCCGTCGCTGCCGCAGGCGCAGGAGGGCAAGCTCAACGGCCTCTGCGTCACCACGCCGGAACGCAGCCACCTCGCGCCCAACCTGCCGACCATGCGCGAGGCCGCGCCGGAGCTGGCGAACTTCGACGTTTCCTCATGGTTCGGCATCTTCCTGCCGAAAGCGACACCCCGGCCCGCCGTCGACGAGCTCAACAGGCAGATCAAGACGATGCTGGAGCGCGACGACGTCAAGAAGAACGTCGCCACCATGGGCGCCCGCACCGATTGGGGCACGCCGGAGCAGTACAGCGCCTTCATCGAAGCCGAGACGAAGAAGTTCGCCGGCATCATCGAGAAGGAAGGGCTGGAGATGGATGTGAAGTGACCTCGGGCGACATTGCGCAAGCAATTTCGTCCGAGGCCATCCCGGGGCGGTCCGAAGGATCGAACCCGGGATCTCGAGATTCCGGGTTCTCGCTTCGCGAGCCCCGGAATGACGGACCAAAACAAAAACCCCGCGGCTCACACCGCGGGGTTTTCGTTTTCTATCGTGGCCTATGCTCAGTGCGCGAGGATCGCGAGCAGCAACAGCGCCACGATGTTGGTGATCTTGATCATCGGGTTCACCGCCGGGCCCGCCGTGTCCTTGTAGGGATCGCCGACGGTGTCGCCGGTGACGGCCGACTTGTGGGCGTCAGAGCCCTTGCCGCCGTAGTGGCCGTCCTCGATGTACTTCTTGGCGTTGTCCCAGGCGCCGCCGCCCGAGGTCATCGAGATCGCGACGAACAGGCCGGTGACGATCACGCCGAGCAGCATGGCGCCGACCGCCGAGAACGCCGCCGACTTGCCGGCCGCGCCGCCGCCCGCGATCGCGTAGATCGCGAAGTAGACGAAGATCGGAGAAAGGACCGGCAGCAGCGAGGGGATGATCATCTCCTTGATCGCCGCCTTGGTCAGGAGGTCGACGGCCTTGCCGTAGTCCGGCTTGTCGGTGCCCTGCATGATACCCGGCTTCTCGCGGAACTGGCGGCGCACTTCCTCGACGATCGAGCCGGCAGCGCGGCCGACCGCGGTCATGCCCATCGCACCGAACAGGTACGGCAGCAGGCCGCCGAACAGCAGGCCCACCACGACGTAGGGATTGTTCAGCGAGAAGTCCGGCGCGACGCCCTGGAAGTAGGAGTGCTTCGCGGAATTGGCGATGAAGAACTTGAGGTCTTCATTGTACGCCGCGAACAGCACCAGCGCGCCGAGACCGGCGGAACCGATCGCGTAGCCCTTGGTGACCGCCTTGGTGGTGTTGCCGACGGCATCGAGCGCGTCGGTGGACTTGCGGACCTCCTTGGGCAGGCCCGCCATTTCGGCGATGCCGCCCGCATTGTCCGTGACCGGACCGAAGGCGTCGAGCGCGACGATCATGCCGGCCAGCGCCAGCATCGTCGCGGTCGCGATCGCGATGCCGAACAGGCCGGCGAGGCTGTAGGTGACCAGGATGCCGGCGATGATGACGATCGCGGGCAGCGCGGTCGACTCCATCGAGATGGCAAGGCCCTGGATCACGTTGGTGCCGTGGCCGGTCACCGAGGAGGCGGCGATCGACTTCACCGGGCGATAGTCGGTGCCGGTGTAGTATTCGGTGATCCAGATGATCAGGCCGGTAACGACGAGACCGACGACGCCGCACTCGAACAGCGCCAGCCCCGTGTACTTCACGCCGGCGAGCGGACCGAAGCCGATCAGGTAGTAGATCGCGCCGGCGACGCCCGCGAGCGAGAGAATGCCGGTGACGATCAGGCCCTTGTACAGCGCGCCCATGATCGACTGGTTGGCGCCGAGCTTGACGAAGAAGGTGCCGATGATCGAGGTGATGATGCAGATGCCGCCGATGGCGAGCGGCAGCGTCATCATGTTCGTGAGGATCGGCGTGTTGGCGAAGAAGATCGCTGCCAGCACCATGGTGGCGACCGCGGTCACCGCATAGGTCTCGAACAGGTCCGCCGCCATGCCGGCGCAGTCGCCGACGTTATCGCCGACGTTATCGGCGATGGTGGCGGGGTTGCGCGGATCGTCCTCGGGAATGCCGGCCTCGACCTTGCCGACGAGATCGCCGCCGACGTCGGCACCCTTGGTGAAGATGCCGCCGCCGAGACGGGCGAAGATCGAGATCAGCGATGCGCCGAAGCCGAGCGCGACCAGCGCGTCGACGACGACGCGGCTGTTGGGCGCGAGCTTCAGCGAATAGACCAGGAAGCCGAAATAGAGGGTGACGCCGAGCAGCGCGAGGCCCGCGACCAGAAGGCCGGTGATCGCACCGGCCTTGAAGGCGAGTTCGAGACCGCCCGCCAGCGACGTCGTTGCCGCCTGCGCGGTGCGGACGTTGGCGCGCACCGAGACGTTCATGCCGATGAAGCCGGCCGCACCCGACAGCACGGCACCGATCAGGAAGCCGATCGCGACGAGCATGCCGAGAAAGTAGGCCAGCAGCGCGAAGATCACGACGCCGACAATGCCAATCGTCATATATTGGCGCTTGAGATAGGCCTGCGCGCCCTCACGCACGGCGCCGGCGATTTCCTGCATGCGCGGGTTGCCGGCATCCGATTTCAAAACGGATGCGGTCGCCCAGATGGCGTAGACGATGGAAAGCACTCCGCAGAGCACAATCACCCATAATGCTGTCATTGAAGTTGCCTCAGATCTTTGGTGTAGCCCCACGCCGGCGCCGCGGACGCGGCGGGCGCATAAAAAACAAGGCCTTCCCTCCCCAAAAGGGCGGCCTCAAATCGGCGGGACCATGCCAAAAAGGGTCCCCCGGCGCAACGCCGCGGCAGACCAAAAGTCACGATTTTGGCAGGTATTTGCAATCCGAAAGCGGGCTCCAGGCCCGATTTGGCAGCACGAACTCTAAAACTGCCACAACTTGTCCGAAGCGATGTTGGCCCAGATCAAAAATGGCTCCAGGAGCGGCGCTTCAACAGGAGTTCCCTGCCCTGGGCGTCCATGAACGAGGGAATCGCGCTTCCGGCGATGACGGCGCCGATGGGCGTAACGGGAACACCGGCCTTCCTGGCGTCCTGCGCGAAAACCTCGAAATCAACCCCATGCACCGTACACAGGATTTCGTAGTCGTCGCCACCGGCGATCAACGTCTCGATTGCGACCTTGCGGCTGGCCACGAGCGCTGAAGCGGGCCGCGACAACGGGATGCCCGGCGCGTGGATTGCAGCCGACACGCCCGAAGCGGCGCAGAGCTTCGTCAGGTCGCCGGCGAGCCCGTCGGATACGTCCATGGCCGCGCTGGCATACATGCGGATAGTCGAGGCAAGCGCATTGCGCGGCTGCGGCACGCGATAGCGGCCGATCAGCATCTGCCGTGCGGCCTCGTCTCCCGCCAGCGCGCTGCCGACGGCCCCGCCCTTGAGGATGTCGAGACCGAGCGCGGCATCGCCGATCGTGCCGGTCACCACCACCCGATCGCCGGGACGCGCACCGCTGCGATGGACCATCTTGTCCGCGGGCACCCGCCCGAATGCGGTGACCGAGATGGTGATCGGACCCGGCGTCGAAACCGTGTCGCCGCCGAGCAGCGGGCAGCCGTAGGATTTTGCGTCCTCGCCGAGCGCACCGGCAAACGGCTTGAGCCAGGCGTCATCCGCCGTGCGCAGGGCCAGCGTCAGCACGAAGCCCGCCGGCGTGGCCCCCTTGGCGGCGAGATCGGACAGGTTCACCCGCAGCGCCTTGCGCGCGACCGCGTCCGGGGGATCGTCGGCCAGGAAGTGCACGCCCTCGACGACGGCGTCCGTCGTCACGACGACGTCGGCTCCAAGCGCCTTCAGCACCGCCGCATCGTCGTCGAGCGCAAACGCACCGGGGTCAGTCGCAATCGGCTTGAAATAGCGCGCGATCAGCGCGTCTTCGCCGGATGCCGGGGCGCTAGCCACGCGAAAACTCGTCGGCGCGGAACTGGCGCGCGATCTGGTCGAGCACGGCATTGACCATGCCGGTCTCGTCCTTTTCGACAAAGGCGTGGGCGACGTCGACATATTCCGACACCACCACCCTGCCGGGCACGTCCTTGCGGTGCTCCAGCTCGTAGGAGCCGGCGCGCAGCACCGCACGCAAAATGGCGTCGATCCGTTTCAGCGGCCAGCCTTTTGACAGCGCATCGTCGATCAGCGGATCGAGCTTCGCCTGGTCGCGCACCACGCCGGAGACGACGTCGCGGAAGAACGCAGCTTCCGCCGGCAGGTATTTCTCGCCCTCAACCTCGTTGCCGATCCAGTGGCTCTCGAACTCCGCGAAGACGTCGTTGATCCCCGCGCCGCCGATGTCCATCTGGTACAGCGCCTGCACGGCCGCAAGGCGCGCCGCGCCGCGCCGGTTGGCTTTCTTCTCGGATGCCTTCGCCGGCTTGTTCTTGCCTTCGGCCATGTCAGCTCTTCGCCAGTCGACGCTTTATTCGCAACACCGCCATTGCGGCGCGCGCGGCGTCGCCGCCCTTGTTGAGTTCGCTTGGACGCGCCCGCGCCCAGGCCTGTTCCTCGGTATTGACGGTGATGATGCCGTTGCCGAGGGGGAATTTCCGCGCAACGGCCAGGTCCATCAAGGCGCGCGAGGATTCCATCGAGACGATTTCGAAATGGATGGTGTCGCCGCGGATCACGCAACCGAGCGCGATCGCTGCGTCGTACGGCCTGCCGCTCTTTTCGGCGGCATCGAGCGCGATGGCGATCGTCGCGGGAATTTCCAGCGAGCCGGTCACCGTGAGAACATCGTGGGATACGCCGGCGCTCTTCAGTTCGGCCACCGCGCCTTCCAGCATCGCGTCCTGGATGTCGTCATAGAAGCGCGCCTCGACGATCAGGGCGCGAGCGCCCGAAATGTCGGTCTGGTCTTTCAGGAGTGCGCGCCGCGCGTCTGCCATTCTGCTTGATACCTTGCGCTTGTCATTGCCGGGCTCGACCCGGCAATCCATCTTGTTAAGAGGATGGATACGCGGGTCAAGCCCGCGTATGACACGGTTACTTCATTTCCGACAGCCGCGCCGCGTAGCGGGCCATCAGGTCGACCTCGATATTGACCTCGCTGCCTTCGCGCCAGCCGTTCAGCGTGGTGACGGAAAGCGTATGCGGAATGATCAGCACCGAGAATGTGACGTCCTCGACCGTGTTCACCGTCAGCGACACCCCAT
>NZ_JBQTHN010000226.1:0-28018 GCF_052389815.1 Bradyrhizobium sp. | reverse complement strand
AAGCCGCTCGATCCGACGAAATTCATGCCGTGGCTGCAGCAGCTCGTCGCCAGCGAAGGCCAGAAGATCCTGCGCTCCAAGGGCATCCTCGCCTTCAGCGACGATGACGACCGCTACGTCTTCCAGGGCGTGCACATGATGCTCGAAGGCGACCACCAGCGCAAATGGAAGGACGGCGAGCGGCGCGAGAGCCGGGTCATCTTCATCGGCCGCGAATTGCCGGAGCAGACGATCCGCGACGGTTTCGAGGGCTGCATCGTCACGTGATGAAAGAGTTCGATCCGGGCGAATCCGCCTCCATCGTTTCGGTGACCGACAAGGTGCGGCCGCTGCCCGTGGGCATGGCTGTGTCGTCGGTGCATTTTCTCGGCGACAACGCGTTCTTCGTCGGCACCGAAGAGAAGGTCTCGATCGCCACGCCCGCCGGCGAAATTTCGCAAGTGGAGGTGCATTTCGCCGCCATCCTTTGCGCGGCGTCGGACGGCAAGCGTATCGTCACCGGTGGCGATGACGGCAAGCTGGTCGCGCTGAACGCCAAGGGCGAGACTTCCGCTCTTGCCACCGACGCGAAGCGGCGCTGGATCGACTGTGTCGCGCTGCATCCGGACGGTGCTTTCGCCTGGTCTGCCGGCAAGACGGCTTTCGTGCGCAGCGGGAAATCGGAGGAGAAATCGTTCGATGCGCCCTCGACTGTTGGCGGGCTCGCCTTTGCGCCCAAGGGCCTGCGGGTCGCGATCGCTCATTACGGCGGCGTGACGCTGTGGTTTCCCAACATGGCGGCCAAGCCCGAATTTCTGGAATGGGCAGGCTCGCATCTCGGCGTGATCTTCAGCCCCGACAATAAATTCCTGATCACGGCGATGCACGAGCCGGCGCTGCATGGCTGGCGGCTCGCCGATATCAGGCACATGCGCATGAGCGGCTATCCCGGCCGCGTCCGTTCGATGTCGTGGAGCGTCGGCGGCAAGGGGCTTGCGACCTCGGGCGCCGACACCGTGATCGTCTGGCCCTTCACCGGCAAGGACGGCCCGATGGGCAAGGAGCCGGCGATGCTGGCCCCGCTGCAGGCGCGCGTTACCGCGGTTGCCTGCCATCCGAAGCAGGACATCGTGGCCGCCGGCTACAGCGACGGCACCGTGTTGATGATCCGTCTCGAAGATGGCGCGGAAATCCTGGTCCGCCGCAACAAGGGCGTAGCCGTTGCTGCCCTTGCCTGGAACGCCAAGGGTACGTGGCTTGCGTTCGCCGACGAAGAGGGTGACGGCGGTCTGCTGGAACTGTAATGGATTCGCCCTGCGAGTCCGGGGGCAGAATCGATTTGCTCCACTGAGTGCCGCCATTTGGTGCGGGAACCATGTTCCCGTCGGTCGGTTGATCCCGAGGCAATTTGCGGTGATCGACATGGCTGCCGACGAACGGAAACCGGTTGGCAAGATCGAGTGGCTGATGGCCGTTGCGCTGATCGCAGCGGGAGCGGCGATATCCGCGCTTGCGCTGGCCGAAATCAGGGCGAACCGGCCGCCGGTTCAGCTGGCGCAAGCGACGGAACAAGCGCCGTCTACGCAGCCGCAGAAGGACGCGCCGGCCGAGTCCAGGCCCGGCGGTACGCGTCCCACCACGCCGGCGCCCGAGCCCGCGCGTCCCGATCCCGATGCCCAGAAGGCCGGCGCGCAGCCCGCGCTGCCGCCTGCGCCGGCGGAGAAGACGGCGCCGCCCATCAAGGAAAAGTAGACCGCGCTACTTACGCTCAGTTCAGCGACAGCCAGGTGATGTCACAGCCGGCGTTGCAGTGATTGCAATGCGCGGGCATGCGGAACGTGGATGCCAATTCCCATTCCTGGGATTCGTTGCTCCACTGCACCGTCGCCTGGGCAACGATGTCATCCGACTGGCAATGCGAGCAGACCGGCGTCGAGCGCGTAGCTGCCCGGTTGACGGTCCGCGCCGGCTTGCCCGACGCTTCGACCGCATCGAATGGATTGCGCAGCAATGCTTCTTTCATGATTCCCGCCCCGCGAATCGCAGCTACCCCAAGGTGAAGATAATGCGACGATGCTGCGCGTCACCTCCGGAATTTTCGGGGGGCTGTGGATCGTCGTGCTTGGCTATCCCTCAAGACAGGAGGCGTCATTCCGGGGCGCGTCGAAGACGCGAATCCGGAATCTCGAGATTCCGGGTTCGATGCTTTGCATCGCCCCGGAATGACGGTCACCGAACCAGAATATTCCGGAACTGCCAGGGGTCGCTGGTGTCGATGTCTTCCGGGAAAAGCCCCGGCCGATCGCTGAGCGGCGTCCAGTCGGTGTAGAATCCCTTAACCGGGCCCAGATACGGCATCTGGATTTCCAGGCAGCGGCGAAAGTCCATCTCGTCGGCTTCGACGATGCCGGCTTCGGGATTTTCCAGCGCCCAGACCATGCCGGCGAGCACGGCAGAGGACACCTGCATGCCGGTGGCGTTCTGGTAGGGGCAGATCATGCGAGTCTCTTCGACCGAGAGCTGCGAGCCGTACCAGTAGGCGTTCTTGCCGTGGCCGTAGAGGAGGACGCCGAGCTCGTCGATGCCGTCGACGATCTCGTGCTCGTCGAGAATGTGCCAGCTCGGCTGCATCTTGCCGGTCGCGCCGAAGATCTCGTGCAGCGACAATACGGCGTCGTTGGCCGGGTGATAGGCGTAATGGCAGGTCGGGCGATAGATCACCTTGTCGCCGTCGCGCACCGTGAAGAAGTCCGCAATCGAGATCGACTCGTTGTGGGTGACGAGGAAGCCGTATTGCGGCCCCGGCGTCGGGCACCAGGAGCGCACGCGGGTGTTGGCGCCGGGCTGCAGCAGGTAGATGGCGGCGCCGCAGCCCTCGGTGTGCCGGCGGCCATTGTCCGGCATCCATTTCTCGTGGGTGCCCCAGCCGAGCTCGGCCGGCTGCATTCCCTCGGACACGAACCCTTCCACCGACCAGGTGTTGACGAACACGTTCATCGGCTTCGGATTGCGCGAGCGCTGGGTGTCGCGCTCGGCGATGTGGATGCCCTTGACGCCGAGCTTGTGCGCGAGCTGGCCCCAGCCCTCGCGGCTCTTCGGCTCGTTGAAGGGGGTGCCCGTGTCGCGGGCGATGTCGAGCAGCGCCTGCTTGACGAACCAGGACACCATGCCGGGATTGGCACCGCAGGTGGAGACGGCAGTGGTGCCGCCCGGGCTCTTGCGCTTGGCGGCGAGCAAGGTCTCGCGCAGTGCGTAGTTGGAGCGCTTCTCGGGTCCGATGTTCTTGTCGAAATAGAAGCCCGCCCAAGGCTCGACGACGGTGTCGATGTAGAGGGCGCCGATCTCCCGGCACATGGTCATGATGTCGACCGAGGAGGTGTCGACCGAGAGGTTGACGCAAAATCCCTGGCCGCCCCCTTCGGTGAGCAGCGGGATCAGCAGCTCGCGATAATTGTCCCTGGTCACGCCCTGCTTGATGAAGCGCACGCCGTGCTTCCTGGCGAGCTCGCCGTCCTCGTGCGGATCGATGATGACGAAGCGTTTCTCGTCATAGTCGAAATGACGTTCGATCAGGGGCAGCGTGCCTTTGCCGATCGAGCCGAAGCCGATCATGACAATGGGGCCGGAAATCTTCGCGTGGATTTGCGAGGCGGGGCTCATCAATGTTCTCTCCAGGGGATGGTTGAGAGGCGCGGCCGCTGTCAGCTGCGCCGCTTGGCGGTCACTTCGATCTCGATCTTCATCTCGGGCTTGTAGAGGCCCGCGACGACGAGGAGCGTCGTGGCCGGACGGATTTCGCCGAACACCTCGCCGCAGACGGCGAAGAAGGCGTCGGCATCCGAAAGGTCGGTGATGTAATAGGTCGCGCGCACGATATCGGCCATTTCGAAGCCGCCTTCCTTGAGCGCGGCCTCGATGGTCTTGAAACAGTTGCGTGACTGGCTCGTGACATCGGGCGGAATGGTCATGGTGGCGTAGTCATAGCCGGTCGTGCCTGCGACAAAGGCGAAATCGCCGTCGATGACGGCGCGGCTGTAGCCGGCGGCTTTCTCGAAAGGGGAGCCGGTGGAAATCAGGCGGCGGGGCATGAGAACCTCTGTTGTCAGGGTTTCGGCGCGGGGTTTAAGGGCTTTTCAAGGGGTGACGCAACCCCTGCCGATCAGGGATTGCGGCGTGTCACGTCGGAGGAGGGTGGCGGCGCGGAGCTCCAGCGGCGCACGAAGATATCCCGCACGACCATGACGGCGAGCAGCACCATCAACGCCGTGGTGATGGCGCCGCGAAAGCGCGGGCGTGCACGGTGCCGGGCAGGCAAGGTCGGAGACATCGCCGCGTTTCAGACTGCCAGCACGGGCTGCAGCGCTTTCCGTGTGCGCGCGGCCCGTGCCTTCGGCGCAGGCGCCCCCGTAGCCGTAATCATGCCCCAGGCGCCGTTGAGTGCGCCTTCGACCAATTCGAGCGCCAGCAGCCGCTCCCGCTCGAACGGGCCGGGCAGCGACAGCTCGCCGGTCTTTCGGGCCGCGAAGCCGAAGCGGGCGTAGTAGGGAGCATCGCCCAGCAGGATCACCGCGCGATGGCCACGCGCCTTCGCCGCCGCGAGCGCGTGGTCCATCAGCGCGGTCCCGACCCCGAGCTTGCGGGAGGATGCCTCCACCGCGAGCGGGCCGAGCATGAGCGCCGGAGAGCCCCCGGCGCTGACGTGCCACAACCGCAGCGTCCCGACCAGGCGGCCCTCGGCCATCGCCGAGAAGGCGAGGCCTTCGGCTGGCGCGCGTCCATCGCGCAGGCGCTGGCAGGTGCGCATATGGCGGTTCTCGCCAAAGCAGGCATCGAGCAGCGCTTCGCGGGCGACGACGTCCGAGGCTTTCTCGCTGCGGATCGCGAACGGAGCGGCCTTCGGGGTGAGGGCGATCTTGGTCTTGCGCAAGGCAGTCATGGCACGTCAGTCCCTGCGGCCAACGGCGATCGAGCCGCGGCCGCGTCATCAAATCGGCGATGTCAGGGAGGGAGCCGGCGGACCGGCTCCCGGTCTTCTTCTCCCTCTCCCGCACTTGCGGGGGAGGGCCGGGGTGGGGGCGGTTCCGCGACCACAGAAGCCCGCGGAGAGAGCCCCCACCCGGCGCTTCGCGCCGACCTCCCCCGCAAGCGGGAGAGGTGAGAAGAGGCTCAGATGTGGTAGGTCTTCAGCGGCGGGATGCCGTTGAAGGCCACCGACGAGTAGGTGGACGTATAGGCCCCGGTGCCTTCGATCAGCAGCTTGTCGCCGATCTCGAGCGTCACCGGAAGCGGATACGGCATCTTCTCGTACAGCACGTCGGCGGAATCGCAGGTGGGGCCCGCGAGCACGCACGGCGTCATCTCCGCCCCGTCATGCGGGGTGCGGATCGCGTAGCGGATCGACTCGTCCATCGTCTCGGCGAGGCCGCCGAACTTGCCGACGTCGAGGTAGACCCAGCGCACCTCGTCCTCGTCGCTCTTCTTGGAGATCAGCACGACTTCGGTCTCGATGATACCGGCATTGCCGACCATGCCGCGTCCCGGCTCGATGATGGTTTCCGGGATCTGGTTGCCGAAGTGCTTGCGCAGCGCACGGAAGATCGACCGGCCGTACTGCACGACCGGAGGAACGTCCTTGAGGTACCTGGTCGGGAAGCCGCCGCCCATGTTGACCATGGTCAGGTTGATCCCGCGCTCGGCGCAGTCACGGAACACGGTCGACGCCATGGCGAGCGCCCGGTCCCACGCCTTCACCTTGCGCTGCTGCGAGCCGACATGGAAGGAGATGCCGCAGGGCTCGAGGCCCAGCCGCTTGGCGAGGTCGAGGACCTCGACCGCCATCTCCGGATCGCAGCCGAACTTGCGCGACAGCGGCCACTCGGCGCCGGCGCAGTCGTAGAGGATGCGGCAGAACACCCGCGCGCCGGGGGCGGCACGGGCGATCTTCTCGACCTCGGCGGCGCAGTCCACCGCGAAGAGGCGGATGCCGAGCGCGTAGGCGCGCGCGATGTCGCGCTCCTTCTTGATGGTGTTGCCAAAGGAGATGCGGTCCGGCGTCGCACCGGCGGCCAGCGCCATCTCGATCTCTGCCACCGTCGCGGTATCGAAGCAGGAGCCGAGCGAGGCGAGCAGCGACAGCACTTCCGGCCCCGGGTTTGCCTTCACCGCGTAGAACACGCGGCTGTCCGGCAACGCCTTCGCGAAGGTCTGGTAGTTGTCGCGCACGACTTCGAGGTCGACGACGAGGCACGGCTCGGTGTCGAGGCCATCCTTGCGGCGGTTGCGCAGGAATTCCTGGATGCGTTCGGTCATTGCACTCTCCCAAACGGCCCTAGCGACAGGGCCGGTAGCAAGGGTTCTCGGTCGTGAGTGCACTGGCGTTGTCGCACGATGGAGGCGCGACGAGGCCGTAAACTCGAAACCGAATTTTTGCTGCCGTCGATTGGTTGGGAGAGTTTCCCGCCCGCTCTGCTGGCAATGAAGGACAAGCCTTTTCAGTAGCCCGGGCCGGCGTTGGACTGCCGGTAGAGACCAAAAAAGCCCGATCCGTCGTTGCTTTAAGTCGCGTCCCCCGTTGAGAGCGGGGTGCGCCGGTTCGCCTCCGGCTGCCAGTCACGGTTGCAAGGGGCGGAGAGACCTTCAACGGCATCCCTGGAGAGAGATGCTGGCCGCTCGAACTTGAGACGACCCTCGGTTCTTCATCCCTTGGCGGCTGTCCGGCCTCTTGTCCGGATACCTACCGACTGACACACGACCACAGGCACGTGCGAAATTGGGCAAGTTGGGAAATAAGACTTTTGACTCTGCTTCGCAACAATTTTTTTAGGCTGCGCCGGGATTTCCCTAACACGAGCTTTCGAAGCGCGGCGCTCGCGCGCGCTGAAGATGAACGGCTGTTAAGATTTAGGAGCGCGTCGCGCGCGCCGTGAGAGAGATGCGCGAAGGAAGTTATGCCTGCGGCACAGCGCTTTCTTGATACGCGGTCTCAGCCGCGCCGCGTGAACGGCTCGACGCGCTGGGCGCCGCGGATGAAGGCCACCATGATGACGACGCCGATGCCGAACAGCACGGCCTGGACGAGATGCGCCCACGTCTCCTGGGTGAAGGGCAGGTAGAGCGCCTCCGGCGGGACCAGGATCGCGAGCGCCCAGCCGCCGGCAAACGCCGCGCCGAACACCTCGGCGCCGATCAGAATCGCGGCGGAGATGACGGTGATGACGCTCGGCCAGACGATCTGGCGGGAGGCTTGCGAGGGGGCTTGCGTGCTCATCGTTGGGTCCTTTGTGCGGGCCGCAATCTCTCCGAAAAGGCCGCTTCTTACAAGCGCAAAAGGCGCAAAAATGCCGCATCGCGTGCTATAGATTCATGCGTAAATTTGCGGCGAAAACGGGATTTTGCGATGTCGGAAACTCTGGCGAAGACGGCCCCCTCGAACGCGCAGGACAACCCGCTGCTGCGGCCCTGGCAGACGCCGTTCGAGACCCCGCCGTTCGACGAGATCAGGCCGGAGCACTTCCTGCCAGCCTTCGAGCAGGCGTTCGCCGACCACTCGGCGGAGGTCGTGGCCATCACCCACGATCCCGCGGCGCCCGATTTCGCCAACACCATCACGGCGCTGGAGCGCTCGGGCAGACTGCTGAACAAGGTCTCGGCGGTCTTCTACGACCTCGTCTCTGCCCACTCCAATCCGGAGATCCTTGCGATCGACAAGGAAGTCTCGCCCCGGATGGCGCGGCACTGGAATCCGATCATGATGAACGCCGTGCTGTTCGGCCGGATCGCCATGCTGCACGAGAACCGCAAGGCGCTCGGCCTCACCGGTGAGCAGATGCGGCTGCTGGAGCGCACCTATACGCGCTTCCACCGCGCCGGCGCCGGCCTCGACGAGGCTGCGAAAACGCGCATGGCCGAGATCAACGAGCGCCTGGCGCAGCTCGGCACCGGCTTCAGCCACCACCTGCTCGGCGACGAGCAAGAGTGGTTCATGGAGCTCGGCGAGGACGACCTGGCGGGCCTGCCGGACAGCTTCGTCGCCTCGGCCAAGGCGGCGGCCGAAGAGCGCGGCATGGCCGGCAAGGCGATCGTGACGCTGGCGCGCTCGGCGGTCGAGACCTTCCTGAAAACCTCCGCCCGCCGCGACCTGCGCGAGAAGGTCTTCAAGGCCTTCGCCGCCCGCGGCGACAACGGCAACGCCAACGACAACAACGCCAGCATCGTCGAGATCCTGGCTTTGCGCGAGGAGACCGCCCGCATCCTCGGCTTCCCGACCTATGCCGCCTATCGGCTCGAGGACTCCATGGCGAAGACGCCGGACGCCGTGCGCAGCCTGCTGGAGCGGGTCTGGAAGCCGGCCCGGGCGCGGGCGCTCGCCGACCGCGACGCGCTGCAGGCGTTGATCGCGGAAGAAGGCGGCAATTTCGCGCTCGCCCCCTGGGACTGGCGCTACTACGCCGAGAAGCTGCGGCAGGCCAGGGCCAATTTCGACGACGCCGCCATCAAGCCATATCTCGTGCTCGATCACATGATCGAGGCGGCGTTCGACTGCGCCAGGCGCCTGTTCGGCATCACCTTCACCGAGCGCAAGGACATCCCGGTCTGGCATCCGGACGTCCGGGTCTGGGAAGTCAGGGATCGCGACGGAAACCACAAGGCGCTGTTCTACGGCGACTACTTCGCACGCCCCTCCAAGCGCTCCGGCGCCTGGATGACCTCGCTGCGTGACCAGCAGAAGCTCGACGGCGCCGTTGCGCCGCTCATCATCAACGTCTGCAATTTCGCCAAGGGGGCGGACGGCGCGCCTTCGCTGCTGTCGCCGGACGACGCCCGCACCCTGTTCCACGAGCTCGGCCACGGCCTGCACGGCATGCTGTCGGATGTGACGTATCCTTCCCTGTCGGGCACCTCCGTCTTCACCGATTTCGTCGAACTGCCCTCGCAGCTCTACGAGCACTGGCAGGAGCGGCCCGAGGTGCTGCAGCGCTTTGCCAGGCATTACCAGACCGGCGAGCCGCTGCCGGAGGACCTCCTCAAGCGGTTCCTCGCCGCGCGCAAGTTCAACCAGGGCTTTGCCACCGTGGAGTTCGTCTCCTCGGCGCTGATCGACCTCGAGTTCCACACCCAGCCGGCGTCGGCCAGCCGCGACGTGCGGGCCTTCGAGCAGGCGGAACTGGAGAAGATCGGCATGCCCGCCGAGATCGTGCTGCGGCACCGGCCGACCCAGTTCGGCCATATCTTCTCCGGCGACCACTATGCCTCGGGCTATTACAGCTACATGTGGTCGGAAGTGATGGATGCGGACGCCTTCGGCGCCTTCGAGGAGGCCGGCGACATTTTCGACCCCGCCACCGCGAAGCGGTTGCATGACGATATTTATTCCTCGGGAGGCTCGCGCGACCCGGAGGAAGCATATATTGCGTTCCGTGGCCGCGAGCCGGAGCCCGACGCGCTGCTCCGCCGGCGCGGTCTTCTCGAAACATCCGAGGCAGCCTGACGTGAAAACGGCGATCTATCGATTGTTGGCGGTGCTCGCGCTCGCGGGCGGCGCCGGATTTGGCGCCCAGCCGGCGCAAGCCCATCCGCATGTCTGGATCACCGCGGCGAGCGAAGTGCTCTATGCTGCCGATGGCTCGATCACCGGCGTGCGCCACGCCTGGACCTTTGACGACATGTTCTCGACCTATGCGCTGCAGGGCATCGAGACCAAGACCAAGGGGGTCTACAGCCGCGAGCAACTGGCGCCGCTCGCCAAGGACAATGTCGAGAACCTGAGGGAATTCGGCTTCTTCACCTTCGCCAAGGCGGACGGCAAGAAGCAGAAATTCGAGGAACCCGTCGACTATTTCCTCGAGTACAAGGATGACGCGCTGACGCTGCATTTCACCCTGCCGCTGAAGGCGCCGGTGAAGCCGAAGCAGCTCGCGCTGGATGTGTTCGATCCCGCCTTCTTCATCGATTTCAAGTTCGAGGAGAAGGATCCGATCAAGCTGGTGGGCGCGCCGGCTTCCTGCCGGATGAACTTCCAGCGGCCCGGCGATGCGGACGTGAAGAAGCTCACGGAAGAGATGGTGGCGAGCGGCGACAACGCCAATTATGGCGCGATGTACGCCAACAAGATCTCCGTGAACTGCCCGTGAGTGCCGGGTCTCGCGTCACGCGCCATCTTGCGATCTTCGCCTTCGCCCTGGCTGCCGTCGTGGCCCTCGATGGCCTCGTCCATGCGGCGATGGCGCAGAACCCGTTCGGCGGACCGAAGGCACCGACGCAGCCGCAGGCCGGCGGCATCTTCGGCTGGATCCTGGCCAAGCAGTCCGAGTTCTACCGCGACATGTCCGCCACCATCCGCGCCGCGAAATCCGACGGCTCGGCGGTATGGACGCTGCTTGCGATCTCGTTTGCCTACGGCATTTTCCACGCCGCCGGCCCCGGCCACGGCAAGGCCGTGATCTCGTCCTACCTCGTCGCCAACCAGGAAACCGCCCGGCGCGGCATCGTGCTGTCTTTCGTCTCGGCGCTGCTGCAGGCACTCGTCGCCGTCGTGCTGGTCGGCATCTGTGCCTGGCTGCTCAATGTGACCGCGCAAACCATGCGCGGGGCGGAGAGGGCGATCGAGATCGCCAGCTACGGCCTGATCGCCGCCTTCGGCGCCCGCCTGGTCTGGACCAAGGGTGGCGCCTTTATGCGCGCGCTGCAAACCCCGCGCGCCGAACCGGCGATGGCTGCGACCCATCAGCACCATGACCACGGTCATCACCATGACCACGGTCATGACCATCACGGCCATGATCACCATCATCCCGACCATGACCACGGCCACGTTCACGACGAGCATTGCGGCCATTCCCACGGGCCGACGCCGGACCAGCTTGCCGGTCCCGGCGGCTGGCGGCGGGGGCTCGGCGCCATCGTCGCGGTGGGCCTGCGGCCCTGCTCGGGCGCGATCCTGGTGCTGGTGTTCTCGCTGGCGCAGGGCCTGTTCTGGGCCGGCATCGTCGCCACCTTCGTGATGGGACTCGGCACCGCCATCACAGTCGCCACGATCGCGGTCATCGCGGTGTCCGCCAAGGATCTTGCGCAGCGCCTTTCCGCCGGCCGCGAGGGGGGCGGCGCGCTGATCATGCGCGGCATCGAATTCGGCGCCGCCGGCCTCGTATTGCTGTTCGGGCTCGGCTTGCTGCTCGGCTATCTCTCGGCCGAGCGCGTGACGGGCTTCTGAGGCCTGGGTGCTACGCCGGCAACCAACCCTTGATCGCCGGCATGAAGAAGATCGCGATGTTGATGGCGAAGCCGAGGCTCCAGAGGATGGAGCGCAGCGTCGGGCGGTTGCCGATGTAGGTGAACACATAGGCGATCCGCACGATCACGAACAGCACGGCCAGATCGTCGATCAGCCGCTGCGGGCCGAGGCGGAATTCGGCGAGCAGCACGGCTGCCGCAAAGAACGGAAACGCCTCGATGCCGTTCTGGTGCGCGCCGAGCGCCCTTGCGCGGATAGGGTCGCCGTAGAAGCCGGGATCGCGGGGCCGGGCATTGTCAAAGCCGCGGCCGCCGGACCATTTGGCCGCCGCGATCGTCACCAGATACAGCATCAGCGTAGCGAAAACGCACCATTCGGCGATCGTCATGGTTCCCTCAGGCACCGGCCATGCTGCGACAGTAGCGAAGCCGTGCTTGCCTTGACAAGAATGGCGTAAAGCTGCGAATCCGAGGGCCATGAGCGTGGCCGTACCCCTCGGAGAATCAAGCGCCGCGCCGGCCGTCCCGCCGGATCGCATCGGCGTCCTGCTGGTCAATCTCGGCACGCCCGACGCCTGCGACGCCGGGAGCGTGCGCGTCTACCTCAGGGAATTCCTGTCCGATCGCCGCGTGATCGAGGACCAGGGGCTGGTCTGGAAGGCGATCCTCAACGGCATCATCCTGCGCGTCCGCCCGGCGCGCAAGGCGCTCGACTACAGGAAGATCTGGAATGTCGAGAGGAACGAGTCGCCGCTGAAGACCATCACGCGCTCGCAGGCGGAAAAGCTCGCCGCCGACATCGCCGACCACGAGCATGTCGTGGTCGACTGGGCGATGCGCTACGGCAACCCGTCGATCCGCGCGCGCATCGACGCGCTGGCGGCGCAAGGCTGCAACCGGCTGCTGGTGGTGCCGCTCTATCCGCAATACTCGGCGGCGACGTCGGCCACCGTCTGCGACGAGGTGTTTCGCGTGCTCGCCGATATGCGGGCGCAGCCGGTCCTGCGGGTGAGCCCGCCCTATTACGACGACCCCGATTACATCGAGGCGCTCGCCGTTTCCATCAATGCGCATCTGGCGGCGCTGCCATTCCAGCCGGAGCTGATCGTCGCCTCCTTCCACGGCATGCCGCAGAAATATGTCGATGCCGGCGATCCCTATCGCGAGCATTGCGTCGCGACCACGGAGGCGCTGCGCAAGCGCCTCGGGCTCGATGCGTCCAAATTGCTGCTGACGTTCCAGTCGCGCTTCGGCAACGACGAGTGGTTGCAGCCCTATACCGACAAGACCATCGAGGAGCTGGCGAAGAAGGGCGTCAAGCGCCTTGCCGTGGTCACGCCCGGCTTTGCCGCCGATTGCCTGGAGACGCTCGAGGAGATCGCGCAGGAGAATGCCGAGATATTCCGGCACCACGGCGGCGAGCATTTTTCCGCCATCCCCTGCCTGAACGACAGCGACGCCGGCATGGACGTCATCCGCCAGCTCGTGCTGCGCGAGCTGCAGGGGTGGATCTGAGACGGCTGGATCAATGCAGCTGCATTCAGTCGCTTTTGCGCTCCGCAGCAAGCTGCGATTAACGATCTACACGGCGAGTTGAGGCCGCCGTTTTCCCCAAGCCGAAGGCCCACTTGCCGGCTTCGCGGCGGATGCCATCTGGCAAGATGGAAAGCCGTCCCATACTTATGGCTGCAACAAGGGCCAGCTGAACCGGCGCTGCCGGTCGGCAGACAAAAAAGCAACGGCCTTCGTTGACGGGAATTGATGCGGGCAGGGCTCCGCGTGGAGGATTTATGAGCGGTTTCGAGATCTTCGCTATTGCACTTGCGCTTCTCGTCATCATCACCTTGTTCGCCGGCGTGAAAACCGTGCCGCAGGGCTATGACTGGACCATCGAGCGGTTCGGCAAATACACCCGCACGCTGTCGCCCGGCCTCAATCTGATCACGCCCTATTTCGACCGGGTCGGGCGCAAGATGAACATGATGGAGCAGGTGATCTCCATTCCCGAGCAGGAAGTGATCACCAAGGACAACGCCACCGTCACGGTGGACGGCGTCGCCTTCTTCCAGGTGTTCGATGCCGCCAAGGCGAGCTACGAGGTCGCCAATCTCGAGCAGGCCATCATCGTGCTGACCATGACCAATATCCGCTCGGTGATGGGCTCGATGGATCTCGACCAGGTACTGTCGCATCGCGACGAGATCAACGAGCGGCTTCTCCGCGTGGTCGACGCCGCGGTCTCGCCGTGGGGCCTGAAGGTCAACCGCATCGAGATCAAGGACATCGTGCCGCCGGCCGACCTCGTCGAGGCGATGGGCCGGCAGATGAAGGCCGAGCGCGTCAAGCGCGCCGACATCCTGCAGGCCGAAGGCCAGCGCCAGTCGGAAATTCTGCGTGCCGAGGGCGCCAAGCAGGGCCAAATCCTGCAGGCCGAAGGCCGCCGCGAAGCCGCCTTCCGCGACGCCGAGGCGCGCGAGCGCCTGGCCGAGGCCGAAGCCAAGGCGACGCAGATGGTCTCTGAAGCTATCTCACGGGGCGACATCGCCGCGCTGAACTATTTCATCGCCGACAAGTACATCAAGGCGTTCGGGCAACTGGCGGAATCGCCGAACCAGAAGATTCTGATGCTGCCGATCGAGGCGACCAGCGTGCTGAGCTCGCTGGCCGGCATCGGCGAAATCGCCCGCGCTACCTTCGGCGAGAGCGCGGCCTCGGCAACGGCTGCCGCACGGCGCGGCGGCTCGGTGCCGAGCACGGGGGCGACCCCGCCGCCTCCGCCGCAGCGCTAAAGTCCGGAGGTCATATCATGGCCCAGATGTTCACCACCCTCGGCAACTGGAACTGGCTGATCGTCGGCTTCATCCTGATGGCGCTGGAATTGCTCGCGCCGGGCGTCTTCTTGTTCTGGCTCGGGCTTGCCGCACTGCTGGTCGGGCTGGTGTCGTTTGTGATCAACCCGTCCTGGCAGGCCGAGCTCATCATGTTCTCGGTGTTCGCGGTCGCCGCGGTGCCGCTGTGGCGGCGCTTTGCGCTAAAGTCGGGCGCGGCGAGCCAGAGCAATCCGTTCCTCAACCGCCGCACCGATGCCTTGGTCGGCCGCGAGTTCACGCTGGAGAAGCCGATCGTCGACGGGGCAGGCACCGTGCGCATCGACGACACCATCTGGCGCGTCGCCGGCCCCGATGCGCCGGCCGGCAGCCGCGTCCGCGTGGTCCGCGCGGATGGCGCCAGTTTGACGGTGGCGATGGCCTAAGCTTCTTGGCGCCGGCTCCATCGCTCCGCGAAGCGATGGAGCGGCGCAAGGGTTTCGAACAGCTCCCTACCAAGCCTCGTGAGCCGATAGCCGTCGCCCGGCTCGAGCTCGACCAGTCCCGCCTCGCGCAGCTCCGACAGCCGCGCCTGCATGATGGTGGGCGAAGCCTCGTCGCAGGCCGTGCGCAGCGCGCGGGAGGTAAGCCGGCGGTCCTCGCGCAACTCCCAGATGATGCGCAGCGTCCAGCGCCGGCCCAGCAGGTCCAGCAGCGCCATGACCGGGCGGCCGGTGCGCGAGCCCCGGACGGCACTTTTTTTCATGGCAGGCATGATCCGCTTCCTTGCGTCATGCTACAGATATTGTAGCGTATTGCTACAGTAATTGTAGCAAGGAGAATTCGTCATGTCACGCATCGCGCCGCTGTCGCCGCCTTATGCACCTGAGATTCAGGAACAGTTCGACCGCATCATGCGCGGCGCACCGCCGCTGCTGCTGTTCCGCGTCATGGCGGGCCAGAAGCGCGCCTGGGACAAGTTCCGCGGCGGCAGCCTGCTGGATCGCGGCCCGCTCTCCTTGCGCGAGCGCGAGATCGTCATCAACCGCACCTGCGCGCTGAATGCTTGCGAGTACGAATGGGGCGTGCATGTCACGGCCTTTGCGCAGGCGGCGCATCTCAGCGAGGAGCAGGTCCGCGCCACCGTCCACGGCGGTCCCGACGCGCCGTGCTGGTCGGAAACCGAGAAAGCGATGTTGGCCGCAGTCGATGCGCTGCATCAGCGGTCGACGCTGAGCGAGGGGGAATTCGCTGCGCTGAGGGCGCATTACGATGAGGCGAAAATCCTGGAGATCATTCAGCTCTGCGGCTTCTATCGAACGGTCGCGTATCTCGCTAACGGCCTGGCACTGCCGCTGGAGCCGAACGCGGCGCGGTTTCCGCAGTAGCCGTCATTGCGAGCGAAGCGAAGCAATCCAGCTTTGCTACAACAAGAAAGCTGGATTGCTTCGTCGCTTCGCTCCTCGCAATGACGGGGAGGGAGTCGCCCTACGCCACGCCCGCGCGCAGCAGATCGTGCAGATGGATGATGCCGACCGGCCTGTCGGCGTCGGTGACGATCAGCGTGCTGATCTTGGACGACATCATCTTCAGTGCTTCGCCGGCGAGCGAATTGCTGGCGATGGTCTTCGGGTTCCTGGTCATGACCTCGTCGACCAGCGCGTCCATCAGGTCGGGACGCATGTTACGCCGCAGATCGCCGTCGGTGATGATGCCCGCGATGTTGCCGCGCGCATCGACGATGGCGACGCAGCCGAAGCCCTTGGCGGACATTTCGAGCACCGCTTCGGACATCTTTGTGCCCAGAGGCTTCAGCGGCACGGCCTCGCCGCTATGCATGAAGTCGCTGGTGTGCTTGAGCATCGCGCCGAGCTTGCCGCCGGGGTGGAAGCTGGCGAATTCCAGCGCCGTGAAGCCGCGGCCTTCCAGCAATGCGATGGCGAGCGCATCGCCGATCGCCGCCTGCATCAGCGTCGAGGTTGTCGGCGCCAGGTTGTGCGGACAGGCCTCGCGCACCTTCGGCAGCTCCAGCACGATCCGCGCGGCCGAGCCGAGCGAGGACTGTACGTTCGAGGTGACCGCGATCATCGGAATGGCGAAGCGCGCCGAATAATTGACGAGATTCTTCATTTCCGGCTGCTCGCCGGACCAGGACAGCGCCACGATCACGTCGTCCGCCGTGATCATGCCGAGGTCGCCATGGCTCGCTTCCGCGGCATGCACGAAGAAAGCGGGCGTGCCGGTCGAAGCCAGGGTGGCCGCGACCTTGCGGCCGATATGGCCGGACTTGCCGAGGCCGGTGACGATGACGCGGCCCTTGGCGTTCCGGATCAGATCGACGGCCTGCGCAAACGGCGCGCCCAGCGGGCCGCGCAGCGCGGCGGCGAGCGCGGCAATGCCGCTGCTGCCGGCATCGAGCGTGCGGAGCGCCGATTGCACGGCGTCGGGGGATGCGTCCTGCATCAGCGATTTCGGATTGGCCATGCCGGGTTCTTAGCACGGTTGCAGCGGGGAGGGCGACGCGCGGACCGACCCTCAACGGCCCATTAACCATAATTGTTTTAACTCCATTAACGACGTTTTCGCGGCCCTCGTGAGCGCGTCGGATAAATATATGATTTAGTTGGAGTATTTCCATCGTGGGGTCGGGTCCAGCAAGGGGCCGGAACAGGCGCGTGAATAGCTTTCGCGCGCTGTTGCCGTGCCTTGTCCTGACCGCGCTGTTGCCCGCCCTTGCGGACGCCCAGACGCTGACGCCGGACATGCTGCGCCCGGTGCGCGGCGGCTTTGTTTCGCTGGAAGATTCGCCGCTGCGCAAGATCGCGCCGGCGCGCGCCGAAGGCCTGCCCGAACCGTCGGGCGATCCCCGTCGCACGCCCGACAAGCCGGCGCCCTCGCGCATCGGCCAGCTCCCGACCTACGGCACGCCCGCCGCCAATGGCGCCGCTGACGTCGGTTACGACTCGCTGAACCGCAAGCGCAAGAAGCCGAAATATTATCCCGGCCAGGCGAGGCCGAAGCCGCCGGTCGGTCCCGGCAGCCAGCCGCCGCCGGTTGCGCCGGTCGTCTCTGGCCGCGTCCGCATCGCGCCGCCACCGTCCGAGTTCGCCAACAAGACGCCGCTGCCGCCGGCGATGGCCGGCACGGTCGCGGGCCAGCCGCTGCGCAAGCGCTTGAAGCTCGACGACGACCCGTTCGGCGCGGTCGGCGACTACGCCGGCAGCTTCCTGCTCAAGGGCGCCGTCGAGCTCTCGACGGGTTACGACACCAACCCCGGCCGCCTCGCCGCGCCGCAGGGCCGGCCGTTCTATGTCATCGCGCCCGAGTTCCTCGCGGTGTCGGACTGGGAGCGCCATGCGGTCGTCGCCGACCTGCGCGGCTCCTTCAACGGCTACGGCCAGAACCTCACGCCGAACGCCGACGGCACGCCGCTGTCCGCGCCGCTCGATATCGACCGGCCGGGCTTCACCGGCCATATCGACGGCCGCCTCGACGTGTCGCGCGATACGCGCCTGACCGGGCAGGGGCGCCTGCTCGTCGCGACCGACAACCCCGGCAGCCCCAACGTGCAGGCGGGCCTGGCGCGCTATCCGATCTACACCACCGTGGGAGCTACAGCCGGCTTCGACCAGAATTTCAACCGCCTCCAGGTCTCCGGCGGCGCCACGGTCGACCGCACCGACTATCAATGGTCGAAGCTGACCGACGGCACCAAGAGTAGCAACGACGACCGCAACTTCACCCAGTATGGCGGCATCGGCCGCGTTTCCTACGAGGTGATGCCGGGCCTGAAACCTTTCGGTGAGGTGCAGGCCGATAGGCGCGTGCACGATCTCTATCTCGACCGCAACGGCTACGCACGCAACTCTACCGGCGGCTACGTCAAGGCCGGCTCGTCGTTCGAGTTCTCGCGGCTCTTGACCGGCGAGATCGCGGTCGGCTGGGCCGAGCGCTCTTACGTCGATGCGCGCCTGCCCCGCCTGCAGGGCCTGCTCACCACGGCCTCGCTGGTGTGGACCGCGACGCCGCTGACCACGGCGAAATACTTCTCGGACACGCAGCTCGTCGAGACCACGCTGCCCGGCACCGCTGGCATCCTGGTGCGCACCCATACCTTCGAGGTCGGCCACGATTTCCGCCGCTGGCTGACCGGCATCGGCAAGTTCAGCTACGGCACGCTCGACTACCAGGGCAACATCCGCAAGGACCAGACCTACTCGGTCTCCGGCGATCTCATTTACAAGATGAACCGCAACATCTGGCTCAAGGGCACGCTACGCCGCGACTGGCTGGAGTCCAACGTGCCGGGGTCGAGCACGAATTCGACGGTGGTGATGCTGGGGGTCAGGGTGCAGAATTAACTTCTGCACCGGGGCGCTCTAAGACTCCAAATGTCATCCCCCGCGAAAGCGGGGGGATCCAGTACGCCGCGGCGGTGCGATTCCAGTCGAGGTCTCTGGAATACTGGGTCACCCGCCTTCGCGGGTGACGACAGCGGCGCCTACCGCGCCAGCTCCGTCTTCCCCATCAGGAACGTGTCGATCGAGCGGGCGCACAGCCGGCCCTCGCGGATCGCCCAGACCACCAGCGACTGGCCACGGCGCATGTCGCCGGCGGAGAACACCTTCGGCAGCGAGGTCTGGTAGTCGGCAAAATTGGCGCGGACGTTGCCGCGCTGGTCGAGGTCGACGCCGAGCGACTTCAACAGGCCCTCGTGCACGGGATGCACGAAACCCATGGCGAGCAGCACGAGGTCGGCGTCGAGCTCGAATTCGGAGCCGGGCAGCGGTTTGAACTTGTCGTCCACCTTGACGCAGTGCAGCTTCTTCACCTTGCCGTCCACGCCGGAGAACTTCTGCGTCAGCACGGCGAATTCGCGCGCAGCGCCTTCGGCCTGGCTGGAGGAGGTGCGCATCTTCAGGGGCCAGTTCGGCCAGGTGAGGGGCTTGTTCTCCTGCTCGGGCGGGGCCGGCATGATTTCGAGCTGCGTCACCGACTTCGCCCCTTGCCGGAACGAGGTGCCGATGCAGTCCGAGCCGGTGTCGCCGCCGCCGATCACGACGACACGCTTGCCGCCGGCCAGGATGTCGGACACGGCACCGAGCGGCTCGTTCGACACGCGGCGGTTCTGCTGCGGCAGGAAGTCCATCGCAAAGTGGATTCCCTGGAGGTCGCGGCCGGGGATCGCGAGGTCGCGGCCGGCTTCGGCGCCGCCGGTCAGCGCGACGGCGTCGAACTCATCGACCAGCTTCCTCGGATCGAGGCCGCCGCTGGCTCCGACAAAGGCACCGTAATGGAACGTCACGCCCTCGCCTTCCATCTGGGCGACGCGGCGGTCGATGATGTGCTTTTCCATCTTGAAGTCGGGAATGCCGTAGCGGAGCAGGCCGCCGGCCTTGGCATGCTTCTCGTAGACATGCACGTCATGGCCGGCGCGCGCGAGCTGCTGCGCGCAAGCCAGGCCCGCCGGGCCGGAGCCAATCACCGCGACCTTCTTGCCGGTCTTCTCGCTCGCGACTTCCGGCTTCACCCACCCGTTGTCCCAGGCGCGGTCGGCGATGGCGCATTCGATCGTCTTGATGGTGACCGGATTCTCGTCGATGTTGAGCGTGCAGGACGCCTCGCACGGCGCCGGGCAGACGCGGCCGGTGACCTCCGGGAAATTGTTGGTGGAGTGCAGGTTACGCGAGGCCTCTTCCCAGTTGTCTTGATAGACGAGGTCGTTGAAGTCGGGGATCTGGTTGTTGACCGGGCAGCCCGGCGTGCCCGGCGCCGCCGAACCGGTGCCGTGGCAATAGGGGATGCCGCAGTTCATGCAGCGCGCGGCCTGGTCGCGCGCGTCCTTCTCGCTGAGCGGAATCACGAACTCGTTATAGTGCTTCAGACGCTCGGCGACCGGCGTGTACTTGCGTTCGTTGCGGTCGATCTCGAGAAAACCAGTGATCTTGCCCATGTAGCCCTGACGCCCTTGCGTTCCGTTTCTGTCGTTCCGGGATGCGCCGCAGGCGCAGACCCGGAACCTCGATGTTGGTTTGCGAGATTCCGGGTTCGCGCTGCGCGCGCCCCGGAATGACGCGTTGAAGACTTACGCCCCGATCGCGATCTTCGGTTCGGCGTCGGCCTTCGCCTTCATCTCGCGCAGTGCGCGGCGGTATTCCACCGGCATCACCTTGCGGAACCTGGGCAGCCACGCCTTCCAGTCGCCGAGGATCTCGGCCGCGCGTTTGGAGCCCGTCAGCTTGGCGTGACGGGTGATCAGCACGTGCAGCCGCTCGACATCCGACTCGAGCAGGTTGGCGAACACGTCGACTCGGCCATGCGATTCCAGATCGCCGGCGTGGTTGTAGGTGCCGGCGTTGATCATCTCTTCCGACAGCACCGGCTGGAGCTCGACCATCGACAGATTGCACAGCTTCTCGAAGTCGCCGGCCTCGTCCAGCACATAGGCGATGCCACCGGACATGCCAGCCGCGAAGTTGCGCCCGGTCTTGCCGAGCACCACCACGATGCCGCCGGTCATGTATTCGCAGCAATGGTCGCCCGCGCCCTCGACGACCGCGACGGCGCCGGAGTTGCGCACGGCAAAACGCTCACCGGCGATGCCGCGGAAATAGCATTCGCCCTGGATCGCGCCGTACATCACGGTGTTGCCGACGATGATGCTCTCCTCCGGCACGATGCCGCCATTGCGCGGCGGCTTGACGATGATGCGGCCGCCCGACAGGCCCTTGCCGACATAGTCGTTGCCTTCGCCTTCGAGCTCGAAGGTGACGCCATGCGCCAGCCACGCGCCGAACGCCTGGCCCGCGGTGCCCTTGAAGCCGACATGGATGGTGTCGAGCGGCAGGCCGGCATGGCCGTAGATCTTCGCCACCGCGCCGGACAGCATCGCGCCCGCGCTGCGGTCGGTGTTGTTGATCTCCTCCTCGATCCTGACCGGCGCACCGCGGTCGAGCGCGGCCTTCGCCTTCTCGATCAGGCGGCGGTCGAGCACGGCCTCCAGATGGTGGTTCTGCGGCTCGGAGCGGTAGATCTTCTGGCCCTTCTCTTCCTTCTGGCGAACGAAGAGTTTGGAGAAGTCGAGGCCCTTGGCCTTCCAGTGCGCGACCAGGTTGGTCTGGTCGAGCATCTGGGTCTGGCCGACCATGTCGTTGAACTTCTTGTAGCCGAGAGCTGCCATGATCTCGCGCACTTCCTCGGCGACGAAGAAGAAGAAGTTGATGACGTGCTCGGGCTGGCCGGTGAAGCGCTTGCGCAGCACCGGGTCCTGCGTCGCCACGCCGACCGGGCAGGTGTTGAGATGGCACTTGCGCATCATGATGCAGCCGGCCGCGATCAAGGGCGCAGTGGCAAAGCCGAACTCGTCGGCCCCGAGCAGCGCGCCGATCACGACGTCCCGGCCGGTACGGAAGCCGCCGTCGACCTGCACCGAGATGCGGCTGCGCAGCCGCTCGCGCACCAGCGTCTGGTGGGTTTCGGCAAGGCCGATTTCCCATGGCGAGCCCGCATGCTTGATCGAGGTGAGGGGGGAGGCGCCGGTGCCGCCCTCGAAGCCCGCGATGGTGACATGGTCGGCACGCGCCTTGGCAACGCCGGCGGCGACCGTGCCGACGCCGACTTCCGAGACGAGCTTCACCGAGACGTCGCCGTCGGGATTGACGTTCTTCAGGTCGTAGATCAGCTGCGCGAGGTCTTCGATCGAGTAGATGTCGTGATGCGGCGGCGGCGAGATCAGGCCGACGCCGGGCGTCGAGTGGCGCACCCGCGCGATCGTCGCGTCGACCTTGTGGCCGGGCAACTGGCCGCCTTCGCCGGGCTTGGCGCCTTGCGCCATCTTGATCTGCATCATGTCGGAGTTGACGAGATACTCCGTCGTCACGCCGAAGCGGCCCGAGGCGACCTGCTTGATCGCCGAGCGCATGGAATCGCCGTTGGCCATCGGCTTGAAGCGGTCGGCTTCCTCGCCGCCTTCGCCGGTGTTGGACTTGCCGCCGATCCGGTTCATCGCGATGGCAAGCGTGGTGTGCGCCTCGCGGGAAATCGAGCCGAAACTCATCGCGCCCGTGGCGAACCGCTTGACGATCTCCTTGGCCGGCTCGACCTGGTCGAGCGGGACCGGCTTGCGCTTGTCCTCTTCCGCCGTCTTGATGCGGAACAGGCCGCGCAGCGTCACCAGCCGCTCGGACTGCTCGTTGAGGATCTTGGCAAAGGCGCGGTAGCGCTCCTGCGAATTGCCGCGCACGGCGTGTTGCAGGTTAGAGACGGACTCCGCCGTCCAGGCGTGATCCTCGCCGCGGCTGCGGAAGGCATATTCGCCGCCGACGTCGAGCGCGTTCTTGTAGACCTGCGCCTCGCCGAATGCGTCGCCGTGACGCCGCACGGTTTCCTCGGCGATCTCGTTCAGGCCCACGCCCTCGATGCGGGTGTGGGTGCCGGCGAAATACTTGACGATGAAGTCCGCCTTCAGGCCGACGGCGTCGAAGATCTGCGCGCCGCAATAGGACTGGTAGGTCGAGATGCCCATCTTGGACATCACCTTGAGCAGGCCCTTGCCGATCGACTTGATGTAGCGCTTGACGATTTCGTAGTCGTCGAGCGAGCCCGGCAGCTTCTCCTTCATCGCGATGATGGTTTCGAACGCCAGATAGGGATTGATCGCTTCCGCGCCGTAGCCGGCGAGGCAAGCGAAGTGGTGCACCTCGCGCGGCTCGCCGGATTCGACCACGATGCCCACCGACGTGCGCAGGCCCGTGCGGATCAAATGATGATGCACGGCCGCGCAGGCGAGCAGCGAGGGAATCGGAATCCGGTCGGTGCCCGTCATGCGGTCGGACAGGATGATGATGTTGACGCCCTCGCGCACCGCGCCTTCTGCGCGCCCGCAGAGCTCATCGAGCACCTGCTCCATGCCGGCGGCGCCGAAGCCGGCGTGGAAGGTGGTGTCGAGCGTGCGCGACTTGAAATGGCCGTCGCCGACTTCCGAGATCGAGCGGATCTTCTCGAGGTCCGCATCGGTCAGGATCGGCTGGCGCACTTCGAGGCGCTTGGTCGAGGCCATCCCCTGCAGGTCGAACAGGTTCGGCCGCGGCCCGATGATCGAGACGAGGCTCATCACGAGCTCCTCGCGGATCGGGTCGATCGGCGGGTTGGTGACCTGCGCGAAGTTCTGCTTGAAGTAGGTGAAGAGCTGCTTCGGCCGGTCCGACAGCGCCGAGATCGGCGTGTCGTTGCCCATCGAGCCCGTCGCCTCCTCGCCGGTGGAGGCCATCGGCGTCATCAGGATGGTGATGTCTTCCTGGGTGTAGCCGAACGCCTGCTGCCGATCGAGCAGCGGCAGGTTGGAGCGCACGCTCTTGTTCGGCGAATCCGGCAGTTCCTCCAGCACGATCTGGGTGCGGTGCAGCCAGTCGCTGTAGGGATGGCTCTTGGCGAGCTCCGCCTTGATCTCGTCGTCCGGAATGAGGCGGCCTTGCTCGAGATCGACGAGCAGCATCTTGCCGGGCTGCAGCCGCCACTTGGTGACGATCTGGTCCTCCGGAATCTTCAGAACGCCCATTTCGGACGCCATCACGATGCGGTCGTCGTTGGTGACGAGATAGCGCGCCGGGCGCAGCCCGTTGCGGTCGAGCGTCGCGCCGATCTGGCGGCCGTCGGTGAACGCGATCGCGGCCGGGCCGTCCCACGGCTCCATCAGCGCGGCATGATATTCGTAGAACGCGCGGCGCTGCTCATCCATCAGGGGATTGCCGGCCCACGCCTCCGGAATCATCATCATTACCGCATGCGGCAGCGAGTAGCCGCCCTGCACGAGGAATTCGAGCGCGTTGTCGAAGCAGGCGGTATCGCTTTGTCCTTCGTAGGAGATCGGCCACAGGCGGCTGATGTCCTTCCCGAACTTTTCGGAATGCACGGAAGCCTGGCGCGCCGCCATCCAGTTGACGTTGCCGCGCAGCGTGTTGATTTCGCCGTTATGGGCAATCATCCGGTAGGGATGCGCCAGCGACCAGGTCGGGAAGGTGTTGGTCGAGAAGCGCTGATGCACCAGCGCCAGCGCGCTTTCGAAATCCTTCTCATGCAGATCGGGATAGTACTTGCCGAGCTGGTCGGCCAGGAACATGCCCTTGTAGATCACGGTGCGGCAGGACATCGACACCGGATAATAGCCGGCGAGCCCGCGGTCACGGCGCTGGTAGATCGCCTGCGAGATCGACTTGCGCAGGATGTAGAGCCGGCGCTCGAAATCGTCGTCGGTCTTGCCGACGCCGTTGCGGCCGATGAACACCTGCATGTGATAGGGCTCGGTCGGCTTGACGGTGACGCCGAGCGAGGAATTGTCGGAAGGCACGTCGCGCCAGCCGAGCAGTTGAAAGCCTTCGTCGCGGATCTGGTCGGCGATGATGCTCTTGATCACCTTCCGCCACGCCGTCTCCTTCGGCATGAACAGCGCGCCGATGGCGTACTGGCCGGGCTCCGGCAGCTGAAAGCCGATCTCGGCGGCCTTGCGCTTGAAGAAGGCGTGCGGGATCTGCACCAGGATGCCTGCACCGTCGCCGGCGCGCGGGTCGGCGCCGACGGCGCCGCGATGCTCGAGGTTGCAGAGAATGGAGAGCGCGTCGGACACGATCTGGTGCGACCGCTTGCCCTTGATGTTGGCGATGAAGCCGACGCCGCAGGAATCCTTTTCGAGGCTGAGGTCGTAAAGGCCCTCGGCCGGCGGACGCCAGCTGTGCTCGCGCTCGACCGGTTTCGAATCCGGGACCGCCGACATCGCATCGTGGATGATGTCTTCGCGCTCGAATTCCGACCCGCTCATTTCCTCAGTCCTTCTCGATCCGGCTCGTCACGAACCTCGCCGTCATCGGCGCACCTTGGGCGTTGCGGTACCCATCGGGTCACCGCTCGTCCACCGCGAGCCGCAATGTCTTAAATTCAGACTGTCGCGTTCATCGTCCCCGGCGAACGCGTCTTGCCTGCACCTTATCGGCCTCCGAGGGGCCGATTTTTCGCTGCAATCCCCGTGCCGGGAACGCCGCACAATTGGGACAGGGATACTGCCCTAAATCACAACATGCCAAATTTTTCTCTATCACACAAGCGTGCGGAAGTCGCCCGTTGCATGGCAGATCCCAGCACCGCGATGGGGATTGGCCGAGGTCCCTCGATTCAGGCCTCTACCGCCGCGATCCTGCCCAAGGACCGCCGGAATCGCCGAAGAACCTGCGCTCCGGCTAGAGAGCGAATAACGCTCCGGGGCGTGACAGGAGCATTCGGCAATGAAGTTGTTCACAGGATGGGCGCTGGCGGCAGGGCTGGCGCTGAGCGCGACCGCAGCCAGCGCGCAGGTGCTGGGTCGGGTCTCGGATTTCAGCGGTCCCTACGTCGAGGGACCGTATCGGGGCGGGCCGCACTATGCACCGCCTCCGGCGGAGGTCGCACCGGCCCCGCCGCCGCGCTACGGCTATGGCGGTTATGGCCCCGGTTATGCGCCCGGCTACGCGCCGGCCGTGCTGGTGCCGCCGCATGAGGTTTACACCATCATCCGCGAGGCGGGCTTCTCGCCGCTCGGAATCCCGCGCCAGCGCGGCTTCATCTACACCATCGCGGTGATCGACCGCGGCGGCGAAGACGGTCGCTTGGTGATCGACGCCCGCTCGGGCCGTATCCTGCGCTTCCTGCCGGCCTGGCAGCACGGCGCGCCCTATGAGGGAGCTGCCTGGAACTCGTCCTACGGACCGCCCGGCCCGTTGCCGCCGGCGACCGGCCTCCGCAGCAGCGGGCGCCCGGCTCCGGCGCCGCATGTCGCCAGTCGCAGCGTGCCGGTGCCCAAGCCGAGCCCGCTGACCGGCAAGCACACCGCAGAGCCCGCGAAGCCTGCCGAGGCGGCTGTGGCAAAGCCGGCTCCGCAACCGTCAACGCAGCAGGCTGCCGTCGCGCCGGCAAAGCCGGCCGGCGCCGCACCGCCGACAACAGCCACGATCGGCCAGACCCAGGCCAGGCCGGCGCCGGCCATCCTGCCGACGCAGGAAATGCCGAAGGCGCAGGGGCTGGAGTGAAGGTGTCGTCGTTCCGGGGCGATGCGCAGCATCGAACCCCAATGCGCAATTGCGCATTGGGGTTCACGCTTCGCGTGCCCCGGAATGACGGCCTCAAACGACCAACACAAAAACGCCCCGGCTCCCCGGGGCGTTTTCGATTCAGCCAATATCTGCCGAAAGTCTTTGCGTCGTCAGGCCGCGACCTGGGCGGCCGTTCCGCCGATTACCTGCGGGGCCTTGTCGCCGCCGGCGATCGGAATGCTTCGCGGCTTCTTGGCCTCGGGGATCTCGCGGACGAGATCGACGTGGAGCAGGCCGTTCTCGAGCGAGGCGTGCTTCACCTGGACGAAGTCGGCGAGCTGGAAGACGCGTTCGAAGGCGCGCGAGGCGATGCCGCGATAGAGCACTTCGGATTTGTCCTTGCCGTTCTCGTTGGCGACCTTCTCGCCCTTGATCGTCAGCGTGTTTTCCTTCGCGACGATGGAGAGTTCGCTCTGCGCGAAACCGGACACGGCTACCGAGATGCGGTAGGCGTTCTCGCCGGTGCGCTCGATGTTGTACGGGGGATAACCGGGGCTGCCGTCCGAAGTCACCTGATCGAGCAGGTTGAAGAGGCGGTCGAAGCCGACGGTGGAACGGTAAAACGGGGTGAGGTCGTAGGTACGCATGGAATAGTCCTCCATTGAGCGACTGTTGCAATGTCCCGCCCGCCATCGGGCCGGGCCGTAGTCCGTGCAGCCTGATGTTTCGGGAACCCGAAGCACTGGTAGCGGCCTGCACGAAGGTGATATGGAGAGCGTTCCATGGCGTTCAAGAGGGCGGGAATGCCTCGCTTTGTGGCGCCAAACCCCTTGATTTTCAGCCTTTTCCACTTACCGCGGTTCAGCCAATGACGCTTGTCTCGATCCCTTCCAACCCGGTTCCGGAGGACGTCGTCTCAGGCACCATCAAGACCCCCGACGGCGCCGAGCTGCGCTTTGCGCGCTGGGCGCCGCCGGCCGGCCGCAAAGGCACGGTCTGCGTCTTCACCGGGCGCACCGAGCAGATCGAGAAGTATTTCGAGACGGTGCGCGACCTGCGCGAGCGCGGCTTTGCGGTCGCGATGATCGACTGGCGCGGGCAGGGGCATTCGTCGCGGCGGCTGCGCGATCCGCGCAAGGGCTACGTGCGCGACTTCGCCGATTTCGAGCTCGACGTCGAAACCTTCGTGCAGCAGGTGGTGCTGCCGGACTGTCCGCCGCCCTACTTTGCGCTGGCCCATTCGATGGGCGGCGCCGTCATGCTGCGGGTTGCGCACGCCGGAAAGCGCTGGTTCGACCGCATGGTGCTGTCCGCGCCGATGATCGACCTGCCGGGCAGGGCGGCGTCGCTGCCGGTGCGCATGCTGGTGAAGGCGCTGCGCTGGTCCGGGCAGGGCGGGCGCTACGTGCCGGGCGGCAGCGACCAGCTCACCGGCTCGGAATCGTTCGTCAACAATCCCCTGACCAGCGATCCCGTGCGCTATGCCCGCAACGCCGCGATCCTGGAGGAAGACCCGACGCTGGGGCTCGCCTCGCCGACCATCGCCTGGGCCGATGCCGCCTTCGCGGCGATGCATACCTTCCGCGGCATGAGCTACCCCTCCGAGATCCGTCAGCCCATTCTGATGCTGGCGGCGAGCAACGACACCATCGTCTCGACCGCGGCGATCGAGGAATTCGCCTATCACCTGCGCGCCGGCTCCCATCTCGTCATCGCCGGCGCCAAGCATGAGATCCTGCAGGAGCAGGACCGCTACCGCGCGCAGTTCTGGGCGGCGTTCGACGCCTTCGTGCCGGGCACGCCGCTGTTCAAGTGAGAAGTCGTAGCAACTATCAAGTTGGACGCGGATGAGCGCGCCCCGACCGGCTGCAGTGTGACGCCGCGCTTGCCGTCGTCAAGGAGTGGCCTGGAAGCCGCGGAGCCTGCGTTGAGCAATGCGCGACGGCC
>NZ_JBQTHN010000225.1:0-26317 GCF_052389815.1 Bradyrhizobium sp. | reverse complement strand
GCTTGCGGGGGTGGCCGCCGCGCTCGAAGTGCGCGGCGGGTGGGGGCTCTCTCAACGCAGGGAATCCCGACGTGGAAGCACCCCCACCCCAACCCTCCCCCGCAAGCGGGAGAGGGAGCGCGCGGTCCTTGTGGCGGCCTGCTGGTCCGGTGTGGCCTACGAAGCAAGGCGGCGAGGGCGGCTGCGGCAATGGTTATCGTTGTCCCAAACGCGACGGTAAACCGAATTTAGCGATTGCAAGAAAATGCCTGCGGCACAGGCATTTCCTCGATTCCGCGGCAAGGCGCCGGCTTCGCGCATTTACATGCCGTTCATCGCGATACTTAAACTGCCCTTCAAAATTTCCCGTCCATATTCGCCTCAACAAGCCGGCAAACGGCTGTTGGGGAATAAGCGTCTAAAGCAGCTGGGACAGGGGCCGCACTCGGGGGAGAACGCGGCCAACGACAATAAAAGGGGAGACCGAACATGTTTCATGGGACATTGGATCTGGACGGCGCCGTGCCGGTCGCGGAAACCGCGATCCAGGACGTGCTGTTCGAGCGCGGGCTTTACTGGGCGAGCGGCCGTTCCGGCGTCGTCAACCTCGTCGCCGCGCACAAATGGTTCAATCTCGCCGCGCTGAAGGGCCGCGCCGATGCGATCGCGCTTCGCCGCGAGGTCGCCGAGCAGATGAGCGAGGGCGAGATTGCTGCCGCGCTCAGCGAGGCACGCGCCTGGATGACCGCGCATTGATTGTGTCGCGGCCGGCGGGCCGCAACGCGTAGATCGATGCGCATCGACCGATGCGCCAGCCGCGGAAATCCTCGCGCTGCTGACGCTCAACAGGATTCACGTCACCGATACACTCGCCGGGCGGCCTTCGTCGCCCTGGCGTGCGCGAAGTACGGATTCGTCACGCACATGGCGGCCCGGCCGGACGCCGTGGCCTGACACTGCGGCAGCGAAAAATAACTGCAGTCGATCCATTCGCCGCCACCGAAGGATCCGTCGTAGACCTTCATGCATACCGGATGCGCCGCGTCGTAGGTCTGGGCGAGGGCAGGCGTCGCGGCAAGAATTGCGAACGCCAGGACAATTGAACTCGTGATGCGCATGCGAACCTCCTAACGAGCGGCTCTTGGGTCGAAGAGAGGCGCGGCGTAATGGGCACTTCGTCTTGAGACGATTCTCGGAGCCGCCCTGCGTCAGGCCAAGGGATAAAGGATTCACAATCGAGCAAGTTTACGTGAATGCTGGGATGGTGGAGATGACTTATCGCGATTTGGGCAACAGCATCGGGAGGCCTGATCGCATCAGCAACTCAGGCCTCACCTCTCGGATCGCAAACCTGCGTCGATCCTGGCGCGGCTGGCCCACGACCCAGGAATCTCTTCTTTGCGAATGCTTTTCCGGAGCCCGACTTGAAGTATCGTTCGAGGCTCCGTGCGGTAACTTCATCGCGTATCGCTACATAGGAACGAAGAATTACGGGGAGATACATGCTGGTGGAAATGACTTGCCCGAGTCCGTGGGATTGCACGCGGCGACGAAGATCGTTGGTCGAGCCAATATAGATGTCGCCGTTGCTTAGTTCGAGGAAGTAGACATACCACATAGGCAGCAGTCTCCCTGCGCTCCTCCGGAGCTTCGGGAGACACCCTTCGCCCCCGTTCTGCAGGTGGCGGGGAGGGAGAGAGCAAGTTCGAACCCGCCCGCCGTCGCTGCTTCGCAGCTATGGCGCGGCACCCGCTTCCCTAGCACTTCGTCGCGGCTCGCCGCGCCGAAGCGCAAGCGAAGGCGGGTGGCGGAGACGGAGGGATTCGAACCCTCGATAGGCCTTTACAAGCCTATAACGGTTTAGCAAACCGCCGCCTTCAGCCACTCGGCCACGTCTCCGTTACGGGTCGATATGCCCGACGCGCGGGCCCGCCGCAAGCGACACATAAGAAGAGTGTGCACCAGGCCAAGCGGGTCGCCGAACGGCCCGACGGGCGCGGCGAAAGCGTGTCTAAAATGCGACACTCGCGCCGGGAACGGCGATTCCGGAGCTGTCGCTCTCACTTTATGTACTGGCGCGACACCGGCAGCCCAGTTTCGTGCGCAACGATGCTGCGGGAAAGCCGGACGACGCTGTCCGGGAATCGCTCACGCGCCGGATTCGATTCTCGGCCATTGCGCGTCCATCGCGCGTCCGCAAACTTCCGCGCCGTCCTGCGATTCAAGTTATGCCTGCAACACAAGGCTTTCTTGTATGTCGGCGATCGGGAGCAGCTTGGCTGCGCCGATATCGACAGGTGCGTGCGGCTGACCACGCAGCAAAGCGATTCCCTGTGGGGGCGCGTGCGATTCCCGGATTGGATTCGTGCTGCAGGAGGTGATCCGCGGTGGAAAGGCGGGCGACGGGCCTCTTCGCAATGCAAGCGCAGGCAAATGGAACTTTTCCAGAAAACAAAATGTAATCAAATACTTGCGAGGAGTTATTACAGCCGGCCGCGTGTTATTTGTGCAACACCCATCCAAAAAGGGGCTGACTCGCCCCGTTTGAGGCGGTTCCTTTGTTGCGTGTGCAGAGTGCATCGGTAATTGTGACCGGGCGACGGAGGGGGGCATCCCGAGGTCGCCCCGTTATAGGTGGTTCGCTTAAGTCCCTCGCGTTCATGCGGGTGTGTCCGAAGGCGCGAAGCGGCTAGGCGGTGAATTAGGGACAAGGGAACCAACCTTAGGGTGTCTCACCCAGCGGATCCGGAACCTTCCCTTTGGAGCAACTTGGAGGTTAACATGAAGATGGTTAAGAGCCTTATCCTCGGCTCAGCGGCGGGTCTCCTCGCCATGGGTGGGGCACAGGCGGCTGATCTTCCCGTGAAGGCCAAAGCGGTCGAATACGTGAAGATCTGCTCCCTGTATGGTGCGGGTTTCTACTACATCCCGGGCACCGACACCTGCATCAAGCTGGGTGGCTACCTGCGCGTTGAAACCGCGCTCGGCACCAACGGCGTGTACAACGTCTCGACCGGTAATCCGGCTGGCGCGCGCAACCGCTACAGCAACTACTATACCGCCCGTTCCCGTGAGGACTTCAACATCGATACGCGCACCGCGACCGAATACGGCGTGGTCCGCACCTACTTCGATGCGACGTTCTCCTGGACGACCGGTGGCTACACCTCGACCAACGCGACGCCCAACGGCTCGGCGTATGACGCTGCTCCGGCGGGAACGAACGGAGGCGGCTCGGTAGCCGGCGGTTTCCTCGGCGTTTACTACGCCTTCATCCAGTTCGCTGGCTTCACCATGGGTAAGGCGGTTTCGCAGTTCTCCACTCCGTGGGTGAACTATCCCGGCAACAACTTCGACGGTCTCGTCGGCGGCGGCGGCACGGTCACTGGTGTGAACCAGTTCACCTACACCGCGCAGTTCGGCAACGGCGTGTCGCTGGCGTTGTCGGCTCAGGACCAGACGCAATACTACCAGGCGGGCATCCTGAACCTGACGGGCGCAACTGCGGCCGGCATGCTCGCTGGTGTCAACGGTCTTAACAACACCGCCGGCTCGCGTGCTCCGGACCTCGTTGCCGCGCTCCGCGTCGATCAGGCTTGGGGTCTGTTCCAGGCGTCATTCGCGGCGCACAACAACCACGCCGGCTACTACGGTGCGACCGAGCCGACCGGCCATCCCGAAGACAAGTGGGGTTGGGCTGCTCAGTTGGGCCTGTCGATCAAGAACATCCCAACTGGCCCGGGTGACACGATCAACTTGCAGGCCGTGTATACCGACGGCGCAACCCGCTACAACATCCAGGACCTCTCTCCGGCCAGCTACTCGATCCTGAGCGGCACCGGCTTGGCTGGCGCTTACCAGAGCATCGGGTTGGCCAACGCTCCTGACGCCGTCTACACGGGCATTAATCCCGCCGGCTCGGCTCTCGAGACCATCAAGACCTGGGGTTTCCGTGGCGCTTACACCCATAACTGGGATGCCTACTGGAACACGGCAATCTACGGCGCCTATGCACGCGTAGACTACGGCACGATCGGCACAGCCACCGTGTGCGCGAACATGCTTGTGTTGCTCAATCACAATCAGGCTGCTGGTGGAACCTGCAACCCCGACTTTAACATTGCGCAGCTGGGCTTGATCACCCGTTGGACTCCGGTCAAGAATCTGACTTTCTCGGCCGACCTCAACTGGACCCATCTCGACCAGAAGCACACGGGCACGATTACGCCCGCGGCCACTTTCTCGTCGTCCAAGCCGGCAACGGTGTACGAGCTGAAGGATCAGGACAGCATCACCCTGCTGCTCCGCGCTCAGCGCAACTGGTAATACCGGTCGATCCGATCTGATCTAGGGAAGCCCCCGGCAGGCAACTGCCGGGGGCTTTTCGTTGCGCGGGTGCTGAGGACGAAGTCCTGTGGCTCCGGCCGGCTATTGGAGACGGAACATGAAGGTGGCGTTTCAGAAGTGGGGCAGCAGCCTCGCGCTGCGAGTGCCGAAGGATCTTGCCGACGAAATCGGCGCCAGCGAGGGCAAGGCCGCGGAAATGACCGTGAGCAACGGCAAGTTGGTGATTGAGATCGCGCGACCACAGCGGCGCAGGCGTCGCTATACACTCGATGAGCTGGTTGCCGGCATAACGTCCGACAATCGCCATGGCGAGATCGATTGGGGACCGCCCGTTGGCAATGAAGGCTGGTGACTATCTGCCGCCAGCCATTCGCTATTCTCTATTCGCCATTCGCTATTCCGTGCTGGTGCCGCGGCGCAGGTCGGCCTCGATCATGAGTTTGGTGCCACCGCCGAAGCGGGCGCGGTAGACCTGCAGGTTCTCCATGATCCGCTGCACGTAGTTGCGCGTCTCGGAGAACGGGATCAGCTCGACCCAGTCGACGGCGTCGATCTTGGGGTCGCGCGGATCGCCATAGCGCTCGATCCACTTCTTCACGCTGCCGCGGCCGGCGTTGTAGGCCGCAAACGTCATGATGTAGGAGCCGCGATAGTCCTCGAGCAGGCCGCCGAGCTCGGCGGCGCCGAGCGTGGCGTTGTAGACCGGATCGTTCTTCAGCCGCGCGAGATCGTAGGTCGCGCCATGGCGCTTGCAGACATATCGCGCCGCATCCGGCGTCACCTGCATCAAGCCGTAAGCCTGCGCCGGCGACACCACCGACGGGTTGAAGGCGCTTTCCTGGCGCGCGATGGCGTAGACGATGCTCTTCTCGACCTCGGGGCCGATCGCCTTGAACGGCGGAATGCCGTTGACCGGATAGGCGTAGAAATCGAAGGGCAGGCCGCGGTTCAGCGCCGCCTTGCCCATCAGCAGCATGCCGCGCGCATCGCCATGGCGGGCGGTGATCTCGCCCAAACCCGCCAGCGCCTCGGGATCGCCGTTCTCGCCCATATCGGCGAGCAGAGGGACGGCGATCGCGTCCTCGTCGAGCTCGTAGAGCAATTGCGCGGCGCGCACGATTTCGAGCCGCTCGGGGCTGCGGCCGCGCGCCGACGGCGCGCCGTTCAGCTCGATCTGCGGCAGGCCGAGCTTGGCCCGCGCAAGCTGGCCGTAATAGCTGGTCGACTGCTCGGCGGCGCGGGTATAGGCCGCGCGCGCCTCCTGCGCCCGGCCGGCCGCCTCGGCCGCGCGGCCTTGCCAGTAGCCGGCGCGCGCCAGCGCCGTCGGATTGACACTGCCGACGCCGATGCGCGCGAAATGCTGGGCGGCGACGGCGGGATCCTTGAGGAAACGCAGCGCGATCCACCCCGCCGTGAATTCCTGCTCGGTCTTGTAGATGTCCCTGGACGGCAGCGCCGCGTCGCGCGCGATCAGATAAGCGGTGCGGAACTCGTTGGTGTCGATCATCTTGCGGGCGAGCAGACGCCGCTCGATCCACCATTCGTCGAGATTGTGCAGCCGCCCCGGGTCCTTCGGCGCGCTCATCATCAGCTGTGCGGCTTCGGCGAATCTCTCGTCGCGCCGGAGCATCTGGATCCTGGCGAAGAGATAGCCGGGGTCGGAATGCAGCTCGCGCGGCACCGCATCGAGCAGGGTCTTGAGATTGCCGCCCTTGCGGTTGGCGGCGATCCGCGCCTTCGCCAGCGCGACATAGCCGGAGCCGAGCCGCTTGGCGGCGCGCATGCCGGCCGCCTCGTTCTCGGTGCCGTAGAGCAGGGTGTCCATCCGCGCCCTGTGGTCGCCGCCGTTCAGGAACGCGCCGAACAGGTCGAGCGCGTTGCCCTCGGTGTCTTCCGACATCGCATCGTTGCGCCAGGCCTGCCGCACCAGCCGCTCGGCATTGGCGCGGTCGCCGCGGGCGATCATCGCCTTCGCCAGCGCCAGGCGGCCTTTCGCCGAGATCGGCGATTGGTTCTCGAACCACGACCAGATCGTGGCGTCCTCGCGCCTGTCGTCCCACAACGCAGCCTCGAGCCGGCGGCGCAGGAAGGTCTGCGACGGCCAGCTCGGATTGGCCGCGATGAAGGCGCGATAGCGTTCGACGGTCACGTTGTTGTTGTCGCTGCGCAGGATCAGCCACTCGCCGAGCTTGCGCGCCACCGGATCGGAAATCGCCGCCAGGGCCTGGCTCGCTTCATCGGGCCTGCGCTTGCGCAGGAGCTCGATGACGTTCTCGAGCGCCTGCTTGTCGGCCTGCGAGGTCGATGACGTCGCGGCGACGGCCGCAGGCGTGACGGGCTTGCGCGCAGCCACCGACGGCGGGCGCGGCGGCGGTCCCAGGGGGGCGGTGGCCGGCGCATGCGCGAGCTGGACCGGCGCGGCCGAAGCAATCTTGCTGTTCTTGTCGGCAGGCTTCGCCGGGGCGACGGTCGCGGTCGTCGCAGGCACGACATTGCGCGCGATCGGCCGCGGCTTCGGTAGCGGAATCTTCGGCGCGGCTTCAGCCGGAACGGAAAACGCCACGACCAGCGCCAGGCACGTCGCCAAAGCAGTGGATCGCAACGCTGCTGCGCGCACGGTTCGGGTCACGGCGTTCCTTCGCGGCGAATCGATAAGGCTGGACCTGCCCCAGCTCTATTCGATTGAATATGTGGACAAAATACTAACGGACCCCTGCGGCCCCAGCGCTCTGTGCGCCCATACCGCGGCAAAATAGCGGCCATTGGGCGATGGAACAGGACCGCTGCGGCCCTTTCAAGGGGACTTCAGACCCGATATGAATTGCGCTTCAGTTCACCTGCCGCGCGCAAGTTCCGGAGGAAGTCCATGGCAGCCAAGACAAAATTCAGAGGGTCGTTCACCGCTCTGGTCACGCCCTTCAAGAATGGCTCGCTCGATGAGGCCGCGTTCCGCTCCCTGGTGAACTGGCAGATCACGGAGGGCACCAACGGCCTGGTCCCGGTCGGCACCACCGGCGAGAGCCCGACGCTCAGCCATGACGAGCACAAGCGCGTGGTCGAATGGTGTATCGAGGAGGCCAAGGGCCGCGTGCCCGTGATTGCGGGGGCCGGCTCCAACTCCACCACGGAAGCGGTCGAGCTGTCGCAGCACGCCGAGAAGGCCGGTGCCAACGCCGTGCTGATCGTCACACCCTATTACAACAAGCCCACGCAAGAGGGCATGTACCAGCACTACAAGGCGATCAACGACGCCATCAACATCCCGATCATCATCTACAACATCCCGGGCCGTTCGGTGATCGACATGTCCGTCGACACCATGACGCGGCTGTTCGAACTGAAGAACATCGCCGGCGTCAAGGACGCCACCGCCAGCATGGTGCGGGTGTCGCAGCAGCGCGCGGCAATGGGCGAGGATTTCAACCAGCTCTCCGGCGAGGACGCCACCATCATCGGCTACATGGCCCATGGCGGCCATGGCTGCATCTCCGTCACCTCCAATGTCGCGCCGCTGATGTGCTCGGAGTTCCATGCGGCCTGGCAGAAGGCCGACGTCGCCACCGCGCTGAAGCTGCACGACAAGCTGATGCCGCTGCACACCAATCTCTTCATCGAGTCCAACCCTGCACCGGTGAAATACGCGATGTCGCTGCTCGGCAAGATGGACGAGAAGCTGCGGCTGCCGATGGTGCCGGTGATGGAATCGACCCGCGTTGCCGTGCGCAGCGCCATGGTGCATGCCGGCCTGATCAACTAGAGCGTTTTCAAGCGAAGTGGACACCGGTTCGCGTGAGGAAAACGCGTCAAATCAAGAATCGCCGCCGCGTTCCACTCGCGTGAGCAGCCCGCGCATCGCAGGGAAGGACTTCGCCATGCTGAAGGAATTCAAGGAATTTGCGATGAAGGGCAACGTCGTCGACCTCGCGGTCGGCGTCATCATCGGCGCTGCCTTCGGCGCCATCGTCAATTCGCTGGTCGGCGACGTGATCATGCCCATGATCGGCGCCATCACCGGCGGGCTCGACTTTTCCAACTACTACACGCCGCTCGCCAAGTCGGTCACTGCTACCAACCTGGCCGACGCCAAAAAGCAGGGCGCCGTGCTGGCTTGGGGCAGTTTCCTGACCTTGACTCTGAACTTCCTGATCGTCGCTTTCGTGCTGTTCCTCGTGATCCGCGCCATGAACCAGTTCAAGCGCAGGGAGGAAGCCGCGCCCGCGCCCAAGCTCAGCAGGCAGGAAGAGCTGCTGACCGAGATCCGCGATCTCCTGAAGAAGAGCTGAAGAACCAACGTGGCCGACAAGAACGAGCGTCCGATCAAGGTCGTCGCCGAAAACCGCAAGGCGCGCTGCAACTATGCGATCGAGGACACGATCGAGGCGGGCATCGCGCTGACCGGCACCGAGGTGAAGTCGATCCGCAGCGGCAAGAGCACGATCGCGGAATCCTACGCCGATTCCAAGGACGGCGAGCTCTGGCTGATCAACGCCAACATCCCCGAATATCTGCAAGGCAACCGCTTCAACCATGAGCCGAAGCGCCCGCGAAAGCTGCTGCTGCACCGCAAGCAGATCAACAAGCTGATGGGCGCGGTCGATCGCGAAGGCATGACGCTGATCCCGCTAAAACTCTATTTCAACGAGCGCGGGCGGGCGAAGCTGCTGCTGGCGATCGCCAAGGGCAAGAAGCTGCACGACAAGCGCGAGACCGTGAAGAAGCGCGACTGGGGCCGCGAGAAGGGCCGCCTGATGCGCGCGCGGGGGTAGGATGGCGAGTAGCGAATAGCCAATAGCCAATAGCCAATAGCGAATAGAGCAATCGAAGCCCATTCGCCATTCGCTACTCACTATTCGCCGCTTCGAAGGAGGCACAAATGGCTCAATCCAATCTGCTCGAAGTCGACTGGAGCCAGATCCCGGCGCCGTCGGACGACGGCGGCGCGGCGCATCTCGCCGGCATGAAGATCCCTCCGGTGAGCCTGCGCGCCACCGACGACACCGTCGTCGACCTGTCGCAGCTTGCGGGCCGTACCGTTGTGTTCGCCTATCCCCGCACCGGCGAGCCGGGCAAGATCAGCCTCGTTGACGACTGGGACATGATTCCGGGGGCACGCGGCTGCACGCCGCAGACCTGCGCCTTTCGCGATCTCTTCGCCGAGCTGAAGGCGGCCGGCGCCAAACATGTGTACGGTCTTTCCACCCAGAGCAACGAATATCAGGCGGAGATGGCCGCGCGGCTGCATCTGCCGTTCTCCGTTCTCTCGGACGAGAAGCTGAAGCTGACCGAGGCGCTGCAACTGCCGACCATGGAAGTGGCCGATCTGACGCTGATCAAGCGCCTTGCGCTGATCGTCGACGACGGCCGCATCACCCATGTGTTCTATCCGGTGTTTCCGCCGGACCGGAACGCGGGCGACGTGCTGGCGTGGTTGCGGGAAAACCCGCGCTGATTTTGTAGTGTGGGCAAAGGCGCCCTTCGCGCCGTGCCCACCTTCATGAGCACGGAGCAAGACAGGTGGGCACGCTGGCGCTTGCCAACCCTACGATTTCAGCCCAAATCCTTCCGCACCCGCGCGAACACGTCGCGGAACATCTTTGGCGTCAGCACGCCGGTATTCGTGTTGTAGCGCGAGCAGTGATAGCTGTCGTAGAGGCGGATGTTGCCGGCGCCGTGCACGGCCCCGTGCGCAAAGGGCGCGGCCGAAGCCTTCAATCCCAGCGCCTTGACCGTCGAATCATGGGCGACCCGCCCGAGCAGCACGATCGACCTAAGCTTCGGCATCGTCGCGATGGTCGCGGCCAGGAAAGCCCGGCAGGTGTTGATCTCGGCCGGCAGCGGCTTGTTCTGCGGCGGCACGCAACGCACGGCGTTGCTGATGCGGCAATCGACCAGCGTGAGCCCGTCATCCGGCCGCGCCCGGTAGACGCCGCTGGCAAAGCCGTAGTCGAGCAATGTCGAATAGAGCAGGTCGCCGGCATAGTCGCCGGTGAACGGCCGGCCGGTGCGGTTGGCGCCCTGCAACCCGGGCGCAAGCCCGACAATCAGGACTTGCGCATTCGGATCGCCGAAGGACGCAACCGGCGCGTTGTGCCAGGCCGGCTCGCGCGCCCGCGCCTCGCTGCGAAACGCCGCCAGCCGCGGACACAGCGGGCAGTTGTTCTCGGGTTCGGTCGCAGAGACCTCGAGACTAGTCTTCGAAATCGTCGCCGGCTCCACGGGGCGCCATGGTGGTGGCGCGCTGCAGGAACTGCGGCGCGTGGTGACGCTCGCCGCCGCGCTCACCGCGATCGCGCGGGGCAGGGCGCTCGGAGGGATCGCGGCCGAGCTTGGACTGCAATTCCACGAGGTCGGTGAAGACGTCGGCCTGGCGGCGCAGCTCGTCGGCGATCATCGGCGGCTGGCTGGCAATGGTGGAGATCACGGTCACCCGCACGCCGCGGCGCTGCACGGCTTCCACCAGCGAGCGGAAATCGCCGTCGCCGGAGAACAGCACCATCTGGTCTATATGCTCGGCGAGCTCCATGGCGTCGACCGCGAGCTCGATGTCCATGTTGCCCTTGACCTTGCGGCGGCCGGAGGCGTCGATGAATTCCTTGGTCGCCTTGGTGACGACGGTGTAGCCGTTGTAGTCGAGCCAGTCGATCAGCGGGCGAATCGAGGAGTATTCCTGATCCTCGATGATGGCCGTGTAGTAGAAGGCGCGGAGCAGGGTGCCGCGGCCCTGGAATTCCTTGAGCAGGCGCTTGTAGTCGATATCGAAGCCGAGCGTCTTCGCCGTGGCGTAGAGGTTGGCGCCGTCGATGAAGAGCGCGATCTTGTTGGAAACGGGTGTCGACATCAAAAGCCTTCTCGCTTGGTAGTTGTTAACGCGTTTTCGCGCAGCTGCAAAGAGCTGCGCGCAGTTTCACGCCGTGCGCCTAAAGTTCGGTGAATCCGTCCCCCCGACAGTCACCACTGCAATTGTGGTACGGCGAGGGCGAAAAACCTAGTCCTTTGACACTGTAATCTAGTGATTTGGCTCGTCCTGGACGGCACTTGGGCCCTGTCTCTGGACGCTCCGGCCTTTCGGCCCCGGCGAGGGGTTAGCAGAGGGGGAGGCTAACGCCAAATCACAATTTAGCCTTGCGTATTCCTACCGACGCCTATAACTAACGGCCAACAATCAGCAATTTAGGCCCCATTTAACGGAGCGACAGCAGATGGCGCGCGTCACCGTGGAAGACTGCATTGACAAGGTGGACAACCGGTTCGACCTGGTTCTGCTGGCTGCGCACCGCGCGCGCATGATCTCGTCGGGCTCGCAGCTCACCGTCGATCGCGACAACGACAAGAACCCGGTCGTGTCGCTGCGCGAAATCGCGGAATCCTCCATTTCCCCCGAGGATTTGAAGGAAGAACTGGTTCATTCCCTGCAGAAATTCGTCGAGGTCGACGAGCCCGAGCCCGATACCGTGCCGCTGATCGGCTCGGCCGGCGCCAGCGTCGATGCCGACGACACCGAGGTGGCGGTCGAACGCATGACCGAGGAGGAGCTGCTCAAGGGCCTCGAGGGCCTCGCGCCCCCGGAAGAGCAGCCGGAAGAGGACGAGTAACCCTTAACCCACCGCAATTTTACGAAAAGGCCCGGACAATTGTTCGGGCCTTTGCTTTTGTTGACATTTTTTTTGTTAGGATGCGTTCTTGAGGCGGCGGCGAGCCCTCTATGCACGGTTGGGTGCATTCCGGCAGAACGCCGCATGAGGGGTGTGCAGCTGGCCCATGGGTAGGCGATAGCAGGCAGCGAATCGGATGGTGTTTTGGCGTCGCAGTTCACGGCAGATGCAGGCCGCAACCGGGCAGGTTGCGGCGGCGCCCGCCACTGCGCCTGCTCCCGCCCGTCCGGCCAAGCCGCGTTCCGGCATGATGCGGCAATACGACCTGGTTGAAAAAGTCAGGTCATACAACCCGGAAACCGACGAAGACCTGCTCAACCGCGCCTATGTCTACGCCATGAAGGCGCATGGCGCGCAGACCCGTGCCTCCGGCGATCCCTATTTCTCCCACCCGCTCGAGGTCGCGGCGATCCTTACCGACCTCAAGCTCGACGACGCCACCATCGTCGCCGCCCTGCTGCACGACACCATCGAGGACACCGAGGCGACGCGCGCCGAGATTGACCAGATCTTCGGCCACGAGATCGGCGCGCTGGTCGAGGGCCTGACCAAGCTGAAGCGGCTGGAATTGGTCTCGCGCGAGGCCAAGCAGGCGGAAAACCTGCGCAAGCTCTTGCTGGCGATTGCCGACGACGTCCGCGTGCTCCTGATCAAGCTCGCCGACCGCCTGCACAACATGCGCACGCTGGAGTTCGTGCCGCCGGCCTCGCGCCGGCGCATCGCGGAAGAGACGCTCGACATCTATGCACCGCTCGCCGGCCGCATGGGCATGCAGGAAATGCGCGAGGAGCTGGAGGACCTTTCCTTCCGCAGCATCGATCCGGAAGCCTATGCCGTGGTCAAGCAGCGCCTCGACGGGCTGGCCGAGCGCAACCGCAACCTGATCGGCGAGATCGAGAGCCAGCTGCAGAAGAACCTGCAGAAGAACGGCGTCGTCGCCCATGTCTACGGCCGGCGCAAGAAGCCGTTTTCGATCTGGACCAAGATGGAGCGCAAGTCGATCGGCTTCGAGCAGCTGTCCGACATCTTCGGCTTCCGCGTGGTGCTCGACAGCGTGGAAGCCTGCTATCGTGCGCTTGGCGTGGTCCACACCACCTGGCCGGTGGTGCCCGGCCGCTTCAAGGACTACATCTCGACGCCCAAGCAGAACGACTACCGCTCGATCCACACCACGGTGATCGGTCCCGGCAACCAGCGCGTCGAGCTGCAGGTCCGCACCGAGGAGATGGACCGGATCGCCGAATTCGGCATCGCCGCGCATGGCTTCTACAAGGACGGCGTGGGCTCGCCGACCGAGCTTCTCAAGCGCGAATCCAACGCCTTCGCCTGGCTGCGCCACACCATCGGCATGCTGTCGGAAAGCGCCAACCCGGAAGAGTTTCTCGAGCACACCAAGCTCGAACTGTTCCACGACCAGGTGTTCTGCTTCACCCCGCGCGGAAAGCTGATCGCGCTGCCGCGCCATGCCAACGTGATCGATTTCGCCTATGCCGTGCATACCGACGTCGGTAACAGCGCGGTCGGCTGCAAGATCAACGGCAAGTTCGCGCCGCTGTCCTCGGAGCTTGCGAACGGCGACGAGGTCGAGGTGCTGACCTCCGAGGCGCAGTCGGCGCCGCCGTCGGCCTGGGAAACGCTGGCCGTGACGGGCAGGGCGCGTGCCGCCATCCGCAGAGCCACCCGGACCGCGGTGCGCGATCAATATGCCGGGCTCGGCCGGCGCATCGTCGAGCGCCTGTTTGCGCGCGCCAAGATCGACTATGCCGACGACAAGCTGAAGGGTGCGCTGCCGCGGCTGGCGCGAACGTCCATTGAGGATGTGATGGCTTCGGTCGGCCGCGGCGAGTTGAAAGCCTCCGACGTCGCCCGCGCGATGTATCCCGACTACAAGGAGGAGCGGGTCGCGCGCTATGGCCTGAAGAAGGGGCTCGCCGACAAGCTGAAGCAGGCGCAGCCGCAGCATCCCTCGCGCTCGACCGCCGTGATCCCGGTCGGCGGCACCGGCAAAGCCGATTTGCCGATCAAGTTCGCGCCCAACGGCGGGGCGGTGCCGGGCGACCGCATCGTCGGCATCGTGACGCCCGGCGAGGGCATCACGATCTATCCGATCCAGGCGCCCGCGCTGAAGGATTTCGAGGACGAGCCCGAGCGCTGGCTCGACGTGCGCTGGGACATCGACGAGACCACGCCGCAGCGCTTTCCGGCGCGCATTCGCGTCGATAACGTCAATGAGCCCGGCAGCCTCGCCCAGGTCGCCACCGTGATCGCCGAGCATGACGGTAATATCGACAATATCAGCATGCACCGCCGATCGCCGGATTTCACCGAGCTCACCATCGACCTCGAGGTCTACGACCTCAAGCATCTCAGTGCAATTATCGCGCAGCTCCGTGCAAAGGCGGTCGTCGCGCGGGTCGAGCGCGTCAACGGATAATGGTATTGTCGTTGCCGGGCTTGACCCGGCAACCCATCCTTTTCAAGAGATGGATGCGCGGGTCGAGCCCGCGCATGACAATTCTGGCGAGTCCACCATGCCCAAACCCCCGCCGCTGCGCCTTGGCGTCAATGTCGATCACGTCGCGACGCTCCGCAATGCGCGCGGGGGGCTGCGTCCCGATCCCGTGCGGGCCGCCCTTGCCGCCATCGAGGCCGGCGCCGACGGCATCACCGCGCACTTGCGCGAGGATCGCCGCCACATCCGCGACGAGGACATGACGCGGCTGAAGGCCGAGATATCGAAGCCGCTGAATTTCGAGATGGCGGCGACCGACGACATGCTGCGCATTTCGCTGGCGACAAGGCCGCACGCGGTATGCCTGGTGCCGGAGCGGCGCGAGGAGCTCACCACCGAGGGTGGGCTCGACGTCGCCGGTCAGCACAATCATCTGCAGCCGTTCATCGCCCGGCTCGGCGACGCCGGCATTCGCGTCTCGCTGTTCATCGCCGCCGATCCGCGCCAGATCGAGATGGCGGCGAAGCTGCGCGCGCCCGTGATCGAGATCCACACCGGCGCCTGGTGCGACGCCGTCGTCGACGGCCACACCGCTAAGGCCGATGCCGAATGGCAGCGCATCGTGGCCGGCGCGAAACTCGCGCGCGCCGCGGGCCTCGAGGTGCATGCCGGCCACGGGCTCGACTTTGCCACCGCGGAAACCATCGCCGCGCGGCCCGAGATCGTCGAGCTCAACATTGGCTACTACATGATCGGCGAGGCGATCTTCGTCGGCATCGGCGAGACCGTCCGGCAGATGCGCGCGGCGATGGCGCGCGGGCGGCAGAAGGCGGAAAGCGCGGCATGATCATCGGCATCGGCTCCGACCTGATCGACATCACCCGCGTCGCCAGGGTGATCGAGCGCCACGGCGACCGCTTTCTCGACCGCATCTTCACGGACGCCGAGCGCGCCAGGGCCGAGCGGCGCGCCAAGAGCGAAAAGATGGTGGTCGCTACCTATGCCAAGCGCTTTGCCGCCAAGGAGGCCTGTTCCAAGGCCCTGGGGACGGGAATCCGGCGGGGAGTGTGGTGGCGCGACATGGGGGTGGTGAACCTGCCGGGCGGCCGGCCGACCATGCAGTTGACCGGCGGCGCGCTGGCCCGCCTGCAGGCCCTGACGCCCGCGGGGTGCGAGGCCCGGATCGACCTCTCCATCACAGACGATTGGCCGCTCGCGCAGGCCTTCGTCATAATTTCGGCGGTCGCCCCCGGCAAATCCTGACGCCTTCCGGGCGGACTCGTATCCGGATAGGGATAAAACTAAAAATAATCGATATATCAATGGCTTGCATAGTTTTGTTGCCGGCCTTGATTGCGCGTCTTCGAACAACCGTCTAAAACGCCGCAGGGTTGGCAAGTCGAGAGAGGAGCGGCTTTCGGTTCGCGCCGGAAAACGTTCTCAACAACAGAAATAGAGAGCATTTTGTTTGGGCGGGACGGGCAACCGATTCGCCCAGGGAAAAAGCTCTGCCACCGCACGGGGCTTCCGCGCGCGGAAAACGGGAAAGCGATGAGCGTGACTTCAGGGACTAAATCAGAGAGCGGATTTGGTGAAACCGTTCGCGTCATCATCCATGCCCTGCTGATCGCGCTGGTGATCCGCACCTTCCTGTTCCAGCCCTTCAACATCCCTTCCGGGTCGATGAAGGCGACGCTGCTGGTCGGCGACTATTTGTTCGTATCGAAATATTCCTACGGCTACAGCCACTACTCGATCCCGCTGTCGCCGCCGCTGTTCTCCGGCCGCATCTTCGGCTCCGACCCCGCCCGCGGCGACATCGTCGTGTTTCGCCTGCCCAAGGACGACTCGACCGACTACATCAAGCGCGTGATCGGCCTGCCCGGCGATCGCGTCCAGATGAAGGAGGGGCTGCTCTACATCAACGACGTGCCGGTCAGGCGCGAGCGGCTTTCCGATTTCGTCGGCGAAGACCCTTGCGGCTCCGACGCCGCCGCCCGCGTCAAGCGCTGGAGGGAGACGCTGCCGAACGGCGTCAGCTACGAGACGCTCGATTGCGTCGACGTCGGCTTCTACGACAACACCAACGTGTACACCGTCCCGGCCGGCCATTTCTTCATGATGGGCGACAACCGCGACAACTCGACCGACAGCCGCGTGATATCGGCGGTCGGATACGTGCCGTACCAGAACATCATCGGCCGCGCCCAGATGATCTTCTTCTCGATTGCCGAGGGCGAACACGCCTGGATGTTCTGGCGCTGGCCGACGGCCGTGCGCTGGAATCGCCTCTTCACCATCGTGCGATGAACGACGACACCCCCGTCATCCAGAAATCGGCCAAATCCGGCGACGCAAGCCAGGAGCCCGACGCCGCGGCGAATCCTGTGCCCGCCAAGGAGGCTGCGCCGAAGAAGAAGCAGGGCGCCGGCGCGCGCAAGACGGCGGCGCTGAATTCGATCGAGACCCGCATCGGTCACAAATTCACCAAGCGCGCCGGCCTCGTCACGGCGCTTACCCATGTATCGGCGCTCAGTCCGGCCAAGCGCAACCGCGCCGACAGCTACCAGCGCATGGAATTCCTCGGCGACCACGTGCTCGGCCTCGTCATCTCCGACATGCTCTACAAGGCGTTTCCGAAGGCCGACGAGGGCGAACTGTCCAAGCGCCTCGCCGACCTCGTGCGGCGGGAGACCTGTGCGGAGGTGGCAAGGTCCCTTGGCCTCGGCGAGGACATCAAGCTCGGCGCCGTCGGCAATGCCGCGGCTGCGGCGCGGTTGCGCGAGTCCGTGCTCGGCGACATCTGCGAGGCCGTGATCGGCGCGATCTATCTCGACGGCGGCTATCCGGCGGCGGCCGCTTTCGTCGAGCGGCACTGGACCGAGCGCATGCACAAGAACCGCCGCCCGATGCGCGACGCCAAGACCGCGCTGCAGGAATGGGCGCAATCCAGGGGACTGCCGACCCCCGTCTATCGCGAGATCGAGCGCACCGGCCCGCATCACGATCCGCATTTCCGCGTCGCGGTGACGCTGCCGGGCCTGGAGCCGGCCGAAGGCGTCGGCGGCAACAAGCGCGCGGCGGAGAAGAGCGCGGCGCTGGCCATGCTCGCCCGCGAAGTCGGCGGCAAATATGAAGGCTGACGAAACGGCGCTGGCCGCGACGCGCTGCGGCTTCATCGCCCTGATCGGCGCGCCCAATGTCGGCAAGTCGACGCTCATCAATGCGCTGGTCGGCGAGAAGGTTTCGATCGTCTCGCGCAAGGTGCAGACCACGCGCGCGCTGATCCGCGGCATCGTCGTCGAGGGCAATGCGCAGCTGATCCTGGTCGATACGCCCGGCATCTTTGCCCCGAAGCGGCGGCTCGACCGCGCCATGGTGACGTCAGCCTGGAGCGGCGCGCACGATGCCGATCTCGTCTGCGTGCTGCTCGATGCCAAGCTCGGCCTCGATGCGGAAGCCGAGGCGATCCTCGCAAGGCTGGCCGGCGTCGCGCACCCGAAGATGCTGGTGATCAACAAGATCGATCTCGTGCCGCGCGAAAAGCTGCTGGCGCTGGCCAAGACCGCCAACGACCGCATGAAGTTCGAGCAGACCTTCATGATCTCGGCGCTGTCGGGCGACGGCACCGCCGATCTGCGCAGGGCGCTGGCGTCTGCGCTGCCGGAGGGGCCGTTCCTCTATCCGGAGGACCAGATGTCGGTGGCGCCGATGCGCCATCTCGCCGCCGAGATTACCCGGGAAAAGATCTATCGGCAGCTGCATCAGGAGCTGCCGTACCAGTCCACGGTCGAGACCGACAGCTGGACCGAGCGCAAGGATGGTTCGGTGCGCATCGAGCAGACGATCTTCGTCGAGCGCGAAAGTCAGCGCAAGATCGTGCTGGGCAAGGGCGGCGCCACCATCAAGTCGATCGGGGCGGCGGCGCGCAAGGAGCTCGCCGAGATCGCCGGCCACCCCGTGCATCTCTTCCTGTTCGTGAAGGTGCGCGAGGACTGGGGCGACGATCCCGACCGCTACCGCGAAATGGGGCTCGAGTTCCCCAAGGAATGAGCATGATCCCAAAAGGTGGGAGCCGGTTTTCATGCTCGAGAAGTAGGGGGCCTGTTCCCGCATGAACGTGCCGAAGAACGTCTGGTCGTTCGAAATTCTGCTCTGCGCATCGCTGCTGCTGGATGCGCTGTCGCTGGCGTTCGCGGACCGCACGCCGAGACCCGGCGTGACCGAGCAGATGATCACGGCGCAAGCCATCTTCGCGGCGGGAATGCTGGTATCGGTGTTCTACCTGATCTGGCTTGCGGCCCGGCGGCGCAAGGGATGGCCGCGCTGGGTGCTTGCAGTGCTGCTCGCGCTGTCGCTGCCCCAGCTCGCCCAGGCGATCGCCGTGCGCGGCTTCGGGCTCGGCGTCGTCGTCGACACCGTGTCCGCCCTGCTGGCGGCGTGGGGGCTGTATCTTTCCTTCACGGGCGATGCGAAGGACTGGTTCGATGCGTGATTGACGCTTAACGGCGTGGGGCGGATTAGATTGGCCGTAAAGCGTAATCCGCCGCCGCCAGCAAATTGCCGTGAATTGGCGGATTACGCTGACGCTAATCCGCCCTACGAAAGTCCTGATGTTATAGACTTGCCCCATGGAATGGACCGACGAAGGCATCGTGCTGGGCGTGCGTCGGCATGGCGAATCCTCCGCCATCGTCGAGCTGCTGACGCGCGCGCATGGCCGGCACCTCGGCCTGGTGCGCGGCGGGGCCGGCTCGCGGATGCGGCCGCTGCTGCAGCCCGGCAACGGCGTGCGCGCGGTGTGGCGGGCGCGGCTCGACGAGCATCTCGGCACCTACGTCATCGAAGGCCTGCGGTTGCGCGCCGGCGCGCTGCTCGCCTCGTCGCACGCGGTCTATGGCGTCACGCATCTGGCCGCCCTGGCGCGCCTGTTGCCGGAGCGCGATCCGCACGAGGACATCTACGACATGCTGGAGCACACGCTCGACGATTTCGACGACGCCGGCGGTGCTGCCGCCCATGTGGTGCGCTTCGAGCTCGCCATGCTCGCCGAGTGCGGTTTTGGGCTCGACCTCTCCAGTTGCGCCGCCACCGGCGCGACCGCCGAGCTTGTCTACGTCTCGCCGAAGTCCGGCGGCGCGGTGTCACGCAGCGCGGGCGAGCCCTGGCGCGACCGCCTGCTGCGTTTGCCGGCCTTCTTGCGCGAAGGCGAGGGCGGCGCTAACGCCGTTAGCGACGAGGACCTTCAGGACGGTTTCCGGCTCACCGGGATGTTCCTGCACCGGCACGTGCTGGAGCCGCGCGGGCAGGGCCATTCCGACGCCCGCGAGGGTTTTGTCAACGCGGTGCTGAAATATAGGGCGCGGGCCCGGACCGCGGTTCCGTAGCGCCCCCGTGCAGCCTAAATTGAGCTGCTGATTCGCAACCGATTCGACCACCCCAAATCATCCAGAACGGCTCCCATGGGTAAGCAAGTAACTCCGCCGGAACCGGCCGAGGTCCACGAGGTCATGCTGCGCGATGCGCTGGAAGAGCGCTATCTCGCCTATGCGCTCTCGACCATCATGCACCGCGCGCTGCCGGATGCCCGCGACGGCCTCAAGCCGGTGCACCGGCGCATCCTCTACGGCATGCGCCTCTTGCGCCTCGACCCCGGCGCGGCCTTCAAGAAATCCGCAAAAATCGTCGGCGACGTCATGGGCTCGTTCCATCCGCACGGCGACCAGGCGATCTACGACGCCATGGTCCGCCTCGCCCAGGATTTCAACTCGCGCTACCCGCTGGTCGACGGCCAGGGCAATTTCGGCAACATCGACGGCGATAATCCCGCCGCCTACCGCTACACCGAAGCGCGCATGACGGATGTCGCGCGTCTCCTGCTCGAAGGCATCGATGAGGAGGGCGTCGAGTTCCGACCGAACTATGACGGCCAGTCGATAGAGCCGGTGGTCTTGCCCGGCGGCTTCCCGAACCTGCTCGCCAACGGCGCGCAGGGCATCGCGGTCGGCATGGCAACCGCGATCCCGCCGCACAACGCCGCCGAACTGTGTGAGGCCGCGCTGCACCTGATCGACAAGCCCGACGCCAAGTCGAAATCGCTCCTCAAATGGGTCAAGGGCCCGGACTTCCCGACCGGCGGCATCGTGGTCGATTCCAAGGAGGCGATCACCGAGGCCTATGTCACCGGGCGCGGCTCGTTCCGCACCCGCGCGCGGTGGAAGCAGGAAGAGGGGTCGCGAGGCACCTGGGTCGTCGTCGTCACGGAAATCCCGTGGCTGGTGCAGAAGTCGCGGCTGATCGAGAAAATCGCCGAGCTGCTCAACGAGAAGAAGCTGCCGCTGGTCGGCGACATCAGGGACGAATCGGCCGATGACGTCCGCATCGTGATCGAGCCGCGTGCGAAAACGGTCGATCCGGAACTGATGATGGAGTCGCTGTTCAAGCTCACCGAGCTCGAAAGCCGCATCTCGCTGAACCTCAACGTGCTGATCAAGGGCAAGATCCCCAAGGTAGTGGGCCTCGCCGAATGTTTGCGCGAATGGCTCGACCATCTGCGCGACGTGCTGATCCGCCGCACAAACTTCCGCAAGGGCCAGATCGAGAACCGGCTGGAAATCCTCGGCGGCTATTTGATCGCCTATCTGAATATCGACAAGGTGATCAAGATCATCCGCACCGAGGACGAGCCGAAGCCGGCGCTGATCAAGGCCTTCAAGCTCACCGAAATGCAGGCCGACGCCATCCTCAACATGCGGCTGCGCTCCCTGCGCAAGCTCGAGGAGATGGAGATCAGGACGGAGGACAAGAACCTCCGTAACGAATTGAAGGGCGTCAAGTCGCTGCTCGGCTCCGAGCCCGAGCAATGGAAGAAGGTCAGCGAGCAGGTCACCAAGGTCCGCGACATGTTCGGACCGAAGACGCCGCTCGGCAAGCGCCGCACCACATTTGCCGACGCGCCCGAGCACGACCTCGCCGCCATCGAGGAGGCCTTCGTCGAACGCGAGCCGGTGACGGTCGTGGTCTCCGAGAAGGGCTGGGTCCGCACCATGAAGGGCCATGTCGCCGATCTCTCCGGCCTTGCCTTCAAGACCGACGACAAGCTCGACCACGCCTTCTTCGCCGAGAGCACCTCGAAGCTTCTCGTCTTCGCCAGCAACGGCAAGTTCTATTCGCTCGACGTCGCAAAACTGCCGGGCGGGCGCGGCCATGGCGAGCCGATCCGCATGTTCATCGACATGGATCAGGATGCGGCCATCGTCTCGCTGTTCGTCAACAAGGGCGGCCGCAAGTTCCTGGTCGCCAACACCGACGGCCAGGGCTTCGTCGTCAACGAGGACGATTGCGCCTCCAACACCCGCAAGGGCAAGCAGGTGATGAACGTCGACATGCCCGTGGAAGCCTGCGCCATCGCAACCGTTGCCGGGGATACCGTCGCGGTGATCGGCTCCAACCACAAGATGGTGCTGTTCCCGCTGGAGCAGGTGCCGGAGATGGCGCGCGGCCGCGGCGTCCGCCTGCAGAAATATGCCGGCGGCAAGCTGTCGGACGTCGCCGTGTTCGACGCCAAGGGGCTGACCTGGAAGGATTCCGCCGGCCGCGAGCAGAGCATGACCATGAAGGAGCTGTCCGACTGGCGCGGCAACCGCGCCGACGCCGGCCGTCTGGCCCACGGCCTGCCGAAGTCGAACAAGTTCAACCGCGGCGTGGAGTAGGGGACCAACAAGAGCCGTCATGGCCGAGCTTGTCCCGGCCATCCACGTCCTTTGAGCCAACAAGCAAGTAAGACGTGGATGCCCGGGACAAGCCCGGGCATGACGAGCGCTATTCCGCCGGACGCCTTGTACGCAGGCCCGTTCCGTCCTAGTTTTGCGCTCACGGGGACACAGCAGGCTCCCCGTCAGACGGCGTTCCGTCCAAGCTCTGCGCACCACTCCCTGACGTGGAGGATTGCGCATGGAAGCAGGCACGACGGTCCAACCGAAAGAAGCCGCCAGCTCCTCGCTGATCGCGCTGCTCTATGCAGCCCGCGCGCTGCGCGGCTTCGGCGACGGTTTTGCCATCATCATCCTGCCGGCCTACATGACCGCGCTCGGCTTCGACGCGGCAGCGGTCGGCATCGTCGCCACCGCCTCGCTGCTCGGCACCGCGCTCTTCACCCTCGTCATCGGCTGGATCGCACCGCGCTTCGATCTGCGTGCACTGCTGCTGTTCGGCGCGGCGCTGATGACGGCAACCGGCCTCGCATTTCCCAATGTCGAGCATCTCACGCTGATTGCGCTGGTCGCCTTCATCGGCACCGTCAATCCCTCCGGCGGCGATCTCGGCGTCGCCGTGCCGCTGGAGCATGCCGTGTTGGCGCGCACGGCTTCCGACGAGCGGCGCACGCAGATATTCGCGCGCTACAGCCTGATCGGCGCGCTCTGCGCCGCCGCCGGCTCGCTCGCCGCCTCGCTGCCGGACTTTCTCGTCGCATCGGGCAGCTCGCAACTCGGCGCATTCAGGCTGATGTTCTACGCCTATGCCGCGCTCGGCGTTACCTGCGCGCTGCTTTATCGCCGGGCGCCGCATGCCCGCGCCGAGGAGAAGGCGCATGCGCCGCTCGGCCCCTCGCGCGGCACGGTCTACAAGCTCGCCGCGCTGTTTTCCGTCGATGCCTTTGCCGGCGGCTTCGTCGCGCAATCGCTCTTGGTGCTCTGGCTGTTCCAGCGCTTCGATCTAACGTTGTCGGCGGCCGGCGTGTTCTTTTTCTGGGCCTCGACAATGTCGGCGTTCTCCTATCCGGTCGCCGCCTGGATCGCGCGCCGCATCGGCCTCGTCAACACCATGGTGTTCACGCATATCCCTTCCAGCATCTTCCTGATCCTGGCGGCGTTTGCGTCCAACCTCTACGTCGCGCTGGCGCTGCTGCTGTTGCGCTCGGCGCTGTCGCAGATGGACGTGCCGACCCGGACCTCCTATGTCATGGCCGTGGTGACGCCGGCGGAGCAGCCGGCGGCGGCCAGCGTCACCGCGGTGCCGCGCAGCCTCGCCTCCAGCATCAGCCCCGCGATCGCGGGTGTGCTGCTGACCACGAGCTTTGCCGGCCTGCCGCTGGTGGTCTGCGGCGCGCTGAAGATCGCCTACGACCTGGCGCTGCTGTATTCGTTCCGCCACATCAAGCCGCCGGAGGAGCGAAATCACCCATGATCGTTGTTTGCGGCAACGTCGATCCCGCTGGCCGAATATTCCCGTATCTTGTTGCGCAGGGTGCGGACCGAGATTCCCAGCACGCGCGCGGCGCGGGTCCGGTTTCCGTCGCAGCGAACAAGCGTCTGCAACACCAACTCACGCTCGACCTCTCCGACGGTTGCTCCGATCAGCAGAGCCATAACCTCAGTTGGGGAAAACGATGGCCTTAATGCTTCATGGACCAATATCTTGGACACAATGGACACCTCCACGGGCGCTTCGCTTGTCACGATTACTACCCCGAGAGATCTGAAATGCTGCGCCGGTTTGGTTAATGAGTTCTTAAGTAGATTCAACTCTGCGTCGAAATTCAACTTTACTCGCGAAATCTGCGCCGTGCCAGAACGACCAATGCACGCAATCGTGCAGAGAACAGCTTTTTTCCGATCATGATTGAAACACGCCGGCTGCGCCGCATTCGAAGTTCTGAATCTCTCGTCGGACGGCTGCTTACGTCCACGTTTGCCTTGAGCGACTCATTCCGACTCTCAACGGAGACAAGCTGTAAAGCGCGGCCGCGCCATGAAGCGGAATGCCGGGACATTTCGCTGCATTCCCGGGATTCAATTCGCCCCTGTAATAGTATTCGCCCTTCCATGGGCTATATCGAACTAAAGCGACGATCGGTGCTTTGCGCCCGGAGATGAGCCATGCATTCCCATTCCCTCGACCAATGGACTCATGACCACGTCTACCTCGGCGCGAAGCACTCGCGCAACGAGCGCCGCACCTGGTTCGTGGTCGTCCTCACCGCAATCATGATGGTCGGCGAGATCGTCGCCGGTATCCTGTTCGGCTCGATGGCGCTGCTCGCCGACGGCTGGCACATGGCGACCCACGCCACCGCGCTCGGTATTGCGGCACTGGCCTATCTCTTCGCCCGCCGCCAGGCGCGCAACAGCCGCTTCACGTTCGGCACCGGGAAATTCGGCGATCTCTCCGCGTTTGCCAGCGCCGTCATCCTTGCCATCGTCGCGATCCAGATTGCCTTCGGGAGCGTCGAGCGGCTGGTGAATCCGGTTGCGATCGCCTATCGTGAGGCGATCGCGGTCGCCGTGCTCGGGCTTGCCGTCAATCTTCTCAGCGCCTTCCTGCTGCGCGAGGAGCATGATCATGACCACCCCGGGCATGGCCACCATGGCCACGATCACGGGCATGGCCACCATCACCGCGACAACAACCTGCGTGCCGCCTACGTCCACGTCATCGCCGACGCCGCCACCTCGGTGCTTGCCATCATTGCGCTGGTGACCGCAGCCTGGTTGCAGTGGAGCTGGGCCGATCCGGTCGTCGGTATCGTTGGTAGCGCCGTCATCGCCAGCTGGGCGGTCGGCCTGTTGCGCTCCTCGGGAAGCGTGCTGCTCGACTTCAACAACGCCGCCAAGATGGAGGATATGATCCGCCGGCGCCTGGAGACGCGCGGCGACCGCATCACCGACCTGCATCTCTGGCAGATCGGCCCCGGCCACCGCGCCGCGGTGATCTCGCTCGTTTCCGACGACCCGTTGCCGCCGTCGGACTACAAGCGGCGGCTGAGCGGATTGCATGGGCTGAGCCACGTCACGGTCGAAGTGGAAATCTGCCGGCATGAAAGCTGACGTAGGGCGAATTAGCCGAAGGCGTAATCCGCCATAATGACCTCCGCGGCGGATTACGCTTCGCTAATCTAATCCGCCCTACGCGTTACACATGAGGCGCCGGTGAAAGTCACGATCTACCACAACCCCTCTTGCGGCACCTCGCGCAACACGCTCGCCATGATCCGGCAAAGCGGCGAGGAGCCCGAGGTGATCGAGTATCTGAAGACGCCGCCGAGCCGCGAGCGGCTGCGCGAACTCATCGAGGCCATGGGCATCCCGGTGCGCGCATTGCTGCGCGAGAAGGGCACGCCTTACACCGAGCTCAACCTCGCCGATCCCAAATGGAGCGATGACGAACTCATCGACTTCATGCTGGCGCATCCGATCCTGATCCAGCGTCCGATCGTCGTCACGGCCAAAGGCGTGCGGATGTGCCGCCCGTCGGAGTTGGTGCTCGACCTGCTCGACAAGCCCGTGGCGTCCTTCGTGAAAGAGGACGGCGAGGTGGTCGGGAAGTCGAGGCGTTAGCTCGATCGGACGCCTGCCTCCCACTCGCCATTCCCGAGGGCTCTCCCTCGCTCGCGCTTTCCGGCGAGCCCCGGAGTGACAAGAAGTGTTGCAAATCCGGCACGACGGGCAAATCACCTTCGGTTTGCCGGAATCGTGTCAAGCCCTCTGCGCAAAAATATTTCTCTTTACCGGAATTCTGATTTGCGTTATATGTCCGCCCAGCCCGCGCCACCGTGAGGGACGTTTCGCGATCGTCACGAAACGTGGTGCGGGTTGCGATGGGCCGCTGCCGGCGTCAGGTGCCTTGTGCACCGGGCGAAACGTCGGCGGCGGACGGTGAAGTCGTGTGGTCCTGGCGCCGCGACCCTGGCGCTACGTCGGCGGAATTCTCTTCCGCCGGCTACGGGGGCAAGAAAGGCCGCTCCCCGGGGAGAGCACGAAGTAAGCCGCCAAACCATTGCGCGGGGAAGGTCGGGATGTCCTGGCTGTACCTGTCAAATCCGTGTGCGTTTTCTTACTACCGTTGCACACGGTGCTGCGGGCGCAGCCGGCGCCCGGCCTTCTCCGCG
>NZ_JBQTHN010000224.1:0-17639 GCF_052389815.1 Bradyrhizobium sp. | reverse complement strand
GACTGGTCGGCGCGGCCGGACTGGGACCCGAAGCAGTCGGCGGTCTCGCGCCGGACATTCTTTGCCGAGGTGGCGGACACCGGCACGCTGGTCCTGCCGGTGCATTTCCCCCGGCCGACCGTCGGCCTGCGGAAGGCCGACGGCAACCGGTTCGATTATCGCTTCAGGCGCGAATGACCTACGCGCCTTCCTCGCACTTCTTCATGAAGGAGGTCTTGGCCGCGCCCGACAGCTTCTTGCCGTCGGAGCCGACCGCCTTGACCTCGCAGGTCTCTTCCTTGCACTTCTTCAGGAACGAGGTCTTGGCCGCGCCCGACAGCGCCTTGCCGTCCTTGCCGACCGCCTTGGTCTCGCAGGTTTGCGCCATCGCGGCGGAGCCGAGGGCGAAGGTGGCGACGATTGCAGCAACAAATATCCGCTTCATGGGGTTCTCCCTGATCAGGCCAATAGAGCGCTTTGGATTCGGAATTGACCGGCCGCTCAGCCGTCCACCCGGCGCGCCCCACCGTCTTAGCGGCCCGCCCATGAACGGTAGATGACTGTTCCACACGTGGGAAACGGATGGCTCAATATAGCTGTTAACCAGGCCGCCGCCCGAGGCGTGCATCCTTCGTCGGTCTCGAATATGCCTCAGTCTCGCGGCCATAATGCCGGGGAAATTCCACGAATCCCTCGCGGAATGGGCGCTGTCGAGGGGGTGGGTCCGGGGACCGGCATGGTTCAAGTCAGGATGAGGGCCGACCGGCATTGGCCGCAGCGGCGCGTATCGTCTTCCAGGACGATGGCGGTCGTGCTTCTGGCGTTCGGCGCGAGCGCGGGCGTCGCCGCATGGGTCGCCGATCCCGGCGACGCTGCGCTGGTTTCCGCCAATGCCGCCCCGTCGCGCCCGCCGGCCTCCAGCTTCGAGGACCGCTTCCTGCCTGCGCCCCCGCCGGAATTGCGCGCGCGCACTTTCTCGACGCCGTCGCTTGACCGCGCAGCCCACGCGGTGGCCGACATCCGCGCGCAACAGGCGCGGGAGCAACTCGCCCGCCAGATGCAATCGCAGGATTGGCGCGCGCAGGATTGGCGCGCGGTCATGCAAGAGCCGGCTCCGCCGCCCGCCACGGTAGCGGTGCCGTTGCCGCGCGCGCGTCCGTCCGATGCGCGGATCGAAGCGGCGAGCCGCGCGGCCATGCCGGCGGACAATGCCGGCGACCAGCGCACGCTGCTGCAGAAGCTTTCCGATCTCTTCCCCGGCCGGGGCGTTACGCTGGCCTCGCTAACCTCGGGCGAGGGTCTGTTCCGCTCCGGTCCCGATCTCGGCGCGCTCGGCTACGACAGCTTCACCGCGGTCTACGATATCTCTGCCCAGGCGGTTTACCTGCCGAACGGCGTCAAGCTCGAGGCCCATTCCGGGCTCGGCAACCGCATGGATAGGGTCGACAGTGTCGGCGAGCGCATGGTCGGCGCCACCCCGCCCGGCACTTATGAGCTCAAGCCCCGCGAAAAACTGTTCCACGGCGTGCGTGCGCTACGCATGACCCCGGTCGATAGCGAGTCGACGCTCGGCCGCACCGGGCTATTGGTGCACAGCTATCTGCTCGGCCCGGGCGGCGAGTCCAACGGCTGCGTGTCGATCCGCAATTACGAGCGCTTCCTCAAGGCCTATAGCGACGGAGAGATCTCGCGGCTCGTCGTGGTGCCGAACCTCACCGATTCGATCACCGCGTCGCGGCGCTTGCCGGCGCCGTCATGAGCCACACCGATCCGGCGCTTTCGCGCGATGTGTCGGCGTCGGAAACGCCGCTGCGGACCACGTTCCGCATCAAGCTCAACGGCCAGACCGCCTCGATCGGCACGGTCGGCCAGGCCTTCCGCTTCATCACCAGCCTCAACGCCATCGAGTGGATGGAATTCCGCGCCCTGCACGAGGAGGCGCTGCGCTCGCTGCAGCACGCCGCTGACAATGCCATGTTGACGGTGCAGGCGACCAACGCGTTACGCACGCTGTTCGTGCGCGCGAAGCTGTTGTGACGGCGAGGACCGCCCGCTGGTCTATCCGAACCGGCCGTCGCGCTGAGCGCTATTCCAGCGGCTGCACGGGCGGCGCTTTCGCCGTCTTCGGCGCGGACGCTACGGCTGGAGCGACTGCGGACTCGCGCATCGCGGCCCGGCTCTCACGATAGGGCCGTGCTTCATTGCCGGCGGCGCGGCGCGGCTGCCGCGCGGAAGCCCTGCCGTCGCGGATACCCCAGGCGCGCGATATCGAAGGACCGGCGGTATAGCCGATGAAGGCGCCTGCCACGGCACCGATCGGCCCGAGCACGACGGCGCCGGACACCGCGCCGAGCGCCGCATCGGTGGCGCGCTCTCCGGCCATCGCCGCCGTCGGGAGCGCCAAGGCCAGCGCCACGATCGCGATCTGCTTCTTCATGCGAGTTCCCCTCCGTCTCGTCCCCAGCAAGCCCGAAGAATGCGGCGACAAGAGTGCAAGAGCGCGGTTAAATCCGTTCGAAGCCGTATCGTTGCGCACAGGCCACACTGCGGCGATGATGTCGGGATTGTGGCGTTGTGGCAGTCGGGTGAACCCATGAGCAATCGCGTCCTGGTTTTCTACGGTTCCTATCGCGCCGACCGCATGGGTATCCGTCTCGCGCAATTCGTCGTTGAAGGCTTTCGTGCGCGCGGCGACGACGTCGAGCTGATCGACGCCAGGGAGGTGAACCTTCCGATGCTCGACCGCATGTACAAGGAGCACGGCAAGGGCGAGGCGCCGGCCGTGCTCGAAACGCTCGCCGGGAAGATCCGCGAAGCCGACGGCTTCGTGTTCATCACCGGCGAATATAACTGGGGTGTGCAGCCCGGCCTGAAGAACCTCACCGACCATTTCCTCGAGGAATGGTTCTGGCGTCCGGCAGCGATCGCGAGCTATTCGGCCGGCCGCTTCGCCGGCGCACGCGCCGCCATTGCCTGGCATGGCATACTTTCCGAGATGGGCATGGTGGTAGTGTCCTCGACGATCTCGGCCGGACCGATCGCGCAGACGCTGTCGGAAGGCGGCAAGCCGACCGGCGAGCCCGGCAAGGCGCTGGCAAACGCCTTCCCGCGCTTCGCCGACGATTTAAGCTGGTGGGTGGAAGCTGCAAGGGAGCAGCGCGCGCGGAAGAAGCCGCCTTACTAGCGCGGTTCCTCTTCATGGCCCTTCGCCGGCGCGCGATGCTGTGGCGACGAACGGGGGCCGACCTCCTGGCAGGGGAGTTTCTCCCAATTGCCGTCGGGACCAAGCTGATAGGAGGAGCAGGGCGGCGACGAATCCTCGGCATCCTCCTTCTGTGCCTTCGCGCTCTTGGCGAACGCCGGTGTGGCGAGCAGCGCCAGCGCCGCGAGTGCGATGAAGGTCGGCTTTGCTGCTTGCATCTGCGTGGCCTCCTTTCGAATTCGGCTTTATCCGGGAAAGGGATTGTGGTGATTCTTGGCCAAAGCATTCCGTCTTTCGGCTAAGGAGAGTTCATGAGCCTGCTGCAAAACCCCTTCGATCCCGCGCGCGAGGCGGCGCTGGTGACCGGCGCCGGCAACGGCATCGGCCGGGCCATCGCGCAGGCCCTGGTGGGCGAGGGCGTGCGCACGGTGTTCGCCGATATCAGTGCGGAGCGGGTGGTGGAGGCGATGAAATCCTCGCCGCGTCCGGAACTGGCGGTGGCCTGGACTGGCGATCTCGCCGATCCTGCCGCTTGCGATGCGCTACTCGCCCATGCGCGAGCAGCGCTGGGGCAAGTCACGCATTTCGTGCATTCGGCTTCGCCGCCGCGGCGCGAGGCCGATCACGCGCTCGCCGTCAGCGATGAGACTTGGCGGCAGATGCACGCGGTCAATCTCGAGGCCGGCTTTCGTTTGGCCCGCGAACTGGCTCGGCAGCTGATCGCAGCGAAGTCGCCGGGATCGTTCCTGTTCCTGACCTCGCTGCATGCCGGCACGCCGCGCAACCTGCCGCATTATTCGACGACCAAGGCGGGCATGGCGATGCTGGTGAAGGAGCTCGCCAAAACGCTCGGCCGCAACAATATTCGCGTCAACGCGCTGGTGCCCGGCGCGATCGCTGCCGGCGGCTTCATCGCCGATCCCTCGTTGGCAAAACACATTCCGCTCGGCCGCATCGGCGCGGCAGCGGACCTGGCGCCGATGGCACTCGCGGTGCTTTCCAACAAGGTGTCCGGCTACGTCACCGGCGCGGCGTTCACGGTGGACGGCGGCTTGTCGCTGACCAACTGGTTCGAGCCGCCGGTGCTGGACGCCTAGAGCTTCGGTTCTGGTTGAATCAGAACCGAAGCTCTAGATTCTAGATTTGACGCGTTTTCTTTACGCGAACCGGTATCCACTTCGCTTGAAAACGCTCTAGTACCTGTTCGAAAGCGGCATCGGCATCGGCGGGCGCACCACCGGTTCGCCGTTGGGCTGCGTCGTGGCCTGCTGCGGATAAGGCTGCGGCGCCTGATAGCCCGGTGGCGGCGCCGCCGCAGCCTGCACGGCGGGCGGATAGGCTGCGCGCGGCGGCGCGGGCGGCTTGGGCGCTGCGGACACCCTGGGCTTCGGTGCAGGCGGGTGCGCGCGGGCGGCGGGCGGTGCGGGCGGCGCGACGGCGGCCTGCTGGTTCGCCTTCAGCGTTTCGATGGTCGCCTTGAGCTGCTCGATCTGCTGGCCCATGGCAGCGAGTTCGCGCGCCATCGACTGGATCTGCTGCTCGGCTTCCGGCGGCAGCGCAGCGGTGCTGCCGGGTGCGGCAGCGGCCTCTGCCGGAGGCTGTGCGGCGACCTCCTCACGTTCCGACGCCGCTTGCGCATCGGCCTCGACCGGCGGATCGGCGGCCGGCGATGAACTGGCGGCCGGCAGGGGCACCCAGTCCGCCAGCGTCTGCGTCGCCGCCTCGCCGTGCTGCTTCCAGGCGGCCGCAGCGCCCGCGCTGACCAACGCCAATATGAACGCCGTGACGGCGCGATTCACCCAGTTGCGCGCCGGCGATTTCTTCAGCGCGGGAATGTCATTGACGTCGCTGGCGCGGAAGGTGTTGTCGACCTTGGGCGCGGCGACCTCGGCAGCGTGGCGGATTTCGGCAAACAGCTTTTCGCGGCTTGCGGCATCGTTGGCGGGCCCCGCCGGCTTGGGGCCGGCCCAATCGGCCGGAACGATATCGGGCGCGATCGGCGCATCGTGCGGGTCGTCAATCTGTCTCAGCGTGGAACGCATCCAAAATCCCCATGCTCGTCGTCGATCCCTGCCGGACGGCACGAGTCCAGCCGGGTTTGACGTAAGCAAGGCGAGGGGATGGAGAGTCTGGGGCCGAGGGAACTCCGGGGATGGTTAGCGTCAACGCGGGTCAGATCGTCGCTGCCTGCGCCAGCTTCTCGCGCGCCTTGGCCTCGATCAGCGCAGCGTAGCGGCCGAATTCGGATGCCATCTCCAGCAGCTTCTCGCGCACGACGGCGTCGGTGACGCGGTCGGCCATGCGGCGGGCGCGGTCGGCCTGAAAGCGATAGTGATCGACTTCGAGCATTCTTATTTCTCCTCTCAGCGATTGCGCTGAAAGTTTCGTTGGCTTCAGGCGGCAATCCGGTGACGGCGAATCTCCTGGAGCCGCATCACGAGATAAAAGCGGTACAGCATGGTGAGAAGCGCCTGCATGATCGAACCCCATCGTTGGATCACATGGCCTGAAAGCTAGCGGCCTTTCGTTTCCGGACGTCTTTGTCGGGGAGGAAAATGGTTTCATCGCCGGAGCGCCTGTGTTTCGTCCGGCTGCGCTGGGACGAAATACCGTTCACGAACCCGCGATCGCCGCCGGGCGGCGGGCGGGGAAAAATGCTGCTTCCACAGGGTCCGAAAGGGCCCGACGGCGGTTCGAGCCGCAATCTGAGCCAAGTTTCCGGTAAACTTCCACCGATTGCAGCAGCCGCCTGATTCGGCGGGGAAATTCGGGATAGTCGCGGGGGGTGAAATGTCATTCTTCAGGCGTGAGCTGGGCCCGGTCGAGCGCTTCGAGAATGCGTTGCGGGAGAAGCAGACGACCCGGCTGAAGCTCGCCGCCAGGTCCCGCGCCGCGGACGCCGTCGTCGCCGACAAGCGCAAGACGGCCGAAAAACTCGCCGTGGCCGGCGCGGCCGATGCCAAGCTGGCGCGCGCGGAAGGCGAGCTGCGCAGCGTCGAGGAACGCGCCAAGGCGCTGCGCGCCGAGCTCGCCGAATTCGACGAGCAACTCGTCTCCGCCGAACGGGCGCTGGCGGAAGCCAGGGCGCAGCGCGAGCGCGACCGCATTGCCGACGAGATCGAGGCGATGGCAGGAGCCATCGAAAAGGCCGCGCCCGGCTTCGATGCCGGTGCCGCCGGGCTGCTGGCCGCCGCCGGCAAGGGCGCGGCGCCGATACCGCAAGCCGCGCGATTTTCCGCCAGCATCGATGCCGTGCGCCGCGAGGTGCTCTCTGCGGTCGAACTGATCTGCTGGGAGCTGCGCTCGGCGGCGGCCTCGACGCGCAGCGGCAACGCCAATGCCGGGCAGAGTGCGGCGGCCGAGCCCGAACAGCCGGCGCTGCCGGACATCCAGAGGCAGCTGATCTACACGCTGAGCCCGCTGCAATGGCGCGAGGGCACCGAGCTGAAGCGGGTGCCGGCCTTCGCGGCGACCGGCCTGCCGGCCTATCTGGTGCCAGTCGCGTTGCGCCACCAGCACGCGGACCACATGAACGCGCGGCGCGTGCAGACGCTGATGCACGTCCACGGCAATGGCGCGGCGCAAGCCGAGGTCGGCGCGGACGATCCGCGCCTGGTCGATCTCGACGCGCTGGCGGCGGATGCGCAGGAGAAGCGGGCCGACGTCGCCTGAGCGGTCGGGCGCTCTTCACGCGAATAGGTGCGCGATGCTCTTGAACCGGAGGGCGATTTCGACCCTAACAAGGGCTCCTTTCCGAGAATGATGTAGCGCCCTCCGCTGGAAGGGCGCAGAATGGCGACGGCGGGGGGCGGAGGAACGGACCCCGGGCCCGGCGGTTGACAGGCCGACCGCCGGCTTAAGCCACGCGGCTCCGATCGATCGAGACGAGGAGAGCGCCATGATTTCCGAGATGCAGGTCCACGTGATCGCACGCCAGATGTTCGAGAAACACGGCGCGGAGGCCATTCATAAGGCTGCCCAGAACGCAATCGCCTGCGAGAAGAAGGGCGAGGAAGAGGAAGCGCGCGAATGGCGCCATCTCGAGGAAGCCATGAAGATGATGCGCGGACCGCATCAGCCTTGAGGTGTTGAAGAAGCATCAAGCTTCAGCCCATTTTTCGCCATTCCGCTTCGCTTAGGCTTTCGACGGGACACATCCGCCGAAGGAAATCCGATGCTGCCAGCAAGATCGGGGCGCAGCCTGCTTGCGCTCGCCGCTAGCGCCGTCCTCGCGTGCAGCACAGCATCCGCGCAGGAAAATCTCGACGCCGGCAAGCCGCCGCAAAAGCTGTTCGCGGAGGGCTGTGCGAGCTGCCATCGCAGCGCCGGCGGGCTCGCCAAGGGGCGCTTCAGCCTGCCGCTCTATCTGTTCCTGCAGAAGCATTATGCGAGCAATGCGAGCTCGGCCTGGGCGCTGACGTCGTACCTGGAGCAGGTGGATGCGGCGAGGCGCGCCCCGGCGCGAGCGGCAGCGGCCCCGCCACGGCCATCCTCGATATGGTCGCAGCGTTCTCCGCCGCGCCCGCCGGCGCCGGTGCCGACCCGTTAGTCACCTTCTTTGCCGCGCCCCGCAGCAAAATCTCCCCGAGCCCGCCATCTTTTGGTCGTCTGGCCGCGCACGATCAGGGGGGTGAGTTGAGTGGCGTTGGGAGTTGCGGACCATGGAAGATTTCGAGAGCAAGCTGGAGAAGTACGAGGCGCGGGCCGCCAAATGCGAGGAGCAGGCGCGCGAGGCGACCGATGCGACCCGGCAGGATTTCTACGAGGTGCTGGCCCGCTACTTCCGCAACCTCGCCAACGACTTCAAGGAGATTATCGAAAAGCGCAAGACGGCGTAGAGGGGCGCGTGCGGCGCGGCACCTTTCCTTCGCGTGTGTCAGTAGGGCGGATTAGCGGAGCGTAATCCGCCGATCCGAGCGACGGCGGATTACGCGCTTTGCGTCAATCCGCCCTACGGACTGCGAACCGGCCGGCGGACCATCAGCTCGAACGCGCCGAGCGCGAGCAGCAGCACGAGCAGGGCCAGCATCACGCGCAGCGGCGTGACGAGCGGCTCGGCGGCGCGGGCGTTTGCCGCGAGGTCGGCAGGCCCGGGCCTGGCCGCAGCGGGCGGCACGCGCTGGGCGATCTCGACCCAGCGGTCCCAGAAATTCGTGCGGGGCGCGGCCGGGGCTGCGACCGCATCGACGCTCGCTCCGGCGCTGGCCGACACCGCGGCATCAGGCAGGTCCCCGGGCCGCATCCGCGACATCGCCTCGTGCCAGCGCGGCGCATGCGACCAGCCCTTCTTCTCGTCCCGCGCCTCGCGCGCGGCTTGCGCATCCACCTGAACCGCGCGCTGCTCCTTGGCCTTGCTGCGCTCGGCAAGGCGCCGCCGGCTCGGCGGCGTCGCATCCCAGCAGCGCTTCGGGCCGTGCCACCACAAATGCTCCTTGGGAAATTTCGCCCGCGCCTCGCTCTGCGTCATGCAGGAAGGCGAAGCGAGCGCCGGCGATGACGCCAACGCGATCGCCGCTGCGATTATCGCGACACGCATGAGGCCGCTCCGCATCCACGATTGGCCGCCGCCAGAGAGTCCCGCGCTGTGAATCATCGCCTAAACTCTAGACGTTTATGCAATGCAAATTGTGGCGTGTTTTAAGAGACAGTGCGGTTAACCCATGTTTTGCGCTGTCATGGGTTGGGACAGTTCCACATTCACGGATGTGGCGAGCTTGTGGCGAACGGGGATTTGCGCGAAATCAGTCCGCCAGCGAATGCTTGGCGCGCCACTTCGGGCCGGGGCCGCGCATGTAGTGCTGCTCGGGGCGGTAGGGATCGGCGACGATGCCGATCAGGGCGCGGGTGCGGGTTAGAATCGTGTTCAGGCGTTGACGAAGCGACATCGCGGCCTCCTCAGTGCAGCCGGCCGATGACGGAGGCGAAGGGGATCACGAACAGATCCACGCCGAGTTCGTCGGTGGCGCGCAGCTCCCAGCCGCGCCAGTCTTCGGCGTTGGGCGCGGTCATCATCGCGTGCACGAGGCGACGCCCATGGGCGCAGGCTTCGGAGAGATCGCTCACGGCGGTGCCGCGGCTGTCGATCAGGTCATGGCTGGCGTCGGAGCAGTGGAAATAGACTTCGGTCATGTTCCGCTTCCTTGGGCGAATCGCCCCATGGGCTCGAGAATTAGCAGCGGCTTGCCGCGGAAAATATTCCGGACGATCCCCCATCGGGAAACTACGGGAGATCGCGAGGAATTGAGTCAGATCAAGCAGATGACCCGCAGCTCGTCCGCTCATCACGGAACTTGGTCGTTGCCGCCTTGCCGGCCGTTCGGATCACGCCGCCGTGTTCGCCCGCGCATGTGCGCCAGGTCACGCACGCTTGCGCGATGCGCGCTCAGGTAAGCGTTCAAAATTAATGCATTGATGCGCGCAATTTGGCCTCGCAATGCCGGGGGCTAATGCCTATTTATGGAGGAGGAAGGAGATTCGGCCCAAGGACAACACTCCAAAAGGAGAGATCCATGGCGAATGCTCTATCCACTGGGGCCTGGCTTTCTGCCCCGACTAAAACCTCGACCAAAACCCCGTTCTTCACGCGCTTGTTCAGGGCCCACATCAGGGCCCGTCAGCGGCACGCCGACCGCGTGGTCGCGCAGTACCTGGCGCTTCACGGCACCAAATTCACCGACGACGCGGAGCGCGAGATCGAGCGCCTGCTGTTCAGGGCGGGGCGGTAACGATGATCCCCGTCATGATGCACCTGGCCAGGCTCGCGCGCTTCGCGCGCGAGGTCTGGCACGAATCGCAACGCCTGCGCCGCAGCTTTCCCGGCCCGGCCGAGGAGTAGGAGAGCGTAGGCGGATTAGCGACAGCGTAATCCGCCATCGCTTCGCATTGGGGCGGCGGATTACGCGCGGTGCGCTAATCCGCCCTGCGGCGTGCTCGTGCCTCACGCCTTCTTCACGAATTCCGATTTCAAGTTCATCGCGCCGATGCCGTCGATCTTGCAGGCGATGTTGTGGCCGTCGGCGCCGTCGGAAAGGCGGATGTTGCGCACCTTGGTGCCGCCTTTGACGACCAACGAGGAGCCCTTCACCTTGAGGTCCTTGATGACGATGACGGCATCGCCGTCGGCGAGCAGGTTGCCGTTGGCATCGCGCACGCCGGCATCGAGCGAGGTCTCGGCGGCTGCCGTGGCATCGCCGCTCCATTCATGCGCGCATTCCGGGCAGACCCACAGGCTGCCGTCCTGATAGGCGTGCTCGGAATTGCATTTCGGGCAGTGCATCGCGTCGTTCATCGTCGTCCTCAACCGGTCCGGATGGCGCGCACCGTAGGGTCGCGTCCGGGCAATGCAAGGGGAAATCGGCCGGCTCGAGGCGCAGCAGCGCCCGCGGGCGGAGCGTGGCCGCCGACGGCGAAAACAGCAAAATGTGCTAGAATGCGCGTCGGGGGATGATCTCGGAGAAGATCCCATGCGGCCTGTGCTGGCGCTATGCATACTGATCGCGCTCTGTGATCAGGCGAACGCCGCGGCAAGAAAGCCTCAGGCCCAATCGCGACAGCTGATCGCCCCTGGCCAGGCCGTGACCCCGGGCGACGTCACGCCGCGCGGCGCGCGCGTCTTCCGTGACGACACCGCTCCCGGCGGCTGGCGGACCGACCGCGACGAGCCGCCTTCCCCCAACGACCCGTCGAGACGCGGCGGCGGCTGAGCGATGATCATCGATTCCCAGGTCCATGCCTACGAGGCGAACACGGCGAAGCGACCGTGGTACAGCGTGCCGAACTGGCCGGCGCACGTCACCGGCGAGGAGATGGTAGCGGCAATGGACGAAGTCGGCGTCGACGGGGCGATCTTCATCTCGGCGTTCTCGCTGTACCGCTTTGACGCCAGCTACGCCGTGGAGGCGCAGCGCGCCCATCCGGGCCGCTTCGCCATCGTCAAGCCGGTCGATCCCGACAACCCCGATGTGGCCGATGTCGTCGCCGAGTGGAAGCAGACGCCAGGCGCGGTCGGCATCCGCATCATGCTGACGAAAGAGTCCGGCTGGGCACCCGGCCATCCCGGCCTCGACCGCATCGCGCGCGCTGCCATCAGCCACGACTTTCCGGTCAACCTGCATTGCTGGGATAATCTCGACAACGGCATCGCGCTGATCGACCGCCATCCCGATACGCGCTTCATCCTCGATCATCTCGGCATATTGCAGCCGCGCGTGCCGCCCGCGCCGCCAGAGGCTTCTCAGTGGAGTCCTTGGGCCGCGCTGCCGAAGGTGCTGGAGCTGGCGAAGCGCCCGAACGCGGTGATCAAGGTCAGCGGCGCCTGCACGCTGTCGAAGGAGCCGTATCCGTTTGCCGACATCTGGGATCCGTTGGCCCGCGTGTTCGATGCGTGGGGGATCGACCGCTGCCTGTGGGGCACCGACTGGACGCGCGCGGCCGCTGTCGTTGGCTACGCGCAGGCCACAGAGCCGTTCCGCTTGACCAGCCGCCTGAGCGAGAGCGAGCGCGCCCTGCTGATGGGCGGGGCGTGCGCGAAGGCGTATGGGTGGAAGCCGGGGAAGGACGCCGGCTGATCGCGAGCGCCGGCCCCAACCAAAAATATCGAAAACAACCCCATGCAAAGTAGGACCGTGGGTCGCGCAGGATGGGTAGGGCGCGCGCGAAACCCATCAATTCACATGCGATATCAATGTGATGGGTTTCGCCTCCGGCTCTGCCCATCCTGCGCACCCGATGCGCGTCAGCGCAGGCCGGCGCGTTCGGACCGGGTCTCGGCGTCGGCGGTGTCGGCGTGGATGGCGTCCCGGATCAGTCGCTCCGTCGTCTGCGCGAAATAGAGCGACATGTCCGCGTGCAGGCCGGAAAACTGCGGCCACACCACGGTATCGAAAAAGCCCCGCGATACCTTGACCATGACGGTCGTCGCGTGCTGTCGCGGGTAGCGGAACGGCCTGATGCCGTAACGCCGGCACAAGGCGATGAACAGCTTGACCGACCATTGATCCGGCAGGCTGAGCTTCATCTCGACGGGAGGATCGCCGCGGCCGGCCTCCGCGAGCTTGGCCTTCAGCCGTTCCGCCGCGGCGCCTGCGGCGTCGCGTTCTCCCGCCGTGGCCGCGCCGAAATACAGCGCCTCCACCTTCCTGAGCCGCTCGCGAAGCTGGTCCTCGATCGACATGCCGTCACTCCTCGAGGAGAGACGAGGCCATCGCGCGCAGCGGGCGTCAATTGCGGGAAGCAAGCCGTCCACACATGATTGGGGGCCTTGTAGGGCGCATTAGCGACAGCGTAATGCGCCGACAATGGAGCGGCGGATTACGCTTCCGCCTTCGCTCGTTGAGCTACGGCGGGACATGGCCGCTAATCCGCCCTACGCTTGCTGTCCGGGATCGTCGCCCACAAGATAGCGGACGATGAGATTAGGTTCGATTGCGAGCATGCCGCCGCTTCGCCTCAGTGGCGATCCCCGCCTGCATATCCGCGATCGACTTTGCCGGCCCCTTATGGGGCAGGGAGCCGAACACGTCTTTCGGACGGGTTGGCGCAAAGGCGGGCTTCGCCCTCAGCAACACACCCTCGGGGGTATCCTCCACCATCAGCTCCGTACCGGCAGGCCAGTGTCGCCGTTCCCGGATCGCCTTGGGCAAAATCACCTGGCCCTTGGTCGACACGGTGGTGGTCAGTTTTGGCTTGGTGGACATGGCGGCTGCACCAGGTGAGACGAAAGTAAGATAGTTGGGCCGGCCCGGATGCCAATGCCTGCCACTGTCGGGACCGCCCTCCGCCCGCGTCTTTTCGGGTGCCGGCCCCGCGCGCTCCCGTGACCGATCAACCCTTGCTAGAAACAGCCCGCGTCTGTACGCTGCGCGGCAGTAGAGTTGATTTTCCGTGAATGGGTCGGCTGAAATGACCGCAGTGCATAGCGTGGTGTCGGAAGAGCGCGTGGCGTCGGAAAAGGTTGCGGACCGGAAAATGCCGCCGGGCGTGCTCCTCGAGGGCCCGGTGGTGAACGCCAAGCTTCTCGATTCCTATGTTGCGCTCGGCATCATGATCGCGGGTTCGATCGCGGCGCTGGTCTGGGCATTCACGATAGGCATCGGCTGGATCGAGATTTCCGTCTTTGCCGGCATGTTCGCGCTGGGCACGGTCGGCATCGGCTTCATGCATCGCTACTTCGTCCACCGCAGCTTCCGTTGCGGTCCGGTCATGCGGACGCTGTGCGCCGCGCTCGCCACGATGGCGGTGGAGGGCTCGATCGTCAAATGGGTCTCCAATCATCGCCGGCACCATCTTCACTCCGACAAGCCCGGCGATGTCCACAGCCCTTACTATGACGCCGCAGGCGAGCGCCACGCCAGCTTCGCCAAGGGGATATTGTATGCGCAATCCGGCTGGTTTCGGGACCAGGCCACCACCGATCCCGAATACTACGCCAGGGATATTCTGGCCGACCCGATCGCCATGTTCTTCACCAGGACACGCTGGTACTGGTACGCGTTGTCGGCGGTGATCGTTCCGGGCGCGCTGGGTTACGCGCTTGGCGGCGTGCACGCGATGATCGGCTGCGTCCTGTTCGCCGGCCTGTTCCGCAGCCTTGCCATGAACATGGCGACCTCGCTGGTCAACTCGGTCTGCCATAGCGGCGGCCGCTGGGGTTACCGCCGCTTCGAGACCGATGACGGCACGACCAACGAGCTGGTGACCACGATCCTCACCTTCGGTGAAGGGCTGCACAACAACCATCACCGCTTTCCGCGCGACGCCTACCTCTCGCACGCCTGGTACGAGATCGACATCAATGGCCTGATCATCCTGGGGCTCGGCAAACTCGGACTCGTGCACGACATTTTCGCACCCGTTCGCCCCGTTTCCGGCGCCGCGGCCGCCGCCACCCAGACCCCAATCGACGGCGTCGCCGAAGACCTTGGCTCGTCCGGCGTAAGGTAGAGTTGGACGCTCTTCCCGGAAGCCGGGCTCCTCGCTTCCAGTCGCGTAGGAGGGGTAGAGCGCAAGCGAAACCCATCGATTCACAGGCGATATGAAGATGATGGGTTTCGCCTTCGGCTCTACCCATCCTGCACACTATGCTGCGTGTTCCGGAGATGTCGTGACGTCGCCGCGGCCGGCGAGCAGGCCCGCGATGGAAATGTCCTCGTCGATCGCTTCCCAATGCAGGCCAAGCCGGCTGAGCTCGACCTGTTGCCGTTCGGCCGGCGTGGCGCGCAGCAGGCGCGGAAACCATGCGAGCGGGACGCCGAGCGTCCGCCCATCGGACAGCTCGACCCACATGGTGTGGTCATCGAAGCGGACGCTAGTTGCCGAAATGGTCATGCCACGCTCTCAAGATCAGGTCGCGGTTGTCAGCGACGACGCCCAGAATAACCGAAAGCTCGCGCCGGTTGAAGCCATAACTGTCGGCGAGTGATATCTCCGGCTCAAGCCACACCTTGGAATTACGGTGACAGTGCACGAATTAACTTTCGCTTCGAGTTAAGTGCACTGTCACCGTAATACCGTAATACCCGGTCGTCAGCGACGACGCAAAGAATAACCGAAAGCTCGCGCCCGGGCGATCGGGATCGCGCCGAGCGGTAATTCCCGGGTGCCCTGGAAAATCCCGGTGCTTACAATTTTATCCAATCTCATGAGCCGACGGTAATTCCTCGCGCTTAGCGTGCAACCCAGTTCAGGGGTTACACATGTATGCAGTAAAGAATTCCTCGCGCGCGCTGCTCGTGGCGCTGATTCCGCTTGCGGCGGTACACGTCCTTCTGCACGCCTTCGTCCTGCTTGGGATCCAGGGCACGGCCGCACCGGGGCAGGCGGAGCTGCCGGCGCCGGACAAGGTCTTGATTTCCTACGTCACGCGCCTCGCGATCGACGCCGCGTTGTTGTTTGCCGGCCATCTGGCGCTGCGGCAAGGCGCGATCCATAGCCGGATGGCATATGGGCTGATGGGGGGCACCATGGCCGCGGCGGGCTATGCGTTCGCCATCCGCGATCACCTTGCGTCGGTTGCACTCTCCGCCGGCAGCGAGATCACCATCGGGCTCTTGCCGGTGATCGCGGGGATGATCGCCGGCTTCCTGTATAGCCAGGTTGCCGGCCTCGAAACGGTGGCTGGCCGGCAACCGCAGCCCTCAACCGAAGCCCCGGCCGCACCACGAACGTTCGACGGCCCCGTTCGCGTTCGCTCGTCGCTCGCCGCGGTCGCAATATCGGCGGTGATTCCGGCGGTGATGACAGCGTTGCTGAGCTTCATGTTCATGGCGTTGGTGCAGGGCTTCGAGCCCAAGGCTTTCGGTCCGGGTGTCATTGCAGGCGTCCCGGCACAGATGTTTCTGGCTGTCTTGATCGCCACGATCGTGCCATCGGCGATTTTTGTCCTCGCCACGCATCACATCGCGAGAGCGTTCGGTCGGAGCCGTGGCCTCGAGTACGCAGCGATCGGGAGCGGCGTTGCCGCCTTATGCGTCTTTCTGATCGCCATTGCGGTGCGGGTCGATACCGCCTTCGTGCTGCTGCCGCCCGCCATCATGAACGGCGCGATCATGGGTGCCCTTTATCGGCGGTTCGCCGGCATCGAGCCCGTGCCGCTGCCGGAAGCCGTGATCGCAACCGACGAGCATGCCCTCGTCGGCGCAGATCATCCGTCCCGGCGGGAGCATGGCGTCATCCTGTCGAACTAGGTTGACCCAAGGTGTTGTTACACTGCGCTCCCTACGGCCGACCGCATTACAGGAGCGTGGTGCCGGCCCAAATCGATTCGTTGGGCTGTAGGAGCGGATTAGCCAAAGGCGTAACCCGCCGTTTTGTTGAACCCGAGGCCCCGCATCCGGCGCCGGGCCGCCGCAATCCAGACCCCGGTCACTGTTACGGTGACAGTGCACAAATTACCTTCGAGTTAAATGCACTGTCACCGTAATCCCGTAATCCAAGCCTGCCGGTCGACGGGATCGATGCCGTCATCCGCTGGGCCGAGGCGACATACGGGCCGCAGTGGCGATCCATCGAGCTGCCGGCCAGCGCACGTTGAAGGAACGTTTCCTGATCGATGAGTGCCTGAGCGGCAGGCTGGTTCCAGGTAGCTGACCTCGATGACGCCCGAGCCGGTCTTGGGATGCTGCTGCTCCGCACCCAAGCTTGGTGAGGAACCGCCTTAAGCCTTCTTTATGCCTGAAACCTGGCTCCTCCTTGATATCTCTGGGACGGCTAAGTGATTGCGATGCCTCGAACCATTTGGCTCGCCATTCTTTGTCTGCTGTTTGTAAGCGCACTATTTGCGCTGAGGACCAGTAGTGGCGCGCGAACGATGGTCGGAGGCACGGATGCAGCGCTCCCTTCCGCGATCGATGACAGGCCGCCTCTCGCGAAATCCGACAGATTGCCCTCACTCGATCTCGATCCCGCCGTGGCAAAGGCTTCCGTAACGACGGTCAAGATCGCGCCAACGCAGCCGGTGGCGAAAGCTTCGCCTGGGAAGGTCGAGGCGGACCATGCCAGCCGTGAACGCCAGGAGGTAACGAGCTGGCACTGGCATGTCGGCTCTGGGATCACCAAGCGGACCACAACGGCAGGCCAACCGAAATCTGAACGGGAGCGGTAAGCGGCTGCGATGCGAACGGCCGAGGATTTCAATCTTCATTATGCCACCCCTGATCCCTGGCACATTGCAGGTTCACGCTTCAGGGACAGGGTCTTGCGCCGATGTATTGGGCGGTTCATTCGCGACAAATCGGTGCTCGAGCTTGGTTGTGGCGAAGGCCACTTGACCGAGGCAATTTTTGATAGAGCACGATCGGTGGTCGGTATTGACATCAGCGATGTCGCGATCGCCCGCGCCAGATCGCTGGAATTGCCAAATGCCAGGTTTGAAAACGCCGACTTGTTGCAGACCTCTTTCACAGGCTACGAAGTGATCGCGGCCATCGAATGTATCCATTACCTTTCCCACGAAGAGCAGGGTGCCTTTCTGGAGAAGGTTGCCAGGGAACATTCCGGCAAGATGCTGCTGCTTTCAGGTCCAATTGTCGATTACACGCATTACTTCAGTCACAGGCGATTGATGCTCGAGTTCACGACCCTTGGCTTCTCCCTGGTCAGATTCAACAACCTGTCTGTCTATTGGCATCCGCCTTCTTCTCGTATCGTCGCCAACCTCATCAAGTTGCCGCTGGGTTACATGGCGCTTGATTGGCTGCCTGAGCGCCTGATTTACCAGAGACTCTACGCACTTCGGGCACCGACTCGTCAGCCATGGGTGCGCGCGATCGCTCCTTTCGATGTGGCCAGCTGAGCGAGCAAGTAGGATGGGTTGAGCCCTTGAGGCTGGGCAAATATTCAATCGGCCATCGACGCAGTAGAAATCCATTCGCAGTCCGACGCCATAGCGCCGAAAATATTCTGTTGCCGTCATTGCGCAAGCAGTGCAGAGAATGAACTTTCTACGAGTTGACAGGCCTTC
>NZ_JBQTHN010000223.1:0-15027 GCF_052389815.1 Bradyrhizobium sp. | reverse complement strand
GCGCCGCCGCCGGCCTGTGTCAACAACTTCGAGCCGCTCGACTTGGGCACTGCGCCTATCACTGTCCATAAGGACAGTTCTCAACAACACGCCTCACTCGGCAAGGCGGCCTTCACCGGACGGATACTCCTCAAGCAGCATTGGCGAACTGAAGCATAGGCTCGGAATCTTCGGCATTCTGACTAGGGCCACGGCGGAGCGACAATTTCCCACTGCTTGGCATTTAACCAACGCAACAGTCTTCCTATTTGGCATCTATTACTGTGCTACGAAATCTTCTTTGCGGTTCGAGACCCTCGTCGCTGCAGACATCCCCGTCATCGCTCAACAGATGCCACTTCCCAGTCCCTGGAACCTGCATCAGACCTTCGGGTTTGATCCCGTTTAGGTCGATCCCGTCCAGTCTTTCCGTTTCCGGTCTGGTCCCGGACCATTTGAAAAGCCTGAATTCATCATTGCTGTCTTTCTGAGACCCGGCCATGATGAAGTATCCGCTGCCAGGGGCTGACATCAGTTCCATGCTTCGGATAGCTAGCCCCTCAAGTTGGACTTCCAGCGCCGCCCCCCACACGGCGTCTGCTCCTTCGATCACCCCGGCGGGATTCTTGAGTGGAACAACTATTGCGCTGCTACCACGGAGGGGACTACGCAATCCGATGAGGAGACCGCCGTCAGGGGTTGCGGCGAGGCCTTCCACGTTGAGATCCTTCGGAGCAACCTTAGCCGCAGCCGCAAGGCCGTCTCGAAGATTGGTTACAACTTTCCCAATACCAACCGTGTTGATTGCGCCGCCGAGTGCCGTGGTCTTTGTCGCGAAGAAGACGCGCCGCTTCATCTTGTCCTCGCCGCGGCTGTTAAACGAATGGGAGCTAATCCAGTATACCTTGTCTTCGATTCTCGCTGCGCCTTCCAGGTCTGACTTGTCGTGCCCAATGAAGGCCTGAAAGTCCACCTTCAGCACCGGATCGACTACTCCTCTCCTATACAGACGAAGCACGTTCGTTTCGTCGCTGGCTACCAAGAAATGCTCCGGATCGACGTAGGCGCCGGCTGATGCCTCGCATATGCCTTTGTACTCGGTGGTGGCAGGGGCGGCGAAAGCAGGCGCGGCGATTGCCATCAGCGCGAACAATACGTGACTGAATCTCATCGGGTCCATGCTCCCTTCTACCTCAATTCGCGCGCTTCATCAGAGGGAAGATTGCCTCCAGCATCAAGCTGGATCGGAATTCCGATCTGCTTTCGGTAAGCCACGATCATCGAGGAATAACTTGGCACAAAGGCGGATCTTTCAGTCGGCCTCACGATTTCGAGATGCAGATGAGGAGGCGTATAGAGAGCTGTACCGGGATTGTTGTAACCGGAAATGACACCTATACGCTCTCCACGCTTCACGCTCGACATATCATGGAGATGCGTTAGGCTCTTCGGGTCAAGATGTCTGTAGATGTACGCTCGTCCATTGCTGTCAACGAGGCGAACGACGGCGCCGGTTACAGCAGCAATTTGCGCGTCCGCAGCCGCGACGGCATACCAGCTCCCTGACTTGCACTGCTTGCCTTTGCTGCCTTTCAGGACACTCGGCATTCGGATATCGAGCCCTTGGTGTCCTCGATTGTCCGGACACCCTGCCGTGGCATAAGTCCGACCGGCCTTCTCGCAAAAAGTGTCTCGCCATGGATAGTCGTAGTTCGATTGCGCGCAGCGATCGCCTTCCTTACCATCGTCATACTTGCAGGTGCCCCAATGGCAAGCACCGCCAGGATTATACATCTGGCTATTGAGGATGACGATGTGCTTGGTGACGTCGAACTCGACCGGGAATGTAAGATCTGGGAGGTGGACCTTTCGATCCGTGACGCCGCTTTCCCCGACTCCCAACAACACGCCCGGGGAGTAATAACGAAAGCCGACCAACTCACCAGCTGGTGCGTCGGCAGACGCGAGAATCGTGATTGAAACTGCCAAGATCCGACTGATCATTGTTTTCCACCCAACACCTTCAATGAAGAAATTAAGGTACGCACTGCCGTCTCCTGGGAGCATCGCGGATCATCTTCCTTCCGGCAGCTAACCGTTACCGAGTAGCGAATTTGAAAACGCTTGAATGAGGCCACAACTTCAGTGGGCTTCGAGGACCCATCCTCGGCCAGAAACTGAAACGATATCTCTTCCGGCCGTAGCGGATTTGGATCGCCTTCAGACAGACGCGACCCTTGAACAAGTATGGTAATGTCCTTGCCTCGCGAGACTTGGCTATACCAGTACCCTTTCTCCTTGTCGTACCGATAGAGCGCCGCTGCCTGTCCACTTGCGAGCGACTCAAGAGATTTGACTGATGCGGTCTTATCGGGAAGCGGCAATCCCAGAATGGGAAGCGACACAGGCAGCTGAGACGCCGCATAAGGGCTCGCACTCTCCAATCCCTTCACTTTTTCCTTTTCGATCTGCTCCATAGCCGTCTTCAGCGAGGGATCATTCCAGTCCACATCGCTGACGGCCGCCTGGGCAAATGCCAAAGATGGCAACCCGAAGATGATCATGCAACCACAGGATATGGGTCTAAAGGGCATCTGCTGACACTCCATAATTTGCGATAGTTGGCGACCACCGCCTCATGGGCACGGGCAAGGCGTCAGTCGCTCCCGCGTGAACTCCGCCGATCGCGAGCTCTCCCAATTTGCGTACGAAGATAGGAGCTCCACTTGTACCTGGGCCGGTCTGGCAACCATGAACGACGATCCTGTCGCGACTGTCGAAGACCGAGCAAAGCGCCATGTCATCCTTCATGACCAACGGTTCTCGAGCCTCCCCTAGCGCGACAAGGCGTTCATAGGGACTGTAACCGAACAGGATCAGTTGATCTCCTATCTCGATCTTGACGCGCGGAATGTCCGCACTCGCAATTTCCGTCAACGCAGCGGCATTGAGAATTGGCACCTCGATAACGTCACGACTGTTGGTCCAGATCATCGAAGCGGCGTGGCAAAATTCGCAAAGTTCAAGCGTCAGTTTTTTCCCTGCCAGCGTTTTGAACGTCATCCTGCTGGGAACGCTGATCGTTACGGATTCGCCTATGTCAGGTTTGGCATTGAGGAAGCAATGCACTGCCGTCAGCAGCTTCATGTCAGTGATGAGGCCATGGCAATCCTGGGAGTAACCCAGGATTTCCCGCCATGCCGGCGAAAATTGCCCCACCCTGTCGGCGACGCGCCGAAGTTCCGGATCGGCGGCGTTTGCCGGCAGCTGACGGAAGCATCCCTGCACATACTCCTTCAGTCCCGCGAGCGCCCTTGTTCCCAAGCTACCGACATCGTCTTCGTTCACCGCCTTGAGCCATCCGACAATGTCGCCGGAATGCTTTTCAAAGACCTGCTTGCACTTGGCGTAGTCTCGACTTGCCAGGTAGTTGCTGACTCTTGACGCCAAAATGCTGGAGCTGTCGGCCGCTTGCCCAGCAGCCGCTGTCTTCAACGACCGCTGATGATAGTCCGCGACGAGCGAGGGGTCTTGCGGGTGGCAGGCATTAGCGCAGGCCTTGACCTTGTTCGTAGCGCTGATTGGCGGAGGGGTCAGACGCGTGAGGACATACTCAACTCCTCGCGGATCCATCGGCCTACAAAACGCGCAGGGTTCGTTGGTATTCCGAATGATCTGATTTCCGGCCGGAATCTTTAGTTGCTTGTAGACCCGCAACGTTTCGATGGCGTCATCGGCAATTCTAGCGCGTGGATCCGTAAATATCGGATCGGACAGAGATCGTGCGATATTCTCCCGGACAATTCGCCCCGTCCCTCCTGGAAATGCAACCTCCTGCGAGTACCCCGACTGGCTCGCTCCCAGCAGGAACAACAAGATCACCAAGCGCAGCACGAAAACGTCAACAAACAATCTCATCGCTCAATCTCGATATTTAGTGCTACGCGCCGATCACTTGAGCTATCGCACGAAAAAAGAAATGCCCTATCACGGGCGCTTTCTATTCCATTGCCCAAAGTCTGGTCGCCCTGCTCTCACCTGATTAAAATCCATCTCGAATGTCTGATTGTCTCGGACCGGCTTCCAGTCGACACACGAAGTAGGTAAATGCTGGACGAGGCTAAGCTGGCTGGAGCCCTTCAAGTACGTATCGAATATTGGATCATTGCGCCCCTCTGGACTTAGCCAGAAATAGTCTGCAAAGCGGGCTTTCTCGCCGAAGGCGCACATGCCCGCAGTGCAGTACATGCCAATGTTGAAGGTCTTACCGCCATTCCGAGTTTTGTAGTCCGCAAACTGCGCTGCGATCTGATTAAAATACTTCTTTATCAAGGGACGCATCATGCCGGGTGTTACGCGTCCTAGGTCATCGACGCTGAAGGCAGCAGGCCCCAGCGCTAGGAACCCCGGGTATCTGGTAACGACCTGTCTTCCTTCCTTTCCCGACCTGCGCAATTCTTCCTTGCGTTCTTCGGACATCGGCCGGCCACTGTTGCGCTTGTATTCCTTGACCAACGGAGAAAGGTGCAGTTCTGGCCCATCTATCCCGAAATAGATCGTAGACCAAAAAGGCTGCTTGTTCTGGTCGGCAAGGAACAGCGCGCGCTTCGCGTCGGCAGTACCCGCGTTAGGGTCCATGAATTTCACGGGGCTGTCGTTGTTGTGCTGGAACACAACGCCAATCTTCATGCCGGCCTTGATGATTGCGTCCGACTCGGCTGGCAACAGGGTCTTACCGGGCAATGTCTCGTTCTCATGATCATAGTAGCGAAAAATGGTCTCGACACCGAAACCCTTTAATTCCTGGAGTACCGACCTTCCCGACGGTGCTTTGACCCCAACAATAGGAAAAGAAACGTCAACAACTCTGAACTTAGGGTTCGCCTCGCAGCGTGGTCGAGAGCCCGGCCTCGCCCAGTCTGAAGCCGCTTGAACAATCGTTCCAGTCGCAAAAAAACACACAACGAAGGCGCTGGCGAAGCCGAATTTCAGACACAGCATAGGCACCCCCTTCCTGATTGCCCTATCCACGCCCAGTAAATCAAGAGTTGTGGTGCGACGCAAGCACGACCCGAGCTGCAGGTCCGGCACTTCCGATGTCGACCCCATGGGCCGACCAGACCGGCTTGCCGACGGCGGGCATACCCATCAGCCATCGCCACCAAGGACTTCCCGGTCGGCCTTCAAATCATCCTCGGCTCGAGAGCGAATTGGTTCTGAGAGCAAGTCGCGCTTGCGAGCAAGAGATTGCGCTCGGGCGCGAAGACGTGACTCCGGATCGCATCGACCAGCGGATCAGGGCTGCCGCGGAGGCGCCCATGCGATGGGGCACCGTGATCCACACTGACCGCAACGGCCAACTCACCGTTCGCCCGGATTTCGCGGAGGGACGCACACCGAAATTGCTGGAAGAGAGCACGCTAGCGTACCTGTATTTTTGCCTCAAAGATCTGCGCTTTGTCTCAACGAGCCGCCAAGCAGCTGCAGCGCAAACTCGTCGATCTCATCAAGCGCCACAGGGCGAGCAGGAAAGGTGGCGCTTACACATTGTCTGTGGTCATGGCTCCGCGACCAAGTCGGCGATAGCAAGGTGGACCAGCACAGCCAGTCCACTTCCCAACGGGATTTCTCAATGTTGATTGAACCTAGGCGCTCCCTTCCGGCTTGCGATCAACCAACCGAATTGCCGGCCGGGTCTTGGATTGCGCCTCAGGGCGGCAGGCGTAGTTTATTGCCAAAATCAACTGATGCAGAAATGCGGGCGACTGAGCACTAAAAGCCCAATCCATTTCTTCCGGAAAGCATTCGCCGTAGGCGTCAATGGCGTCGGCGAGCGCTTTGCGCTTCTCGGGGTCGGCCGCTTTGATGACGGCTTCCACCGCCTCGACTACTTCGAACATTCCAACGATTTCGTCGTCGCTCATTTCAGATAGCCCTTCCGCTTCAATCAATCGATCCAAGTCCGCTAACCCATGTGAGGCTGGCGGTCTGCGTTGGCCGCCGCCCACTGTGCGCGGTGTTATCTAGACTGATCGCCATTGATAGGGAAGACCGGCGTGGTGAGGAAAGCCTCTAGCAGACACGGCTACGGCATGCACGCAAGGGGCTCTACCAACCATCGTCGGATAAGAGTCGATGCGGCGCCGCGGATTGCAACCCTCTTGCCGATGAAGCGCGACAGGCGATGATAAGCTCAAGCGGAATTCTCACTTGGCGGACCGCGGCCAGGATCTATTCGTTGTACATGACGACCGTACAGCCTGACGAGATCGCACCCCTGTTCAGATCGCGCGCGCTGGCTGTTGACGCCAAACGGTGCTTTCCTTGCCAAGAACTATCACGGTGCGTATGCCAATAGGTGAACGATGAGATTTGACGGCTCGATGTGGCGCCCGGAGCGGCTCGTTCGTCCGAATTCGCTCAGTCAAGACGCTCTTGCCGCCTCGGTGATGGTCGATCCGAGCAAGGCTCTTGGCACTTTGGAGGAATGGTGGCGGATCGATAGTATCATCGCTATCGCATGCCGCGGTCGACTGGATCGATATGTTCATGGCAGATCACCTTCCTGATCTGCGAATACCTGCAACTCACTCCGCATCAGGGATCACAAGTGCCTTCACAACCGCCAAGAAGACGCATTTCACCCGTTTCAATCGATAGGCTTTCGATCAAACAGAGCATCGATACCGAACTTGCGTTGTATAACCGGACCGGCAACATGTTGGCCCTTTGGGCAGTCGTCGGGATCTGTGCAAGGAAGGGGTTGCCGCTGCCGCCCGGTGTCCGCTCGCGCGTTTTGAAGATCGCGAGCAAGCTCCTGAAGCATGCCGACGACAACACCTTGCGCGCCCGCGAATTGGTCGCCGATATCGTACTGGGTACGAGGAATGCTTCCTCAGGACCTTCCGTTTTCAACGAGTACCAGCTTGAGAAGCGCAACGCCGCCATTGTCGCCCGCGTGCGCGAGCTATTGATGCAGGACTTGGCAGGCCTCAGCGGAGGAAAGAAGGTTCTTCCTGGACATAGCAGGACGAAGAACGGCCGGGGCTCATCGAAGTCCGGCGTAACCCGCAAGAGCCGCGCTGAGGTTCCAGAATTGCCGGCGATCAGGTCACAAACGGCAATTTATGGGGAGGTCGCCAAAGAGCATGCCGTCACGCCGCAGACCGTGAAGCGGCTGTTCGAACAGGATGATCGCGAGGCGGGCTCTTTCAGCTATCGCACTATCCGCAAGAACAGATACCGGGGCGGCATCATCGACATCTAGCAGGAGCCAGGCTGGAAAGAGCGAGGTGAAACGCATTGTCGTTCGCCCCCCGAGCAAATCTGCCATTTCGGAAACATTTCATTTCGGAGAAAGGTAGTAGTCATTTCGGGAAAATGCCGAGCCCGCCGGCTTTCTCGGCCTCAGTTATCTATTTGAAAATGCAAGGATTTTTAGCCAAATATTACCCAGCCCCCTGAAGTAAGGGGGCAACGACAAAGCCACACACCCCTACGGGCCGCCAAGCTCCGTCACTTCCTCGCCGATGACGCCTTCATCTTCCTGCCCTGCGGCAGCCACCAACCGCTCCATTTCCGCAGCCAGCTCTTGGGATCGGGATTGAAGGCGGATCGGAGCGCGCGCAACTCTTCTTCGCGTCGCGCAGTCGAAAGCTCATCGCTGCCTTCGAATCGCAGATGAACCTGCGCCATGGCGTTCTCGCGCCGGGTTCTCTCCGCAAGTCGCGCAAAGTTTTCCCGAAGCTCCCACCCCTGATCGAGCTCAGACCACTTCCTCTCCTGCAGCGCAGATAGCAGGTCCATCTCGCTGTTGGCGACGATCTTGCGCGCGTGGTGCGTCAGTTGCTTTGAAGCACCCCTGCCCTGTGCTGATCCGACATCACCGACCGCTCCGCGCCAGCGCCGGGGGATTTGCAGGAGGTCTACGAGGGGCCGTCTGAGGCCCGCTTCATCGCGCTCAACGAGATCGGGGGCGAGGCACCGGCTCAAAGCACGGATTCCCTGCCAATGGAAACGAATGCGAGCGGCTTCCGAACCTGCATGCCGAGACGAGACCAGGAAAGCGCGGTCGGATACCGCAGTACCGCGTTCCGGGCCAGAAAGAACAGACTGACGTTCATTCGCCCTGCCGGTCAGACCGGTTGGTATCGCAGCATCATGGAATTTTGTCCGCCGCACCGCGAACCGACCAAGCCAGTCGATGGCGGGATCGAGTAGATAGTCGGGAATCGACAGCAGAACCCGGGAGACGAGATTGCCCGCGCTGTCAGCCTCATGCCGGTAGACCCAGTGATAGGGCGATCCTGGCTCCCAATACTCGATACGACCTCCAAGTTCATCGGTAAGATCGGAGACGAGGCGTGCGCCGGCACGATGATCGAATATCCCAAGTGTGCGGTGGTTTACCGTCAGACGGAGATTGAAGAGCAAGCCGAACTGTTGCGGCAGGAAACTGCCGATCTCCCAGATTTCTTTTACCTGCGGCCAGGAAAGATAGGTCTTTGATGGACCAGATGTCACCCTCGCCCGGAATCGGCTGGTCTCAGGGTTCGCCGCGCGACCTCGCTCAGTCAGCATGTCTGACTCAGACTCTGGCGGAACATGCGCCCCGTTGCGTGATGCATCTCGCTTGGCGTCAGCCGGTACAGGTTTCCCATCCCCGAAGCCTTGTCCGTGCAGCGCGACACTGGGATCAGCATGCACCCGCAATCGCCGAGCACGCTGCGGAGACGATATCTTGTCCTCATGGCCTTGGTCCAAACCAGCAACGACAGGTTTCCTAATCAGCCGATCGAGCCGGCTCAGGATCATCGCAAGCTGTGAGGCCGTCAGGTGCTCTCTTGGGTCCAGGACCGCAAGCACATCCTGCCAGAGGGTTTCCGGATCAAGCCGCAGACGATCGCTGATTTCAGCAAATCCATCGACCAACAGCTTTCGGACCTGATCGGACAAGGTGCGCATCAGGGGATCGTCGCGGTCGAGGCGGCGAACGCCCGTCAGATAGATGAACGCCATGAACTGGTGCAGGACGGCGAGTTTTCGGGGAGGGGTTTCCGGCCAGCCCTCGATCAGATCGAGCTGCCGTCCGAGATCGCCCGCAAGGAGCGCGGTCGCATAGCTCATGAGACGATCGTCGAAATCCAAGCGCAAGGCCGAGCGAACCGTGGGTGCGGTGATCGCCCCAAAGCCCCGCACCATTTCCAACTCCCGAAGGAGCTTGCGAGGGTGCCCCCTGGTGACACCAAAGATCAGTTCAAGACCAACGATATCGAAGGCGATACCTTCCCGTTTGCAGATATCGGCCATGAACATCAGCGCATCGGGTTGGCTGACCAGTTCCAGCGGCTGACGGGTCAGCCGGGACAGAAGTGCTGAAGGAAGTTCGTTCGTCTCCGAGGTCATCAGGATGAAGACCGCCCATTGCGGTGGATTCTCGACGATGTCGAGCAGAGCCTGGGACGACCGTCGGGACAGATTGTGGGCCTCATCCAGCAGCAGCACCCGCCGGTCGGCGACGAAGGGGGCGCTTCTGGCGACTTCGAGCAGCTCCTGAATCTTCTCGACGGTGCTGGTCTCCCCGCACTTGAACAGGGTGACGTCGGGGAGGCGTTCGCCCCGGCCGCCGAAGCCCAGGCAGCTGTCGCAGGCCCCACAGGGCTCGCCGTCATCCGGTCGCGTGCACAGGATGGCCCGCGCATAGATCAGACCCGCGCTCGTTTTCCCGGTACCGAAAGGCCCTTCGATCAGGACCGATCTGCGCTCGCGGGAGCGGATCTGCCCTTTCATCCAGGTGACGAGACGCGGTTGTCCGACAATGTCCTGAAGCCGGCGGGGACGGTACTTCTCAGCAAGGTCAACCATCTCGTCTCACCACAATCCCGCCGAATCAGCCGCAAACGACTGTGTATCGAGTGCGGGGCGGTAGCACCTCCATATATCGAATGCGCTGCTCACCGCGACCGAAGAGGGTCAATTCCAGCGCCATACCCGTCGGCAAACTCTCCACGGACGGCCCGGACGCATTGGGAAGCTCAATGTCGGGGAAGATCGATGCAAGCTGGTGTCTTAGGACGCGAAAAGTTAGGACACGAACCTCGGAGGTTCAGCACCTAAAAGCAGGTGTCCATCGTGACTATCAGGAGAGTCCCCGCGTCCGAAGACATCATGAGGGCGCATCTTTCCGAAAGGACACTGCAATGAACGTTTTCGCTAGATTCAACCTTGACCAAAACCACCCCGCCTCCGCCCATACCCCTGACCTACTCCCAAAGACCCCGGAAGATCCGACACCGACGGAATCGGCGCCGTTGGCATCGGAAATGAGCCTCGCAGAGCCCGACGCCGGACAAGCTGATTCGTCGGTTGCATCTCCCGCGGACAGGACCGCGCTCCCTGTGGCATCTGTCGCAGAGGGCTCGCTTGTACCGGTATTTCCCCCTTCGATTGTCCAATACGGAACCGGAATCCACTGGAAGCGGGGTCAGGCATGCTTCGATGCCGGCATCGTCGCGCGCGCCAACGTGGCTCTTGCCGGCGGCATGGCCGACAAGCTGTCGCCGGCTTGGCGCTTCCGCCTTGACGCCGAGGCGATCGGCAAGATCTCCCGCATCACCCAGCTGAAGTCAAAGGGAGCGCCCGATCCGATCCTCACGGTCGGCGCCGGTGATCTCACCTGCACCATCGCAACCACCAAGGGCGACTTCACGGTCGCCCACACCGTACCGTTGCGTGAGATCGTCCAAGGACGCTGCTTTGCCTTCCAGATCAACGGCGAGGTCATCGCGCGGATCGGCGCCCTCTTCGAGGGACCGATGACCTTTGCCTTCGACCCCGAAGAGAACTCACTGCACTGGTACACTGATAAGCGTGAGGGACGATATTCGACGACGGCGACATCGGTGGAGTTGCCCGACGTTTCCACCGCGACTTCACTCGCCGCGCTCGCCACCGTGCCGATCCAAACCCTCGCGGAAGCCGTCGGATATGCGGCCCTGTTCGCTAGCAAAGCCATCCGATCCCGTGGCCCGTTCGACGGATTACGTATCGGTGGCGGGTCGGCCACCAGCGGCTACATCCACGCGATGGTCAAATATGCCTCTGCCACCATTCCCGATGACCTCGATATTGTCGTCCCGATTCGTCAGGCGGGCAACCTGAAGGCGGTGCTCGCGAAGCTCTCCGGTCCCATCGAGGTCGCCACGACCGACGCCAGCGTGCATCTCAGGACTGAGGATACCCGGATCTCCTGGATCAAGGACGGCAATTGGCCTGCTGCCCTGGACAAGACATTCCAGCTGCCGGTGAAGAGCTCAGTCACCATCCCAACAGCCGACCTGCAAAAGGCCGCCATCGCGCTGTCGATTGCAACGGAACGGGTGGAAATCCAGATCGATCATGGGGACAATGGTCTTGGTCGTCTCCTCCTTGCAGGTCACAGCCCGTCCGCAACGGGCGTGGCGCCGATCTCGCCATGGTCGCCGGTCGGCGAGCTTCCGATCGACATCTGGACATTCTCGCTCGACGTCGCAGACCTCCTGGCCGCGCTGCTTGCCGTTCGGACCGATTACGTCACCCTCGACGTCATCGACCGCGGTATGTATCTGCGATCGCGCGCCCCGAGCTTTGAAACCACCGCCATCCTTCTGGGCCGGCAACTCACATAAGCCCGGCAACGATCGCACCAGTTCGGTCTGATGACTTCTCCGTCGTTGGCCGAGATATCGGATTTGCCTGCAACACCGGCTCCTCGCGGATGACATCGCGGGGAGCTCTTTCTTTGTCGGGCGGCCGATAACAGCAGGATCGGCCCGCATCGCTGCCCCCATGGCACGATATTGAGTCATAAATCGCTGAGGCGATCTGTTGGGCTTGCGCTATATCTCTTACCCCTTCCCCCTACCTCCTCCACCCACCCGTCCACCTTCGCGTTCCCCTTTCCCTTTCCCCTTTTCCCTTGACCTTACGGCAGAGATTTTGACACGCGAGGAAGCGTTCAATCGCCATCATGCTCTTGCTGATTGGTCTCCGTCGTCCGACGAGGCGGACCCTGATGTCGGTTCATCCGTTCCCTCAGAGTCGCGCCGAGCTCTCATCACACCGGCCGACATCCTCTGCCTGCCCCGCCCTGATACCGCTTCGTCGAATTCTCTCAACATCGCTCACCCCACGCTGAATCTCGCCTGCGCCTCGAATGCGCTAACACAACAGAGAGACAGCCTTGAGCAATTCCATCCCTTCATCCGAGCCGACCGCTTCCGACTCCACCGCCCCCGCCACCGCTGCGCCCGGGCCGAACTCTTCCGATGCGACCAAGACCGTTGCCCACGCCAACACCGCGCGCCCGACCAAATCGACCTCCACCATCCCCGGACACCAAGCCGGGCGTCCCCCTCGCGAGAACACGGGTAAGCACGCCTTCGTCCAGCTGGCGCGAACGCCCCTGGTCCCCGAGAAAATCCTCAAGGAGCACGGCGCATTCTGTGTGATCGACACCCGGTTTCGTGCTGCCGCCCGTCTCCTGCAATGCCTTTGGCTGCGTGATCACGATATTCCCGCAGCTTCATCGGACGCAGGCGACACCTTCGACGGCCCCGCGGCCTTCGGCAATATCCTTGCGCCCGATGCGGCGTATGCCGGTCGCAATTTCCTGAGCTCCGCCATTCATCACCTCGCACTGCAGGAATGGCTCATGTGCGAGGAGGACGCGGCCATCGACGACGAGCGCTTGTTCGGCAACGCGCTCAGCTCCATGCCGCTCGTATTCAATATGTTCGGCCCGATGGCCCTCGACCTCAAACTCGCCACCGCCATCTTCCGCGAGCTGCTCCCGGGCTTCGTCCGCTCCGTCGAACGTATCCAGTTCGAACACTCACCTGGCCGGCGCGACGAACGCTTTTTGGCCGATCGAAGCGCGGTGGATCTCGCCGTCAGAGTCACCACTCCCGGTGGCGAACCCGGCACCATCTTCATCGAAGTCAAATTCAGCGAAGGGATGGATGGGGTTCCCGCGCGAATGCGCGACCGCTACAACGAGGCCTCCAAGGGGGTTCGTCTCTACGATAATCCCGACAGCCTCATCCTCCGCGCCGGGCCCGTCGACCAGCTCTGGCGGGAGCATATGCTCAGTCAGCTGGCTGTCGACAACGGCATCACCCCCCGCGCCGTCTTCCTCGCGATCGGCCCGAAGCTCAATCGCCGTGTCCAGGGTGTGTTCCGCGTCTATCAGGGCGAGCTCATCGACCCGGAACGGCAAGACACCGACCGCGTCCCCTTCATCCCGCTGACGCTCGAAGCCGTCATCGAGGCGATTGCCACGGCAGGCGCCACCGACCACGCCCAGGTATTGTGGGGCCGCTATTGCGACTTCGACCGCGTCTATCGCCTGTCCCTCCATCAACTCGCCGGCGACGCAGCCCCCGCCCCGGCAGACAAGCCGGCACAACACCATCACGCTGCCGCGCTTCCTCCCAGTCGCCGGGCGCTTGCCGCAGCGCCGGCGCGGCGGACGAGATCGGCTTCATCGCGCCCGCGCGGCAACACCGCGTCAGCCAAGCAGGAGGCGGTGTGATGGCAGCGAACGAGCTCCTCACCGTCGAGGACCGGGTCCGCCTCCTTGTGCAAGCACTCTCGGACGACAGGGACGGCCCACCCATCGTCAAATTATTCACACCCGACGGTGCGGCGACCTGGCTCATCAGCGAGGCTGACCCGGACGATGCTGATCGGCTTTTCTGTTTATGCGACCTTGGCATCGGCTTTCCAGAACTCGGCTACGTCAGCCTCGCGGAAATTTCATCCGTCCGGGGCCGGCTTGGCCTTCCCGTCGAGCGCGACCTCCACTTCGTCGCCGACAAGCCGCTCTCCGCCTATGCCGAGGAAGCACGCAAGCAGGGGCGGATCGTTGCCTAGTAAGAAACCGCAATGCCCGCATCAATGGGACCACGAGCCCCGCTGCCAGCCCGCCTTCGTCAACCACTACGAATGCGATGGCTGCGGGGCCGTCTGGGAGGACGAATGGTCATGCGGCTGCGACGACGAATGTCCCCGGTGCGGTGTCGATATCAGTCCCAGTTACTCGAAGAGGATCGCCCCTTGTGCTTGCGACCATCTCGGGCACTGACGATGCGCATTCACTACCGCAGCTATCTATATCGCAAGGGCGCAATTCTCCCACGCGGTTCCAAATCAGAAAATTAGACCGTGTACGCCGCCGATGAAACCAACTCTACAGCACTTCGCACCGGAGGGTGCATGATTGACCGCGAGATCAACAATCCACGCTCATGGAACGGCCAGCCACTGACCGGCGACTGGCTCGTGACACTGAAAGTCGATGGCGTCCGCGCCATATGGCACGACGGGCTCGGCTGGATGAGCCGAGCGGCAAAGCCGCTCCACAATATCCCGCGATGGACGAGCGGGGCACGCGACTGCGAGGTTTTCGTCGGCACCTTTCACGACACTATCCGGGCGATCCGTACCAAGCATTCGCAGCCCGACACGCCGGTGGTGCTTCCAGAACACCTATACGGGCTCGACACACTCGATACGCGGCTGCGTTGGGGCATGCTGACCACTCCCAATGCTGACGACATCCAGTCGCAGCTCCAAAGTGCCAACAGCCTTGGTTATGAAGGCCTGGTTCTTCGTCAGCGCGACCGGTGGATCAAGGTCAAGCCAGAGGAGACCCACGACGTCACCATAACCGGGTACGCCGAGGGCCGGGGAAAGCACCTCGGCAAGCTCGGTTACGTCAAAACCGTCCAGGGAGACGTAGGCTCCGGATTCACCGATGTTGAGCGAGAGGTTCTATGGGCCGAAGCGAAGGCTGGGAGGCTTGTCGGAAAAGTAATCGAAGTGCGCTGCATGCAGGTCACCCCGCTGGGGCAGTTTCGCCACCCCGTCTTCGTCCGCAGGTCGTGTCCCCTGTGATGGTGTAGCTCGGTAGAGCAAAGCCGTCCGCACGCGCGCCCTCAAATAGCGCCGTAGCGGGCGGACGGCTTTGCGGTGGTCACCGGCGATTCGCCGGTAGGGTCGGGTTGCTGA
>NZ_JBQTHN010000222.1:0-16243 GCF_052389815.1 Bradyrhizobium sp. | reverse complement strand
TTTCGGCGGTCATGTTGGGCACGTAAGGATACTGGCCTGGCGCCTGCACCTCACCGAGGATGAAGAACGGGCGGTAGGACTCGATTTCGACCGCGACGGAGGGCTCGCGGATGAAGCCGTTGCGCAGTCGCGCGGAGATGTCGCCGGCGAGGCCCTGCGGCGTGCGGCCGCGCGCGGGCACCGCGCCGATCAGGGGCATGGTGATGCTGCCGCCGGCACTGATCGCATAGGTGTTGGTGAGGCCCTCCTGGCCGTAGACCACGACGCGCAGCCTGTCGCCGGCATCGAGGTGATAGGGCATGTCGTAGGGCGCGGGCACCGCGGCCGCATAGGCGACCGGAACGGGCGCAGGTCCCGCATAGGCGATGGCATCGAGGCTGGATTGCGGGGCCACGGCCACGGGCGCGGTTCTGCGCATGCAGCCCGACAGCGCAAGCGCGGTCATGGCGGCGATGATCGGCAGACGAAACGCGCGCACAACCCGCACCGGAGCCATCCCTCAAAGCCAGACAGCCCTAGTCTTGCACCCGTTATGGTTAACAAATGGTTTTTGAGCGATGGCTCCCTCTCCCCGCATTCCGCCTTCGCCAAGGCTGCGGCGCGACAAGCGCGGGGAGAGGCGAAGATCAAGCGTTACGCCGCGTTGACGCCGACGCCGATCGGGCACGACACGCCGGTGCCGCCGAGCCCGCAATAACCCGCCGGATTCTTGGCGAGATATTGCTGATGATAGTCCTCGGCGAAATAGAACGGACCGGCCTGCGCAATCTCGGTCGTGATGGCGCCGAGGCCCTTGGCCGAGAGCGCCTTCTGATACATCGCCTTCGAGGCGTCGGCGGCCTGCTTCTGCGCTGCGCTGAAGGTGTAGATCGCCGAGCGATATTGCGTGCCGACGTCGTTGCCCTGGCGCATGCCCTGCGTCGGGTTGTGATTTTCCCAGAAGGTCTTCAGCAGTTTCTCGTAAGAGACCTGCTTCGGATCGAACACGACCAGCACCACCTCGGTGTGGCCGGTGCGGCCCGAGCAGACCTCTTCATAGGTCGGGTTCGGGGTGTGGCCGCCGGCATAGCCGACGGCGGTCGTGAAGATGCCCTCGCCGAGCTCCCAGAATTTTCGCTCCGCGCCCCAGAAGCAGCCCAGCGCGAACACCGCCTGCTCGAGACCTTCGGGATAAGGCGGCAGGATCGCACGCCCGTTGACGAAATGGCGCGTGGCGGTCGGGATCGGCGTGGCGCGGCCTGGCAACGCCTCGCTCGCGCTCGGCAGCGCGGTGGTCTTTCGCATGAAGAACATGGACTACCTCCAGGCGGGGACTTTTGGCCGAGGCGCGAACGGCCAGGGCCGCGTGACATCTATATATGTCGTTACGCGAGCCTTGGCAGTCCCGTTACGGCAAAGGCGCGGATGGATCAGTCCCGGGAATAGCCGATCAGGGGTTTGCGCGGCCGGAACAGGATCATCAGCACGATGCCGAGAACGCCCATGACGGCAAAGACCGGCTGGTCCAGCACCACCTTGACCACGCTGTTCCAGAGCCAGGGCACGTTGGCCTCGACCCAGGTCCGGAAGGCCTGCTGGCTGGACTGGTGGATGTCGTTCCAGAACTGGCCGAACCGGGTGAAACGCAGGGTCTGGTCGGCGACCCAGCGGGCACCGTCATAGACCACGAATATGAATCCGCCGGCCAGCAGCAACAGCCCGATCAGTCGGAAGAAACCGCGGATCATGCATCACCTTCGATATTGCAGGCCCTGAAATGGCGTCAGCCAATACCGGGGCGACATGAGAAATTCAACCACTTCAGCACCTTATCCGGCGGTCCCGGAGGCCTTCCCGGCGGCCTGGGCGCCCCGGAAAGCGTTGACGGTTGCCGGTACGCCCTCTATAAGACCGGCCAATGGCGGCGGGCGCAATCCCGCCGCCGCTGTTCTTTGAGCGGCGCTGCGCCCCGTGAGCAAAGTCTGCTCCGGCCTTCGCATTCTCCAGAGAACACCGGAACACATATCAGCGTCGATTGCGAGATTGGAGCGCCGGGGCGAGAGCCAAAGCCCGGCCAGCCGTGATCGGTGCCCGTCGAAGGATATTTGAAGAGATGGCCAATACGACTTCCGCCAAGAAGGCGACCCGCAAGATTGCCCGCCGCACCGTCGTCAACAAGGCGCGCCGGACCAAGCTACGCACCGCGGTGCGCACCGTCGAGGAAGCGATCAAGAGCGGCGACCGCAATGCGGCGGCCACGGCGATGAAGCGCGCCGAGCCGGAGCTGATGAAGGCGGCCCAGCACAACATCATTCACCGCAACAACGCGAACCGCAAGGTCTCGCGCCTGACGCATCAGATCGCGAAGCTCGGCAAGTGAGCCGGACCGAGAACTGATAAAAAGAGAAATTCGTCAAAGGCCCGGTTCGCCGGGCCTTTCTTTTTTATGGCACGCGTTTCCGCACTCGCGATTGCTGATCGAAGCTTCGCGTGTCATAGTCTGATCCTAAGATGTTTTTTGCGGTCAACCGTAGTTCCACGGGAACACGGTGATCTATTGCGCACGTGCGAGAAAGCCGCGCGCCACAGGGCTAACTTGCAACAGCGACCGGCGACGCCGCGCGGGTTACCCGAAAATTCAATCGCGAAAAACTTCGTTTCGCTAATCACTTATCCACATAGCGGTCGCACTCATTTTGAAAACCGCCTTGCGAAGCAGCGAACGTGAAAATTTTGCGAAAATTTTTGCGCGCGCTGCCTGAATTGTCACACGCAGGAATCTGCACGACGATTCAACGGATTGGTTTCGAGCCCGACGCGTGCAGCGTTGCAACAGTCGGCAAGAGTCACCGGCTCCGTGAGATTCCGTGATTGTCAGAACTGCACCATGGTGTAGTTATTAAATCGCTCGCGGCGTTCAGCGGTTCTTCCAGGCCAGCGCGGTTTGAGAACCTTGAGCGGACGCGCAGATCGGCGGCGGTGTGCGCGTAGCGACGCTTTCCAAGCGAAGCTGGGTTCGTAAACTCATAGCAATATGAGAACGGCTGTCCTGTGTCCAAAATTTTCCCGAGCGCAACTTGCGCTTGGTACGAGGGAAAGGACGCACCGGACCAAAGCAGCGGCGAGGAACGCGAAGCCCAGGCAGGTTGACAACGGACTGAGGTACGCGGCGTAGCGGCGCCGGACATCACGATGTTCGGCTGCGGCGGACTGAAGTTGAATCACTGGCGACATGACGACTCGCCGCGATCTGTCGCGGCGGGAGGGGGAGGTAGCATGCTTTACGGAATCTGCGCGGCATTGAACCAAACGCATTTCTCCAACCGACCCGTACTTGCCGACCTCGGTCCTTGCTCTGCCCAGTGCCATACGCCTGCTCCGGAAAGACCGTCGAGTACGCGCTGACCTCTCGAGGCGACTCTTTCTTTCAGTGGATGATTTGAGCTCGGCGGCATTTTCGCCGCACGGCCGATCTATGCCCGAGAGAAGTCGTTTTCCGATCGAGGTCGCGCCGTGCGGCATCAAACATGCACGGCGATTTCACACCACGGTATTCCTCTTTGAGAAAAGTTTTCGACAATGACAAACATGGAACAGGATCGCTGGTCGCGGGTGAAGGGCAGGTTGCGGTCGAGTGTCGGCGAGGACGTCTACACCAGCTGGTTTGCGCGGATGGATCTCGAAGGTGTGCAGGACGAGAGCGTACATCTGTCGGTGCCGACGCGGTTCTTGAAGAGCTGGATCCAGGCCCATTACGCCGAGCGGGTGCTGTCGGCCTGGCAGGCCGAGATGCCGGAGGTTCATCGCATCGACCTCACGGTGCGCTCGGCGATGCGCGCGGCGACGCCCACCAAGGAGGCAATCGCGCCGGTTGAGGCACGCCGTGCCGAGCGGAGCGAGGCGCGTCCGATGCAGGAACTGCGCGCGGTCGCAACCGCGCCGGTGTCCGCCAGCCATGACGCGCTCGGCGGCTCGCCGCTCGATCCGCGCCTGACCTTTGCAAGTTTCGTGGTCGGCCGCTCCAACACGCTGGCGCACGCCGCCGCGCGCCAGGTCGCCGAAGGGCGCCGCGGCGATGCCGTGATGTTCAACCCGCTCTACATCCATGCCGGCGTCGGCCTCGGCAAGACGCATCTGCTGCAGGCAGTGACCTGGGCCGGCAATGCCGCCGGCGAGCGCAAGGTGCTGTACCTGACTGCCGAGAAATTCATGTATGGCTTCGTCGCCGCGCTGAAGACGCAGACGGCGCTGGCCTTCAAGGAAGCGCTGCGCGGCATCGACGTGCTCGTGATCGACGACCTGCAGTTCCTGCAGGGCAAGTCGACGCAGGCCGAGTTCTGCCACACCCTGAACGCGCTGATCGATGCCGGTCGCCAGGTGGTGATCGCCGCCGACCGCCCGCCGTCCGATCTCGAGAGCCTCGACGACCGCGTGCGCTCGCGCCTTGCCGGCGGCCTCGTGGTGGAGATGGGCTCGCTCGGCGAGGAACTGCGGCTCGGCATTCTGAGGTCGCGCGTCGCAGCGGCCCGCGCCCATCACGCAAGCTTCGACGTGCCCGACCAGGTGCTGGATTATCTGGCGCGCACCATCACCCATAACGGCCGCGACCTCGAAGGCGCCATCAACCGCCTGCTGGCGCATTCCAAGCTCAACAACCAGCCGGTGACGCTTGACATGGCCGAGCGCGAGGTGCGCGACCTGATCCGGCCGCAGGAACCCAAGCGCATCAAGATCGAGGACATTCAGCGCGTGGTGGCGCGGCAATACAATGTCAGCCGCTCCGACCTGCTCTCCTCGCGGCGCACCGCCAATGTAGTCCGCCCCCGTCAGGTCGCGATGTACCTTGCGAAAACGCTGACGCTGCGCTCGCTGCCCGAGATCGGCCGGCGCTTCGGTGGCAGGGACCACACCACCGTGTTGCACGCCGTGCGCAAGATCGAGGCACTGGTCGCCAGGGATACGGCGCTGTCCGACGAGGTCGAATCGCTGAAGCGCCAGCTGCAGGAATAAGCCCGCTCCGGGCCCTCCCCGGCGATGGCCGGGGACGGGCGCAAATCCGCTGTAAAACGCGGAAATTTGCTCGCCTTTCCCTTGAACTTGCGGCCCTTCCGCGCCACCTTGCGGTCCCCCCGGAGGTTTGGTCAAATTCGCAATTGACCGGCTTTTCGGGTTTCCAAACGCCGCGGCGCGCCTGCCGGCCGCCCGGCTTTTCCATCTCAGGGATCGGGCGGATATTGCTATGAAGGTTACCGTCGAGCGTGCGCAGCTCCTGAAATCGCTGGGCCACGTGCATCGCGTGGTCGAACGCCGCAACACCATTCCGATCCTCGGCAACGTACTGGTGCGCGCCGAAAGCTCGAAGCTTTCACTGAAGGCGACCGATCTCGACCTCGAGGTGACGGAGACGCTGGCGGCGGAAAGTGGAACCGGCGGCTCCACCACCGTGCCGGCGCACATGTTCTACGATATCGTGCGCAAGCTGCCCGACGGCTCCCAGATCGTGCTGGAAGGCGACGGCGACCGCTCGGTGATGGCGATCCGCGCCGGCCGCTCGCGCTTCACGCTGCAGACGCTGCCGGAGAGCGACTTCCCGGATCTGGCGGCCAGCGACATGACGCATTCGTTCACGCTGCCCGCCGCCGACCTCAAGCGGCTGATCGACCGCTCGCAGTTTGCGATCTCGACCGAGGAGACGCGCTACTACCTCAACGGCATCTATCTGCACACCGCAGGGAGCGCCAAGGCGCCGACGCTGCGCGGGGTCGCCACCGACGGCCATCGCCTGGCGCAGATCGATCTGGCGCTGCCCAAGGGCGCTTCCGGCATGCCCGGCGTGATCGTGCCGCGCAAGACCGTCGGCGAGGTGCAGCGCCTGATCGAGGACACCGAGGCCGAAATCGGCATCGAGCTTTCGCAGGGCAAGATCCGCTTCACCATCGGCAACGTGGTGCTGACCTCGAAGCTGATCGACGGCACCTTCCCCGACTACGGCCGCGTCATTCCGCAGAACAACGACAAGGAGCTCGTGGTCGACAAGAAGGATTTCGAGGCCGCCGTCGACCGCGTCTCCACCATTTCCAGCGAGCGCGGCCGCGCGGTGAAGCTGGCGCTGTCCGCCGGCAAGCTGGTGCTGTCGGTAACCAATCCGGATTCCGGGTCCGCCACCGAAGAGCTCGAAGTCGAATACGCCTCCGACCCGCTCGATATCGGCTTCAACTCGCGCTACCTGCTCGATATCGCGGCCCAGATCGAGGGCGAGGTCGCAGTGCTGAAGCTCGCCGATCCCGGCTCGCCGACGCTGGTGCAGGACCGCGACAACAAGGGCGCACTCTACGTGCTGATGCCGATGCGGGTGTAGGGACTTGTCATTGCCGGGCTTGACCCGGCAATCCATCAAAACAAATGACCTATTGGGTCTACATACTGGCTAGCAAACCGGGCGGAACGCTGTACGTCGGCGTCACAAACAATTTGGTGCGGCGCGTCTATGAGCATCGAGAGGGCTTGGCGGAGAGCTTCACCAAGCGATACGGCGTCAAGAAATTGGTTTACTTCGAAGCGCATGACACCATCGCTGCAGCCCTTCAACGCGAAAAGAACATCAAACACTGGTCTCGTGAGTGGAAGATCGATTTGATCGTTGCGAACAACCCTGACTGGCGAGACCTATATGATGAAATTGTCCGCTGACGCGGACGATGGATTGCCGGGTCAAGCCCGGCAATGACGAGATAATGACCCCCTCCCGCATCCGCCGCCTGTCGCTGACGCATTTCCGCAATTATCGCGCGGCGAGCGTTTCCGCGCGCGGCGACGTGGTGGCGCTGGTCGGGCCGAACGGCGCGGGGAAAACCAATTGCCTGGAGGCGATCTCGTTCCTCTCGCCCGGACGGGGCCTCCGCCGCGCCACGCTGGAGGATGTCGCCGACAACCAGGGCGACGGCTCCTGGGCGGTCTCCGCCGAGGTCGAGGGCGCGCTCGGGCTTGCCACCCTCGGCACCGGCATCGACGCGCCGCAGGGCGAGGCCAGTAGCACCACGCGCCGCTGCCGCATCGACCGCGAGCCGGTCGGCTCGGCCACCGCCTTCGGCGATCACTTGCGCATGGTGTGGCTGACGCCGGCGATGGACGGGCTGTTCATGGGCGCCGCTTCCGAGCGGCGGCGCTTCTTCGATCGCCTGGTGCTCGCCATCGACAGTGAGCATTCCAGCCGCGTCTCCGCGCTGGAGCGCAGCTTGCGCTCGCGCAATCGCCTGCTCGAAGTACGCAACTACGACGACCACTGGTGCGACGCCATCGAGCGCGAAACCGCCGAGCTCGCCGTGGCGGTCGCCGCCACCCGCAGCCAGACGCTGGCCAAGCTTGCCGAAATGCTGCGCAGCCGCGGCGCCGGCTCGCCGTTCCCGTCCGCCGAGATTGCGCTCGACGGCTGGATGGAAAACGCGCTGGTCGCCGAGCCCGCCACGTCCGTGGAGGACCGCTACCGCGAGACCCTGCGCGGCAGCCGCGCGCGCGATGCGGCCGCCGGGCGCACGCTGGACGGCCCGCATCTCACCGACCTGCAGGTCGTCTACGCCCCGAAGAAGATGCCGGCGCGCGAGGCCTCGACCGGCGAGCAGAAGGCGCTGCTGATCGGTCTCGTGCTGGCACACGCCAGCCTCGTCGCCGAGATGACCGGCATCGTGCCTCTCCTGCTGCTCGACGAAGTGGTGGCGCATCTCGACCCCAACCGGCGTCGAGCGCTGTTCGACGAGCTCGCAAAGCTCGGCGCGCAGGTCTGGATGACCGGCGCCGATCCCGCCGCCTTCGCCGAGATCGCCGCGTCGGGCGAGATTTTCGAAGTCGAGGCCGGACAGATTGCGCGAGGCGGCTAACGATTTCCGATTAACGGCACGCGCGGCCGGACCGCTCACGCGGCCCGCAAGCGCGGATCCCGGACTTGCGAAATCGACCGTTTCGCAGGCGGAACCGGCCGGCGAATCGCGCTTTCTTGAGCTCCCGGAATCGGCCTTTCGCGGGCTTGAAACAGGGGCAAAAAAGCCTATCTGTTCAATGCTTTATTCACCCAGACTTTGCGCTAGGCGCAACGCCTCTTTCGTGGCACAAATGGCATGACTCAGCGCCTCGTCTTGCGCGGCTGATTCGAAACATCCTCTCAAGGCCTCACATGACAGAACCTGCCCGGCAACCCGTCGCCGACACCGAGCATTCCATTCCCGTCGAATATGGCGCGGAGTCGATCCGGGTGCTGAAGGGCCTCGATGCCGTTCGCAAGCGGCCGGGCATGTATATCGGCGACACCGACGATGGTTCCGGCCTGCACCACATGGTCTACGAAGTGGTCGACAACGCCATCGACGAGGCGCTGGCCGGCCACGCCACCGCGGTCGAGGTCGTCCTCAACGCGGACGGTTCGGTGACGGTGCGCGACGACGGCCGCGGCATTCCCGTCGACATTCACAAGGGCGAAGGCGTCTCGGCGGCCGAGGTCATCATGACCCAGCTGCATGCCGGCGGCAAATTCGACCAGAATTCCTACAAGGTTTCCGGCGGCCTGCACGGCGTCGGCGTCTCCGTCGTCAACGCATTGTCGAGCAAGCTGCAGCTGCGCGTCTGGCGCGACGGCAAGGAGCATTTCATCGAGTTCGCCCATGGCGAGACGGTGGCGCCGCTCAAGGTGGTCGGCGAGGCCAACGGCAAGCGCGGCACCGAGGTGACCTTCCTCGCCTCAAAGCAGACGTTCTCCAGCGTCGAATACGATTTCGCCACGCTCGAGCATCGCCTGCGCGAGCTCGCCTTCCTCAATTCCGGCGTCAACATCGTGCTGTCGGACCAGCGCCACGCGGTCGAGAAGCGCGAGACGATGCGTTACGACGGCGGCGTCGAGGAATTCGTGAAATATCTCGACCGCAACAAGAAGGCGATCGTGCCGGCGCCGATCATGGTGCGCACCGAGATGAACGGCATCGGCGTGGAAGCCGCGCTGTGGTGGAACGACAGCTACCACGAGAACGTGCTGTGCTTCACCAACAACATCCCGCAGCGCGACGGCGGCACCCATCTGGCCGGCTTCCGCGGCGCGCTGACCCGCCAGGTCACCAGCTATGCCGACGCCAACGCCAAGCGCGACAAGGTGGCGCTGACCGGCGACGACTGCCGCGAGGGCCTGACCGCCGTGCTGTCGGTGAAGGTGCCGGATCCCAAGTTTTCGTCGCAGACCAAGGACAAGCTGGTGTCCTCGGAAGTGCGCCCCGTGGTCGAGAACGTCATCAACGAGGCGCTCGCCGCATGGTTCGAGGAGCACCCGGCCGAAGCCAGGACGATCGTCGGCAAGGTGGTGGAAGCCGCCGCCGCCCGCGAAGCCGCCCGCAAGGCGCGCGAGCTGACCCGGCGCAAGGGCGCGCTCGACGTCGCCTCGCTGCCCGGCAAGCTCGCCGACTGCCAGGAAAAGGATCCCGCCAAGTCGGAGCTGTTCATCGTCGAGGGCGACTCGGCCGGCGGCAGCGCCAAGCAGGGCCGCAACCGCGAATTCCAGGCCGTGCTGCCGCTGCGCGGCAAGATCCTCAATGTCGAGCGCGCGCGCTTCGACAAGATGCTGAGCTCCGAGCAGATCGGCACCCTGATCACCGCGCTCGGCACCGGTATCGGCCGCGAGGACTTCGACCTGTCGAAGCTGCGCTACCACAAGATCATCCTGATGACCGACGCCGACGTCGACGGCGCGCATATCCGCACGCTGCTGCTGACGTTCTTCTTCCGGCAGATGCCTACGCTGATCGAGGGCGGCTACCTCTACATCGCGCAGCCGCCGCTCTACAAGGTGACGCGCGGCAAGTCCGAGCAGTACCTGAAGGACGAGCGCGCGCTGGAGGACTATCTGATCGAGACCGGCCTCGACGATTGCGTGCTCAAGCTCGCCTCCGGCGAGGAGCGCAGCGGCCGCGACCTGCGCACGCTGGTGGAAGATGCCCGCGTGATCCGCAACGTGCTGCGCAGCCTGCACAGCCGCTATAATCGCAAGGTGGTCGAGCAGGCTGCCATTGCCGGCGTGCTCTCGCCGAGGATCACGGGCGACGTCGCCACCGCCAATGCCGCCGCCGATTACATCGCCAAGCGCCTCGACGCCCTGGCCGATGAAGTCGAACGCGGCTGGACAGGACGCTTCAGCGAAGGCGAGGGATTCTTCTTCGAGCGCACCGTGCGCGGCGTCAAGGACGTCGCCATCATCGACGATGCCCTGCTCGGCTCGGCCGACGCGCGCAAGCTGGACGAATATGCCGCCGAGCTTCAGGCGACCTATCCGAGGCCCGGCCTGCTTCGCCGCAAGGACAGCGAGACCGCCATCCACGGCCCGATCGGCCTGTTCGAGGCGGTGACCGAAAGCGGCCGCAAGGGCGTCGCGCTGCAGCGTTACAAAGGCCTCGGCGAGATGAACCCGGGCCAGCTGTGGGAGACCACGCTGGACAGCGAAGCACGCTCGCTGCTCCAGGTGAAGGTCAAGGAGGTCGACGAGGCCGACGACATCTTCACCAAGCTGATGGGCGACGTGGTTGAACCGCGCCGCGAATTCATTCAGGATAATTCGCTGAGCGCCAATGTCGATGTGTAGAGTGTAGGAACAGCCGTGCCGCCCATCCAGTATATTGTCGAGGGCGGCCAGCGCCTTTCCGGCACGATCGAGCCGTCCGGCAACAAGAACTCGGCGCTGCCGATCATCGCGGCCGCCCTGCTCACCGAGCATCCCGTCACGCTGGATAACGTGCCGCGCATCCGCGACACCGAGACGCTGGTCGAGCTGGTGCGCTCGGTCGGCGCCTCCGCCGAATGGAAGGCGCGCAACACGCTTCTCATCCACGCCAGGGAAATCCGCGCCGCCGATCTCGACCCCGAGCTGTGCGCGCGCATCCGCGCCTCGATCCTGCTGGCAGGGCCGCTGCTCGCCCGCTGTGGCGAGGTGGCGCTGCCGCCGCCCGGCGGCGACGTGATCGGCCGCCGGCGGCTGGATACGCATTTCCTCGCCTTCGAGCAGCTCGGCGCGACCGTGACCGCCACCCATCGCCTGGAATTCCGTGCCTCGCGGCTGAAGGGCGCCGACGTCTTCCTCGACGAGCCCAGCGTAACCGCGACCGAGAATGCGCTGGTCGCCGCCGTCGCCGCGCGCGGCACCACGTACTTGCGCAACGCCGCCTCCGAGCCGCATGTGCAGGACCTCGCGCACTTCCTGGTCAAGCTCGGCGCGAAGATCGAGGGCATCGGCACCAATACCATGGTGATCGAGGGCGGCACCGCGCTCGGCTCGGCGCAGCACACCATCGGCCCCGACCATATCGAGGTCGGCTCGCTGATCGGGCTCGCCGCCGTGACCCGCTCGCCGCTGCGCATCGCGAACGCCGGCGTCGAGCATCTGCGCTCGATCCGCATGGGCTTCGAGCGGCTCGGCATCGTCTGCGGCGTCGAGGGTAACGACCTCGTGGTGCCATCCAACCAGTCCATGAAGATCCACGACGATTTCGGCGGCCACGTGCCGAAGCTGGAAGACCAGCCCTGGCCGGCCTTCCCGGCCGACCTGATGTCGATCGCCATCGTCACCGCCACGCAATGCGACGGCGTCATCCTGATGTTCGAGAAGATGTTCGAATCCCGGATGTTCTTCGTCGACAAGCTGATCGCCATGGGCGGCCGCATCGTGCTGTGCGACCCGCATCGCGCCATCGTCGCCGGGCCCAGCCGGCTGCGCGGCTCGGTGATGACCTCGCCCGACATCCGCGCCGGCATGGCCATGCTGCTCGCCGCCGTCTGCGCCGAGGGAACCTCCACCATCAACAACGCCGACCAGATCGAGCGCGGCTATGAGCGCATCGAGGACCGCCTCAACGGGCTCGGCGCCAAAATTACCCGCCTGCCGGAACGGGCACTCGGATAAGTCTCTTTGTTTCCGGCCTCGCGGCCACTATTTCGACCAGCGCAACTGCCAGTTTTTGTTCCATGACTTCTCTCGACAAGATCGAGCGCGCGCCGATTGCGGCAGCGGCGGAGAACCATCTGACTGCCGAGCTGACGGAGACGATCCGTCTCTCGGCGCCGATGGCGCTGACGCAGCTCGGCCAGATCGCGATGATGACGACCGACCTCGCCTTCATCGGCCGGCTCGGCGACGAGGCCGTGGCTGCGGCGGCGCTCGGGCACACCGTGTTCTTCATCGCCTTCACCTTCGGGCTCGGCCTCGTCGCGGCGGTCGCGCCGCTTGCCGCGCAGGCCTTCGGCGCCCGCGACCCGCGCCAGGTGCGGCGCGCGGTGCGCACCGGTCTGTGGGCGGCGCTGCTGGTATCGATCCCGACCATGATCCTGCCGCTGCGCGGCGAGCAGATCCTGCTCTCGCTCGGCCAGGCGCCGGAGGCCGCGCGGCTCGGCCAGCAATATCTTTTCGGCTTGGTCTGGGGCCTCGTGCCCGCACTGTGGTTCATCGCCATCCGGAGCTTCATGGGCGCGGTCAACCGGCCGGAGCCGGTGCTATGGATCACGCTCGCCGCCGTGCCGGCCAATGCGCTGCTGGTCTACCTCCTGCTCTACGGCAACTGGGGATTTCCAAAGCTCGGCCTGTTCGGCGCAGGGCTTGCGACCACCATCGTCAACATCGGCACGTTCGTCGCAGGGCTCTGCTTCGTGATGTGGCGGCGGCCGTTCCGCAAATATCACGTCATGGCGCGGCTCTGGCGCATCGACTGGCCGTTGCTGCGGCTGCTTATCGCGATCGGCGCGCCGATCTCGCTGTCGATGCTGATGGAATACGGCCTGTTCTCCGCGGCCGCGCTGCTGATGGGCCTGATCGGCACGGCGGCGCTCGCCGCGCACCAGGTGGCGCTGCAGGTCACCGCGATCCTGTTCATGGTGCCGCTCGGCATCGGCATGGCGGCCACCGTCAGGGTCGGGCACGCCGTCGGCCGCCGCGATGGCGATGCCGTGCGGCGCGCCGGCTACGTCGCGCTGTGGCTCGGCATCGCGCTTGCGGTGGTGCTCACCATCCTCGTGATGCTCTGGCGCTTTGGCATCGCCGGGCTGTTCTTCGGCAGCGCGATCACCCATGGCGCAATCGAGCTCACGGCGGCCTTGCTGCTGGTCGGCACCACCTATTTCATCACCGACGCGATCCAGACCATCGTGGCGGGCGCACTGCGCGGCCTCAACGATACCCGAATCCCTCTCGTTCTGGCCGCGATCAGCTATTGGGGCATCGGGTTCACGTTGGCATGCGCGCTCGGACTCAAGACCGGCCTCGGTGCAGTCGGCGTTTGGATCGGCCTGTCCTGCGGCACCGCCGTGTATGCCGTAGCCTTGATCTTGCGCTTCCGGCGGCTCGCGAACCGGTTCGGCGCATGAAGGTCGAGGAGGTGGCGCCCGCAATCGATCCGGCTGCGCTGCTTGCCGGCGCGCAGTTCATGGACGCCTACCGCCTCGAACTCGAGAATGCCGCGCTCGATGCCCGCCAGGCCGCAGAACACATGATGGCCCGCGCGCCGCGCTGGGTCGACGCGCTGCTGGTGCTGCGCAACATCGTGGTGGCCCCGTTCGGATTGAAGACATCGGGCGTCGAGCGCACGCCGCGCGAGATTATCGGGATTTTTCCTGTCGTCAGCGAAACGCCCGAGCGCTTGGTTGCTGGCTTCAACGACAAGCATCTCGACTTCCGCGTCGTGGTCGACGTCGCAACCGCCGGCGCGCGCCAGAGCGTCACGGCGACCACGCTGGTGCTGACCCACAACTGGCTGGGTCGGACGTATCTGAAGATCATCATGCCGTTCCACCGGCTGGTAGTCCGCGCCATGCTGGCCCAGGTTGCCGCCTGACGCATAGTTGCGGGGGTCTGCCCCGCGGGAAGCGGTGTTGACGGCTGAAAACGTCGGCCGTACCAAATGTCCAAGAATACTTTCCCCGTCATTGCGAGCGAAGCGAAGCAATCCATCAGGCGCGTCGGGAAGGACTGGATTGCTTCGTCGCTTCGCTCCTCGCAATGACGGCGACACGAGAGGCAACGCCATGGCCAACGAAACCGCAACCCTCGCCGGCTATGTCGCCGAGCTGAAATTTGCCGACATCCCGCCGCAGGTGCTGGAGCGCGCCAAGGTGCTGACGCTCGACTTCCTCGGCAGCGCCATCCGCGCGCGCAGCGAAGCGGAATCGACGCCGTCGCTCCTGAAGATGCTGGAAGCGCTCAAGCTCGACGCGAGGGGCGAGTCCACCGTGTTCGGCGACAGCAAGACCTGGACGCCGGCGGTCGCCGCGCTGCTCAACGGCGCGCTCGGCCATTCCCTCGATTTCGACGACACCCATGCGGATTCCTCGCTGCATCCGAGCGCACCGGTGGTACCGGCGGCCTTTGCGGTAGGTGAAATGGTCGGCGCCTCCGGTCGCGACGTGCTGACCGCGATCGTCGCGGGCTATGAGGTGTGCTGCCGCCTCGGCAACGCGCTCGATCCCACCTCGCACTACGCACGCGGTTTTCACCCGACCGCCACCGCAGGAACCTATGGCTCCGCCGCGGCGGCGGCAAAGCTGTTCGGACTGTCGAAGCAGCAGATCGTCTCCGCCTTCGGCGTTGCCGGCAGCCAGGCCGCGGGCTCGCTGCAGTTCCTGGTCAACGGCGCCTGGAACAAGCGCTACCAGGTCGGCGCCGCCGCGATGAATGGCGTGATCGCGGCAACGCTCGCCCGCAACGAGTTCGTCGGCGCGACCGAGTCGGTCGAAGGCAAGCATGGCCTTTTGGTCGGCTACAGCGACGACGCGCATCCGGACAAGGCGACCGCCGGCCTCGGCAAGATCTACGAGACCATGAAGATCGGCGTGAAGCCGTATCCGAGCTGCCGCTACACCCATGCCGCGCTCGACGCGCTGATCGCCATGCGGCGCGAGCACAATCTGACGCCCGACCAGATCAGGCGCGTCGAGATCGGCCTGCACCGCAACGGCATCACGCTGACGGGCGACGCCGCCACCAAGCGGCATCCGACCTCGATCGTCGGCGGCCAGTTCTCGATGTTCTTCACCGGCGCGGTGGCGCTGGACCAGGGCTCGTTCGGCTGGGACGACTACGGCCGCCTCGGCGATAAAGCCGTCGACGCGCTCGCGGAAAAATTCGACGTGGTGCAGGACGACCGGCTGGAAGTCGGCCGCACCCACCCCTTCGGCGCGCGTGTCTCCATCACTACCGACGACGGCGTGCATGAGCGGGTCCATGCCGATCCTTCCGGAGAGCCCGCTACGTTCCCGGATGCGCAGGCGATGCAGCAGAAATTCCTGACGCTCGCCCGCCCCGTGCTGAACGGCCGTGCCGACCAGCTTGCGGATGCGGTCCTGTCGCTGGAGCGGTTCGACCGCGTCGAGAAGGCAACCCAGCTCGGCCGACAGTAGCCGCAGCTTTGTCAGTTGCCTGCCGCCAGTTTGGCGCGGGCGTTTGTTGCAACGATCACGTCGCTGATGAGCTGAAACACGCCATCGGCCGCCGGCGGCCAGTTCGGCGAACGGCCGAGCCGCACGATCACCAGTTTCTCCGACGGCACGATCACGACATATTGCCCGAGGGTACCCTTGGCGAAGAAGGCATCGCGCGGCATGCCGCGTTCGCTGCGGTAGGTCGCGCCGAAACTGTCGCCGAGATTGGTCCAGAAGCCGGCGCCCTGGCCGACCCAGGCGCCGGGCGTTGGCGTCGCCGAATACTTCACCCAGCCCTCGGGCAGGATGCGCCTGCCGCCGGCAACGCCGTCGTCGAGGTAGAGCTGGCCGAACCGCGCCCAGTCACGCGCGGAGGCGAGCAACTGGCTCGATCCTTCCGCATTGCCCGCTTCGTCGAACTCGAGCACGACATGGCGCATGCCGAGCGGGCCGAACAGCTCCTGTTGGGCAAAGCGCATCATGTCGGAAGCGCTGCCGCCGGCGGCCTGGCGGATCAGGTGCGCGAGGATGACGGTGTTGCCGTCGTGATAGTTCCAGGCGGCGCCCGGCGAGGTCTCGAGCGGCATGCTGACGGCATAGGCTGCCATGTCGCCTTCCATGAACTTCATGCGGTTGACCGGCTCGAGCGCGGAAAGCAATGAAGCCGAGAGCGAGCTGCCGAGCGCCAGACCTGCTGTGTGTCGCAAGAGATGATCGAGCGTGATCGCGCGCCTCGGATCGTCAGCACCCTGCCACGCCGCGATCGGCGCCGGCTCGTGCAGCTTCAGCACGCCCTTGCGCACCATGATTCCAGCGAGCGCCGACATCACCGACTTGG
>NZ_JBQTHN010000221.1:0-21106 GCF_052389815.1 Bradyrhizobium sp. | reverse complement strand
TCGACCTCGATATTGACCTCGCTGCCTTCGCGCCAGCCGTTCAGCGTGGTGACGGAAAGCGTATGCGGAATGATCAGCACCGAGAATGTGACGTCCTCGACCGTGTTCACCGTCAGCGACACCCCATCCAGCGTCACCGAGCCCTTGGTGGCGATGAAGCGCGCCAGCTCGCGCGTCGTGCGCAGCGTGATACGGGCCATATCCGGCAGATCTTCGCGCTTCTCGACGGTGGCGATGCCATCGGCATGGCCGGCCACGATGTGGCCGCCGAGTTCGTCGCCGATCTTCAGCGCGCGCTCGAGGTTGAGTTTTGTTCCCGCCGCCCAATGCTTCGCCGTCGTCATCGACAGCGTTTCCGCGGCGGCGTCGACATCGAACCAGGTCTTGCCGCCGTCTACCCCGGAGCCGACCACGGTCAGGCACACCCCGTTGCAGGCGATCGAGGCGCCGTCGGCGATGGTTTTCTGGTCGTAGCGGCAAGCGATGCGCATGCGATGCAACTGCCCTTGCGCAACAGGCTTCAGGCTGGCGATCTCGCCGACGTCGGTGACGATACCCGTAAACACGTAACCCTCTCAGTCTTCGTCATGGCCGGGCTCGTCCCGGCCATCCACGTCTTCGTATTGCATCCGCAGCCAAGACGTGGATGCCCGGGTCAAGCCCGGGCATGACGACGAGTGGGCTACGCGCGCTCGTAAATCGTAAGAGTATCCTTGTCCAAGGTCTCGCTAGCACGAACGCGAAACTTCGGCGACTGCGTGATAGCGGCCAGCGGCAATGCGTCCAGCGCGGGCACGCCTCCGGCGCCGACCGTACCAGTCCCTCGCAACAGCCAGACTTCATCGACAAGGCCGGCCGCGACAAAGGACGACGCCACCCGCGCGCCGCCCTCCACCATCAGCCGCGTGATGCCTTTTTCGGAAAGTGCGTGCACCACGGCCGACGGATCGAGCCCCGGCTTCGCCGGATCGGTCGCAACGCGGATCACCTGGGCCCCGGCCGCACCGAGCCTGGTCGCTGCGGCCGCCTCCGCCGTCTCCGATGCCGCCACCCACAGCGGCGTCGCCCGCGCCGAGCGTACCAGCCGGCTGTCACCGGAAATGCGCAGCGCCCGGTCGAGAACCACCCGCACCGGCGAGCGCGTTTCCATGCCCGGCAGCCGGCAGGTCAAAAGAGGATCGTCCGAACGCACCGTGCCGATCCCGACCAGAATGGCGTCCGAGCGCGCCCGCAGCAGATGCACCCGCGTCTTCGCGGCCTCACCGGTGATGGCGATCGGCTTGTGGCCCGAGGCGCCGATCTTGTCGTCGGCAGACACCGCGAGCTTGAGGATCACATGCGGACGCCTGTCGCGAATGCGGAGAAAATGCCCGGCGTGATCGCGCGCAGCCTCTGCGGCGCACGGGCCGACGTCGACGGCAATTCCCGCGGCGCGCAACCTGGCGTGCCCCTGCCCGGCCACCTCCGGATTGGGATCCTCGATCGCCGACACCACCCGGGAAATGCCCGAGGCAATCACGGCATCCACGCAGGGCGGCGACTTGCCGAAATGCGAGCAGGGCTCGAGCGTCACATAGAGCGTGGCGCCGCGCGCGGCCTCTCCGGCCCGGCGCAGCGCCTCGGGCTCGGCATGCGGCCGGCCGCCTGCTTGCGTCCAGCCGCGCCCGACAATGACGCCATCCTTGACCACGACTGCACCCACGGCCGGATTGGGCCAGGTCCGCCCCTGCCCGCGCCGGCCAAGCGCCAGCGCCAGCTGTATGTAGCGCCGGTCGGCCGCCTTGGAATCCCGGATTTTCTGGGCGTACTGGTCTTCCAGGATGCGGAAGATCATTTGCGTATCGTGGCGAGCCGGTTGTCCTCTTCGCCGGAGAGCTCGCCGAGTACGGTCTTGAAGTCTTTCGCTTCGCGGAAATTGCGATAGACGGAGGCGAAGCGGACGTAGGCTACGTCGTCGAGCTCGCGCAGGTGCTCCATCACGATCTCGCCGATCGCCTCCGACGACACCTCGGATTCGCCGCTGCTTTCGAGCTCGCGCACGATGGTGGAGACCATCTTCTCCAGCCGTTCCGGTTCGACCGGGCGCTTGCGCAAGGATATCTGCAACGAGCGCACCAGCTTGTCGCGGTCGAACGGCACCCGCCGCCCGTTGCGCTTGATCACCGTGAGCTCGCGCAGCTGCACGCGCTCGAAGGTGGTGAAACGGAAGTTGCAGGCAATGCAGACGCGCCGCCGGCGGATCACGGCCGAATCCTCCGTCGGCCGGGAATCCTTCACCTGCGTATCGAGACTGTTGCAGCTCGGGCAGCGCATCTGGAATACCTTGCTAGTAAATCGGAAAGCGGTCGGTCAGCGCCCGCACGCGTTCCTTCATGGCGGCTTCGACCAGCGGCGCCTTGCCGTCCGGCGACTGCGCCAGCGCGTTGAGGACTTCGGCGATCATGCCGCCGACCTGCTGGAACTCGGCGACGCCGAAGCCGCGCGTCGTCGCTGCCGGCGTGCCGAGGCGCAGGCCGGAGGTGACGAACGGGGTTTCGGGATCGTAGGGGATGCCGTTCTTGTTGCAGGTGATGGCGGCGCGCACCAGCGCCTTCTCCGACATATTGCCCTTCAGCCCCTTGGGCCGGAGGTCCACCAGCATCAGGTGGTTGTCGGTGCCGCCGGAGACGATGTCGAGGCCCTGGCCGCGCAGCGATTCCGCAAGCGCCTTGGCGTTCTCGACGACGTTCTTCGCGTAGATCTTGAAGTCCGGACGCAGCGCCTCGGCGAAGGCCACCGCCTTGGCGGCGATGATGTGCATCAGCGGCCCACCCTGCAGGCCCGGGAATATCGCGGAGTTGAGCTTCTTGGTGAGGGACTCATCGTTCCACAGCATCAGGCCGCCGCGCGGACCGCGCAGCGACTTGTGGGTCGTTGTGGTCGTGACATGCGCATAAGGCACGGGCGAAGCATGCACGCCGCCCGCGACGAGGCCGGCAAAATGCGCCATGTCGACCATGAGGTAGGCGCCGATCGAGTCGGCGATCTCGCGGAAACACTTGAAGTCCCACGGGCGGGAATAAGCCGAGCCACCGGCGATGATCAGCTTCGGGCGCACCTCTTCGGCCTGCCTGGCCACCTCATCCATGTCGATCACCTGGTCCTCGCGCCGCACGGTGTAGTGCGAGGCCTTGAACCACTTGCCGGACATGTTGACCGGCGAGCCGTGGGTGAGATGGCCGCCGGCGGCCAGATCAAGGCCCATGAAGGTGTCGCCGGGCTGCAGCAGCGCCAGGAAGACCGCCTGATTCATCTGGCTGCCCGAATTGGGCTGAACGTTCGCAAAGCCGGCGCCGAACAGCTTCTTCGCCCGATCGATCGCCAGCGTCTCGGCGACGTCGACCCATTCGCAACCGCCGTAGTACCGCGCCCCCGGATAGCCTTCCGCGTATTTGTTGGTCATCACCGAACCCTGCGCTTCCAGCACGGCGCGGCTGACGATGTTTTCCGAGGCGATCAGCTCGATCTCGTGGCGCTGCCGGCCGAGCTCACCCTTGATCGCAGCTGCGATCTCGGGATCGGCATCGCGGAGGGTGGCGGTGAAGAAGGTGTCGGGCGCGGAAGCGACCTGGACACTGGCATTGGCGCGGGAGGAGCTCATCGGCGAAATATCTCCACCGCCGCAGTCAGTTGGGCGACTACGGGCGGTTCTGGTTTGGCGGTCGAAAGAAGCGTCTGCGCCATACCATATCGGCCGGAAATGGCCAAGCCATTGAGGTAAGCACCTGGTACTTATGCAACATATGGTGGGGCTGGAGCGGGTTGGAACCCTTCCCGGGGGCTTGCCGCACCGCATCCACCGTCGGCACCCGGCCCGGCATCGGCGTCCGAACAGCCGCAAAAGGCACCGATTCTGGGGCTGCAGGTGCCGACCCCGGTGTCACCCGATCGTGAAGCCACCGTCCGTTCCGCTCGGAAGACTAACAACTAGCTGAGGGAATCACAGAGCTAGAGGAGCTAGCCCATGACCGAGGCGGCGGTACTGCGGCAGAAGGCCGAGATGTTCGAAGAGCGTGCCCGGGGCGCGACCGATCCGATTTCCAGGCAGCATTACCGCGAAATGGCTGCCCATTATCGCAAGCTGCTGGTCGAGCATCTCGACGAGCGATCCTATGAGCTGACCGACTGGCAGCGGTCCTAGCCCGCAAGCCGATACGCCCCACCCTTCTCCACGGAACGCTTGAACGCAGGCCGCGCGTGCATGCGCGTCAGCCAGGCGTGAATGTCGCCGTGGTTCTAGCTTGCCCGAAACTGCGCGTAATTCGTTCTGATATGATGGATGACGGGACTGGGGAGACCGTCAACACATGAATTTCTCAATACGCCTGATTCCACGAAGCGAATCAGTTCAGCACATCTATCGCGGTCTACAGGGGCTCACAAATACCGACCTCGTTACCGAAATAATTTGCGAGCGACATGCACTTCCAAAGGAACACCGCCAAAACGCGCGAAAGCAGGCCGAATCGATAAGATCGTGTTTGGAACAGGCTCTCGAATACTGCGAGGCCGCCAAGAAATCTGAATATGCTAAACCGACGCTAACCTACTACGCAGTAATGTCGTTTGCCCTTTGCGAGGTGCTGCTCAAAAGAGACGGAAACTACCGCCTCCAAAAGTTGAGACAGAACCACGCGCACCATGGTCTCGAATTCACAATGCCGGAGGTAAGACGTCACGCTGATCTGACGGCAGCTGACCTAGGCGCTCGGCTTCTCAACCGAGGAACGTTTCCGGTTTGGTACGAAACATCTCGCCAAAGGCCAGTGTGGGGCGAGGAGACCAATGTCGAAGGCGGGACTAGCAGCACAGGACTGAGTGTGCTGTTTCAGGTTTCTGAAGTAAGTCATCAACTTGAAACGATAAACTTGCAACAGCTCGCTGAGATTTGCCCAGCGATCTACTTCGAAAGTGACACGCTTCAAGCTACTTCAACACTAGTGCGCGCCACTTTCAAACGACGAAACAACCTCAAGGAGAACACAATAACGTGGGATACTGTTTTTCATCCCTCCGCTCCCGAAATCCTTGCCAAAGTTGTGGAGCGGATTCAGTTCAGCCCGAGCTGTACTGACCTCGTGAAGACCCGTGAAATGAAGAATGGGGCGGGCTTTTCACTTACTGCGCCATTTGGAGCTCAATACGTTGGGATCAACATGCCTGATGCCTTTGCGCAGGACGGGAAAATTGCGTTGGTGCGATCCGACGGCATCGACATAAATGAGTTCGGCATTTACTACTTGGCATCATATATGGCGGGCATGTTCGCGCGATACTACCCGGAAGTTTGGGAAGCTTGCTCAAATACGCGCAACACAGTCTATCTCATGATCGATGCGCTTATGAACGCGTCCTTGGATCGCGCTCCTTTGTTGCTCCTTGAGGAATTTAGGCGTGAAATATTCGTACTGACGTAGAAAGACACTCAAGAAAGCAACTAATCGAGATAGCCCCTAGCCCGCCAGCCGATACGCTCCGCCCTTCTCCACTGAACGCTTGAACGCTGGCCGCGCGTGCATGCGCGTGAGCCAGCCTGCGAAATTCGGGTACGCGGCGAGCTTGCCGAACGATCGCGCCACCTCGGCCACGAAACTCATCTGAATATCGGCGCCGCTCAAGGACGACCCAACGAAGAATTCGCGCATTCCCAGCGCCCCCTCGATGTAGCCGAGGTGGTTGGCGATCTCGCTCTCGATGCGCGGATGCAGCGGCGCGCCCGCCTCCTTCAGCCGCGACACGTAGAGGTTCAGCATCAGCGGCAGCATCGCCGAGCCCTCGGAGTAGTGCAGCCACTCGTAATACGCTTCGTACTCAGCGCCACCGGGCGCCGGCATCATCGCGGGTTTGCCGTTCCCTTGGCCGTAGCGGCGGATGATGTAGTCGACGATGGCGGCCGACTCCGCGCTGCGGACATCGCCGTCGGTGATAACGGGCGATTTGCCGAGCGGATGCACCGCCTTCAATTCAGGCGGCGCCAGCCGCGTCTGCGCATCGCGCTGATAGCGCTTGAGCTCATAGGGCGTGCCGAGCTCTTCCAGCAGCCACAATATCCGCTGCGAGCGGGAGTCGTTGAGGTGGTGGAGTGTGAGCATGCGTTTCCCCTAAGCGCGAGGTTTTGGTTACATCGTCGCTGAAAGCTCGAAATTCGCCTCGACCGCAGAGAAGAATGGCCCAAACGGTATCGGCAGACACGATTCGAGAATCGTTAAAAGTGCAGCCTTGCCCTGATGTAGCCAGTTGCGATCACTGCTTACCGTTGACTGGACGCAGATTCACCGATCCGACCGGCATGAACCTGTATACGTCTCCCAAGAAATGTAGCCGCAAGGCAGGCATCCGAGCAGTCGAGACTACACCGCGCCGTTGATTGTGTTGTTTTAGTTGTCGCTACAGCAGAAAAAAGAGGCGTGAAGGTCATTTCTTCTTTGTATAGCCCTCACGGATCACTCGCTCCAGCACCGAAGCACCATGACGCACCGCTCGAACACTATTCAAATCAGTGACGGGTTTATCTCGCCTTACGTCACCACCACCCTTGCTGATTCTTGCTTCGTGCTGCACTCGAAATGAGAGACGTAGCTGGCGATCGTCTTTCCGCTCAGACATTCTTCCCTCCAGCAACTTGCGCGGATTCGATCTTGGTGAGTCTTGCAACAACCAATCGTTCCCGCGCTTCAAACCCGTCTAGCGGCGCGAGAGACACCGGCTTAGCTTCAAGCCGATTCGTTAACAGCAACTTACCGTCCTTCTTTCTGCTTCCACGGTCTTTGAACAGACGAATCATGTTGCGTGGCGCAACACCCTCGTACTGGAGAAATACGACCTTCTTTGTGGAGTCGGCTTCGTGGATAGAAATAGTATCCTCATGAAGATTAAGAGCCAAGCTCTTCGTATAAGGTTCAATGTAGATAACTCGCTTAATCCCAGCCGCAACTATATGTCTGGCGCAGCTGTGGCATGGGAAAGTTGTTGAATACAGAGTTCCTCCAACGAGCCCCGCCTTGCCATTTCTTGCCACTGAAATGATCGCTTCCATTTCGGCATGAACGGCTCGGGAGAACTCGATCAAATTCTTCACATCGGAATTGTGCAAGACGTCGATCGCCTTGGCCTGCCGCTTCGAGTCAATGGCGCCGCTCCGCGCGTCAAAAATACCTGCTTCCCCCAAGGCAATGGCTATCCGGGATAATATCTCCTCCTTTCGCGAGTCGTTATGACAGATCTTTCCGCGCCATTGGAAACAACGATGATCGCCATCACCATCCTCACGTGAGTAGAGGCCGCCACCAAACTTGGGAACGTCGTTATTCCCCATCCCGATAACATCGCCTTGCTCATTGGCGATCACTGCACCCACCTGTCGAGAAAGACACGCGGATTCAGCGGCCGCAGAAGTCGCCGCATACATCGCACTTTCATCCTTGGTGGGGGTTTGCACCCCAATCGCGAACATGACATCCAAGAATCTTTCGACTGTGCGCCGCAAGTTCTTGTCGTTATCACCATCATTTCTGATAAAGAAATCAGCCAAGAACATTGCGTCTCTAACGCGTTGCCCTGATTTCACTCCTTCATCTTCATCCCTCTTGAAAATGTCGACAACATAGTTCTCGTTGTACCCCTCCGCAGTCAGACGACCGCGCCTCACTTCATCCGGAGCGAATATCCCAATTAGCCAAAACGTTTCACCGTAAACCTCGCGCAGCCGCCTCACCTCATCTGGATGTTTAATTGAATCGACAATGGTGAAGTGGCGGCGAGCCTTGGGCAAATGCTCGCTCGTTCCGCGCTCAAGATTTATTTGAGCAACGATCTTCTCGATGAGATAGGTGTTTCCGAAAGTCTGTCGCAGCTTCGTCCCGTAATGTTGAAGCTTCTCAGTGCGTTTTGGGTCGTTGACGTCAACTATTGTTTCGCCCAACACCGTTGCGCTTTGATTGATTATGCCACTTACTTTCAAGCTCTTGCCCTCATAACCAAATTGAGACTTGAGAAGCTCGCTGAAAATATTCGCGCAATAGGAAATTCCGGAGCCTATTGGCCCGACAAATCCAATGATAAGTTCGTCAGTTTTCCTGTCCTCAACATCCAGTAAGTCAACATCAGAATCGACGGAAAACAGAGCGGGCTGGCGACGTTGTATCGGCATAAAATTTCCGGTTGCGGTTCCTAATCCAACAACCTGATAGTATCGGGAAAAATTTACAAGCCAATACTTCGTCGGCCGCCCGCTAGGATAACATTCCTCGGAAGCGCGGATCAACGGGAACGCAGACCCTATGACCTCTTACAGCCCCGTATATCCCGCCTTCACGGGATCGTTGCTGCCGTCGAGCTGGCGCAGATAGGTCAGCCCGCACACAGTCAGCCGGTGCTCGTCCTTTTCGCCTGCTTCGAACAGCGTCCTGACGTATTCCGTCACTTTCTCGCGTGCCTCGTCGCTGGCGGCAGCGGACTGGTTCATCAGCAGATCGTAGGTCTGCATGATGCGGTCGATGGCGGCGTCCATGCTGAAGGGCTCCGATGCGGGGTCAGGCGATGATGCGGGCTCAGGCAACGAGCGTCTCGGACTCGAATCTTGCGATCGCCTTGTTGGCAAGCCGGATCTTGTTGTACTCGCCGCGCTGAAACAGCTGCACGATGATGGCGAGCAGGCGTTCATTGGTGGCGATGGTATCGGCGATCGCGCCGGTCCGGCGCAGATAGTTGGATGCGATGGCGTAGGCTTCGCCCACCGCCTCGACATTCATCACCTGCAAACCGCGTTCGACCAGCATGTTCAAGTCCTCCGCTTCGGATCGATAAAGCGGAGCGCAGAAATAAGTTCCAATTCGGGAGGCAGGCGTTCTTCCACACAAATAACGCAAACGCACCGGCCCGGAAAATCCCGGTCCCGATGCGTTTTGGGGAAATATCGCCAGGTTTTGACGGCTGCCGGTCTTCTTTGCGGCCGGCTTGGCCGTCAATTCTCAGAGACGATAGAGGATCTGGTCGGTCCAGAACCGCTCGAGGCGGTGCAGCGACTTGTTCAGCGTCGCGAACTCCTCGCTGGAGATGCCGCCCACCTGCTCCACCGTCTTGACGTGCTTCTGGTAGAGCGCATCGACGATCTTGCGGATTTCCTGGCCCTGCGCGGTCAGACGGATGCGGACCGAGCGGCGATCGACGCGCGAGCGCTGGTGGTCGAGGAAGCCGAGCTCGACGAGCTTCTTCAGGTTGTAGGAGACGTTGGAGCCGAGATAGTAGCCGCGCGTGCGCAGCTCGCCCGCCGTCAGCTCCTTGTCGCCGATGTTGTAGAGCAGCAAAGCCTGCACCGAGTTGATGTCGGCGCGGCCGCGGCGATCGAATTCGTCCTTGATGACGTCGAGCAGGCGGCGATGCAGCCGCTCCACCAGAGTCAGAGCTTCGAGATAGAGCGGCTGCACCCCGGACTGGCCTGCAGCGCGGTCAGCGGTTTCCACCGCCGTCGCAACGGCTTTCATCATGACACTTCCCCTGTTGTCGTTTTTATCGACACTCATTCGACGAAACTTTTGTCCCGCCTGATAGGGCCAACGTAAGGGGCCGGCTTGAAGATCAGCTTAAACAAGACAATAAAGAGATCATGAATTTAGGAGAGTGAATCGCAGATTAAGCCTGTGCCAGAAGGGCTTTTCGCGATTTCCCGTTCACGCTGCACCGCCCGTGTTCACGCTTCGTCTGCCCTCTTCCCGCGGGCGCTGTCGCGTTCCAGTACAAGCCTATCCGATTTGGAAACGAGTGCGTAACGGGTGTGACCGAACCCTTTAGGATGAGCGAAAAGTTACCGCTAAACTTCGCTAAAATGCCCGCAATTGCGGTGAACGTTCCGTTCTCACCCTCAAGTTGCACTATGGCGGGCGCTCGCGCGCAGCCATCCAGGCGAGCGCCAGGTAGCCTGCGAGCATCAGCGCCTCGACCGCCACCACGACGAGGCTGCCGCCATAGATGCCGGGAAACATCAGCTCGATCACCGCCATCGAAACGACGGTCGTGAGCCACACCACGGCGCCCCAGGGTGTGGCGAGCCAGAGACCGACGGCGGCGACGAGCTCGATCACGGCGAAATAGATCGTCGCGGTCTGCCAGGCCATGGCCTGGTTCTCGAACGCCTCCTCCTCGCCGCCGACGAAGCCGGTGACCTGCGCCCAGTGATAGAGGCCCTTGGCGATCGAAAGCACCGCCATCACGCGCAGGAACAGCACGAGCCGCCGCGTCCAGGCGTTCTCGTCCGGCTCGATGCGCTCGGACGACAGCGCCGCCGCCGTCAGGGCGTCCCGCGGTGGCTCGCGCGTGGAAGTGTCGGACATCGGGGTTCGGCGCTCGTCGGTGCTGGTTTCGGGAGGAATCCCCCCTCGTGCCGGCCTTCTTGGCCCGGCCAGACGCTAAAATCAATTGCCGGAACGGCCCGTACGATGCACGTTCCTTGCGTTTTGTCCCTCAGGCGCTCTTGCGGATCAATATGCGGGAAGAAGCAAAATGACCGAACAAGTCCTCCGCTTCGTCGATGGCGCGGCCTATGAGCAGAACATGGGAATCTGGAGCCGGCTTGCTGGCGAGGTGTTTCTCGATTGGCTGGCTCCGCCGCTTGGATTGCGCTGGATCGACATCGGTTGCGGCAACGGCGCGTTCACCGAACTGCTGATCGCGCGATGCGCGCCGGCGGAGGTGCAGGGCATCGACCCCTCCGAAGGCCAGCTCGATTATGCACGCAGGCGGCCCGGCCTGCACACAGCGAAGCTTTTGCAGGGCGACGCTATGGCAATTCCATTCGCCGACGGCCGTTTCGACGCGGCGGTCATGGCGCTGGTGCTCGTGTTCGTTCCCGATCCCCGCAAGGGCATCGAGGAGATGGTCCGCGTGCTCGGCCGGGGCGGCATCGCCGCAACCTACATGTGGGACATGCTGGGCGGCGGGTTTCCGCTCGATCCGATCCTTGCCGAGATGCGCGCAATAGGTCTTTCGCCGACGCGCCCGCCGCGGATGGAAGCCTCGCAAATCGAAATGCTGCGGCAGTTGTGGACCGATGCCGGACTCGAGAAAGTGGAAACCCGTGAAATTGCGGTGCAGCGGACCTTCGCGAACTTTGACGAGTTCTGGAGCGTCAACCTGAAGGCGCCCTCCATCGGTCCGGCCGTCGCGGCGATGTCCGCCCCCGACCTGGACAAGCTCAGGGAAGGCGTACGCGCCCGCGTTCCCACGGACAGCTCGGGGCGGATCACCCGTACGGCGCGCGCCAATGCCGTCAGGGGCCACCTGCCGAAATAGCGGGTCTGCGCCTTGGGCGCGGTGACGCCGGGGATACAAGCTGCTAGAATTGGATCAATTCCAGATTACTCGCCGTTTGAGGAGTTTTCCATGGCGATCAAATTCGGCCGCCCGATCGAAATGCGCGATGCGCCGCGAAGGTCGGCGACGCTCTCCGCGCCCTCGCTCGATCTGACGGTGCGCCCGCGCCGCAACCGCAAATCGGAATGGGCGCGGCGGCTGGTACGGGAAAACGTGCTGACCACCGACGACCTGATCTGGCCGATGTTCGTGGTCGACGGCAACAACACCCGCACGCCGGTGGCCTCGATGCCCGGCGTCGACCGCCTCACCGTCGACCAGGCGGTGCGCGATGCCGAGCGCGCGGCGAAACTCGACATCCCCTGCATCGCGTTGTTCCCCTACACCGAGCCGTCCCTGCGCGACGAGCAGGGTTCCGAGGCGCTCAACCCCGACAATCTCGTCTGCCAGTCGGTGCGCGCGATCAAGAAGGAATTCCCCGACATCGGCGTGCTCTGCGACGTCGCGCTCGATCCCTTCACCAGCCACGGCCATGACGGGCTGATCGCCGACGGCAAGATCCTCAACGACGAGACCGTCGCGGTGCTGGTCAAGCAGGCACTGACGCAGGCGGAAGCCGGCTGCGACATCATCGCTCCTTCCGACATGATGGACGGCCGCGTCGGCGCGATCCGCGAGGCGCTGGACGATGAGGGCTTCGTCGACGTGCAGATCATGTCCTATGCGGCGAAATACGCCTCCGCCTTCTACGGCCCGTTCCGCGACGCGATCGGTTCCGCCAAGACGCTGACCGGCGACAAGCGCACCTACCAGATGGACAGCGCCAATTCCGACGAGGCGCTGCGCGAGGTCGAGCTCGACATCGCCGAGGGCGCCGACATGGTGATGGTCAAGCCCGGCATGCCCTATCTCGACATCGTGCGCCGCGTGAAGGACACGTTCGCGATGCCGACCTTCGTCTACCAGGTGTCCGGCGAATACGCGATGATCGTGGGTGCCGCGCGCAACGGCTGGATCGACGGCGACCGCGCCATGATGGAAGCCCTGCTCGGCTTCAAGCGCGCCGGCGCCGACGGCATCCTGACCTATTTCGCAGCTGAGGCAGCCGAGAAGATCAAGGCGCAGCGCTAGGCCTGCGCCCGCAGCGCCGGCTTCGGCCCGCACAGCGGGCGCAGCGCCTCGCGCTGTTCCTGCGGCAGCACCTTCAGCGGATAGATCGGCTCGCGTGTCTTCAGGTGGAAGAACGGGTGCGGCCAGGCCCGCCCGCGCAGCCGCCAGCCCAGCACCTTGGTGATGGCGCGCAACAGCAGCGTCAGATTGATGCCGGTGGAACCCGCCGGGGCCGGGCCGACGGCGTACTTGCCGAGGATCGCACCGAGCGGAGCGCCGAACACGGCATCGACCGTTCGCGTGCCGCCCTCGAAGGTCTGCGCCGTCAGACCGACGAAGGGGATCGCAGGACCCAGCGTGTTGCCGACCGGGGTGTTGCAGCAGGTCGTATGCCAGCGGAACAGGCCCTTGGGGCTCAGGCGCAGCCCCGCAATTCGGTTCCGCCCCTTGATGAAGGTGAGCGAGGCCGGCGCGACCTGGACGATGTCGCTGCCGCCTTGCGCATTGAGCAGGTCGGCGCGGCCGAGCTGGTGGGCGAAGGCCTGGCAGTCGTCGCAATAGCAGACCACGCGATTGACCTTTTGCGGCGAGGCATTGCTGACGAGGCCGATTACCTCGCCGCAGCGGCAGCGTACCTGCACTTCCCTCGCCATCTGTCCCCTCTCCGTCCGGTGATGCCGCCGGATGTTCGCCGGGTTGGCTTCGACTCACAAGCTGGCGCGGCCGTTCGGCCACGGTTATGCCGGAATATTTCCGCCAGTTAATGCGCTGGAGGGCCTTGCAGCCGGGCGGCTGGCTCCCATGTCCAGTCGCGGGAATGCACGGTCTGGAGGACTGACCATGACGTATGGCGGCTCGGGTGACACCGGCGGTGCCTGGCGCAATGACGGCGGGGTGCAGCCGCATGCCTTCGATCCGGTGACGCAGCCGGAGCTGTTCAGCGGCGTGCTGAGCAAGCGGGTTTTTGCATTCCTGATCGACCTGGTCGTGATTACCGTTCCCGTGCTGCTCGGCTATCTCTTCATTCTCCTGTTCGGCCTGCTGACGCTCGGCCTCGGCTGGATGCTGTTCTGGCTGGCCTGGCCGGCTACCGTGGTCTGGGCGATCGTCTACTACGGCGCAACGCTCGGTGGGCCGCGTTCGGCCACGGTCGGCATGCGGGTGATGGAAATCGAGCTGCGCACCTGGTACGGCGCGCCCGGCTATTTCGTGCTTGGTGCAATGCACGCCGTGCTGTTCTGGGTTTCGGTCTCGTTCCTGACCCCGCTCGTGGTCCTGGTGGGCCTGTTCAACGGCCGCCGGCGGCTGCTGCACGACATCGTGCTCGGAACCGTGGTTATCAACAGCTTCGCCCGCACCGAGCCGGCGCAGCCGGCACCGACATACTGATCCGTAGCCTATCCGATTGACGGTCGGCCTCGGCGGCGCGATGCTGGAGCTGGCTGCTTCGGAGGCCTGACGACGTAACGTGACCCAGCATTCGCGTGACACACCGCAATTTTACCTGACGGCGCCCTCGCCCTGTCCATATCTGCCGGGCCGGCACGAGCGCAAGGTGTTCACCCATCTGGTCGGCGACAAGGCGGCCGACCTCAACGACCTCCTCACCCATGGCGGCTTCCGCCGCAGCCAGTCGATCGCCTACCGCCCGGCCTGCGACCAGTGCCGCGCCTGCGTCTCGATCCGGGTGATCGCGGGCGAATTCCGCCCCTCCCGCAGCTTCCGCAAGGTTCTGGCGCGCAACGCCGACATCATCGGCGAGCAGCGCAGCGCGGTGCCGACCTCGGAGCAGTATTCCATCTTCCGCGCCTATCTCGACCGCCGGCACCGCCACGGCGGCATGGCCGACATGACCGTGCTCGACTACGCCATGATGGTGGAGGACAGCCACGTCGAGACCCGCATCATCGAGTACCGCAAGCGCGGCACCGATACCGGCATCACCGGCCGCGGCGACGAGCTGGTGGCGGTGGCGCTGACCGACGTGCTCAGCGACGGGCTGTCGATGGTCTATTCCTTCTTCGAGCCGTCGGAGCGCGACCGCTCGCTCGGCACCTTCATGATCCTCGATCACATCGCCCGCGCCCGCCGGCTCGGGCTGCCTTACGTTTATCTCGGCTACTGGATCGATGGGTCCAAGAAGATGGACTACAAGAGCCGCTTCCTGCCGCAGCAGCGGCTTGCCCCCAGCGGCTGGCTGCGCGTCGAGGCCTCGGGCGAAGTCTTGTCCGAGCCGCAGGATTGAGGGAGCGAATGGTGAGTGGCGAATAGCGAATGCTGCCACATCATCGCCCGCCATTCGCTACTCCCTATTCGCAATTCGCCTTTCACCCAACGAACGTGTCGACCAGGAGCTTCACGTTCAGGATCACGATCACGCCGGCGACCGTCCACGCGACCGCAGCGACCGCCGTGGGAATGACGAACTGGCCCATCTTGCGGCGGTCGGAGACGAAGCGCACCAAGGGGATCACCGCAAAGGGCAGCTGCATCGACAGGATGACCTGACTGAGGACGAGCAGCCGGGCCGTGCCGCTCTCGCCGTAGAGCGCGGTCACGATCACCACCGGCACGATGGCGATGCCGCGGGTGAGCAGGCGGCGGGCCCAGCTCGGCAGTCGCAGATTGAGGAAGCCCTCCATCACGATCTGGCCGGCGAGCGTCGCCGTCACTGTCGAGTTGAGGCCGGAGGCGAGCAGCGCCACGGCAAACAGCGTCGAGGCAATGCCGAGCCCGAGCAGCGGCGAAAGCAGCTCGAACGCCTGGCTGATCTCGGCGACATCGCTATGGCCGCTCTTGTGGAAGGTCGCGGCCGCCACCACCAGGATCGCGGCGTTGATGAACAGCGCCAGCATCAGGGCGATGGTCGAGTCCGTGGTCGCCCACTTGATGGCGTCGCGCCGGCCCTCGTCGGTGCGCGGGTAGGCGCGGGTCTGCACGATCGAGGAATGTAGATAAAGGTTATGCGGCATCACGGTGGCGCCGATGATGCCGATGGCGATGTAGAGCATCTCCGAATTGGTGAAGATCTCGCTCGAGGGCACAAAGCCCTTGAGCATCTCCGCGACCGGCGGCGCGGCGGCTGCGATCTGGATCGTAAAGCAAACGGCGATGACGATCAGGAGCGCAATGACAAACGCCTCGAGGAAGCGGAAGCCCTTGTTCATCAGCAGCAGCAGCAGAAAGGCGTCGAGCGCGGTGATCAGCGCGCCGCCGATCAGGGGAATGCCGAACAGCAGTTTCAGCGCGATCGCCGTGCCGATCACTTCCGCGAGGTCGCAGGCGATGATGGCGGCCTCGCAGACGAGCCAGAGCAGGAAATTGACCGGCCGCGAAAAGCTGGCCCGGCAGGCCTGTGCGAGATCGCGGTCGGTGACGATGCCGAGCCGCGCGGCGAGCGCCTGCAGCAGGATCGCCATCAGGTTGGACAGCAGGACCACCGAGAGTAGCGTGTAGCCAAACTTGGAACCGCCCGCGAGATCGGTCGCCCAGTTGCCGGGGTCCATGTAGCCGACCGAGACGAGGTATCCCGGCCCGGCAAAGGCGAGCAGGCGCCGCCACCACAGCCCGCCGATGGCGGGAACGGCAACGGTCGCGTTCACCTCCGCCAAGCTCTTGAGTTTGCCGGAGTCGCTAAGCCAGCCACCCGGGCTGGCAATGTCTGGCAGAGATTCAGAGCTCAAACGTGGGGCCTTTGCGTCGATTTCCGGCATGATGGCCCAATATTCTCTTTAATGCAACTCATTTGCAACTGCATCTAGCTCCACCGAATGACGAGTATCGGCCGGGCACTGACTCTTAGTCAGCGGGCCACGATCTCCCGAATCCCCGGTCTCGGGAAGCGGGTGGGTTTGACCGTTGCAACGGCGGAGGATGCCGCAACCCGAGATTACCGGATTTGCGCCATGTCCACTTCGCCTGAGATCGCCCTGCCGGCGACCTTCAACCGCCTTGCCTGGTCCAACCTCGCCGCGCAGTCCGCCGAACAGATCGCGCTGGCGGCAGCCCCCATCGTCGCGGTGCTGCTGCTCGGCGTCGGCGAAGGCCAGACGGGCGTGCTGCAGACCGCGCTCACTTTGCCCTTCATCCTGTTCGCGATCCCCGCGGGCCTGCTCGCCGACCGCATGTCGCGGCGCTTCCTGATGGCGGGCTCCGAAGCGCTGCGCGCGGCGGCGCTGGCGGCGATCCTTCTGCTGATCTGGTGTGGGGCGCTCAACCTGCCCCTGCTTGCCCTGCTCGGCTTTGCGGCCGTGTGCGGCACCGTCGTCTACAGCGTCGCGGCGCCGGCCCTGGTGCCATCGCTGGTCAGCCCGCAAGCCCTGCCGGCCGCCAATGCCCGGATCGAGCTGGCGCGCACAGTCGCCTTCGCAGCCGGCCCCGCGCTTGGCGGCGTGCTGGTCGGATGGACGGGCGCGGCTCCCGCCTTCGGCTTTGCCGCGGCCCTCTCCGCCATCGCCGTGGTGCTGCTCGCCGGCATCTACGAGCCGGCGCGCGCGCTCTCGCCGCGCCGGCATCCGCTGAAGGAGATCGGCGAAGGCGCCGGCTTCGTGATGCGGCATGCGCTGCTGCGGCCGGTCTTCATCACGCAGTTCATTTTCAACACCGCCTCGTTCCTGCTGCTGGCGGTGTTCGTGCCCTATGCCGTGCGCCACCTCGGCCTCAGCGCTACCGGCGTCGGCACGACGCTCGCCATGTACGGCGTCGGCATGGTGGTCGGCGCACTGTTCGCCACGCGGGTGATGCAGCGCCTCGCCTTCGGCACCGTAATCGGTCTTGGTCCGATCACCGGCCTCGTTGCCGCCGGCATCATGGCGCTGACCACGGTCGCGCCCTCGCCGCTCCTTACCGGGCTCGGCTTCTTCCTGCTCGGCGCGGGCCCGATCCTCTGGGTGATCTCGACCACCACGCTGCGGCAATCGGTAACGCCGCCTTCGCTGCTCGGCCGCGTCTCCGCCATCAACATCATGAGCTATGGCGCGCGCCCGCTTGGCTCGGCGCTCGGCGCCATCGTCGGCGGCCTCTACGGCGCGGAGATGTGCCTTTATCTCGCCGCCGCGATCTTCGCAGCGCAGGCGCTGGTGATCTGGCTGTCGCCGGCGGTGGCGCTGGCGCGGCAGCCCGACATGGTCGGCGAGCCCGCGCGGGGCTGAAGGATTACCCTGCCACATAGCGCGCATACTTCCCCGCGACGACCTCGTCGGTGAAGACCTCCGGATCGAGCGTGTAGAGATCCTGCGCGCCGCCGATGCCCCGGAGCGCAAAGCGGCCGGTGGAGACGAGGTAGTTGCGCCCGGTGGCGTCGAGGCCGCTGCGGAAGGCGGACGACGTCAGGAGATCGCGGTCGACGGAGCGGCACATCGAGGCGATGCGGCTGACTTCGTTGACGGCGGGGCCGACCACGGTGAAGTCGAGCCGGTCGTCGCTGCCGATATTGCCGTAAAACACCTCGCCGATGTGCAGGCCGACATGGGCTGTCGTTACCGGCCGGCCCTCGGCAGAGCGGCGAGCGTTCAGCACGTCCATGTTGTTGCGGAAGCGATGCTCGGCGCGCAGCGCGGCGCGTTTTGCAATCGACATGTTCTCGTTGGTGAACATCGCGAGCACGCCGTCGCCGATCAGCTTCAGGACTTCCCCGCCGGCGTCATGAATGGCGTCGATCGCCGCCTGCGCGTAATCGTTGAGGAACGGGATGATCTCGCCGGGCTCCATCCTTTCGCTGATCGATGTCGACGAGCGCAGGTCGGAAAACCACAGCACCGTCGTGATCCTCTCGGTGATGCCGCGCGACATTTTTCCGCGCAATACCTGTTCCGATGTCTCGCGGCCGAGATAGACGCGCCCGAGCGTGCGTGCGATATCGGCCTGCGCCGCGGACTTGATCGCGAGCCCGAGCACGGGCACGAGATCGCGCAGCGCCGCCAGGCCATCTTCGCCAAAGCCGCCGTCGCGCCGCGTCGTCCAGTTGGAGTAGACGCAATCCATCTGGCCCATCGTGCCGGCCTCACCGAAGCGATGCACGAAGGAGGCCACTTGCTTGTGCCCCTGGGCGGCGAACTCCTCGAACTTCGAATAACGGTGCGTGGCAGTGTCGGAAAGGTCGCTCACGCGCTGCTCGTGACCGTGCTCGAGCATCTCGTAAAAAACCGAACGCCGCCAGCCTTCGGCGGCGTCGCCCTGCTCGGTCGAGCCGTATTCGAAGCTGCCGGGCTGGTTGGTCTCGATGTCGTGCCAGCGGAAGCCGCGGCCTTCGAAGATGGGGTGCAGGATGTCGATCACGACCAGTCCATACGACAGTGCGATTCCCTCGGCGCAGCAGCGCTCGCAGAAACCACGGACCAGATCGCTTTCGGGCAAGCCGGTCAGGCCCTGGGTGACCAGCCAATTCATCAGGCGAATGCGTGGAACGAGTTGCATGGAATCGATTATGCCGCGCAATCAGCCGTGACGAAAGCGTGGCCCTGCAATGCCCTGATCACCTTGACGACATTCGCGTGACAACGGCAAATGCAAGAGCGCCTGAAGGAGAACCGGATGCAGCCGGCAGGAATCGGACCTACGAGAAGATGAACCCGCCGCAGCTTCCGATCATCCTGGCCCTCGGTACGACGCAGACGCTGGCCTGGGCTTCGAGCTATTACCTGCCCGCCATCCTGGCCGACCCGATCGGCCGCGATCTCGGCGTCTCCTCGAACTGGATCTTTGCGGCGTTTTCCGCCTCGCTGGTGCTGTCGGCCATTCTCGGCCCGCGCATCGGCCACCAGATCGATCTCGTCGGCGGCCGCTCGGTGCTCTGCATCTCCAATCTGACGCTGGCAGCAGGCCTCGCCCTGCTCGGCCTCACCCATTCGATTCCCGTCCTGGTCATCGCCTGGCTGGTGCTCGGTGTCGGCATGGGCATGGGCCTCTATGACGCCGCCTTCGGTGCCCTCGGGCGCATCTATGGCGATGCGGCGCGGCGCTCCATCACCGGGATCACGCTGCTCGCGGGCTTTGCCTCCACGGTCGGCTGGCCGCTCACGGCGCTCGGGCTCGAGCACGTCGGCTGGCGCAACACCTGCTTTGCCTGGGCGGCGGCGCACATCCTGCTCGGCCTGCCGATCAACTTCTTCATGCTGCCGGCGGTGCACGGTGCCAAGGCCGCGGTCGCCAATGCCGTGAAGCCGCATATTCCGATCGACCGTGCGATGGTCGTGCTGGCCTTCGTGTTCGCGGCGGCCTGGAGCGTCACCAGCGCGATGGCCGCGCATTTTCCGCGCATCCTGGAGACAGCCGGCGCGACCTCCGTGCAGGCGATCGCTGCGGGTGCCTTGATCGGGCCTGCGCAGGTCGCCGCGCGCGTCGTGGAGGCGAGCGTGCTCAGCCGATACCATCCGCTGCTCTCGACGCGGATCTCCTGCATCACCCATCCGATCGGCGCGGCGATCGTTCTGCTGTTCGGCGGCGGGTTTGCCAGCGTGTTCGCGGTGTTCCACGGCTCGGGCAACGGCATTTTGACGATTGCGCGCGGCACGCTGCCGCTCGCCATCTTCGGCTCGCAAAATTACGCTTATCGCCTCGGCCTGCTCGGCGCGCCCTCGCGCATGGCGCAGGCAGTGGCGCCGCTGGCTTTTGGCCTCCTGATCGACGTGATGGGCAGCAAGGTGCTGATGGTTTCCTCGGCGTTCAGCCTTGCCGCGCTGGCGGCACTGTTCCTGCTCGACAAGAATGCGGCTTCGCGCAAGACTTGAGCTGCGCATTCTGTTACTTCCTATTCGCGGCCCGATCGCGGACAATTGCATCATGGACAACGAGGGCAAGCGGCCAGGCTGGTGGAAATGGACGATCACGCCGCCGCAGTCCTATGCAATCTATCTCGCTGCCCTGGTGCTGGTGTTCGTGCTCTCCTTTTATTCCGGCACGCTGAAGCCGAAAGGGTCGCCCGGCATGGGATCGCCGCCGGCAGCGCAGCGATGAGTGGGGAAAGGCGCTCTTGCGCCGTGCCCACACTGCGGCTTCCGAATTGATGATGAGGACAACATGACACCGCCATCTGCCCTGACGCCGACGATCAGCTGCATCAATCCGCCGGAACTCGGCGATCCGCCGGGATATTCGCAAATCGTCGAAATTTCCGCCGGCCGTATCCTCTTCATCGCCGGCCAGACCGCCGTGGATGCGGACAGCCACATAGTCGGCAAGAATGATTTTTCCGCGCAGGCCGAGCGAGTGTTCCACAATCTTTCCGTTGCGCTTCGCGCCCGCGGATGCACCGCCGCCAATCTGGTCACGCTCACCGTGTTCCTGACCGACATGAACAATCTCGGGCGTTATCGCGAGGCACGAAACCGCTTCTTTGCCAGCGTGAAGCCGCCGGCCGCACCGGCCGTGACCCTGGTCGAGGTATCGAAGCTCTACGGTCCCGATTTCATGATCGAGATCGAGGCGGTCGCAGCCGCGTAGGGCTTTGCCGATGACAGGCTCCGTCATGACGTGGAGACGTGGCACCTCATTCTCGCAGCGCGTTTTTCGCTCGAGTCTTGCTATTTCGTTGCTCCCTCTTGGATAGAGGGCGCGGAGAAGGCCGGGCGCCGGCTGCGCCCGCAGCACCGTGTGCAACGGTAGTAAGAAAACGCACACGGATTTGACAGGTACAGCCAGGACATCCCGACCT
>NZ_JBQTHN010000220.1:0-5195 GCF_052389815.1 Bradyrhizobium sp. | reverse complement strand
ATCATGGCGCTGTTCCCGATCGTCTTAACCAGCCTGATGCTGGTGCTGCATCCGCGGATCGGCGGCCCGCCGACGGCCGCCGCCATTTCCAACGGCGCCTGGGGCGTGGTGGGATTTGGCCTGGCGGTTGCCGTGATGCACGTTGCGGTGCAGGCGTTCGGCTCGGCCGTCGGGCTGAGCCTCGCACTTGCCACCTGTATCGGCTGGAATTTGGCCCTGTGGTGGAACGGGCGGCGCAAGGCAGTGCGCTAGCCCCGCCCGTGCGAGATTGATGGTTACCCGCCCGGCGAGGACCCGCTAAATTGGCACCCGGGCTGGATCGGGGTTGCGCGGTGGAGGGATTGTACAAGGTCGAATACGACATCAATAACGGCTCCGGCCGCAGCGTGCTGTACGCGCATGCCGGGAAAATGCTTGGCGGCAATACGGCATTCGCCCACTTCGGCAGCTATCGGATTGTGGACGGTGAAATCCTGGCCAGGCTCAGGACCCGCCGCCACAGCCGGTCGCCGCAACGCAGGTCGCTGGTCAGTTCCGACGAAGTCACGATCAGCATCCGCGGCAGGGAGCAGGGCGGACTCTATCGCTTCGCGGGCGAGGTGACAGAAGACCGCTCGGCGTTTCGCGCCGTGATGACGCCGCTCGGCAACGACGACGTTCCGCCGCCCGGCGCGGTCGGCGAGGGCGGCATCGTCAGTGGCCTGTATTCGATCGACATCCGGATGCTGGATGGGATCGCCGGCGGCCATACCGGGGTGATGCTGCTGCACGACGGCCGCATCCTCGGCGGCGACGCCTTTTTCTATTATCTCGGCGCCTACTCTTCGGCGAACGGACGCTGGAAGGGCGAGTTCGTCAATCAGGAACACACGCCGGCGAAGAGCGAGCATCCGCTGTTCGGCGGCTACGAGGTGGGCATCGGTTTCTCCGGCCGCTGCGATGCCGGCGGCGCCGAAATCGAGGCGACCGCGTTGGCCGGCAAGCTCAGCATCCGCCTCGCCGCCACGCTGAAGCTGATCGAGCCGTTCGCCGACACGGGCCGTTGACTGGTGTACACCGTCATTGCGAGGAGCGAAGCGGTCGAAGCAATCCATGGTGCAACGAGTCGAAAAATGGATTGCTTCGCTGCGCTCGCAATGACGAGCTACTTCGGCAACTTCGACTTCAGCGCATAGAGCGCCTCCAACGCCTCGCGCGGCGACATCTCGTCGGGATGCAGTGCATTCACCGCTTTCAGCAATTGCTCGGCTTCGCTCGGCGGTGCATTCTCGGCTGCGGCGCGGGAGGGGACGGCGAACAGCGGCAGGTCATCGGCCAGGGCGCGGGCGGTCTGGCCGCGGTCCTGCGCCTCGAGTTTCGCCAGCACCGACTTGGCGCGGGCGATCACGGCGGGCGGCAAGCCTGCGAGCTTGGCGACCTGGATGCCGTAGGAGCGGTCGGCCGAGCCGGGCAGCACCTCGTGCAGGAACACGACATTGCCCTGCCATTCCTTGACGCGAACCGTGGCGTTGAACATGCGGGGCAGCTTTGCCGAGAGCGCAGTGAGCTCGTGGTAGTGCGTGGCGAACAGCGTGCGGCAGCGGTTCGCCTCATGCAGGTGCTCGATCGCGGCCCAGGCGATCGAGAGGCCGTCGAAGGTGGCGGTGCCGCGGCCGATCTCGTCGAGGATGACGAGCGAGCGCTCGCTCGCCTGGTTGAGGATCACCGCGGTTTCGACCATCTCCACCATGAAGGTGGAACGGCCGCGGGCGAGGTCGTCGGCGGCGCCAACGCGCGAGAACAGGCGGTCGACGACGCCGATGCGGGCGCGGCTCGCCGGCACGAAGGAGCCGATCTGCGCCAGGAGCGCAATCAGCGCGTTCTGGCGAAGGAAGGTGGATTTGCCGGCCATGTTGGGGCCGGTGATCAGCCAGAGCTGGCCGTTGTTCTGCGCCGGTCCCGGCGAGAGGTCGCACGAGTTCGCGATGAAGGGTTGTCCGTCGCGCTTCAGCGCCTGCTCGACCACGGGATGGCGGCCGCCTTCCACCGCAAACGACAAGGAAGCATCGACCTCAGGGCGGGCGTAGTTGTCGTCGACCGCGAGCCTGGCGAGCGCGGTTGCGACATCGAGCATGGCAAAGGCATGCGCCGCGGCGTGCAGATCCTCGCCGGCGGCGAGCGCCATGGCGGCGAGCCTGTCGAAGATTTCGAGCTCCAGCCCAAGGGCGCGGTCGCCGGCATTGGCGATCTTGGCCTCGATCTCGCCGAGCTCTGATGTGGTGAACCGCACTTGTCCGGCCAGCGTCTGGCGATGGATGAAGGTGGCATTCAGCGGCGGCGACATCAGCTTGTCGCCGTGCTGCGCCGTCACCTCGACGAAATAGCCGAGCACGTTGTTGTGCCGGATCTTCAGGCCCTTGATGGAGGTCGCGTCGGCGTAGCGCGCCTGCATCGCCGCCACCACGAGGCGCGAGGCGTCGCGCAGGCTGCGGGTCTCGTCCAGCGCGGTTTCATAGCCTTCGCGCACGAAGCCGCCGTCGCGCTTGATCAGCGGCAGCTGGTCGGACAGCGCACGCGAAAATTCCTGGGCGAGATCGCGCGAGGGACGGCGCAGCGCATCCATCACGGCCCTGATTTCCGCCGGCGGATCGTCGAGCCATTCCAGCCGCGTCAGCGCCTGGTCGGCGGCGAGGATGCCGTCGCGCAGGCCAGCGAGATCGCGCGGGCCGCCGCGCCCGACGGAAAGACGCGCCAGCGCGCGCGACATGTCCGGCGCATTGCGCAGGGAGTCGCGGATGTCCTCGCGGGCGGCGCCATCCTCGACGAAGCGCGCGACGGCGTCGAGCCGCCGCGCAATGGCTGCACTATCCGTCAGCGGTGCGGCGAGCCGTTGCGCCAACAGCCGCGATCCGGCAGGCGTCACCGTGCAATCGATCGCGTCGAGCAGCGAGCCGCGGCGCTCGCCGGTGAGCGTGCGCGTCAATTCGAGATTGGCGCGGGTCGCCGGATCGATCGCCATGGTGGTGCCGGCGGCCTCGCGCGCAGGCGGCGACAGCGGCGGGCGCTTTCCGACCTGGGTGCGGTCGATATAGGTGACGGCGGCGGCAGCAGCGGTGGCTTCCAGCCGCGACATCGCGGCGAGGCCGTCCATGGTGGCGACGGCGAAGTAATCGCACAGCCGGCGTTCGGCGGTGGCGCCGTCGAAGACATCGCGGGTCAGCGGCGTCACCGCAGGGAGTTCGCGCAGCGTCGGCGCCAGCTCATTGTCGGAATAGAGTGCATCGGCGACGATGGCTTCATTCGGATTGATGCGCGCCAGCGTCGCGGCGAGCTCGCCGCCGGCGCATTCCGTCACCACGAATTCGGAGGTCGAGATGTCGATCCAGGCGAGGCCGAAGCGATCGCCGCCGGAAGACGCGCGCGCCCGCGCGATCGCCAGCAGGTAATTGTTGGTGCGGGCATCGAGCAAATTGTCTTCGGTCAGCGTGCCCGGCGTCACCAGCCGTACCACGTCGCGGCGGACCACGCTCTTGTTGCCGCGCGCCTTCGCGGCGGCCGGGTCTTCCATCTGCTCGCAGACCGCGACGCGAAAGCCCTGCGCGATCAGCCGGTGCAGGTAATCCTCGGAACGCTCCACCGGCACGCCGCACATCGGGATGTCCTGGCCCTGGTGTTTGCCGCGCTTGGTCAGCATGATGCCGAGCGCCTTGGAGGCGATCTCGGCGTCCTCGAAGAACAGCTCGTAGAAATCGCCCATCCGATAGAACAAGAGCAGCCCGGGATTGCCGGCCTTGATCTCGAGGTATTGTTCCATCATCGGCGTCACGCGCGCGGCCACTTCCGGCGTGGCGGCGGGCTCTGATGGCGCGGGGGCGGGGATGGATTTCTGGACGGTCATCGGCCGCGGAAATTACAGAATTTCGCCGGCTGGTCCTACCGCTTTGCCCGGCGAAGCCGTGTTTTCCACCTGATCCACGGCTATTGCGCATGGCCGCCATCGCGCCGATGCGCCGTTGGAGGCATCGCGCTCGATTGACCTGCCGCAGGGCCGCTCCTACAACTCGCCTCAACCCGTCCTTCGGGCGCCAGAAAACACGGCATTCAGGGAGAGAATCGATGCGTGATGTCTTTATTTGCGATGCCGTGCGCACGCCAATCGGCCGTTTCGGCGGCTCGCTCGCCAAGGTCCGCGCCGACGATCTGGCGGCAGCCCCGATCAAGGCGCTGATGGCCAAACATCCCAAGCTGGATTGGTCGCAGGTCGACGAGGTCTTTTTCGGCTGCGCCAACCAGGCCGGCGAGGACAACCGCAACGTCGCGCGCATGGCGCTGCTGCTCGCGGGCATGCCGGAGACGGTTCCGGGGCAGACGCTGAACCGCCTCTGCGCCTCCGGCCTCGATGCGGTCGGCGCCGCGGGCCGTGCCATCCGCGCCGGCGAGATCGATTTCGCCATTGCCGGCGGCGTCGAGTCGATGACGCGGGCGCCGTTCGTGATGGGCAAGGCGCCGGAGGCCTTTGCGCGCTCCGCCGATATCTACGACACCACCATCGGCTGGCGCTTCATCAACCCCCTTTTGAAGGCGCAGTACGGCGTCGACGCGATGCCTGAGACCGGCGAGAACGTCGCCGAGGAATTCCAGGTGTCGCGCGCCGACCAGGACGCGATGGCGATCCGCTCGCAGCAGCGCGCGGGCGCGGCGATTGCGGCCGGATACTTCGCCGAAGAGATCACACCGATCTCGGTGCCCGGCGGCAAGGCCGGCCCCGTCATCGTCGACAAGGACGAGCACCCGCGGCCCGAGACCACGCTGGAGGGCCTCGCCAAGCTGAAGCCGATCGTGCGCAATCCCGGCACGGTGACCGCGGGCAACGCGTCCGGAGTCAACGACGGCGCCGCCGCGATGATCCTCGCCTCGGAGGCTGCCGTGAAGAAGCACGGCTTGACGCCGCGGGCACGCATCCTCGGCCTCGCCTCGGCTGCGGTGCCGCCGCGCATCATGGGCATCGGCCCGGTGCCGGCGACAAAGAAGCTGGTGGAGCGGCTCGGCATCAAGGTCAGCGATTTCGACCTGATCGAGCTGAATGAGGCTTTCGCCTCCCAGGGCATCGCCTGCCTTCGTCAGCTCGGCGTCAAGGACGATGCCGATTTCGTCAACCCGCATGGCGGCGCGATTGCGCTCGGTCATCCCCTCGGCATGAGCGGCGCGCGGCTCGC